>JAZQIL010000039.1:0-153600 GCA_045541055.1 Oscillospiraceae bacterium
TATTTTACTTTTCCAATTTGTTTCATTTATAGCAAAATATTTAATATATGATAAAGATTCATGACAAATCGGTAATATCTCTTGACAAACCTTTATCTGTATGCTATAATAACTGTATTACTTCCTGTAGTACACATGCAGAATCATTTTAAAGGAGGTTTTTAATTATGAAAAAAACAGGAAAAGTATTTTATCAAACATTAGCAGTATTTTTATCTGCCTTACTTCTGCTTTCTGCTTCCGGCTGTAGCCAAGATGCCAACTCCCCTAACGGCGGAACACAAACTTCTTCTGCAAAAAATTCCGGAAAATCTGGTGGCTTAAATATTTCTCTTGACCATTCCTATGCCTCTGAAAAAATTAACATCGGTGATAATATTAACTATTTCAGCATGGTTACCGAATTAAACGGAAATCTCTTTATTTCAGGTTATGACGACAAAGGACAAATTTCTATGTATCTTTATCGTTTTGATGATGATACAACAACCCCCATCAAACTGGAATATCTTTCTAATACAGATGAAAATACAGAATCCTATATAATGGCGAATTATATCAATGCTGAAAATCAGCCTGTCTTTATTTATCATACTACCATTTACGATGAAACCAACGAAGAAGAGCCTTATCAGGACTTAGGCTACACCATGGAAACATATGATACAGATTTTCATTTAATAGAAACCAAAGAATTAACAGATATTTTACAAGAAGATACTTATTTTAATTCTTTAATTTCAGATAAAAACGGCAATCTTTACGCTGCTTTATATGACTCGGATTCCGGTATGCAGAAAATTTGTATGTACGATAAGGACTTTCAGCAAACCGGCGAAATTTCCGGTGATATTTCATACGTTCAGCAAATGTTCATCAATCAGGAAGGAAAAATTGTCGTCAGCTATCAGGATACTAACTGGCAAAATAAATTCGGTTTTCTTAATCTGGATACAAAGTCCATTGATACAGTTGATGTGAAAAATATCCCCCAATGGTTTAATCTTGCTTTCGCCGGAAAAAAAGATTATGATTTATTTGTATGTGATTCTACTTCTGCTTACGGAATTAAATTAGATTCCGGTACTTGTGAAGAAGTCATCAACTGGGTGAATTCTGATTTCATGGGCGATTCTGTCTCCAGCCCTCTCCAGCTTACAGACGGCAGAATTGTGCTTGTAGAAAATGATTATACTTCAGATTCTGCTGCTTCTCTCTGGGTGCTTCAGCCCCGTGACCCAAAAGAATTTGAAAATGTTCAGCTTATCAGCCTTGCTACGCTTTGG
Organism: Oscillospiraceae bacterium; assembly: GCA_045541055.1. Taxonomy (GTDB): domain Bacteria; phylum Bacillota; class Clostridia; order Oscillospirales; family Ruminococcaceae; genus UBA3855. The sequence continues at coordinate 1,287 of JAZQIL010000039.1, forward strand.
ATGCCGCCTCAGCTCGGAAAAGCTGTCAATCAGTTTAACAGAACACATACTGACTGTCGTATTGGTGTTATGAATTACGACAGTTACAGCACAGAAGAAGACCCTCAGGCTGGTTTAACACAATTTGAAAATGATATGACTTCCGGTATTATAGCAGACATTATCTGTATGTCCTACATGCCTTATGAACGTTATGCTAATAAAGGCTTATTGCTTGATTTAAGTGATTATGTCAGTCAGCTTAATCCTGATGAATATTTCACTAACTATTTTGATTCCCTCAAATACAATGATAAAATTTACCGTATCGGCTTTTCTTACAATGTTCAGACACTGGAAGCCAAAACAGAACACGTCAACGGAAAAAGCGGCCTCTCCCTTGCCGAATTTAACCAATTAACTCAAAATCTCCCCCAAGGAATGCAAGCTTTCAGCGAAATGTCTAAAGATTCCGCTCTTTCACAGCTGTGTATCAATAATCTGAATAATTTCATTGACCTGAAAACAAGCTCCTGTAACTTCAATACTCCTGAATTCGTTCAGCTTCTGGAATTATGCAATTCTTATCCGGCAGATACCGACAATTCCAGAGAAAACTGGACAGAAGAACAATGGAATAAATACTGGGCAGAAGAAAATTATCAATATATCAATAACAAAACCCTCTTCTATGAAACATATATCAGTGACTTAAAAAACTATCTGCAAGAAAAAGTTTCTTATTTCGATAAAGCTGACACTACCTTTGTTGGCTATCCTACTAGTAATGAAAACAGTAATGGCGGTATTTTCCGCTCTGACTATACCATTTCCGTTTCTGCAAATTCTTCCGTAAAAGACCAGATTTGGGAATTCTGTAAAACCATGCTGAGTGAAGAAGCACAGGAATCTTTAGACATGGCTCTCCCTGTCCGCAGAGAAGCGTTTGATAAAGCCGCTGAAAATGCACTGCTTCCAAATACCGGATTTGATGAAGAAGGCAATGAAATAGAAGTTCCTTTCACAGTTTACCGTGGTGAAGAAGAAATTACACCTGACCCCTTTACAAAAGCAGATACTGACAGAATTAAATCTTATATTGAAAGCATTACAGAATATGCTTACTATGATGAACAAGTTTATAATATCGTTAATGAAGAAGCACAGAAATATTTTGCTGGTGACCAGTCGGCTCAGGCTGCTGCGGATATGATTCAGTCCCGTGCTAGTCTCTATATTTCAGAACAGACTTAATTTTGCATTTCACCTATCTCGATAATATGACAGAAAAATTCCCCTGATTTAATAATTCAGGGGAATTTTTCTGTTTTATGAGCAAATTATTGTTTATTGACTGTAATTGTATAAGCACCGTCTTGCAGTTCTCCCACTGTGACAGTATAACCTGTTTCAATAGATTCACTTTCATCATCTGCATACCAGTGCCAGCCTGAAATATTGCCATCCAGCACATCTCCTGTTATAAAGACGTATCCGCCCTCTGCATCATTGACAAGACGAATCAAACGAATGCCATCATCATTATAATTTTTAAATTCTGAACCGCTTGCATATTTATACCATGTCCACCAGCCATTGTCATACAAATCCGCTTTGACATGATATGCCCTGATTCCGTTTCCCACAGTCAGCCATGGATAAACAGAATTCAGATTGTTTCCCTCTGGTGTAATATACTCCAGAATTAAGTATTCCCCATAATAATCCAGTTCACCACAGGGCAAAATTAAACAATTGCCATCTTCTGTCTGTGCATTATTGAGTGTGAAAACTTGTTCTCCGCCTTGATTTTGGTCATAAACAGAAACTTGATTCTCTTTGTACCAGCCAAGCTGTAATTTTGAAAAACAGCATAAATCTCTTACACTATCATCCATCAATTCCAAAGCAGCAGTTTCTTCCTCTCCGTGAAATCCGTTGTAATCTTCTGAATAATATAAATAATAATCCGGCAATCCAAAACAATGTGCTACTTCGTGCTGATAAGTCGAATTGAACACATTATATTCCTCAATGGAGGTCAGCTGTGTATTACCTGTAATTAAATGACCTATTTTCATGCCGTCAGCGACAAATTCCTCATATCCGGAAGAACCGGACTTGCTCCACCAAGGACTGTTCCACTCATCTCCGCCTTCCGACATGGGAACATTTATCAAAGTTGCATCAATCTTGCCGTCACCGTCACCATCAAATTGACTGAAATCAATTTCCTCATCAAAAGCTGCATAACATTCTGCGGCTAATGCATCTTTGTCATACTCATAATAAGACATTTCGTTTTTCGCTGTATAATAAAAGCTTTGACCAGTTAAATGCATTGCACCTTTAGAAGAACGTTCAAAAAATGCATTCAGGCTTTCAAACGGATAATTTGGATTAGAAGCATCCTGTTCCCCAAATGCAATTTGATTCAGCTGTTCTGTATCTGGAATAAATTCATGCTGACATTCCGGAAAATCTACATAGAAAATCACTAAATTTCCCGTTCCTTGTGATGCAAGATTATGTAGTACAGGCGTAATTGATGGAGTAATGAAATTATCTGATTCAGATTCTTTCAGTGCAGTATCCCACTCACCAGATAAAACAGCTTTTTTCAGCAAAATAAAATCATAAATATTCACAGCATCATCCTGATTCATATCTGCAATCTGAAAATTTCTCTCTGTGAATTTTAAATTTCCCATGAGATATTTCTGCATAATGACAACATCTGTTAAATCTACAGCATAATTTCCGCTGATGTCCCCCCTGTAGAAATCAAAATTTTCCGGTAATTCTTCTGATATTTCTGCAAAAGCATTCAGATTTACTGCACCACTCCAAAGCATTACAAGTGAACAGATGCCTGCAACTATTTTTTTCATATACATAACAAAATTCCCCTTTAACGAATACTAGTATTTTTATTATAGCATAGTGATGGAAAATTTTCAAGTGTTTTTTAAAAAAATTGTGAATATTTTTTCAAAAATCTTTTGCATCTCCTCTGTCAGTGACGACTTCATAGCCAATACTTGCTGCACGGCGTTCTGAACACTGACGGCATTGTGCGGATTCGTCTCCGGTACAAATTTTATTGTCATAAAGCATGTATTTTTTTCGTACACTGGTAGGGGAAAGATTTGGCATAATGACATTAGCACCGGCTTTCAGTCCCATTTCACGACCTAACGGGTGTACTGTTCCTAATGCTGTCGTTGCCGGAAGCAATACCTTTGGAAATACTAATCTTAATATAGATAATAATCTTAATGTTAAATTCAATTCTCCGTTTTTCTGGTCTTTAAAAGGTGTGTCCTGATGAGATAAAAAAGGTCCTATGCCTATCATCTGAGGCTGTAATTCCTGAAGAAATCTCAAATCTTCAATAATATTATCTAAAGTTTGATAAGGACTGCCTACCATAATGCCAGCCCCCACCTGATAACCGATTTTTTTCAAATCAAATAAACAGCGTTTCCGATTTGCACAGCTCATTTCAGAAGGGTGTAACTGACTGTAATGTTCCGGATTTGCCGTTTCATGCCTTAAAAGATAACGATTCGCCCCTGCTTCATAATAAGCTAAATAGCTTTCATAACTTTTTTCCCCTATGGAAAGTGTAATTGCACAGTCAGGATAATTCTCCCGAATTTTTGAAACAATTGAACAAATTCGCTCATCTGTAAAATAAGGGTCTTCTCCTCCCTGCAAAACAAACGTCCGAAACCCTAAAGCATACCCTTCCCGACAGCATTCTAAAATTTCTTCCTGTGTCAGCCGATAACGGGAAACATGTTTATTCTCTCTCCGGATTCCGCAATAATAACAATTATTTTTACAATAATTTGTAAATTCAATCAGTCCTCTGAGATAGACCTTATTACTATACTGTTCACGGCGGACAGCATCCGCATTTAATTTTAATTCTTCGTCATAATCTTCACAAGAAAGAATTTGCTTAAATTCTTCATCTGTAAGATTCTGATTTTCTCTTAATTTCTGAACTAACAATTCTGTCACCTCTTCTATTGAATCACTGGGGGATTTTCCATTGAAACAATTTTTATTTAATTTAATATTATTTTTTATGATACTCATGATTCTGACAAGCTGGTTTCTTTCTCCGGAACAAAAACTGTTTGCAGAACTTATCAGCATTTTGATTTTCTGGGCTGGCAATCTTTATTTTTTACATCAGGCAGAAAAAAAACAATTTCCTGAAAATCTCAAATCCTTAGAAGAATATAAAATGGCTTTGAAATATCATCTCCGGAAATCCAATGCCTTAAAATATGAAATCCGTTCTGCCATTCATCAGCTTGAAGTATTTGAACAAAAACAGCGCACGTTATTAGCCTTTGACAGCGGATTTCAAAATATCAGCCAAGATACAGAAAACTGTCTGCTTTCCAATATGAAAAAATTTCTGCACCGGATTTTAATTCTTGATTCACATGAAAATTTACAGCCTCACAGAACTTATTTCAATCTTTTGCTGAATCAGAATCAAAAGCTCTTACATCAATATGATAATTTCTTAACAGAAGTATTTCAGCTGGATTCTTATCAAATGCCCTGCCTTGACATTATGACGGAAGCTTTCAGAGATGTGCGCCGTTCTTTACAGTAAAAGTCTGCTGTATCTGTACAGCAGACTTTATTAAAATCTTATTTCACACCATACTGTTCACGATAAGCAAGCATTTTATCAAGATATTCCTCACCAGCAACAATTCCGTTCCGGATAGCGTCAATAATATCCTGCATCGTTACAATAGAATATACTGTAATGCCAAATTCCTGCTTGACTTCCTGCACAGCGGAAAGTTCTCCTGTACCCTTTTCCATACGGTCAACTGTAATCACCATTCCGGTCACATCTACATTTGCAGCAGATTTCAGCTTTGGCAAAGATTCTCTTAAAGCTTTTCCGGAAGTCATGACATCATCAATAATAATCACTTTTTCATCATCTTTGAGAATTTTTCCGACAAACATACCGCCTTCACCGTGGTCTTTGACTTCCTTCCGGTCGAAACAGTAGGAAACATCAATGCCAAACTTGTTATACAATGCTGTCACTGTTGAAACAGCTAACGGAATTCCTTTATAAGCAGGTCCGAAAAGCGTTTCTACAGGAATCTGATTGTCATGAATGCACTCTGCGTAATATTCCCCTAATTTTGCAAGCTGTCCGCCTGTCTTATAATTTCCGCAGTTGATGAAATACGGCGCAATTCTTCCGCTTTTCAATGTAAATTCTCCAAATGTCAGCACACCGCAGTCTACCATAAACTGAATAAAACTTTCTTTATAGGTCATAAAAATTCTCCTTATTTTTTATCTTTATTATCATTTTCCGGATTGAGCAGAGGTTTTAAAGCTGTATATACGGAATCTGCTAAATCCTGCGGAAAACCTTTGAACAAATCATTCACTTTTGCCTGAGCGTAAGCGGCACGAGCAATAGAATCCGCTGTTTCTCTGGCCTTTTCAAGTGTTTTATGCACTTCTGTTTCCAGATTCTTTCCAATGTCAAGCCCTTCCATAATTTCAGAGAATTTTTTCTCCCATTCAGGACTTGTTTTTTCTGTTCCCTGATGCTGAGGCATGACAGCAACCGCCTTTGAAATGCTTTGACAAGCATATAAATTCACATCTTCCAGCTTTGGCAGAAAACCAAATTTTTCATCTGAAATCACTGCTAATGCATAGCCATTGCGTTCTTCTTTGCCTTTAATATAGCCCATGTAAAAGCCGACTGCATACTGCATTGCATCTTCATTCACATCTTTGCTGACATACTTACGGAAAATTTGTGCCTTTGAAGCGTTAATTTTCTCCATCATTGCAAAGCTAACTCCGGAATCTTCTCCAGAAAACAGAATATAAACTGTATCTTCTTCTGTGAGGTTTTCAATTCCGTTTAAGCAGGTGTTTGTATGTGGCACATGCTCAAAATCTACTAAAAAATAGCGTTTCATAAATCAATTCCTCCTATAATTCTCATATTTTATAGAATTCTTCAAAAACTGACAACAGCTTCTGCAATCAGCTTTTGAAGAACTCCGGAATTTTTCAGGTCAGCCGTCCGACCTGAAAAATCCGGTATATTCTTATTTAATTAACGGCTTGACAACATAATAAATCAACTTTGTTTTTTCCGTTCCGAATGCGTGAATCAATTCATTATTGATATTGATTTTCAGCTGGGAAAGCTGAGGCGCACCGACTTTAATATGTTTTCTGACGATTTCAGCAGCCTGTAACTTTTCATCATCAGATAACGGCAGTTCCCGAAGGGCTTCCAGCAATTCATTTTTCTTAATATTGGCATTATTCGTCTGACTTTTAATACAAGGAATCATTCTGATTTTGGCATCTCGTTTCAACCAGAAATCCCTGACATTATGATAGCCCTTATCATTGCTGACAATGTAGCATTTACAGTGTTCATCTCGTCCGATTAAATACCCGATATAAGAAGATAACTGAAAATCCAATGCATTCTTGCCTTCTGTATCAACTTTAATGTACTTAACCACTGCTTTGGCTTCTCCAAGATAATGATGCAGTTCAAAGGATAACGAATCTGCATTTGCACTGTAGAAGATAATCACTGTATCTGTGCTTTTCAGTTCTTCAATGCCATTTAAGCCAGCTTTATGGACATTTTCATAATCCACCAGATAATAATTTTTCTTTTTGTTCTTCTTGTCTCCCAATGGAGGAACACCTTCCTTTCCTGAGTTTCAGATTCACATCTGTTCGAGTTCTTTGAGCCAAATATTGGCACATGCATCGCTCGGCATACGGAAATCTCCTCTGGGGGAAAGGGTGACACTGCCGACTTTCGGCGCATCTGGCAGACAGGAACGCTTGAAATGCTGTGAGAAAAATCTCCAGTAAAATTTCTTCTCCCACTTCAGAATTATATCATCAGAATATTTCCCTGAAAAGGCATGTTTTGCCATTCGGAAAATTTTAGAAGGCTTACAGCCAAACCGAAGCATATAATATAAAAAGAAATCATGCAGTTCATAAGGCCCTACTAAATCTTCTGTTTTCTGAGCAATATTTCCCGTTTCATCAGGAGGAAGCAGTTCCGGACTTACCGGTGTATCTAAAATATCTTGCAATACCGTTTGCAATGTCGTTTCCGTATGTCCTGCTTCATAAGCAACCAAATATCTCACAAGCGTTTTCGGAACAGAAGCATTCACAGCATACATGCTCATATGGTCGCCGTTATAAGTCGCCCAGCCAAGCGCAAGTTCCGATAAATCTCCCGTTCCAATTACAATCCCATTTCTTTGATTTGCAATATCCATTAAAATTTGTGTTCTTTCTCTCGCCTGACCATTTTCATAGACTACATTATGATTGGACTCATCTTGACCAATATCTTTAAAATGCTGACGAACGCTTTCTTTAATGTCAATTTCCTTGAGTTCTGCTCCATAAGCTTCCGCTAAACGGCAGGCATTTGTATAGGTTCTGTCAGTTGTTCCGAAACACGGCATTGTGACAGCTAAAATTCCTGAACGGTCAAGCCCTAATATATCAAAAGCATGTGTCATGACGATTAAAGCAAGTGTCGAATCCAGTCCGCCAGATAATCCGACTACTGCCGTTTTACAGCCAATATGCTTTAATCTTGTTGCTAACCCAATGGCTTGAATTTTCAGAATTTCTTCACATCTGCTATCCAGCACTACTCTGTCAGAAGGCACAAACGGCAAAGGCGAAATATATCTTTCCAGCTTTGTTTCTGTCAAGGGCAGATATACTTCAACAGAATGGAACTCTTCTGTATTTTTTGACTGAAATGTGTTCATTCTACGTTTTTCAGATGCTAAACGGCTGACATCAATATCTGCTATTGTCAAACCAGATTCAAACAATTTCGATTCTGCTAAAACAGAGCCATTTTCAGCAATGAGGTTATGTCCTGCAAAGGTCATATCCTGCGTGGATTCGCCAACTCCTGCATCTGCATAGGCATAGGCACATAACAAACTGCCAGATTTTGCTTTAATAATCGTTCTTCTGTAATCTGCTTTTCCGATAATTTCATCACTTGCCGAAAGATTAAATATCAGATTTGCGCCGTTTTGCGCTAATTTGACTGAGGGTGTGTCTGCTGTCCATAAATCTTCACAAATTTCAATGCCGAATGTCAGCTCTGGTGTCACATGAAACAGCTGATTTGAGGTCAAAGCAGGATACTGTTTTTTCACAAATTCAAAATGATAAATATTTAAATCCGCACCGCTTGTGAAATGTCTCATTTCATAGAATTCACCATAATTTGGAATATGCGTTTTTGGAACAAATCCAAGGATTCTTCCATGATAGCTGACTGATGCACAGTTATATAACGTATTTTGATACTCTACAGGCAGGCCGGCAATGACAATAATATCCAATTTTTTTGTTTCTTCTGTCAGACGAAGCAGATTTTCCTTTGCAGATTCTATTAAAGCACTCTGCAAAAATAAGTCTCCGCAGGTATAGCCTGTAATGGATAATTCCGGAAAACAAATGATTTTCACGCCTCTGTCACAAGCATTCTGAACCATTTCAATTATCTTATCTGTATTAAAGTCACAGTCTGCAACTTTTAATTCTGGTGTGGCACACGCAATTTTCACAAAACCGTCTTTCATGGAGTAATCCTCTTTTCTATGATTGATTGCTTATACATAATTTATTATACCACATTTCAAACCAAAAAGCAAGCGAATTTTAAAATTTCTCTTGACAAATGTTTAAAACAATGTTATGATAAAATAAATTATTACAGAAAGGTCAGTATTATGTCACATCAGGAATTATTTCAAATGATGCTTCACAGCTTTGAATGCTACTATCAACAAGTGATGGACGGCGATTTCTCTCAAGTTTGCTGGTTAGAAGGCCATCATGAAACTTATGGCATTTATGATATAAATTATGCAAACAGATTGAAATTATGCTGTTATTTACTGTACTGCCGGAATGCTCCGGAAGAAATTCTGGTCAGGCTCTTTGAAGAAGAATGCAAAAACCTTGAAACAAACAGCTTTCAAGGCATTGGAGAGAATATTAAAATTTTAACATATCTCCTGAATCATTATCACGGAAATTATCAGGCGTTAATGGAACGGGCGAAAAACGCAAATTTTGACTGCTTCTGCGGTTATGAATTTGAATATAAAATATATTTAAAGCACTTGCAAACGCTTGAAAACATAGAATTAGAAGAATGTTTAGCACTTGCCTACGAAGCAGAAGAGAAAAGTTTTGCTTTGCAGTTTTTTGAAATGCTCAAAAAAGATTATCCGCTTGACAGTGTGGAAAATTGTCGCTATTTGCTGTGCTGGAATACCAATCTTGATAAATCTCAGGATAATGAAATGCTTTACAAAAAAATTTTAGATTTCGCTGTAAAAAGTCAGAACTATGATGAAATTACTTCTGCTCATTTTCATTTGATAAGATTTTATTCTGAACAGAAAAATTTTGAAAAAGCCTATCAGGAATTTGAAACTTTCACAGAATGGGAATTATCTGACTGGTATGGAACAAATTTTTTCAGAAATCTGCTGGAATGCGCTATGGACTTGATTCTTGCAGACATTCCGGAAAAAGAATTCGTCTGGAGATGGGCAAAGCCAAATTTAAAACGTGAAATCAAGAATATTCACGGAATGTATGGAAATCTCTACCAGAAATCTATACAGGCTTCTGAAAAAATCAACCCTCATTTTGCAAAAAAATTGCAGGAATCTTATCAGCTTTGGAAAAAAATAAAGAAAATTTCATAAACCTCTTGACAAATGCAAAATTTTATGCTATAATAATAGCGTTGTCGGCGTGATGGAATTGGCAGACGTGACGGACTCAAAATCCGTTGGTAGCGATACCGTGTGGGTTCAAGTCCCACCGCCGGCATTTTTAAAAGCAGACTCTTGATTTTTAAGAGCCTGCTTTTTTGTTATTCTTCTATTCCAAGAATTTCGCTTAAAATTTTATCAGTTTCCTGAAAATGTGCTTCATTCCATGAACTGTACATAACCAGAAAATAGTCCTCTTCCTGCTGTAAGACTGCTATTATTGTATCATCATAAAACTGGAAAAACTGCATTTCTTTTTCTGTGTGAACATTTGGAAAGGCTTCTGCTATCTGATGTACTTCTTCTGCATTCGCTTCATAAAATTCTTCATTGCTGTAAGGCATCGAAAACACTGCATGAAGATAAGCATGTGCAATTAAAAATTCTGAAACACTGTCAGAAACTTTATGCCATATATCACTGCTCTGATTTGGCATACCATCTTCATCAAAGATATCATAAGTTGCATAAACAGGCGGATTTTCCTGATTTAAGTCAGATTTTTTCACAGCCCAGACACTCACACATTGATTTTCTGTATAAAAACCGTAATACTCCGGAAATTCAAAATCTTCAAGCAAATAATCACCATATCTGCCGTCAGAAGTCAGCAAAAAGTCCTGAGCAGAATTCATATCTTCACACCCTCCGCAAAGCTTATAATATTCTTCTAAAGCTTTGGGAATTTCCCCGAAACAATTTTTAATCCGGCTGATTTCCTCCTCCGGTAAAGGAGAAGGCTCTTTCAACTGGAACAAATCCATAATTTTCTGATAATTAAAATTCATAAGCTGCTTCTCCTTACTGAATTTTCATCTGGAAGCCGTTCACAGTAACTTCAGGGTCATCAAGGGAAATCATTAAAAATTTTCTGCCATCAATCATACGGGTAGTGATTTTATCAGTTGCATCACCGCTGATGCTGACCGTGACACCAGAAGAACTTAAAGTCGTTTTATTTTCAGTTAAATTAGATGCCATAAAATAATTCTCTTCCACAGTTTCTTTGTAAAGCTGTTGTGCGGCTTCTGCTTTTTCCTGACTGATACCAGAATCCAATAAAATATCTCTTACCATAATATCACTGACTACAGGTGGTTCAGGTTCATTGGCAAAAGTCTTTGCATAATCCTGAATTTTTTCATTGACAGAAGCAATGACATTTAAATTCAGTTCTTCGCCGACAGCTTGGTCTAAGACAGCTCTAAAAGTTTCTTTTTCTTCATCAGCGGACAGCGTGAACTGACAGCCAAGAACGTCCTCTACAATGGAAGTATTTGGTTCTTTGGCTTTCTTTGCATAGTAAAGCACATGATTCACGTCAGGGCCTCTTCCTGTGAAAGTTGGGAACAAAAAGCCGTCTGTTGGTGCATCTGCAACCACTTTATCAAAAGTCAGCTTCCGGATAATATTATTTTCTTCTTCGTCATAAATTAAACCGTCTATCCGTGCTTCCACAGGGCAGACTGCACAAATTAAAAAGCGGTATTCATGGCTGTCATATTTATTTTTCTCTCCAAGCTTGTCCTTTTCAAATACAGTATAAGTACACTGTGCAATAAACAGCGCATACGGGAGCGTATAAATCATTTTCTCCGTGACATGTGCAATAAACTTTTCCATCTGTTCTTCATCATCTAAGCCCTTTTCCAAAAGATTCCAAAGTAAATTCTGACTTTGGTCTTCTTCATAGACTTCATTCGGAAAAGCATACTCTACTAAGCCTTTTCCCAGTGAACCTTTCAGGACTTTTGCAAAGGTCTGCAATAGTACAGACATTTCCTCATCAGGAATTTCTGCAAAACTGCGGACACTCTGACATTTTCTTTCTTTTTCAGAATCAATAAAGCAAGTAAATACTTTCTGTATGCTCATTAAATCGTCTGAAGCATTAAAATGTTTTTTCAGTTCAGCTAAGTCTTTCTTATTCATAAATTAAAATCTCCTAATTCAATAATATGATATTGCTATTATAGCATAAATTTCAGGTTTTTGTCAATAGTTCCTTGAAAGTTCTTTCCGCAAAATGCGCTTTTTCTCTTGATTTTCTGACGAAATTATGCTATGATAATAATATGAAGGGGTGAGTGTATGGAACAGGAAAAAAATCTTCTGATTGGTGTCATTACTGCAAAAGCTTTCCAGTCAGAACAGCGTCAGCTTCTTGACGGAATTCTCAGTCAGGCTCAGAACTTAAATATTTCCACTGCAATATTCTCCAATGTCTACAATTTCCAGAAATATTTTGCAAATACGGAAATCGAAAATAAAATTTATAACTTAATTGCTTCTGAACGCATTGACGGGATTATTTTAACAGCAGAATCTTTTTTAAATCCACAATTACGGGAATATCTTTATCAGAAAATTATCAGTCAGAATGTTCCTGTTGTTGTCACCGGTGCGGAAATTGAAGGTATGACCTGCATCAATAATAATGTCGAACAGGACTTTGAAGATATTGCCAGACATTTAATTGAAGTGCATCATTTTACAGAATTTGATATTTTAACAGGTATTTCTTCTGTAGAAACATCTCATCTTAGAGTCAAAGGCATTAAAAATATCTTATCTGCCTATGGAATTGATTTAGATGATACGCATGTTATTTACGGAGATTACTGGATGTCCTCCGGAGAAAATCTTGCTATGGAATATATCACCAAAAAAAGAAAACTCCCTCAGGCGATTGTCTGCGCAAATGATTATATGGCTTACGGTCTGTGTGATAAATTCCTTGAATATGGTGTACGAGTTCCGGAAGATGTCACTGTGATTGGCTATGAATATGTCGGTGAACGTTTCTATCATGCACCTGTTTTAACAACATATCAGCGAAACCGAAAAGCTTTAGGCATTACAGCAGTCAACCGGCTTTATGAAATGATAACTGGTCAAAAAACAGAATCTGTTTCTACAAATGGCTATATGATTTGTGGCAATACTTGTTCCTGCGGTGTCAATCCGCATCAGCTGAATGAAGAACTTCAAAAAATACGCCGTGAACAATACTATGTCATGCTTAACTTTGAAGGAAACTTTGAACAACAGCTGACGGTCTGCCGTTCTGTGCAAGACTATATTCATACACTGCAAGAATTTGCATACTTAATCCGTGATGTACAAGGAATTTATCTGTGTCTCTATGAAAATTGGTGCAGTCATGATTTTATCAGCGATATGAAAAATAATACTGATGAAGAAATTATGCTTTGCTATCGGGTCATCAGTTCCAAAATTCCACCATCTGAACCAAAACCATTTATCCGGAAACAGCTTTTTCCCGGAACACAAGCTGCACACCTCAGCAATGAAATTTTATATTTCTGTCCGATTTTTTTCGCCGGAAAAGAATTAGGCTATTTCATTCTGCAATATGAAAAACCTGATGTTTATGACAGCATCTTTAAAGACTGGCTCAAAATCGCTGCGAACGCACTGGAAAGCCTTCGTATGAAAAATGATATTTATGAACTTCTGCAATGTCAGAATCTTTCGGAATATCATGATTCTGTCACCGGACTTTACACCCGTGCCGGCTTCCTGAAAGAAATTTCTTTAGCTTTAAAGCAAGCCCTTCCTGAACAGTCTCTGACGTTTTTTGTGATACGTTCCGGACTTTTCACCGAACACAGCAGCATTGACAAGAAACATACAGCTGTCCGGATTGAAGCCGAAAATGCAGAATGTCTGAAAAAACTCATTTCCGGAAAAAATCAGTTCTGCGGAAAATTAGCCTCCGGTCTTTATGTATTCGCTGCGATTGGAGACTATTCTCAAGAATACGAACAAATTATGAAAGATAAAATTCATACACTCTTTCTGCATTCTCCGCTCTACAGCGAATTTTGTGGCATTGATACGTTGATTGTGGTTTCCAGCAGTATTCACACGACAAATACAGATGCTGAATTACAGCTTAAAGCTTTACTGAAAATCCTACAGGAAAAAACAGGTCAGCTCTCTGAAAAAAGAAGCCGCTTGCATTATCCTGCTTATCTCAAAATGCGCAATGCAATGTATCAGAATCCCCATGAAAATTGGAACGCTCAGAATATTTGCCGTGAATTTCATTTAAGTTATGGCTATTTTCGTTCTGCTTATAAAGAATTATTTGAAGTCAGCTTTCATCAGGATTTAATTCAAAGCCGGATTTCTCAGGCAAAATATTTGCTTTTGACAACTTCGGAAAGCCTGCTGGAGATTGCTTATCAATGCGGCTATGAAGATGAAAAATATTTCATGAGACAATTCCGCCAGATGACCGGCATGACCCCCAGTGCTTACCGCAATTATCACTAAATAACATAAAATGCAGAGATAAAATATCTCTGCATTTTACGTTCATTAAGGATAAGAAAATGTATGTTTTTGGAATAATCACTTGTTATAAGTTACCCACTGATAGCGAGCAGTTAAAGGTGTTTTGCCATCGAAAGGCTTGAGCCAATCATCTACAGTAATACCAGGCCATGTATTCATCATAATTTTTCCAGGTGTGGAAGGAATATTGCTGGTTGCTCTGTAAACTTCCTTGCCGTCCACAAACCATGCAATATGGTCAGGCTGCCAGTCAAATCCATAAGTATGGAAACCTTCAGAAGCGTCAAAGCCTAAATCATACATATATTCATGATTGCCTTCTGCATTGGTGTAGTAGTTAAACTGTACTTTTGTTGTGTCCTTGCCGAGTATTTCAATATCGATTTCGTCCCAAGGATTGTTGTCAGAAGGTCCTGTGTAGGTAAAGAAGGAAGATACAACACCATCATTCTTAATTGCCTGCATGGAAGTTTCATAATAACCGTAGCTATAGAAATCATTTGTTCTGTATTCAGCACCGGAATACATGCCATGATTGCCCTTATCGCTGTCAATTGTCAGGCTTAAATAACCATCTTTTATAGCAGTATTTTCTTTATACCACCAGCAGTTGAAGCAAGAACCATTTGTCCAGCCGTCTGATGCGAAGAAGTCTCCGCTGCTTCCGGTACGGAAATCAGATACCATTGTAGCACCTGCATTCATTGCAGTACCATAATCTTTAATGCCGGAAGCTGTCTGCTGTGCTTCTGTGGGCTGCTGAACGGGCTGAGTCTCTGTAGGCTGCTGAACAGGCTGTGTTTCTGTAGGCTGTTCCGGAACATTTCCGCCTACCGGAAGTGAATCAATAATCTTCACAATATATTTCAGGATATTTATTGAGTCATTAGAATCCAGTTTACCACTAATGTCTACATCAGCATTTGCAACCTGCTGGTCATTCAGCATTTCTTTACCCATGATAGATTTATTCAGTGTGATAATATCCAGAATATCTACTTCACCGTCAAGGTTAACATCACCGTATTTTCTGCCGGAAACAACTGGAGTTGATTCAGTAGGCTTTACTTCAGTAGGCTGTTCTACAGGAGTTGATTCTGTAGGCTTTACTTCTTCTGTGGGCTGTTCTACAGGTTCACCGCTTTCCAGTACAGCATCTGCATCTGTTACAGTCAGCAGATAAGTCAAAGGTGAATTCCAGTAAATTGTAATTTCATTTGTAGAATAGCTTTCAGAATTATCTACATAGCAGAGAGCCGGTGCAAGTCCGTTGCAATAAGCCTTTGCAGCACTGTCTTCCAGATTGGAGTTGACACCGCCGACTAACATGCCTTTCATTGCTTTGCCAGCTGCCATAGAAGGACGATGATGTGGATTCTGAGGAGAAACTGTGCCGTAACCTGTGAAGAAGCTTGTTCCTAACGGGTTTGTTCCAAGCAGATAGTTCAGTTGTGCTTCTGCTGCATCTAAATATTTGGATTCGCCTGTGAGCTGGTGTGCTAATCCTAAAATAACACCAGAATTTGCAATTGTCATATTGCTGCCCCACTGGAATAACTTCTGAGATACACCATAAGCAGAATCCTGTGAATTCTGTGCAAACTTATCCGCCTGTTTTAAAACAGCACTCTTTGCATTCTGATAAGCAGTAGAACTCTTGTCAGCATTCTTCATAGTCAGAATTGCAATATTGCCGTAATCGCCTACTAATGCCCAGTCCATACCAGTCTGAGTGGACATGCTTTCCATTGCCTGAAGATACTTGCTTTCACCAGTTGCACGATAAAGCTGTGCTGCTGCCCAGTAACGTTCGTCCTTATCAGACTTGTCACCATATTCACCAGTGGTAATATCCTGCGGATTCTGGAAAATTAAATTCGGGTTCTGTTCAAGGAAAGACCATGCTTTCTTAGCAGCATTCAAGCATTTTTCAGCATAAGCAGAATCATAAGATTTATACACTTCTGCTGCGAGTGCCATTGCACCTGCGAAGTCAGCAGTAGAAGTTGTTGTAATCGGGGTTACAATCAAAGGTGCTGTTTCCTTTTCAGGAGCAACATAACCAGGGAAGTTTTCACAAGTTACTTTGTGATAAACGCCGCCATTTTCAGCCTGCATTTTGAACATCCAGTCGAGTTCAAATTTTGCTTCATCAAGAATGTCAGCTTTTCCGTTTCCGCTTTCCGGAATACCGGTATTATCTGCATACATATCCGGATTTGCTAAGTAAGCATATAACAGGTCAGCAACTGCTTTTGCACCTGGTACAACATAACGTCCATAGTCGCCTGCATCATGCCAGCCGCCGGAAACATCAATGGTCTGATTTGTTCCGTAAACAGTGGCCTGTGTATTATGGCAAGCTCCATGACCGAAATCTGCATCTGTTACAGTTGTTCCGCATCTCTGGAGATACAGCATTTTCACAGAATCTGTCAGCAGATTTGTATAAGGATTCTGTTCAATTGTAAACTGATAAGAATCATCTAAATTTGCACATTGAATATAATATTTACCAGGAGTTGTTACCTGAGAGAAATCACCTGTATAGTTTGTTTCGCCTGCACTGCTGTTATTGATTGCACCGGAAAGCTTGCCGGTGTAAACAGCCTGCTTTGTATCTGCATTGATAACAGAGAATTCCGTCTGATTTGTAACATTGCGGAATACAGCTGTTTTCTTGCTGTCTGCCTTATAGCCGACCTGATTGGTTAAAATACTTGCCTGATAAGGTCTTGCAGCACCATAATCCACTTTGCTGTCGTCTACAAGTTCCAAAGAAACATTATCTAAATAAATTGTATGTTCCGGTAAAGCACCGCCATCTTTTTCCTGTAAACCGCAGTTGAAAACAAGCTTTGCCATAATATCCGTTTCTGCTTCCATTGTGAATTCATAATCCACGGTTTGCGGAGTCGGGCTGATGTCTAAGCCTTTCCAAGTATAAGCCTGATATGTTCCGCCGTTCTGCTGAATCATACCTTCTACAAATCTGTTTGTTGTACAGGAAATATCATATTTCAAACGATACACACCGTTTTGATATAACGGAATAATATCATAGAACATCTGCATTGCATAAGTTACTTTACCAGTACTGCTAACTTTTAAAGCCAGTTTTCCGTTTTCGGAAGTTAAAGAGCCTGCTCCGCCGCTTTCCTTGTACATACCCCAGCCGGAAGTACTTCCCTCAAAAGTACCATTGCTGATTAAAGGGCTTGCTGCTGCGACAGAAACCTGTGCAAGCGGAAGAGCTGCTACCATAGATGCACATGCTGCAAGTACAGCTGCACAACGTTTCAGTGAATTCTTTCTCATGAAAAATTTCCCCTCTCGAAATTTTATTTTAATTTTAAAACGTTTCCAGAACTGTAAGCGCATTCAGTTCTGTTTGCAATTCTAGTATAGCATAATTCTATATGAAATAATATCATTTTTTTGATAAAAATAGTAAAATTTTGATACAACTCAAAAAAATAAAAAACCGCTGTATTCGCAGCGGTTTAAACTCAAACAGCCTGTTCCAGTTCAGGCATGAAATATTGTTTTTTGTAAGCTTTTGGTGTCATGCCGGTATGCTTCCGGAAAACTTTAATAAAATAGCTTTGTGAACTGAAGCAGAACAAACTGCTGATTTCAGAATCTGTATAGTCTGAGTAGCGCAATAAACTTGCAGCAGCTTCCACTTTCTGCTGATTGACGTAATCACTGAAAGATACTCCTGTTTCTTCTTTGAACAGTCTGGAAAGATAAGCTTCACTGATATCGAGATATTCTGCCATATCACTGAGCATAATTCTGTTATGCAGGTGTTCGCTGATATATTCAATTGATTTCACAATCTGTTTGGAATACACTTTGCTGTTGCGGACTCTCTGCATTCTTCTGGTATAACCTTCCAGCATTTCCTGATGAATTTTACGGATTTCTGCTTCTGTCTGTGCTTCATCGGCTTTCATAATATACAGGTCGCTCATCTGGTAAGCCATTTCTGGTGTCATGCCGTAACGAATGCAGAATCTGGCTATCAGTGCAGCACTGACAACAAGATGATATTTTAAATTCCTGATTGCATCTTTACTTAAAACACCGCAGCCTTCACTAAATAATGGCGAGGCAAAAAAACGCATCATTTCCATATTGCCTGTGCCAATACTTTCATAAAATGCAATTTCTCTGTCAAAAGAAGCACGTTCAAAGCCTTCTTCTCTCTGTTGAAATAATAACTCAGCCACTTTTTTCTCCGTTTCTTGGTTCATACATCACCACCCCTTGTATGATTATAACATAATTTATAAAAAAATGCAAGGGGAAATTATTAAAATTTACAGATTTTTCAGAATTTCTTCCCGTACAGAATTCAGTCTTGCATCTGCAAGCCCGAAGTCCATTTCTTTATAGCTCCATGCACATCTTGCAATCTGATGTTTTTCAAATACGCTGTGAATTGTTTTAAACCATTCGAGCGTATCTTCTGGCGAAACTTTGTTAATCACGCCATATTCTCCGCAGTATAAAACCGTATTATGTTTTTTTGCCTTATCCATTGCAGAAGAAAATAAATTTTCAAAATAAGCTGTTGTAGTATCGCTTTCTGAAAAAGGGATTTTCTCATCTGGATTGATAGCTTTTGTCCAGTATGCGCCCTGATGGGTAAATTTCAGCGGTTCATAGCAATGCATATTATACACAACATAGTCATCGTCCGGAATCTCTAAATACTGCACAGTTTTTGCACTGTTATTTTCGTAACTGCCTACTAAAATTAAATTTTCCGGTGCAAACCGGCGAATTCTTTTAATACAGGTGCTTGCAATTCTATTCCATGCAGGAAGATAAGATTTTTCGGTCACTTCATTCAGCAGTTCAAATGCAACAGGCTGTTGATTGTATCGTTCTGCAAATTTTTCCCATAACTGATAAAACTGCTCCTGATATGCTTCATTTTCAAAAAATCCGCTTTCATGTTCAGAATAATCATCAAAAGAAAATCCGACTGTTTTATGTAAATCCAGCACAACATTCAAATCATATTTCCGGCACATTGCAATGGCATTATCAATTCTCTGAAAGCCGTTTTCTAATTCCAAAATATTATAATCTACTGGAATTCTCACATGGTCTGCACCCCAGCCGGCAATTTTTTCAATGTCATGTTCCTGAATGAAATTTTCCAATCTTTCCTGACTGTAATCACACTGTGAAAACCAGCCACCTAAATTCACACCTTTGTAAAAACCTTTTTGTTTTAAATTCAGCATAACTGCCACCCCATTCGTGATTTTTTCTGATTATAGCATAATTTTTATGATACGTATAGCATTTTCTTGATAATTATAGCAATTTCTTGCATTTCATTTATTTTCTAAAAATATTTTCAAAAACGCTGGACAATCTTTTTAAAATATGATATAATAAAAAGAAAAATTATCTTGAAAGGAGTTTTTTCATGACTTTACTGATTAAAAATGTTCATGCTGTAGATACAAATTTCAATCAGAAAACAGATATTTTCATCAGAGACGGCAGAATTGTTCAAATTGCCCCTGATGTCAATGTGATGGCTGACAGAGTGATTGACGGCTCATCTCTTACCGCTTTACCTGGACTGTTTGACATGCATGTGCATTTCCGTGACCCCGGTCAGACCCATAAAGAAGATATTTTCACTGGTTGTCAGGCTGCGCTTGCCGGAGGCGTGACCGGTGTGCTTTGTATGCCGAATACCAAACCGCCTGTTGATGCTCCTGAAACTTTGCATTATATTCTTGATAAAGCCAAAAATACTGGTGTTCAGGTTTGCCCTGTCGCTTGCATCACAAAAGGCATGAACGGCGAAACATTAACTGATTTCGCTGCACTCAAAGCCAATGGTGCAGCTTGTCTTTCCGATGACGGCAGACCTGTTAAAAATGCGGAACTCATGCGTTTAGCACTTGAAAAAGCTTATCAAACCGGAATTTTAGTTGCTTCTCACTGTGAAGACTTGGATATCATTAACGGCGGTATTATGCATCGTGGCTCTGTTTCGGAAGAACTCGGCGTGAAAGGCATGGACAGGGCTTCAGAAGATTACATTACAGCCCGTGAAATCATTTTAGCTTCTTCTGTAAAAGGCAGAATTCACATTTGTCATGTCAGCACAAAAGGCAGTGTTGACATTATCCGTGAAGCGAAACGCTTAGGAGTTCAGGTCACTTGTGAAACTGCACCGCATTACTTCATGCTCACTCATGAAAAGCTCCGCTCCCGTAATGCCAATGACCGCATGAATCCTCCGCTTCGTGAGGAAGAAGACAGACTTGCAATTGAACAAGCCGTTCTTGACGGTACTATCGACTGCATTGTCACTGACCACGCTCCGCACACGCAGGAGGAAAAAGCAAATTTTGAAACCGCTCCAAACGGTATTGTCGGCTTAGAAACTTCTCTTGCTGCAACTTTAACAGCATTATATCACACAAAAAAGTGCAGCCTTGAAAAAATCATTCAGCTTATGTCCGCTAAACCCAGAAAGCTTTTAAATCTTCCTCCTGTTCACATCAGAGAAGATGTTCCGGCAAATCTGATTTTAGTTGACTTAAATAAAAAATGGACAGTAGATACTGCAAAACTGCACAGCAAATCCTGCAATACTGCTTTCCGTGATATGAAATTAACTGGTAAAGTCATGATGACCATTACTGACGGTCTTATCAGATATGAATATAAATAATTTTTATTTATAAATTTAATCTTAAAAGGAGAATTTGAATTATGGGATTTGACAGATTGATTCAGAAAATTAAAGAAACAGGCAACCCCTCTGTTGTAGGTCTTGACCCGAAACTTGACTATGTCCCTGAATATTTATTTAAAAAATATCAGGAAGATGACGGTGCTACTCTCAAAACCGCTGCAAGAGCAATTTATGCCTTTAATAAGGCGATTATTGACGAAATTTATGACATTGTTCCGGCTATTAAGCCACAGGCCGCTTACTATGAAATGTACGGCTCTCAGGGAATGAAAGCCTTAGAAGATACCATTCGTTATGCACAGCTGAAAGGCATGTTCGTTATCACAGACGGCAAAAGAAACGACATTGGTGCAACAATGCAGGCTTACACAGCGGCTCACCTTGGTACAGTGAAAGTCGGTATTATGGAAATTGAACCATTTGGCTCAGATGCTTTAACCGTCAATGGCTATTTAGGTTCTGACGGTATCAATCCTCTGCTTGAAACATGTAAAGCTCGTGATAAAGGCATTTTCGTTTTAGTCAAAACTTCCAATCCTTCCAGTGGTGAATTACAGGACAAACTGATTGACGGCGAACCGCTTTATGCTAGAATGGGCGATTTGTGCGAAAAATGGGGTGCTGATACGATCGGAGAATTTGGCTATTCCGCAGTTGGTGCAGTTGTCGGTGCGACTTATCCCGAACAGCTTAAAGAACTTAGAAAACGCCTTCCTCACACATTTTTCTTAGTTCCCGGTTATGGCGCACAGGGTGGCGGTGCTGAAGGTGTTTCCGGCGCATTTGATGAAAACGGTCTTGGCGGTATTGTCAATTCTTCCCGTGCTATCATGTGTGCTTACCAGAAAGAAGGCTGTAATCCTCAGGAATTTGCTAAGGCTGCCCGCCGTGAAGCTATCCGCATGAGAGACGATATCACACAATTTGTAAAAATAAAATAAAATTTTAAAATGATTCCGGTCAGTGAATTTCCATTACTGACCGGATATTATAAAAATTATTTATTGAAAGGGTGTAGTGTATGGCATTGATAAAAAATGCAAAACCGGCTTGGCTTGTCCTTGCAGATGGTCAGGTCTTTCAGGGAAAAAGTTTTGGTGATACTGGTACAGTCATCGGAGAAGTTGTCTTTACTACCGGAATGACAGGCTATCAGGAAACTTTAACAGACCCCAGCTATTATGGA
Source organism: Oscillospiraceae bacterium (assembly GCA_045541055.1). GTDB lineage: Bacteria > Bacillota > Clostridia > Oscillospirales > Ruminococcaceae > UBA3855. Next base: position 23,401 of record JAZQIL010000039.1, read on the forward strand.
CAGATTGTAACGCAGACATTTCCTCTGATTGGCAATTATGGCATCAATTCTCAAGATGACGAATCTGCAAAATCTTATGTCAGCGGTTATATTGTCCGTGAATGGTGCAATTCACCTTCTAATTTTCGTTGTGAAGACACTGTTCAGAATTTCCTGAAAGCGCATCATATTATCGGCTTGTACAATATTGACACAAGAAGATTAACCAGAACACTCCGTGAAGCCGGTGTCATGAATGGCGCAATTACTACTGAAAACCCAGAACAGAATTTATCTTCCCTTCTGGAACAGATTAAAGCCTACTCCGTTGTAAAAGCTGTCGAATCTGTTACCAATTCTGAAACAAAAACATATTCTCCCGAAGGTCAGGCTTCTTATAAAGTCGCTTTATTCGACTTCGGTTATAAAAGAAATATCCGTCAGGAACTCATGAAAAGAAACTGTGAAGTGATTGTCGTCCCTGCTCATACTACTGCTGACGAAATCAAAGTTCTGAATCCTGACGGAATTATGCTGTCCAATGGCCCTGGAGACCCTGCCGAAAATATTCAAATTATTCAGAATCTCAAAGAAATTGCAGAATTAAACATTCCCATTTTCGGAATTTGTTTAGGGCATCAGCTGATGGCTTTATCTCAGGGCGCAAAAACTGAAAAATTAAAATATGGTCATCGTGGTGCAAATCAGCCTGTTATTGATTTAGCCTCCGGAAAAACTTATGTCACAAGCCAAAATCATGGCTACGCTGTTATCGGTGAAAGCTTAAATCCTGAAATTGGTCAAGTCTCTCATATTAACGCTAATGATAAAACTTGTGAAGGAATTCGTTATCATGCATTTAATGCCTTTACTGTACAGTTTCATCCGGAAGCACATGGAGGGCCTTTAGATACCGCCTACCTGTTTGATGAATTTATTTCCAGAATCCAGAAAGGAGCAGAATAATTATGCCTTTAAGAAAAGATATTAAAAAAGTTCTTGTCATTGGTTCAGGCCCTATCATCATCGGACAGGCTGCGGAATTTGACTATGCTGGTGCGCAGGCTTGCCGTGCTTTAAAACAAGAAGGACTTGAAGTCGTTTTAATCAATTCCAATCCTGCTACCATCATGACAGATAAAGCAATGGCAGATAAAATTTATATCGAACCTTTAACTTTAGACGTTGTGAAACGTGTCATTGAAATTGAAAAGCCTGACAGTGTATTATCTACTTTAGGAGGTCAGACAGGACTTACCCTCTCCATGCAGTTAGCAGAAGAAGGCTTCTTAAACTCTCATCATGTCAAGCTTTTAGGCGCAAATCCCGAAACAATTCATAAAGCGGAAGACCGTCAGGCTTTCAAAGATACCATGGAAAAAATCGGTGAACCCTGTATTCCTTCTAAAGTTGTTGAAACAGTTCAAGATGCTGTTGATTTCGCTGAAGAAATTAATTATCCTGTCATTGTCCGCCCTGCTTTTACGCTTGGAGGGACTGGCGGAGGCATTGCTGATAATGAAGAACAGCTCAGAGATATTGCTACAAACGGCTTAAGACTTTCTCCCATTACACAAGTCTTAATTGAAAAATGCATCAGTGGCTGGAAAGAAATTGAATTTGAAGTCATTCGTGACAGTAAAGGCAATGTCATTACAGTTTGCTCAATGGAAAATTTTGACCCTGTCGGTGTTCATACTGGTGACAGTATTGTTATCGCTCCTGCTGTCACTCTTTCTGACAGAGAATATCAAATGCTCAGAACCGCTTCTTTAAATATCATTTCTGAACTTAAAGTAGAAGGTGGCTGTAACTGTCAGTTTGCTTTACATCCTGAATCCATGCAGTATGCTGTCATTGAAGTAAATCCAAGAGTTTCCCGTTCTTCTGCCTTAGCTTCCAAAGCTACCGGCTACCCTATTGCAAAAGTAGCAACAAAAATTGCTGTCGGCTATACCCTTGACGAAATCATCAATCAAGTCACAGGCAAAACTTATGCATGTTTTGAACCTGCCCTTGACTATGTTGTAATTAAATTTCCAAAATGGGCTTTTGATAAATTCGTTTATGCAAAAAGAACGCTTGGCACTCAGATGAAAGCTACTGGTGAAGTAATGGCCATTGGTACAAGCTTTGAACAGGCAATGATGAAAGCTGTCCGCTCTACTGAACTTGGCGTGGATTCCATGAATATGAAAAAATATGAGGAAATGCCTGTTGATGAATTACTGCATTTACTGAAATCCGGTGTTGAAGATGAACGCTCTTTTCAAGTATTCGCTGCTTTAAAACATGGTGTTTCTGTTCAGGAAATTCACGAAATTACCCTTATTGATGAATGGTTTCTTGATAAGCTTTTAAACCTTGTAGAATTAGAACAGTGGCTCTCAGAAGGTGAACTCACAGAAGAAAAATATCTGACTGCAAAACAGTATGGCTATCTTGATAAAACAATTGAAAGAATTTCCGGTCAGTTCTGCCCTATGCATCAGAATGCTGTCTTTAAAATGGTTGACACCTGCGCCGGTGAATTTAAAGCCGAAACACCTTATTTCTATTCCACTTATGATACGGAAAATGAAGCAGAACAATTTATTGAACGCACCCACTCCGGAAAAAAGAAAGTCATTGTTTTCGGTTCAGGGCCTATCCGCATCGGTCAAGGCATTGAATTTGATTACTGCTCTGTTCACTGTGTCTGGACACTGAAAGAATTAGGCTTTGAAGCGGTTATTTGCAATAATAACCCTGAAACTGTTTCCACTGACTTTGATACTGGTGACAGATTATATTTTGACCCGCTCACTCCTGAAGATGTTGACAATATTATTGAAACAGAAAAGCCTTACGGTGTTGTTGTGCAGTTCGGCGGTCAGACTGCTATCAAATTAACTCGTCATTTAGCGGATAAAGGCATTCGTATTTTAGGTACTTCTGCGGATGATATTGACGCTGCCGAAGACCGTGAACGTTTTGACGAATTACTTGAACAATGTGGCATTCCCCGTCCGGAAGGCTTCACCGTCATGACCACTAAAGAAGCAGTCAAAGTTGCTGACCAGCTCGGCTATCCAGTATTGTTAAGACCTTCTTACGTTCTTGGCGGTCAAAATATGATTATCGCTCATTCTGAACAAGATGTCATTGAATATATGGGCATTATCACTTCCCATATGATTGAAAATCCTGTTTTAATTGACAAATATATGATGGGAACAGAAGTGGAAGTAGATGCTATCTGTGACGGAAAAGATTTCTTAATCCCCGGCATCATGGAACATGTCGAACGTGCTGGTGTACATTCTGGTGACTCTATTTCCATCTATCCGGCACAGAATCTTTCTAAAAAAGTCACTGAAACTATCATTGAATATACAAAACGTTTAGCATTAGCCCTGCACGTTTCAGGACTTGTCAACATTCAGTATGTTGTCTATCGTGGTGAAGTTTACGTTATTGAAGTAAATCCCCGTTCTTCCAGAACTGTCCCCTACATCAGCAAAGTGACCGGAATTCCTATGGTTGATATTGCAACGAAAATTATGTTTGGAGCAACTCTTAAAGAACTCGGCTGTGAAACTGGCTTACACCCTGCCGGTGATTATGTTGCTGTTAAAGTTCCCGTATTCAGCTTTGAAAAATTACAGGACGTAGATACCATGTTAGGCCCTGAAATGAAATCAACAGGCGAATGTTTAGGCATTGGCAGAACCTTTGAAGATGCGCTTTTAAAGGGCTTAGTCGCTGCCGGCTATGACCTTAAAAAAGAAGGTGGCGTGTTAATTTCAGTTCGTGACAGCGAAAAGAAAGAAATGATTCGCATTGCAGATAAATTTTCCCGTATGGGCTTTGAGCTTTACGCAACCAGCGGAACAGCAAGCTATTTAAACAGAAATATGATTGCAACAAATACAGTCAGAAAAATTTCAGAAGGTTCTCCGAATACTATCGACTTGCTGGAATCCGGAAAGATTCACTATATGATTTCGACTTCTGCAAAGGGTCGTATGCCTGCCCGTGACAGCGTAAAAATGAGAAGAAAATCGGTAGAACGTTCTATTTGTTCTTTAACCGCTGTTGATACTGCAAATGCTTTAGCGAATGTTCTGCTATCCGGCAAAACTATGGAAGATGTCGAATTAGTCGACATTACAAAAATTTAAGAAATCAATTGCTCCCTGCTGAAATATGCAAGGAGCAATTTTTCTCTGCCTTATTGACAAATTGTTGTATTCATGGTAAAATAATATTATATAAAATGTTGAAAGGAATTGTTAAATTATGAGCGATTTTGTTATTAAAAACGGAGTACTGAAAAAATATACCGGAAAAGCTGAACATGTTATCATCCCCGAAGGCGTTACAGAAATTGGAAATAAAGAAACGTTTAGTCTTGGCTATTTGAGTATAGGTGAACTCTCCATGCCAGCAGGTGCTTTTGAAGAGAATAAAAAATTAGTTTCTGTGAAAATTCCAGAAGGATGTGAAAAAATTTCTGGTCTTGCATTTATGGGCTGTTCTAATTTGAAAACTGTGGAAATTCCCTCCAGTGTCACAATTATTAAAAATTCCGCATTTTCTCATTGTACTGGTTTAACTTCTATACAGCTTCCAGAAGGTGTGACAGAAATCGGAAATAAAGTATTCTATAAATGCTCCAGCCTGACTTCTGTCTATCTTCCTGACAGTGTCACAACAATTGGAAATCAGGCTTTCGAGGGCTGTTCCAGCTTGGAAATGATTTCTCTTCCGGAAAATGTTCAGTTTGAACCTGATTCTTTCCCAGAAACAGCAAAAATTATTTACAGGAAAAAAGAACTTTCCGCTGATAAAAACTTTATGATAAAAGACCATGTTCTGCTGACTTACCTCGGCGATGAAGAATTTGTGAAAATTCCGGAAAATGTTTTTGAAATCGCATCTTCTGCCTTTGCAAACCATGAGTTTCTTCTCTCGGTAGATATTCCGGACAGCGTAGCGAAAATTCATGACTGTGCCTTTTCAATGTGTTCCCATCTGGAAAAAGTCAGCATTCCGCAAAGTGCGAAAATCGGTGAAAATATTTTCTACGGCTGTGAAAGCCTTTACACACTGGCTATTCACTTTCAAGGCGGTTCTTGCGGTATTTTTGATAAATCCGCCCTTGAAACCATGTTCCAGAAATTATGAAAGTATATCTGTTATGGCATGTACACGAACTTACAGACGATTTCGGCACACATGAGGACGAAAAACTAATTGGTGTATTCTCCTCTGAAAGTAAAGCAAATGAAACTATTCAACATTTCAAGAATCTCGAAGGATTCAGAGAATGTCCATTAGATTGTTTTATGATAGATGAATATGAACTGGATGCACCTAACTGGACAGAAGGCTTTATAACAGTCCGCTCTTAAAGGAGATATGTTACTATGCAGAAATTCAGCGATGCCCTTTGGAAAGATGACGGCTTTGATGTCAAACTATACTGTGATAATTATTTCGACGATGAAGAATATGCCATTATCAAGCAAGCACTGATAGAAAATTCTAAATTATGGAAAAATTCGGAAGTGTCCCGAATAAAGAAGTCGTCGCCTTAATGGGACTAATGGAAATGTTAGCCAGCGGAAGCAGATTCTATGACGAAAAAACTGCCGTCAAAGTAGAAGATGCCTGTATCGAAATACAAGAAATTATCACAGATTTACTTTATTAAGGAAAATATTTATGAATAGAAAAATAACTCTCATACATCGTATACTAACTTTGATAAGTATTTTGATACTATCTGCAAGCCTTGTGTTCTATCTGACAAAATGGACTAGCTTTCCGGATGAAATCGGTGTTCATTTTGGTCCAGATGGTCAGTATGATGTTGTCGCTTCAAAGTTTTACGGATTTTATCCGCATGTGGTCGGCGGTATTTTAATCACAGGAATCGCTTTAGCGAATTTCTTCATTCAAAAGAAATCAACAGGCTTGAAAATCACTGAAACAGGAGAACAGCATTTTAAAACAGAATTATGTTTAACTTTGGATTGTCTTTCAGTTTTGTTAAGTCTGTTTTTTGCGAACTGGTCACGCACTGTTTCTTTACAAATTGTTCTTGATTTGAATTTTATGGTAACTCTGGAAAATATTATGTTTGCTGTGAGTGCAGCCGGCATCATTGCAGAACTTATCACTTGTCAAAGGCACAAAATCAAAACAGAAACTCCTCAAAATTCAAAACTCATGCACAGACTGTGCCGTTTAATTGCATGGCTTCTGACATTTTCAGCCGCACTCCTGCTTGCTTTTATTTGGGAGCGGCTTCCCTTAGATGAAGCATTTTATGCAAATCCGGAATACTATGGTTTAACTTATTTTGCGAATGTAGATGCTTATCTTGATAAAAAACTGCTGTTGATTCCTCAAATTTGTATTATCCTGTTACTAATAATTCTTGAAATTATTTCTTTCAAAGCGGTGAAAGCAAATAAAACGGCTCTTGTTGCGCTGACGGACAAATTAAAGCTGTTAAACGGTTTGTTTTTCTTCTGGTGGAATCTGCTTCTTGCATCTGAAATAAAAATCGGAAACATTTCAATCTGTCTGTTTATCAGCTTTTATATCTTGTTTTTTGTGATATATTTCAAAAAGAAAAAATCAGATTCGCCTTAAATTATCTTTCAGCCCCCTGCAATTTTTACAGGGGGTTATGCATTTTCTATAAAAATCTCTTTTTTTACAAATCAGCTTATTGACAAATTGACAAAAGCATGATAAAATAAATATATATATTAAATCACATGATTGTGAGGTTTTTTATTATGAAATATTTACAAGGGAATTATCCCATCATTCAAAAACAAACGCTTGCAAAAGACGTTTACAGCCTGACGGTTCACTGTCCTGAAATTGCAGAAATTGCCTGTGCTGGTCAGTTTGTTCACATTCTGCCGAAAGGCTTCAGCTTAAGGAGACCTATCTCTATTGCCGGAATTGACAGGAAAAATGGTACACTCCGAATTGTTTTCGTGATTAAACATAAAGGCACACAAGCAATTGCTGATTTAAATCAAGGGGATTATCTTGACATGATTGCACCGCTTGGCCATGGCTTCACGCTTCTGCCGAATGCACAGCATGTTATTTTAGTAGGGGGTGGAATTGGTGTTCCTCCCATGCTTCCTTTAGCGGATTACTACGGGCAGAAAGCTACTGCTGTCAGCGGTTTCAGAACGTTTCAGCAAGTTATTTTACAGGAAGATTTAGAAGCTTCCGGCGCACAAGTCATTTGCTGTACAGAAGACGGCTCTGCTGGTGCGGTCAAAGGCTTTGTGACTGCGCCTCTGGAACAGCTTTTAAGTGAAGGTGTTGACGCTGTCTTTGCCTGCGGTTCAATTCCTATGCTGAAAGCCGTTGCAGAAGTTTGTCTCAGAAATCGAACTTACTGTGAAGTTTCTTTAGAAGAACGCATGGCCTGTGGAGTTGGTGCTTGCTTAGGGTGCGCCTGCAAAATTAAAAAAGACGGTCAGGAAGAATTTTTACATGTCTGCAAAAATGGTCCTGTTTTCAAGGCTGAGGAGGTACTTTGGTAATGGCTGATTTATCTGTAAATATCTGCGGTATTGATTTCAAAAATCCAATTATTCCGGCTTCCGGTGTATTCGGCTACGGAAGAGAGTATGAAGAATTTTATGATTTGTCTGAACTCGGCGGAATCGCTACCAAAGGGACAACTGGTCAGAAACGTACCGGAAATTTAGCTCCCAGAATTGCCGAAACGCCTGCCGGAATGCTGAATTCTGTCGGACTGCAAAACCCCGGTATTGATTATTTTATTCAGAACGAATTGCCAAATTTAATGACGAAAAATACTGTCATTCTCGCAAATATTGCTGGCTCTACGCTAGAAGAATGTGCTGAAGTCGCTTCTAAATTAGATAATACTGATGTGCATATGATAGAATTAAATATTTCCTGCCCGAATGTCAAGCAAGGCGGTGCAGCATTCGGCACTTCCTGCGCTATGGCGGAACAAGTCACTGCTGCTGTCAGAAAGGCAACTTCCAAGCCTTTAATTGTAAAACTTTCCCCTAATGTCACCAGCATTACAGACATTGCAAAAGCAGTTGAAGCAGCTGGTGCAGATGCAGTTTCTTTAATCAACACACTGTTAGGCATGAGAATTGACATTCATACCCGAAGACCTGTTTTAAGAAATAATGTCGGTGGTCTTTCCGGTGCAGGGATTTTCCCTGTTGCCGTGCGAATGGTCTGGCAAACTGCAAATGCTGTGAAAATTCCGGTAATTGGTATGGGCGGTGTCACTTCCGGTGAAGATGCCATTGAACTTATGATGGCTGGTGCTTCTGCCGTTCAAGTTGGTATGGCAGTTTTCACTGACCCCTATGCTCCCGTGAAAATCATTCAGGAAATGAATGCTTTCTTGGAAGAAAAAAATATTGCTTCTGTCCGTGACATTATCGGCACAGTGCAGCCTTGGTGATGTCATGAAGATTATGGGAATTGATTTCGGCGATTCCAGAACCGGACTTGCCCTTTGTGATAAATCTGAATTCTTAGCCTCACCATTATGTGTGATTCAGGAAAAAGACTTTGACCTTTGCGCCCAGAAAGTCGCTGAACAGGCAAAAGCACAAAAAGCAGAATTTTTAGTTGTCGGCTACCCCAAAAATATGAATAATACTATTGGAACTCGTGCAGAACTTTGTCAGGCATTCGCTGAAAAACTGCATGAATTAACTGGTTTAGACTATGCGCTTTGGGACGAAAGATGCACAACTGTTTCCGCACATCAATATTTAAACGTCACCAACACCAGAGGCAAAAAACGAAAAGCCGTTGTAGATGCAGTTGCTGCTGTCATTATTTTAGAAAGTTACCTTGGTTACCGCAAAAATCAGGGCAGAACTTAAAGCCCTGCCCTGCTTGCTTACATCACAACAGAAGAAATATCATCCATTAAATTCTTTGCAGATTTTAACGTTTTGACTGCATCTTTCCGGATATTTTTCTTCTTGTTTCCAGTTGTTTTCATGACCATGAAAGCAGCTGACCCAATTGCTGCCCCAATAGAAACGCCTTTCCAGATGGCATTCATATTCATTTAGAATCACTCCTTTCAGAATTATTATATCCTGAAAGCGAAAGATTATTTTAAAAAATCAGGAGAGAAAATTATGCTGCATATTGTTCTTGCTGAACCTCAGATTCCTCAAAATACCGGTAATATCTCCAGAACCTGCGCTGTTACCGGAGCAGTTCTGCATTTAATCAAGCCTTACGGATTTGAAATTTCTGACAAAAATTTAAAACGTGCCGGCTTGGATTACTGGGATAAATTGGAAATTCACGAATATTCTGATTTAGAAACATTCCTGCTTCAGCATCAAAATGATTTAATTTATTACTTCACAACGAAAAGCCGTGTTTGTCATAGTGATGTTTCCTATCCGAAACAAGATATTTACTTGATGTTCGGACGGGAAGATGCCGGACTTCCGGAAGAATTGCTTGTGCAGCACCCTGAAACTGCTGTCCGGATTCCTATGCGCCCGACTTTAAGAAGTTTAAATTTATCAAACTCAGTTGCCATTGCCGCTTATGAAGTGCTTCGTCAATGGGGTTATCCGGACATGACTTCACAGGGCAATTTAACAAAATATGAATGGGAGTAAAAACATGCTTAAACAAAAACCTTGTGTCAGAATTACTCTGACCGATACACAAACAGATATTTTCAGCAGTAAAGCCGGAGGATTCGGCTATATTCCTCATGACGGAAATTTCCCTGTTGACAAAGAAGGAAATCAGCTCAGATTATTAGCACAAATTGACTGTTCTCAGGTTAATTATGAAAATTTCCCGAAATCCGGACTATTACAGTTCTGGATTCTGAATGATGATGTATATGGCTTACCTGACTGGGGAGAAACAAAACCGGAAGCGATTACACAGGATACTTTCAGAGTTCTTTACTATCCTGAAGTTGACAGAACTGTCACAAGAGAAGAAGTGCTTCAAAAATATGTCAAATCTGAATATGATGAAGATGAAATGGGTATGCCCCTCTTTGGAGAATATGGCATGACCTTTGAACTTGCTGAAAGCTATAAAGAACCTGATTTTGAAGAAAATGAAGGAACTTGGGACGAATACGCTGAACTTGCTGAAAAAGATGGACTTCCTCAGCATAGAATCGGTGGTTATCCCTATTTCACACAGGAAGACCCCAGAATGGGAGATTTTCCCTATGATTTCTTACTGTTCCAGCTAGATTCCGATTATAGCGATAATACGGATAAAGTCCTGTGGGGAGATTCCGGCATTGGAAACTTTTTCATCAATTCTGAAAAATTAAAAAATTTAGATTTCTCTGATGTTCTATATAACTGGGACTGCTGTTAAAAATTACATTACAGAAAGGACTGTTTCCCATGGCTAAAATTAAGCTCATTACCGATACGGCAAGCGATTTGCCCTTAAAACAAGCCGAAGAACTCGGCATTGAACTATTAAGTTTTCATATTTCTATCAATGGAGATTCTTATCAGGAACAAAGAGATTTATCCAAAGAAGAATTTTATGATTTGATGGCGCATTCTGATGATATGCCTTCTACTTCTCAGATTACAGCCTTTACTTTTCAGGAGACATTTCAGAAATTCTATGAAGAAGGCTATACAGATTTAATTTATGTCAGCATCAATGCCGGCGGTTCTGCAACTTATCAGAACGCTGTACAGGCTCGTGACATGCTCTATGAGGAAATTCCAGAATCTAAATCTATGAACATTCACATCATTGACGGCGAAAATTATACAATGTGCTACGGCTATCCCGTTGTCAAAGCCGCTGAAATGATTCAAAACGGAAATTCTGTTGAAGAAATTTTGAATTATATCAAAGACTGGATTTCTAAAATAGGCGTTTATTTCACACCAGCTACTTTAAAATATGTCAGAAAATCCGGCAGATTAACCGCTGTTGCTGCTTTTGCCGGTGAAGTCCTCGGCTTAAAGCCCATTATCCGCATTTCTCATGGTAAAATTTCCGCCCCTGAAAAAGTCAGAGGTGAAAAAAATATCGTCCCGAAACTGACAGAAAAAATTTTAACAGTCATGCTTCCGGATTCGCCTTATCTGATAATTCAGGGAGTCAACAGCGAACTTGCTGACAAGGCAGAGGAAATTTTAATACAGAAATTAGGTTATCCGCCTGTTGAAAGAGTCAAAATCGGTTCAGCAGTTGCTGTCAATGCAGGTTATGATTTAGTCGGCATTGCCGTGCTTGAAAAACAAAATTGATTATTTAGGAGGGATTCATATGACAATCTTAACACCTGAAAATCCAGAAGTTCTTTCTGCTGTCGTCATGAAAGACGGGGAAATTATTGCAGAAACAGAACAAACTGGTCAGCTTTATCCTCAGTATTCCATTATGAAAAGTTTAATTTCTTTGCTAGTCGGCAGACTTTGCGGAGAAGGTCAGCTTACACCGAAAACAAAAGTTTCTCAGCTTCTTCATACCGGAGCAGCTTCTATTTCCAGCTTAACACTTGATGATTTAATGACAATGCGTTCCGGCATTAACTACAGATTGTTATTTGATGACCGGAAAAATTATGATGATTATTTGAAAACCTGCTGTGAAGCTGCTGTTACGCCTCTTAGTGAAGAACAGGAACATCAGACATTTTTCTATAATAATGCCTGTGCTTACATTGTTGGAAGAATGGTCGAAGCAGAAGACGGCGACCCGCTGGACAAACAAATTGTAAATTATCTTTTCCGTCCTTTAGGCATTACTGAATATGAATTTGAATACGACCCACAAGGGCATGTTTTTGGCGCAAGCGGTTTAAAACTTTCTACAGAAGATTTAGCAAAGCTTGGAAACGGTATCATGACAAATCAAATTTGCTCTAAAGGCTGGCTGAAAGCTGCAACACAGCCCCGTGTGCCTACTCCTGAAAGAATTCCTTATGGTTATTTCTTCTGGGTACTGGCTGACGGCAATTTCTACATGAGCGGAAAATGGGGTCAGAAATGTTTTGTTTTACCTCAGTATCACGCTGTCATTGCAGTGAATTCCAATATGCAGGGCAAAGACAGTTCTACCAGTTATATCATCAGAAAACTGTTGCCTTTAGTTGCACAGTCATGATTGAAAATTTACTGATAATTGGCGGAGGTGCTTCCGGACTGGCTGCTGCTGTAACAGCTTCTTCCCTTGGCTTGAAAAAAATTGTCATTCTTGAACATCTCCCCCGTACTGGGAAAAAAATTTTAGCAACCGGAAACGGCAGATGCAATTTAAGTCATCAAAACATTTCAGCAAAAGACTATCAAGGCAGTTATGATGTTTCTGAAATTTTAAACAAATTTGGCAAGGCAGAAAATTTCTTTGAAAGTTTAGGCTTATACTGCCGGACTGATGCACAAGGCAGAATTTACCCTTACAGCATGTCAGCAAATGCGGTTCTTGATGCATTAAGATTTGCCTGTTTGAATGTGACGGAAATTTGTCAGGAAACTGTCATTGATTTCACATACAAATCTGGTCTCTGGCATGTTCAGACAGCACAACAGCATTACACTGCAAAAGCTATTATTTTTTCTGCCGGAGGAATTGTACAGCCGAAATTCGGAACAGACGGCTCTGCATGGAATCTTCTTAAAAAATTAAATATTCCTATGACAGAGGGCAGACCGATTCTCTGCCCTCTTCTTTCAGACAAGAAAATTTTACAGCCTTTAAAGGGTCTTCGGGTCAAAGGCTCTGTCAGTCTCTATCATAAAAATAAATTATTAAAATCTGAACTCGGTGAAATTCAGTTCACGGAACAGGCTTTATCTGGCATCTGTATTTTTAATTTGTCAAGCTTTATTGAGAAAAATTTTTCTGAATATCAAATTTCTGTGAATCTCTTTCCGGAATTGGAAACTTCTGAAATTCTTTCAAGGCTTTACACCTGTCAGGCGGTGCGGTATCATGTTTCCAGTGAAGAAATGCTTTCTGGTTTCATGCAAAAGCCTTTGGCAAGAACGCTTTTAAAACAAATCGGAATCAAAGCCAATATGCCTTGCAGTCAGCTTTCTGATTTAAATTTAAAACAGTTAGCAGAACTCTGTCATGATTTCCGGTTTCAAATTTTCGGAACGCTCAAAGAACAGGCTCAGGCTTCTGCCGGAGGGGTTCACGGTTCAGCCCTTGATGAAACTCTTCAAGTCAAGTCTTATCAAAATTTATTCGTTACTGGAGAAGCTGTAGATGTTCATGCACCCTGCGGAGGGTATCAGCTCCATTGGGCATGGGCGAGCGGTTACACTGCCGGAAAATTGATTGCTGAAAAAATGATTCCAGTGACCCCATAAAATCGGAATTTAGGTGATTACATGATAGAATTACATGGTTGGTTATCAATTTCAGCAACATATAAAGACGAAGATTTAATACCACAATCTGAAGTTGACAGTATAAAACAATCTGTGAAAGATATTGTATCAAACAGTGAATATAAAATAGACCTGCAATATGTAAACGGTTCTGCTTTTATAAACACCCTATATTGCTCTAATCACCGAACACATGAAATTGATGCAATAGTAGGAATATATAGGCATATTTCAGAGGTTGCAACAGGCAGTTATGGCTTAATATATATTCGTGATGATGAAGATAAAAATCATTATAATGAATTTCAAGTCTATGTTTTCAAAAGGGGGAAATGCATTAAAAAAGATGATATTGACTTTTCTCCATGTATTCCAAGCATTGAAGATGCTGCCGCAAATTCTGATTTGTCATAGGAAGGATTTTATCATGATTAGAATTCAAAATATCAGACTTCACTTAGATTATACAGAACTGGATATGAAAAAAACTGTCGGCAGAAAACTGCATATCCCCTTTGAAAACATTTTAGAAATCAAAGTCAGAAAACGTTCTGTCGATGCCCGCAAAAAAGAAAATATCAGTTTCTTGTTTACACTTGATGTGAACGCTTCCGGCGAAAAGAAAATTTTACAGAAATGTGCGAAAGATAAAGATATTTCCCTCATTGAAGAGAAAAAATATCACATCTCCGTCTGTCACAGCGCAGAACGGCCTGTTGTCATAGGCTTAGGCCCTGCCGGAATGTTCGCTTCTTACGTTTTAGCAAAAGCCGGCTTAAAACCAATTGTTTTAGAAAGAGGCTGTCCCGTTGAAGAACGTGTTCAGCATGTTCATCAATTCAGATTAAACGGCGATTTAAATCCGGAAAGCAATATTCAGTTCGGTGAAGGCGGTGCAGGAACTTTCTCAGACGGAAAATTAAATACCGGCATTAAAGATGAACGCATTCGCTTTGTACTGGAAACATTCGTTCAGTGCGGTGCGCCGGAAGAAATCCTCTGGCAGGCAAAACCTCACATCGGTACAGATTATTTGCAAAATACTGTGAAAAATTTCAGAACATTGATTCAAAAATTAGGCGGTGAAATTCATTTCCATGCAAAATTCACTGACTTTCAACAGAAACAAAACCAGTTAATTTCTATTCAGTATTTCCAAGATAACCAACTGCATGAAATACAAGCAAAACATGTCATTCTTGCCTTAGGTCACAGTGCCAGAGATACCCTTGAAATGCTTTACCAGAAACATTTTATTTTAACCCAGAAGCCCTTTTCTATGGGCGTCAGAATTGAACATTTACAGGAAGATATCAATAAAACACTCTACGGAAAATTCTGGAATCATGATGCTTTAAGTGCAGCAGATTATAAATTAGCCGTTCATCTTAAAAATGGCAGAAGCCTTTATACATTTTGCATGTGTCCCGGCGGTGAAGTCGTTGCTGCTGCTTCTGAATCCGGTCGGCTTGCCGTTAATGGCATGAGCCTTTTTAAACGTGACGGCAGAAATGCAAATTCCGCTTTGCTGGTCGGCATAAATCCAGAAGATTTCGGCAGTACACACCCCTTAGCCGGAATGTTCCTGCAAAGAACAATTGAAGAAAAAGCTTTCCTTGCCGGCGGAAGCAATTATTCTGCTCCTGTCATCTGCGTGGGAGATTTCCTGCACAGAAAAAATTCTAAACATTTCGGAAGAATTCAGCCAACTTATCAGCCTGGAACTCAATTTGTTTCTCCTGATAATTATTTACCCTCCTACATGTGTGAAACATTAAGAGCCGGCCTTTGCGAAATGGACAAAAGATTAAAAGGTTTCGCCTGTGAAGATGCTGTTTTAACTGGTGTTGAATCAAGAAGCTCCTCCCCTGTCAGAATCCTCAGAAACGAAAATTTCTACAGTACCGGAATCAAAGGTTTTTACCCCTGCGGTGAGGGGGCTGGTTATGCCGGTGGAATTACTTCCGCTGCTGTGGACGGTATCAAATGCGCTGAAGCTTTAATCAAAAATTTAAATCAGGAAAGGACTTGACATTATGCCGGAATTAACAGATATCAGCTATGTAAAACAACTTATGAATGCACATGATTTTCAGACTTCCAAAGCTTTAGGGCAAAATTTTTTAATTAACCCTTCTGTCTGCCCCAAAATTGCTGAACTCGGCAACGCTAAAAAAGGTTTTGGCATTTTAGAAATCGGTACTGGTATCGGTGTTTTGACAAAAGAACTTGCGAAAAGAGCTGACAAAGTCACTGCAATTGAACTAGATGAAAAATTATTCCCGATTTTAAACGAAACACTTTCAGAATTTGATAATATTAAAATCATTCACGGCGATGCAATGAAATATGATTTAAACACTTTAATTCAGGAAGAATTTCAAGGCTTAGAAACGGCAGTCTGTGCGAATCTGCCTTATTATATTACTTCGCCTTTAATCATGCAGTTATTAGAATCGAAACTGCCGATTAAAACAATTACTGTCATGGTACAGAAAGAAGCGGCGCAACGTCTTTGCGCTCCGGTCGGAAGCCGTGAAGCCGGTGCTGTTACAATTGCCGTTGCCTATTATGGAAAAGCTTCTAAATTATTTGACGTATCCAGAGGAAGTTTTCTCCCTGCTCCCAATGTTGATTCTGCTGTGATTCAAATTGAATTATATCCGGAAAATCCTTGGAATGTTCAAAACGAAAAAACGTTCTTTCAAATGATAAAAATTGGCTTTTCCCAAAGAAGAAAACAGCTTTCCGGTGTACTTGCCAAAGGCTTTAATTTCTCCAAAACACAGATGCAGGAAATTTTTCAGAAAGCAGAAATTTCTCCCTCTGTCCGGATTGAAGCACTCTCGATGCCTGAACTTGTCAAATTAAGTAATTTCATTCAGGAGGATTCAAATGGATTTAAAAATTGAAGACAGCACTTTAAAAAATTATACAGGACATGGAATAAATTCTCTCACCATTCCTGATACGGTCAAAGAAATCGGAAGCTGGTCACTGGATAATCATCCAGAATTAACTTGCATTATCCTTCCTGAAACTATCCAGAAAATTGGCTATCATTCGTTTTATGAAGATACAAATTTAACTTCTATTATTGTTGACAGAAGAAACAAATATTTTGCAGGGTTTGGCAGTGCAATAGAAAGCATTCTCTGCGATAAAAAATTGACTACTTTATTATGTTGTCCAAATGGTTTAGAATCTGTCCACATTCCGGCAAGTATCACCAGCATGAAAGAAACAGATGCTTTTGCAGGTTGCAGCAAACTGAAAAAAATTACTGTTCATAAAAATAACAGAAAATTTGCTGTTGTCAATGGCATTCTCTACGAACATGATGGCTATAAATTAACGAAACTAGTCCGTTGTCCGGTTGATAAAATTTCTGTGAAAATTCCTGAAAGTGTTACTGCAATTTATAACCATGCCTTTGAAAACTGTACACTCTTAGAAGAAATGATTATTCCTGAAAAAGTAACTGAATTAAAAGCTTACACATTCAAAAACTGCTACAGCCTGAAAGAAGTGCATTTCCCGAAAAAATTAACAGATATTGGTGATTCCTGCTTCCGTAACTGCAAAAGCCTTGAAGAAGTCCTTCTCCCTAATGGCACAAAATCTCTTGTAGCTGCTTCTTTCAACGGCTGTGAAAAACTTAAAAAAATCGTCATTCCGGAAAGTGTTGACTGGGTCGGCTATATGATTTCAAGCTGTCCTGTATTAAAAACAATTCTCTGTCACGGCATTGAAATTAAAAAGCAGGATTTAGACAATGGCTCTGAAACAGCAAGCAAGTTTGTCTGGATGATTGTCCGGAAAGATTTTGATATCAAAAGACTTCCTAATTCAAAATATAGAATTATTTATGAAATGTTCCTCAGAAATCAGGATGATACAAAAATCAATACTTTCGTAAAAGAAAACTTTAACGAAATTATCACAAGCCTGATTCTGGAAAATCAAATTCAAACTGCTGAAAATTATTTAAATTCTTTCCGGAACTGCATCACAGCCCAAAATCTGGATGACTTTATCAATTGTGCCATTGATAACCAAAAATATGAAATTCAAGTTTTCCTGACAAATCTGAAATATAAAAGAGGAGATTTTATTCAGAAAGACTGGACGCTATAAATCCGGAAATATCCGGAAAAACGACAATTCGCAGGAAATGACTGACTTTCTTTTCAAAATTTCTGAACTTTACAGCACGATTCGACAAATTTCGCATACAGACTTTGCTATAATAGAATTATTGATTATATGCAAGGAGCTGGAAGATTATGCTGTTACATCTCAAAAAAATACTTCGCAATGAATGGGTGCAAATTCCTGTATGCTGTATCTTTTCAACCGGCGGAGGCTATCTGCTTTCTATCGGAACAGTTAGCGGAATCGTTTCACCGTTAGCAGTAGCTGTGGCAGGAATATGCAGTCCGCTGTATATCTTTTGCATTCTGCTGGGAAGTTTGCTTTCTTACTGCATACAGGGCGCACCGCAGGAAATGCAGTTTCTTTTAACTTCTTTGATTGCCGTGCTATGCATACGAATTTTTATTCCTGATAACGAAAAGCCTTGGATTTCAGGCATTTTCACTTCTGTGACAAGTATCTGTGCCGGAATTGTACTGGATATATTTTTTCAGGACAAAGGCGGAAAACTGCCCTTATATATTCTGGAATCATTCTTAATCGGAATCACTGCTTTCTTTCTGTCAGATGCAGTGCAGAACTTGAAAGAAAATCATAAAATTTCTTTAAATGCCGGAAAAAGCTTTACTTATGCAGTTTGCTATCTGTTAAGCATTACCGCATTATGCGGAATTGATTTTGAATTCTGTAATTTAGGAAGAATTTCAGGAATGACAGTTACGCTGTTAGCTTCCAAACAGTTCCGGCAGTCAGCCGGAACACTATGCGGTGCATTGACAGCCTGCGGTGTCGTTCTTTGCAGTGTACCGCTGGGAATGCCTTTGCTGTTTCTGCCTGTTACTGCAATGTTAGCAGGTTTTTTATATCAGCTTCCGAATGCATTTTACATTCCGGTCTTTTTTGTGATGCAGATTTTCAGCAGTGCAGTATTTGACAGCAGTATCGGGATTGTAAAAATTCTTGCTGAATTAGTCATTACTTGCACACTATATGCAGTATGCTGTCAGATTGAATTCCGAAATTTTATCTCTCTTCCAGTAGAAATGCCTGCCGGTCAGAGACATGTCATTCAGCAGGAAATTTTTCTCAGCAAAGCCTTGCAGGAATTAAGACAGGAAACTTCTGCTGTCATGCGGCATTTAACTTTCAATGCCCCCCCAGACCCATGCGAACAGGTAAAAGAAGCCATTTGCCAAAACTGTCATCATTGTGACCTTTGCTGGAAACAACACGCTGACCAGACAAATCAAATTTTTACCCAGATGCTCCATACCCCTTCCGTTATCCCTGAAACGCTTGAACCCTGCCCCGAACGAAAAAAAATTGCTGAAATGATGCAAGTCCTCTCTCAACGCAGAACCGTAAAACAAATGCAAAATATTCACTTAATGCAGGACAGAGCAATGACTTTAGAATATTTACAGCTTCTGGAGCATGTCATTTCAGATTCCGCCAAAAGAAGAGCTTCACAATTCTGTGATGCTGAAACAGCTGCATTAAAAATAATTTTAAACCGCTGTGCCATTACAGATGAAGGCTGTTTCGTTCATAAACTCAGAAGCGGCCGCTATGCAGCAGAAGTTTACTCCACTCAGGAAGAATTCCCCCTTGCCACTGTGCAAGAACTATTAAGCCGTCACTTAAATGCAGACTTAAAAACAGTCACTATCACACAAAAGCATTTAACACGCTATTGCTTCTATGAAATTCCTGCTTACCATCTCGAATACGCTGTAAAAAGCCAGAATGCACCTGCTTATGAACGATGCGGAGACCATGCGGACGCTTTTACCGATGCTGCCGGAAATCAATATCTTATCATTTCAGACGGTATGGGCAGCGGCAGTACTGCTTCTTTAGCCTCCCGCATTGCTGTGAAAACCTTCCGGAACATGATAGGCTGTGAAATGCCTGTTGATTCTGCTTTAAAACTTTTAAATGCCCTTTTAATGACCGAAACCAATACAGAAAACTTTGCAGCATTAGACATTTTATTCCTGAATGCCGATACCGGAGAATTAACATTCTGCAAATCCGGTTCAGCTGCTGCCTTGTTCAGCCGAAATGCAGAAATGCAACAAATCTCAGCACACAGCTTTCCGCTTGGAATGCTTCCAGATGCCCCTCCTTCCAAAACAAAACTAAACTCACAGAATCAAGATTATATTATCCTGCTCTCTGACGGTATCAGCGAAGCAGAATACCCTTATATCCATCAGCTTTTAACACAAAATCCTGCACCGGAACAGCTTCTGAACGCTATCTTTGAAAAAGCTCCTGTCTTTCACGGCGGTACAGTCAGAGATGATATGACGGTCATCACAGCCCGTGTCAAAAGCAAAATTTCTGCTGTCTCTTCTGCCTCTCCTCGCCATAAAAAACAACATTCGACTTCAAGTACAGCAATCAGGTAAAATTTGTCATAAAATTTAGTACATTTTGCACAAAAATAAGCATCACAAATTATATAAACGTATAAAATTTTAACACCCTGCAAGAGAATACTTGAAAAAATCTTTATTTTCTGTTACAATAATAAAAGGAGATTATAGTGGAAATACTTCCCTGTGTACTCATTCATATGCAGATACCAAAACCAGACGATTGGCAAATTCAAGTAAGAAAGGATTAAGTTACTGGTATTGCTGTACCTACAGCAATATGTACCCGTTCGTTAGCGGGGAATTTACGCCTTGGGAGTATCATGCCAACGTATTTCACAAATTTTTGTGAAAACGGATACGCTGAACAAGGAATAAACGTGCAAATCAGATATCTTCTGTCTGCTTTACACGCAGTAATGGCACAGATTTCATGAGCACTACAATAGAAAATCCAAATGATTTTCCCCTTTACTTATTCTATCAAGGGAAAAATAACGAAAGTTACAAATTCTTTGGTGTACATGCCATTGAAGAAAACGGTGTGAAAAAACATCGCTTCCGTGTATGGGCCCCTAATGCAGTCAGTGTTTCCGTTGTCGGTGATTTCAATCACTGGAATCGTGAACCCAACCCAATGGAACTGATTGCTAACGGCGTATGGGAAACTGTCATTGAAAACCTTGCACAGTATGATGCTTATAAGTACAGCATTGAAACTCGTTCAGGTGAATTTCTTATGAAAAGTGACCCTTATGCCAATCACTTTGAAACACGCCCTGCAACTGCTTCTAAAATTTATGAAAGCAATTACCAGTGGCATGATGCAGAATGGCTCGAAAAAAAGAAACATCAAATCATTTACAAAAGCCCCATGAATATCTATGAAGTACATCTGGATTCATGGAAACATAACCCTGACGGCACTGTCCCTGATTATGTCATGTTTGCAAAAGAAATTATCCCTTACATGCAGAAAATGCACTACACACATATTGAATTCATGCCATTAACTGAATACCCCTATGACGGTTCATGGGGCTATCAAGTAACAGGGTATTTCGCTCCCACCTCCCGCTATGGTACGCCTGACCAGTTCCGTGAAATGATTGACCTGTTCCATCAGGGCGGTATCAGTGTTATTCTGGACTGGGTGCCGGCACACTTCCCAAAAGATGCTTTCGGCTTATACGAATTTGACGGCACATGCTGTTATGAATACTCCGACCCCAAAAAAATGGAACATAAATCCTGGGGAACACGAGTATTTGACTATGGGAAGGGCGAAGTGCGTTCTTTCTTAATTTCCAGTGCCTGCTACTGGCTTGACGAATTCCATCTTGACGGCTTAAGAGTAGATGCAGTTGCTTCTATGCTGTATCTTGACTACGACCGCAGAGACGGCGAATGGACTCCAAATATTAACGGCGGTCACGAAAATCTGGAAGCAGTGGAATTCTTCCGTAACCTGAATGAAGCTGTCTTTTCCAAACATCCTGATGTACTGATGATTGCAGAAGAATCTACCGCATGGCCTTTAGTTACCAAGCCGACAGATATCGGCGGACTTGGCTTTAATTTCAAATGGAACATGGGCTGGATGAATGACATGCTTCAGTATATGTCCCTTGACCCGATTTACAGAGCCTTTAATCATGATAAATTAACTTTCTCATTCTTCTACTGCTTCTCAGAAAATTATATCCTTCCGATTTCTCATGATGAAATTGTTTACGGCAAATGCTCTATGCTTCGGAAAATGCCTGGTTATGATACAGATAAATTCTCCTCTTACCGTGCATTCTTAGCTTACATGATGGCACACCCCGGAAAGAAAATGCTCTTTATGGGGCAGGAATTCGCTCAGGTCAATGAATGGAATTTTCAGACACAGCTTGACTGGGATTTGCTCGAAAAGCCCGAACATCAGCAAATGCAAAAATTCGTTGCTGCACTGAACAAACTCTATCTTGAAACGGCTGCATTATGGGATAATGACGATTCTTGGAGCGGATTCAGCTGGATTTCTCATGATGACTACAAACAAAGTGTCATTGCTTTCCGCAGAATCGCTGATGATGGCAGTGAAATTATCACTATCTGCAATTTTGTACCCGTCACCCGTGAAGACTATAAAATCGGTGTGCCATTCTATGATAATTATGAACTTCTGTTCAGTACAGATGCGAAAGAATTCGGCGGTCAGGGACTGGCTTTAGAAACTTATGAACCGCTTGACATCAGTATGCACGGTTTTGACCAGTCTATTTCCCTGACATTACCGGCACTTTCCGTACTCTATCTCAGACGTGTCCCCAAAAAACAAAAATCTCTTGCAGAACTGGCAAACGAAATTGCTGACCGCAAGGCACAGGAAACCGTTCAGGAAGACACCACATCTGAACAATAAGTAAACTAATCAGGACAGAAGAATTTCATTTCTGTCTGTCCTGTGGATTTAGGAGGAAATTTTATGAACGCTAAGAAAAAAGTAATTGCAATGCTTCTGGCTGGCGGACAGGGCAGCAGATTATATGCTCTGACACAGAACGTTGCAAAACCTGCCGTTCCTTATGGCGGCAAATACCGCATTATTGACTTCGCATTATCTAACTGCACAAATTCCGGCATTGACACAGTTGGTGTTTTAACACAGTATCAGCCACTTGTTCTGAATGAATACATCGGCAATGGTCAGCCTTGGGATTTAGACAGAATGTACGGCGGTGTACATGTCCTCTCTCCGTTTGAAACAAAAGAAGGTGCTGACTGGTTTCAGGGTACTGCAAACGCTATTTATCAAAATATGCGCTTCATTGAACGCTATGACCCTGAATATGTCATTGTCCTCGGCGGTGACCACATTTACAAAATGGATTACTCCAAGCTTGTGGAATTCCATGAAAAAAATCAGGCTGACGGTACAATTGCAGTTATTGACGTTCCTATGGAAGAGGCTTCCCGTTTCGGTATCATGACATGCGATGCAGAAAACAGAGTTGTCCGCTTCACTGAAAAACCAAAAGAACCCGAATCTACCCTTGCTTCTATGGGTATCTACTGCTTCACATGGCAGAAACTTAAAAAATATCTGATTGAAAACGAAAATGCAAACACTGGTTCTAAAGACTTCGGTAAAGATATCATTCCTTCCATGCTTGCCAATAAAGAACTTTTATTCGCTTACACCTTTGACGGCTACTGGAAAGATGTCGGCACACTTGACAGCCTTTGGGAAGCAAATATGGACTTGTTAAGCCCTTCTGTTCCGCTGGATTTATACGACCCCAAATGGAAGATTTACGCTCGTCATAACAACATGCCTCCGCAGTTCATCGGCGAACATGCACAGATTGAAAATTCTATGATTACAGAAGGCTCTGACATTAACGGAAAAGTAGATTTCTCTGTTGTTTTCTCTGGTGTTACCATCGAAGAAGGTGCTGTTGTCAATTATTCTATCCTCATGCCCGGTACAGTTGTTAAATCCGGTGCTGTCGTAGAATATGCTATTGTCGGTGAAAACTGTGTTGTCGAATCCGGTGCGAAAATCGGCATCAGCCCTGAAAATATTGAAAACAGAGATGATTGGGGTATTGCTGTAGTCGGCCATAATGTGACCGTTTCCGGTACAGCTGTCATTAAGCCCAAAGAAATTATCTCAGAAAATGTTTAAAAGGAGGCTCTGTCATGAGTGTAAATAATAATGTCCTCGGTTTAATTTTTGCAAGCCTGCATGATTCAACCGTAATTGAATTAACCAAACACAGAACAATGGGTTCTATTATGTTCGGCGGAAGATACAGATTAGTTGACTTTCCGCTTTCCAATATGGTAAATTCCGGCATCACACAGGTAGGTGTCATTACAAAATCAAATTACGGCTCTTTGCTTGACCATCTGGGAACAGGCCGTGAATGGGATTTAGCCAGAAAAACAGGCGGTTTACATCTTCTCCCCCCGTTCAGCCAGAGTGTTGGGGAAGGCGTTTACAGAGGTCGTCTGGAAGCTTTGAACAATATCTGGAGCTATGTAGAACACTCCAACTGTGAATATGTCGTTTTAACTGACTGCGATTATGTTGCAAATATTAACTTTGAAAATGTCATCAAACAGCATATCCATACAGAAGCAGATATTACTGTTGTATACGGCAAGTACAAATACAGCGAAGAATCCGGCTCTTGTGTAGACGTTCTCGAAATGGATACAACCGGTAGAGTGAATGCTGTTCTGATTGACCCGCTGATTTCCGGTGAATGCAATATCAGCCTTGACATGTTCGTTATGAAAAAAGAATTCCTGCGCCGTCTTGTCAAAGATGCTGTCAGCAAAAATCAGTACAGCCTTGTCAGAGACTGCCTCCAGCCAAGTGTCAAGGAATTCAAAATTATGGGCTATCAGTTTGACGGCTATTTCAGCAGAATCGACAGCGTAAAACACTACTATCAGGCAAATCTTGCTCTGCTGAAACCCGAAAACAGAAATCAGCTTTTCAAGGCTGGCTCTCCCATCTATACCAAAATCGGCGACAACGGCCCTGTAAAATACGGTCTGGAAGCCAATGTTTCCAATTCTTTAATTGCTGACGGCTGTATCATTGAAGGCACAGTAGAAAACAGCATTCTGTTCAGAGGTGTCAAAGTCGGAAAAGGTTCTGTTGTGAAAAACTGCATTTTGATGCAAAGCACAAATATTGGTGCAGACTGCTCTTTAAATGCTGTCATTACAGACAAAAATGTCACCATTGAAGACGGCCGTGTTCTGACAGGTTCAGACAGTTATCCCGTTTACATCAGTAAAAACGCAAAACTTTAATTCAGGAAGGTGATGTACTTTGAATATACTGTTTGCCGCAAGTGAAGCTGTCCCGTTTGCAGCGTCCGGCGGTCTGGCAGATGTCATCGGTTCACTTCCGGCTGCCATCCGCAATAAAGGTCATGAATGCCGAGTCGTGATGCCTTTATATAAATCTATCCGTCCTGAACTCCGTGCGCAAATGACATTTTTAACCAATATTACAGTTGATGTTTCATGGAGAAAACAGTATTGTGGTATTTTCACCGCTATCTGGAACGGCTTAACTTATTATTTCATTGATAACGAGTATTATTTCGGACGTGACGGATTATACGGCTTTTATGACGACTGCGAACGTTATGTATTTTTCTCCAGAGCAGTGCTTGAAATGCTGCGCTGTATCGATTTTATACCAGATATCATTCATGCCAATGACTGGCAGACTGCATTGATTTCTGTCTTTTATCAAGTATTCTATAAATATCAGCAGGGATACCAGAATATTAAAAATGTTTTTACAATCCATAATATTCAGTATCAAGGCAGTTATGGCCGTGAAGTCCTGAATGAAGTGATGGGCATTCCATTATATCACATCGGCGTTCTGGAATATGACGGCGCAATTAACATGATGAAAGGAGCAATTGAAGCCGCTGACAAAATTACAACTGTCAGCCCCAGTTATGCATGGGAAATTCTTGACCCTTATTATGCACATGGTCTGGACAGAATTCTTGTCAATAAGCAATATAAACTTTGCGGAATTCTCAACGGCATTGATACAGAACTTTATAATCCTGAACAGGATAATTTAATTGCACAGAAATTCAGTGTTTCCGACCCTTCCGGCAAAAAAGCCTGCAAAGAAGCTCTGCTTTCAGAACTCGCTTTACAGGAAGGCGATGAGCCTGTGATTGGTATTGTCACAAGATTTGTTTCTCATAAAGGCATTGACCTGATTCGTTATATCTTTGAAGAAATTTTAAATCTTGGCTATAAATTCGCCATTCTTGGGAGCGGTGAAAAGATTTATGAAGATTTCTTCTCTGAAATGCAGTGGCGTTATCCTGACAGAGTAAGCGTGACTTTAGGTTTCCAGCCTGATTTGGCGAAAAAAATTTATGCTGGTGCAGATATGTTTCTGATGCCTTCGCAAAGTGAACCCTGCGGACTTGCCCAGATGATTTCCATGCGTTACGGAACTGCACCTATCGTCAGAGAAACGGGCGGTTTGCGTGATTCCGTCAAAGACAACGGCAATGAAGATGGCAATGGCTTTACTTTCCGGACATACAACGCTCATGATATGCTGAATGCCTGCGAAAGAGCCAAAGCTTGCTATGATAACCCTGAAAGCTGGAATGCGCTTGTAAAACGTGCAATGTCCAGTGATTACAGCTGGAACATTTCAGCAGATGAATATATCAAGCTTTACAAAGAATTAACTAATATATAATTGAAAAACCTGACTTCTGCAATCAGAGGTCAGGTTTTTTTGATTACTTGTTTAACATGCTTTTCACAGTTTTAATAATATTTTCACTGGATAAGCCAAATTCTTTCAGAAGGTCAACAGCAGGCCCTGAATGACCGAATTCATCATTCACACCAATCTTTGTGACTGGTACAGGACAACATTCTGTTACACAATCTGCTACGGCACTGCCTAAACCACCAATAATGCTATGTTCTTCTACAGTGACGATTTTACCAGTTTCTTTCGCTGCTTTGCAGATAAGTGCTTTATCAATGGGCTTAATTGTGTGAATGTTAATCACTCTTGCAGAAATGCCTTCTGCCTTCAGTGTATCCGCAGCATTTACGGCTTCTGCAACCATTAAACCAGTTGCAATAATCGTCATTTCATCTGATGCAGATTCTCTGAGCGTAATGCCTTTGCCAATTTCAAACTGATAAGTAGCAGGGTCATTCAAAATCGGAGCTGCTAATCTTCCAAACCGCATGTAAACAGGGCCATCATGTAACACTGCTGCTTCTACAGCTGCTTTTGCTTCTGTGTCATCGCTCGGAACAATTACTGTCATACCCGGAATTGTCCGCATTAAAGCAATATCTTCATTACACTGATGTGTTGCGCCGTCTTCTCCTACTGAAATGCCGGCATGTGTTGCGCCAATCTTCACATTTAAATGCGGATAACCGATGGAATTTCTAACAATTTCATAAGCTCTTCCGGCTGCAAACATTGCAAATGTACTTGCAAACGGAATCATTCCGGAAGCGGCTAATCCAGCTGCAACACCCATCATATTTTCTTCTGCAATGCCACAATCGAAAAATCTTTCCGGATAAGCTTTCTTAAAAATGCCAGTTTTTGTAGCAGCAGCTAAATCTGCATCTAATACAACAAGATTCGGATATTTTTCTGCTAATGCTTTCAGAGTTTCGCCGTAACTTTCTCTGGTCGCTTTTTTGATTACATCCGCCATAATTACGCCTCCAGTTCTGCCAGAGCTTTTTGCAGCTCATCCATTGCCTGCTGATATTGTTCAGCATTCGGAGCTGAACCATGCCAAGAAACTTGATTTTCCATGAAAGAAACCCCTTTGCCCTTAACACTTTTCTGAATAATGACAACAGGCTTTCCGGTTACTGTTTCGGCTTCTTTGAATGCTTCGTCCATCTTATCGAAATCATGTGCATCATCTAAAAGAATCACATGCCAGCCAAATGCTTTAAACTTTTCGTCAATCGGCTCAGGAGAGCAAACTTCTGAAAGCGTTCCGTCAATCTGCAAGCCGTTATTGTCAACAATTGCTGTTAAATTGTCAAGCTTGTAATGTGCTGCAAACATTGCTGCTTCCCAAACCTGACCTTCTTCAATTTCGCCGTCTCCCAGAACAGTATAAACATGATAGTCTTTTTTGTTCAGTTTTCCGGCGAGTGCCATTCCGCAGGCAACAGAAATTCCCTGCCCTAAAGAACCGCTGGACATATCAATTCCCGGTGTTTGAATGCAGGGGTGTCCCTGTAACATTGCACCAATGTGTCTT
This sequence comes from Oscillospiraceae bacterium, assembly GCA_045541055.1. Classification (GTDB taxonomy): domain Bacteria; phylum Bacillota; class Clostridia; order Oscillospirales; family Ruminococcaceae; genus UBA3855. The sequence goes on from JAZQIL010000039.1 coordinate 51,118, forward strand.
AAACTTTCCAGCTCTTTCTTATCGAAAAATCCTTTTTCCGCAAGAATCGCATACAAGGCCGGTGCAGTATGCCCTTTAGATAATACAAATCTGTCACGATTTTCATCATCAGGGTTTTTCGCATCGACATGCAGTTTGCATTCATACAGATACGTTACTAAATCTGCAATTGAAAGAGAACCGCCGGGATGACCGGATTTTGCATGAAACGTTCCTGTCAGAACGCCCATACGGACATTGACAGCTGTTTTCATGAGCTGTTTTTTTAATGTTGCCTCCATGAGTAAACCTCCAAATTATTTTTTAACAGCAGGACTGCTGTTATTTACTGAAAAATAAAGTACCATATTTCTTAAAAATTTCTTCCATTGGCAGAGAAGAACTTTGATGTCCGCCATCTGGAACAAGAACACAGTGCTTTTCACCAAGCAGATACTTTATCACAGGATGTGTTGTGACAATATCATCTTTTTCACCGATAATTGCAAATGTTTGTGAAAAATCCAGTTCTGCCAGATTAGAAAATAATTTAATATACTCCAGAATAAATTCTTTATTATCAAAACCCAGTTCCGGAAGGGTCTGAAAAGGATTCAGACAAGGGTTAATCAGTACAGCACGGCATTTCATTTTCACAGCCACCTGAATAGCAAAAAATCCTCCCATACTGCTACCTGTTATGGCTTCACAATGATTTTCCTGATAAGCTTTCGTTAATAATACAAGAAGTTCCTGAGGGCTTTGCTTCTCATAATCTATTTGTGGTGCAAACACTTCATAACCACATTTTTTCAGCGCACAATAACTCCCATTTTCAGCTTTTGCCTGATAACCATGAAGATTTAAAATTTTCATAATACTATCTCCTGATTTAAAATTTTAGTAATCAATTCTTCCATTGCGCCTTCTTCACAAGTTCTGGAAAGTATCAAATCGGACACTGCTTTGACAGAATCTACTGCATTTGCCGGACACACAGCGAAATCTGCTGCTTTCAGCATTTCTAAATCATTGTCAAAATCACCGACTGCAATCAGTTTAAATTCTTCCATGCCTGAAAGTTTCCGGTATTCACTTAAAGCTGAACCTTTGGAGTTGCCAACCGGAAGCATTTCATAAAATCTTTTTTCCGAACGAATGAAATCAACATTCTGAAAATGCTTATCCGTAATATATTTCACAAATGCTGGCATTTCCTCCGCCGGCATGGAAAACAAAACTTTGAGCCAAGTTCCCTGTACTTCTGGAATTGTTCCGTATTCAGGCACAACACCACAGATTTGAACATGCATTTGCTCTGTTTCTGTGTTATTGATTACCCAAGTGCTTTCTGCACAAAGTACTTCAATTCCAATATCCGGTTTTTCTTTCAATACTTCTGCTGTCATGGCTTTGGCTTCTTCCGGAAGTGCCTGTAAAATCTGCTTTTCACCAGTTAAAGGGTGATAAAGCATCCCACCATTAAACACTATCATAGGGCTTTTCAATTCCAGCTGTTCAGCGTACTGGTAAGAAGCTTGTACTGTTCTGCCTGTTGCAATTGTAAATACCCCTCCAGCCTGTTCAAACTTTCGGATTGCCTGTAAATCTCTTTTTAAAGGCATTTTACTTGCTGGAAGCAGTGTCCCGTCCAAATCTGTAATAATACAAATTTTCTGATTTAAATTCATCATATTCACATCTTTTCAAATTTCTGGATTAGTTTCTGAAAATATTCCGGTGCAGGGCGTTCAAATTCCAGATATTCCCCCGTTCTTGGATGAAGAAAGCCGATTTTCCGAGCGTGAAGGCACTGCCCCTGAACGCCTTTCACAGCCTTTCCATAAACATCATCTCCATAAACAGGGTGTCCCATGTATGCTAAATGTACTCTGATTTGATGTGTTCTTCCTGTTTCAAGCGTTAATTTCAAATGTGCAAATCCGCCGTATTGCTTTAACACTTCATAATGTGTCACAGCAGATTTAGAATTTTTCTCTGTGACGCACATTTTTTTCCTGTCATTTGGGTTTCTGCCGATTGGCGCATTGATAACGCCTTTTCCATCTGGGAAACTGCCGACTGCAATGGCTTCATATTCTCTGGTGAAACTATGTGCTTTAATCTGTTCTGCAAGCCCCTGATGTGCCATATCATTTTTCGCCACAATCAAAAGACCGCTGGTATTTTTATCAATTCTGTGAACGATTCCCGGACGAATAACACCGTTAATACCTGAAAGACTTTCTTTACAGTGAAATAACAGCGCATTCACAAGGGTTTCATCATAATTTCCAGCAGCCGGATGTACTACCATACCTTTGGGCTTATTGACAACTAATAAATCATCATCTTCATACACGATATCTAAAGGAATATCCTGCGGAACAACTTCAACTTCTCCCGGAGGAGGAATTGAAATTTCAATTTTCGCACCGGCTTTTGGTCTAAAATTTTTCGGAATCTGTTTTCCGTCAGCAGTGACATTTCCGGTAGCAATCAGCCCTTGCACAGCGCATCTTGTTAAATCCATCTCTAAAGAAGCTATCCACTTGTCCAGACGAACGCCTTCTGCTTCTGCCGGAAAAATAAGTTCATGCTGTATCATGTTTTTTCTCCTGTTCTGAAAAGAATAGTATATAAATCATTAACAGTACTGTTCCCACACTTACAAAGCAGTCCGCAAAATTAAATATCGCAAAATTAAATAATTTTAAATCTAAATAATCTACAACTGCACCGCCGTGAAAAATTCTGTCAATCATATTTCCTAATGCTCCGCCTAAAATCATTACTAAGCTCCAGAATAAAAGCGGATTCTTCTTTCCATAGCGAATTAAACCATAAGCACAGACGCCCATTCCGATTGCAGTCACAATTAAAAGAAATGCTCTCTGTCCGGAAAAACTGCTGAATGCTGAACCGGTATTTTCAATATAGTGTAAATGCATAATGTCTAAATTGCCGATTTTCAGGAAATCCTTTTCCTGATACAGTTCAAAATTCTGGACAATCCAATATTTAATTAACTGGTCAGCTCCAGCAATTGCTAAAATTACAAACAATGCCAATATCAGCAAAACGATTTCCCCTTTCCAAGATTCAGGAAAATAGCAGGCTTGCCGTTCATAAGAACGACAAACCGCCATTTTAAAATTTTTATTATTCGCCCATTACTTCTGCACAACGCTTGCAAAGTGTCGGGTGTAACGTAATTTTTCCGACTTCTTCAGAATAGCACCAGCATCTTTCGCACTTATTGCCGGAAGCCTTTTCAATTGCGATTTCATAGCCGGATTCAGCAGAAACTTCACCGTTCTGAATTTCTACAGCAGATACGATAAAGACATCTTTCAATTCTGCATAGCTATTAAATCTTTCAGCTGTTTCTGCATCTTTCACAATGATAATGACTTTGGCTTCGAGAGATTTGCCGATTACTTTTTCATTGCGCTTTTCTTCAAGCTTCTTGTTGACCGCTTCACGAAGCGTGTAAATTTCTTCCCATTTTGCAGTAAATTTCTCATCAAGTGAAATTCCTGTTTTCGGCAGGAACTGATTTAAAAAGACACTTCTTGCATCATCAGAAGCTTTATGAGGCATATTCTGCCAGATTTCTTCACCTGTAAAGCTTAAAATCGGTGCAACCATTCTGACAAGTGCATCTAAAATACGATACATTGTTGTTTGTGCTGCTCTTCTGGTCGGTGCAGTTACTTTCTCACAGTAAAGCCTGTCTTTGATAATGTCCAGATAGAAACTTGATAAGTCAACAATACAGAAATTGTGAATTGCATGGAACACAATATGGAAATCATATGCTTCATAACCAGCATTGACTTTATCTGTTAAAGCGTCTAAACGCATTAAAATCCATTTATCCAGTTCTTCAAGCTTATCATCTGAAACACTGTCTGTATCTGGATTGAAAACTGTTTCTCCATCGCTGAAATTGCCAAGAATATATTTTGCAGTATTTCTGATTTTTCTGTAAGCATCTGAAAGCTGACTTAAAATATCTTTTGAAATTCTGATGTCAGAATGATAATCAGAAGATGCTACCCAAAGTCTTAAAATATCTGCACCATACTGGTCAATAATTTCTTCCGGAGCAATACCGTTTCCAAGAGATTTATGCATTGCTTTTCCTTCGCCGTCAACTACCCAGCCATGTGTGCAAACGGATTTATACGGCGCAGTGCCTTTATAAACAACAGAAGTCAGCAAGGAACTTTGAAACCAGCCACGATACTGGTCAGCACCTTCAAGATATAAATCAGCAGGCCATGTTAATTCATCATAATTATCAAGTACTGCTGTATGAGATACGCCAGAATCAAACCAAACGTCCATAATATCATATTCTTTGGTAAATTCTGTACAGCCACATTCACATTTTGTATCAGAAGGAATCAGTTCAGAAACTTCTTTGAGCCACCAAGCATCAGAACCTTCTTTTCTGAATACGTCTGCAATGCTCTTGATGGTTGCATCTGTGATAATCGGCTTTTTGCAGTCTTTGCAGTAAACAACAGGAATCGGCACACCCCAAGTTCTCTGACGAGAAATGCACCAGTCGCTTCTGTCACGAACCATGCCTTTAATTCTGTCTTCGCCCCAGTCAGGAATCCATTTTACATTTTCGATAGCTTTCACAGCATCTTCTTTAAAGCCGTTCACAGAACAGAACCATTGTTCCGTTGCTCTGTAAATAATCGGGGAATGACATCTCCAGCAGTGCGGATACTGATGGACAATACTTTGCATAGCGAGCATTGCACCAGTTTCCACTAATTTTTCAGCAATTTTCTTATTGGCTTCCGTTGTGTCAAGCCCTTCAAATTCGCCGGCTTCCGCAGTTTGTCTGCCCTTGGAATCGACACATACAATAATGCCAATATCATCATAATTTTTGCATACTTCATAGTCTTCCACACCATAGCCCGGAGCAGTGTGTACACAGCCTGTACCACTTTCCAGTGTCACATGGTCGCCGACAATAATCGGAGAAAGTCTGTCATACAGTGGGTGCTTTGTTTTCATGCCTTCCAGCTGTGCGCCTGTAAAGATACCGTCTGTAGAATATTCTTTAATCCCAGCGGTTTCCATAACAGTTTTCACAAGCTCATCTGCCATGACATAATATTCTTCGCCGACTTTCACAAGCGTATAATTATAATCAGGGCCTAAGCAGATTGCTAAGTTGCCCGGAATTGTCCAAGTCGTTGTTGTCCAGATAACAAAATATACATTATCCAGATTCAAGCCCATTTCCTTGAATAAACCCTTATCATCAGTTACTTTGAATTTCACATAAATAGAATTACAGGGGTCATTTTCATATTCAATTTCTGCTTCTGCAAGGGCAGTATTACAGTCAGGACACCAATAAACAGGCTTTAAACCCTTATACATATAGCCGTCTTTGGCCATTTTTCCGAATACTTCCACCTGACGTGCTTCATATTCCGGTCTTAATGTCAAATACGGATGGTCATAATCTGCAATGCTTCCCAGACGCTTGAACTGCTTTTTTTGATTTTCAACGTGTGTTAAAGCGAAATCTTTGCAAGCTTTGCGGAGTTCTACCGGAGGAATTGCACCATTTTCCACGCCAATTTCTTTCAAAGCTTTCAGTTCAATCGGGAGTCCGTGTGTATCCCAGCCCGGAACATATGGTGCATAATAACCAGTCATATTCTTCTGCTTAAAGATAAAATCCTTGAGCGTTTTATTTAATGCTGTGCCGATATGAATTGTTCCGTTTGCATAAGGCGGGCCATCATGAAACATGAAAGACGGCTTACCGGCATTTTTCTGCATCATCAAATCATAAAGCCGTTCTGTTTCCCATTTATGAAGCATATCCGGCTCTCTTTTAGGGAGATTGCCTCTCATGGGGAAATCTGTTTTCGGCATATTCAGACTATTCTTGTAATCCTGTGGCATAAATTTTGCGTCCTTTCTTAAATATTAAAATTATGCAAAGTCTTCCGGAGAAGGCGGTGTAAAGGAAACTGTTGTTTCTGATGACAGTTCAGGCAAATCCGGCACACTGGAAAGTACAACATCTTTTGCCTTGTCAAGTTCTACATTGGCCAGTTCCGGAGACGGAGGCGGAAGTTCCTGATTTTCTTCCGGAATATTGGAAATCATTTCCAAATGTCCTTTGTACATATCAAACAGACTGCGCTTGAAATCGGCAACCAGTTTTTTCACCTGCGCAAGAGCTTCTTTTTCTCTGGCGATTTCAGCACGGTTTTTCTCCATAGCAATTTCATGCTGACGAGTTGCTTCGTCTAACAGCATTGCTGCTTCTTCTTTTGCTCTGTTCAGAATCTGGTCAGCTTTTTCATTTGCTTCTTTAATGACTCTGTGTCCTTCTTTTTGTGCGCCGAGCAAAGCGTCCTTGAGAGCTTCTTCATCTTTCATATACTCACGGACTTTATCAGCGAGTACTTGAATTTTATGATTACTGTCTTCCCGTTCGTTGTCAATTTCCTGAAAAGTCGCTTCAAGCTGTCCAAGGAATTCGTCAATGTCCTCAGGACGATAGCCCCAGGCAGCTTTTTCAAATTTTTTTTCTCTGATTTCCTGTGCGGTCATCATAATGCATTCACCTCTGGCATAAAATTAAATCAAATAATTATAAATATTTTTCAATGACAATATGCAGGCGATTTTTTTTCGTCAGCATACCGATTGATTTCAAGCGGAATTTCCCATAGCCTCGGACAGAAAAGACATCTCCGGCTTTGAGAAGTTTAGAATTTTCGGTCACTTCCTGATAATTAAGCATGACCAGCTGACGGGCTATCAGTGCAGTACAGGCTTCTCTGCTTAAAGGGAGAGCTGTTTTTAAAACCGCATCCAGACGAGGTGAGGAGACTGTACCGGAAATTTCTTTCATTTCCTGATGAAATTGTTCATCAAACGGAAGTGTATCAGTGACCCTGACACCGACACGACCGATTTTTGTCATTTGCAAACCGACAGAAACCGCCGCACCCGTGACAAAACACTGAATTTTTCCGGAAGAGACTAAAATATCTCCAATCAGACTGCGCTGTATCTGCTGTGCCATCAGACTGCCTAATACGTCCCGATGTGTCAGCTTATCCACTTCCCGAAATGTAAACGTCAGACAGGTTAAAGGGAAATCGCTGTTATCTGGGACGGCATCTTCTGCATGAATGCAGAGTATTCCCCGTTCTGCATCTGGATAACCTCCGAAAAATCGATAACTGTCTTCTCTCAGCACAGACTGTGCAAGCACATACTGCCGCCTGTCCAGAAAGGAAGTGAAACTCTGCCAAGCATTTTTTCTCAGCATATCCTGCACATGTGCTAAAAAGATTTTATCTGTATCTTGTTGTTTCTGATTCATGACTGATTAAATAATCACACCATTATTTTCAAGTTCAGCAGCAAGGTCATCGCCGATGAAGCCGACATTATAAGGTGTAATGATATATGTTAAATTTGCAACCGGCTTTAAACTGCCGTTGATTGCATAAGAAACACCAACCAGAAAATCAATAATTCTTCTGCGGTTTTCAGGGGAAGCTGTTTCAAGATTTAACACAACCGTTTTTCTGCTGATTAAATGGTCTGCAATCACTTTGGCATCTGTAAAGTGTTCAGGCTTGACGAGTACGACCTGTAACTGTGCAGTTGCCTGAATATTGACGATATTACCGGATTCATGGCCTGAAAGCTGGTCTTCGATGTTTGGAACAACCGGTGTTTCTATTGGTTTCACAGGACGCTGTTCCGGCTCATCATCGGAAGGAAAGAAAAATTCTTTCATATTGTCAAAAAGTTTCATGATAATTTCTCCTTATTTCTGATAGTTCCTTTTGCCGAACAGGGCTGAACCTATCCGGACAAGCGTAGAACCATATTGAATTGCCTGTGCATAGTCATCAGACATTCCCATAGACAAAATGTTCATTTCTATCTCTGGTATCTGTAATTCTTTTGTTTTAAGAAATAATTCCTGCATCTCCTGTAAAAAGCGTGTATCTGTTGTCGGAGGAGGAATGGTCATCAGACCACACACATGAACATGTGGAAGCTGTGCAATTTGTTCCAGTAAAGCTGGAAGTTCCGCAGGGTTTAACCCGCTTTTAGAATCTTCTGCACCAATATTGACTTCCAGAAGAATATTTTGTTTCAGATTTCGCTTTTCTGCACAGCGGTTAATTTCCTGTGCTAAGGAAAGCTTATTGACTGACTGAATGATTCTGATATCACCAATCAGGTATTTTACTTTATTACTTTGCAGTGTGCCGATGAAGTCCACTGGTATGCCCTGCCGGTAAGCGTCTTTTTTAGACTGATATTCCTGTACTCTGTTTTCGCCAAGCAGTTGAATACCGCAGTCAATGGCGCAATTCACCAGTTCCGGTGCAACGGTTTTCGTTACAGCCATAAAAGAAATTTCATCAGGGGTTCTGCCGCTTTTGAGCGCAGCTTCTGCAATATGATTTTGAATCCGTGCATAATTTTCCTGCACCTGATTATTCTGCATCTGCATCAATTCCTTTCGTGATAATTGAATCATAAAGCGCAAGATAACTTTTTTCAGTTCTCTGTGCGGAAATCACATAGTCTGAACCTTCATAGACAACATCTAATTTTCGGAATTCAGGCTGTTCCCCGTTCAGAATGTAAACACCTCGGTAACGGGTTGTTACCTGTGTGATTTTGCCGGTTTCCTCATCTTTGACTTCTTCCGTAAGACTGCTGAAATGCAATGCATTTCTTGGTACACGAATGCCTTGATATTCACTAAGAATCAATTCTACATTCTCTGTTCTGTGCTGTACCAAATCATAAGTCATTGCTTCGCAGGTAATGCCAATAATTGTTTTCTCATCTCCTTCGGAAGCGTTTAAAGAAGTAATTTCACCAGTGACTGTCTCTGAAGTAGAAGCAAACTTCAATGTCAGGCTTTCACCTTGTTTATATTTTTTATCTGAATTGTCTACAACAGCGGCAAGCACCCATTGATAATTGTCAATCAGTTTGCCAATGACTGCCGAATTTTCCTGTGCAGCATTATTGTCCTGCACACCCTGTAGCTGTGCTGTTGTAAGTGCATTCACATCATTCAGTGTCAGTGAAGCCTCATATCCGTCTGCATAACTCACAAAATAGGCTGCTGATTGTGCAGTAATCACATCTAATGGCTTTTCCTGTGATTTTTTGAGTTCAGCAATTTCAGACCGGATTGCTCGCATTTGTTCATTGTAGCTGCTGTCCTTGCCTGTAATTAACTGGTAAGTACTCAGCAAAATCAGCATTTCTTCCCTTTCGGACTGTAAATCTGTTAAAACATGCTGTTCTCTGTTCAGCAGATAATCTTTGTAATTTTCTGTAAACAGTTCTGCAATATTGGAAGGCTGTGCTGTCTGCGTTGTACCAGGGTTAGAAATACGTTCCAAAAGATATAATTCATTTTGGAGAGAAGCAATTTTCTGTTCAATTTCAATCTGATTTTCAGAAGAATAAACATTGGCAATTACACCGCCGCTGCCTACTCTTCCGCCATCCGGCACTTCATAGCTGATAACGCCTTCACCGCCGTATGTAATCACTTTTTCATTACGAATGAAAACACCTTGCACCTGTTCAGAATTACTACCTTGTGAGAGCAAAGCCGTTTCTGTTTTATAGTGCTGACTAAACTGTTTTACAATCACATTTGTGACAGTTAAAATAATCAGTACAGCAACCATTGTTAAAACGGCTGACAGCATTTCAGAATTCATAGAAAATTATTCCGGCTTGTCCTCACTGTCCAGAATGGAAATCGGACGGGAAGGCGCAATTGTAGAAATGGCATGTTTATAAACAAGCTGCTGCTGACCAGCACAATCGAAAATGACTACATAATTATCAAAGCCCTTGACAATGCCCTTACATTGGAAGCCATTGACTAAATAGGTTGTTACCATAATTTTCTCCTTGCGAGCCTGATTCAGAAAAATATCCTGTAAATTCATAGCTTTATTCATAATTTTTATAATACTCCTTTCAAATGTAAAAACACTTATTATTCATTATAACATAAATTTTCAATTTTGGCTATCATTTTTTCTGCTTTTTCAGAAATTTCTTGCAGTTCATCATTTTTACTCAATATCAACCATTGAATTTGAGCATTTCGACGAAACCACGTAAGCTGCCGTTTGGCATAACGGCGGGTTTCCTGTTGAATTCTGTCAATGCACTCTTTCAAAGAAGCTTTCTGTTCCAGATAAGGGATTAACTCTTTATAGCCGATAGCAGCAGAAGCTGTGCCAATATTTCCTTGCTGGTAGACTTGGCTTACTTCTTCCAGCATTCCGGCATCAAGCATTTGATAAACTCTTTTGTTAATTCTGTCGTACAAATCCTGACGGTCAGCGTAATGCAAGCCTAACAGGATTGCTTCATAAGGAGAATCTTTGGAAAGATTTTTTGCTTTATACTCTGTAAAGGTCATACCGGAAGTCAAGCAGACTTCCAAGGCACGCACCAGCCGGACAGTATTATTGACATGAATTTTTTCAGCTGCTTCGGGGTCAAGTCTTTGCAATTCCTGATATAATGCCTGATTGCCTTCTGACTGCGCCCTTGCAAGCAGTTTTTCACGAATATTCGTTTCTGGCTCAGGGGTAAAATATAAGCCATTGACAACACTGTCAATATATAATCCTGTTCCGCCGACTAAAATCGGGAGTTTTCCTCTTGCAGAAATTTCCTGAATTTTCTGATTAGCAAGTTCCACATATTCCGCAACAGAAAAATTCTGAGAACGCTTGACAATGCTGATTAAATGATGCGGAATTCCCTGCATTTCTTTCTGTGAGGGCTTGGCTGTTGTAATGTCTAAGCCTTCGTAAATCTGCATAGAATCTGCTGAAATAATTTCGCCATTTAATTTTTTGGCAAGCTCTACACCAAGAGCTGTTTTTCCGGAAGCAGTCGCCCCGACAATTACTAATAATTTTAATTTATTCTGATTTTTCATAATTATAATCTTCTCTTAAACTGTTTTTCCAGCTGATATTTTGACATGACAAACATCACCGGTCTGCCGTGCGGACAATGCCGGATATTTTCATCTTGACAAACCTGCTCTGCTAAAGACTGCAATTCTGGTATAGAATTTTTATCATTTGCCCGAATGGCTGATTTACAGGCTAATTCATGCAGTGTATCATCTAAAGCATGACTTTGTGGATTGACTTTTCCTAAATATAAATTATGTGCGATTTCCTGAACAATCTCTTCCAGATTCATTTGCTCAAAAAATATCGGTGCAGCTAATGTTTTTAAATAAGGCTTTTCTGAAAAATCAAACTGAAAGCCAAGCCTGTTTAATAAATCTGGGTTTTCCTCCATGACAGAAAATTCTTCCAGAGTCAAAAGCACTTTGCAGGGGGCTAATAAACTTTGCTGATACTGTTCACAATTCTGCTGACGAAGCTTTTCAAAAATAATCCGTTCATGTGCTGCATGTTTGTCAATTAAAATCATGTTTTCCCCAGCCTGTGCAATAATATAATTTGCAAACAGTTCTCCGATTACTTGAAGATTTTGAAACATCTCCCGTTCAGGAGGAAAAACAGGGTCTTGATAACGTTCCGGCGGCTGTACCGGTTCAGGAACTGCCGGAATATTGATTTCTTCCGTTTCAAATTCTTCTTCTTCTGGTTCAATGTCAATGTAACTGTCCGGAACTGTTGCTGCTTTTGGCAAGGCTTCTTCCGGCTCTTTCTGCAAATAGTCAGAAGTCTGAGGTGCTTCAAACTGAAACGGCATATCCTCTTGATTTAAAGGCTCAAATGATGCTGACACAGGAATTTCCGGCTGTTTCTCCGGAACGGAAAGCAAAGGCTTTTGTACATACTCCTGCTGAATCGCACCACCGTACCAGTCAGCCTTTTTTGTCTGAAAATCATAAATTAAATGATTTTTTAAAAAGGCATTTTTCACAGCAAAATAAATGGCATCAATGACTTTTTTTTCTTCTGAAAATCTGACTTCTGCTTTAGATGGGTGAATATTCACGTCCAGAGAATCCGCCGGCATGTCCAGCATTAACACACAAGCCGGAAATTTCCCAGTCATCAACAAATTTTCATAACCGCTTTCCAAAGCAGTGGCACAGCTTTTTGATTTGACATATCTGCCATTCACAAAGAAATTCTGAAAACTTCTGTTATTCTTAGCGAATAAAGGCTTAATTACATAGCCTTTCACAGAAATCTGATTTTCCTGATACTCCACCGGAATTAAATCTCTGGCGAAATCCTTTCCATACACAGCATGAATGGCTTCAATCAATTCTCCAGTGCCGTCTGAATGAAAGTCAAGTTTATTATCCCTGATAAATTTAAACGCTATTTCAGGGTGAGAAATTGCTATTTTCTGAATAATCTGAGAAATTGCATTTCCCTCTGCAACGTCTTTTTTCATAAATTTCTTTCTAGCCGGAACATTAAAGAATAAATCTCTGATAATAAAAGTTGTTCCATCTGGGCAACCGCATTCTTCAACAGGAGCATCTTCACCGCCTGCAATTTCGTATTGAGAGCCGAATTCATCTTCCGGCCGTTTTGTTAAAACAGTTACTCTTGAAACGGCTGAAACAGAGGCTAATGCTTCTCCTCTGAAACCAAGCGTATGAATGTTTTCCAAATCTATTTTTTCTTTGACTTTGCTGGTGGCATGACGAAGAAACGCTTTTGGAACGTCCTCCGCAGACATTCCACAGCCATCATCTACAATTCTCATGAAAGTTGTACCGCCGTTTTTAATTTCGACAGTAATTCTTGACGCTCCTGCATCAATGGAATTTTCAACCAGTTCTTTAATAACAGAAGCTGGCTTTTCAATGACTTCACCAGCAGCAATGAGTTCTGAAACTGATTTGTCCAGTACTGTAATGACAGACATTTTATCTCCTTTCCAGCTATTTGATAATGAAAGACATGATTCCAGCTAACAGTGCCGCAATCATCGGATAGCCGATTATTGTAAACAGCCATTTAAAAACAAGTGTTTTCCCGTAAATGTAAGGCTTTAAATCTTCTGTTCCTGCAATCGTCCAAGCTTTTGTTTTGCCTACCCAGTACCAGTCAATGAAAATCCGGTCAAATAAGCCCTCTATCATTAAAATACCAGTGATTTGAACGAACCCTTCCCAGAATCCTCTTACACCGTTAAGACCGTAAACAGATACTAACACTAAAACAAAAAATGGAATTATCCCGAATAGTTTAAAATATAATGCATTTCTTTTAATTTTTTCTTCTGTTATCAGTCCTAATGCAATCACCCTCTGCTGGACTTCTTTCTCGTAAAGACATACCAAATTCACCGGATTATTTGCAATTCCTACCACACAAGCGATTAAAACAAGAAAACATGCTGTGATTCCTTCAAGAATTACCATTTTCTCACAACCTTACTTTAATTTAGCATAGCATATAATTCTTCTAAAAATTCACGGCATTCAGAATCAGATAATTCTGCAATATTGGTTCTTCTAAGCTTTTTCGGGATTTCAGCTTCCTGCTGAATGTCGAAACTGAATTGTTCTTCTGCTTCCGGAACAGCAATATTTTGAACCGGCTTGTCAGCTTCCATTTCATGAAGCAGTTCTCTTGCACGGTCAAGAACTTTAGAAGGCAGTCCGGCAAGCTTTGCAACATCAATACCGTAACTGTCATCTGTTCCGCCTTCCACAATTTTTCTTAAAAAGCGAATGCCTTCTTTGCCTTTGCGGACAGCAATACTGTAATTTTTTACACCCTGCAATTCTTCTTCAAGAGAAATCAATTCATGATAGTGCGTTGCAAAAAGCGTTTTACAGCCTAAATTTCGGGAAGTACAGATATATTCTGCAACGGCTCTTGCAATGCTGATGCCGTCAAATGTAGAAGTACCTCTGCCGACTTCGTCTAAAATAACTAAACTGTCTTTTGTCGCATATTTTAAGATTTCAGCAACTTCTTTCATTTCTACCATGAAAGTGCTTTCTCCGGCGGTTAAGTCGTCAGATGCCCCCACTCTTGTGAAAATCCGGTCAGCCGGTGAAATTTTTGCATAGCTTGCCGGAACAAAACTCCCCATTTGCGCCATTAAGACGATTAAAGCCGTTTGTCTCATGTAAGTAGATTTCCCTGACATGTTAGGCCCTGTAATAATCGAAAGCCTGTTCTGATTCGTGTCTAAATAAACATGATTCGGAACAAACACATCTTCTGTCAGCATTTGCTCTACAACAGGGTGTCTCCCGTCCCGAATGTCCAGTACTCCGTCTATTGCAATTTCCGGTTTGCAGTAATTATTCTTGGAAGCCGTCTCCGCAAAGGAAACTAATACATCTAATTGTGCCACTGCACCGGCTGTTTCCTGCACCTGTACTAAAGCTTGCGCTAAATAATCCCTCACCTGCGTGTAAAGCTCCTGTTCAAGCTGTAAGGCTTTATCTTTCGCACCTAAAACAGTATTTTCTGCTTTTTTCAGTTCGTCCGTAATGAAACGTTCTGCATTTACAAGTGTCTGCTTTCTGATGTAATAATCCGGAATTTTATCATAATAAGAGCGTGTCACTTCCAAACAGTAGCCAAATGTTTTATGTGTCACAATCTTTAAATTCCTGATTCCAGTTTTTTCCTTTTCCTGTTCCAGAATTTTATCAATTAAAGAACTCCCGTTCTGCATGATATCCCGAAGTTCATCTAAATTCCGGTCAAATCCTTCACGGATAAAACCGCCGTCTTTCAAAACCGCCGGAGGGTCTGGAACAATCGCTTTGTCAATCAGTTCCGCAACCTGCTTTAAATCTGAAATTGTTTTCTCTAATTTCGTTAAAAGTGTACTGTCATCAAACTGAATTAAAATTGCCTTCAAAGCAGGCAGTTCCTGAGCCGTTGTGCATAAAGCCCTTAAATCACGGGGATTTGCTTTCTGATAAACGATTTTTGTCATTAAGCGTTCTAAATCATAAATATTTTCAAGTGCTTCCTGTAATTGTCTGGTAAGCATGGTATGTTTCAGCAAAGAGTCTACAGCATCTAATCTTGCCATAATTCTGGCTGGGCTTCTGAGTGGCCGTTCAATCCACTGTTTCAGCATACGTTTTCCCATTGAAGTGTGTGTTTCGTCCAGTACAGCTAATAAAGAACCTTTTTTACTGCCTGTCCGGATAGTGGACGTTAATTCTAAATTTCTTAATGCCGTATCATCTAAGGCTAAATATGCAGAATTATCACTCAATTCCAGTTCTGTAAATCTGCCGGCAGGTATTTTCTGCGTATCCTGAATATAAGCAAATAATCCACATACTGCACAAGTTCCAACCCCTTCAGAAGATAAGCCCAACTCTGCAAGAGAGTGAACAGAGAACTGCTGACAAACAGCAGTACCCTGTTCAGATGGTTCAAAATACGCTTCTTCCTGCAAATCACATACACACCGCAGGCGGATTTTTACAAAATTATTCACTTCTTTCAAGTCTAAAAAGCTTTGATTGAAAATCAGCTCTACAGGAGCGTATCTGGACAGCAAGTTAATGATTTCATTTTGCTGTCGTTTGTCTGAAAGCGGATAAAGTGCTGCTTCTCCGGTTGACAAGTCTGCAAAACATAAAGCTGTTTCCTTTTGTCCGCAGTAAATACAGCACAGATAATTATTAGAAGCATCGTCCAGCATATCATTTTCAATCAATGTACCAGGGGTCACAACTCGAATGACTTCTCTTTCTACAAGCCCTTTACTGAAAGCAGGGTCTGTCATTTGTTCACAGATAGCGACTTTATAGCCTAAATCTATCAGACGTTTCAAATAAATTTCATAACTGTGGTACGGAATACCGCACATAGGCGCACGTTCCGGAAGTCCACAGTCACGGCCGGTAAGCGTCAATTCCAGTTCTCTGGAAACTTTAATTGCATCATCAAAGAACATTTCGTAAAAATCGCCTAAACGATAAAATATAATGCAATCCTGATATTTTTCTTTCACTTCGGCATACTGCCGCATCATAGGGGATAAATTTTCTTTTTTAATCTCTTTTAATTCCACAGGGGAAAGTCTCCTTTCTCAGGCAAGCTTAACCGCAGCCGCCGCAAGTGCTGCAATTTCCGGTACAAGATAAATTTTCCAGATTGATTTCATCTGGATTTACACCGTTTGCAGACATGGTAATAATACTGTTAATCTGGTTCATGAGTTCGTCCATTGCAGATTTTGTATTATTATAAATCATCATTTTAGGATTAGTCATAATTTTCTGATAAGTGTCTTTAATCAGGTCATTCAGTTCCTGAACGGTGTCGTTATTTTTATCGGGCTTAGAAATTTCCATCTGTAATTCGACACGTTTCAGATTGAAAGCGTTAATCAAATTTTGAAGCTTTTCATCTTCATCATTTGCCTGTTTTGCGAGGCAGTAAGCAATATATCTGTCATCTGACTGAATTGCTTTGCCGAGTTCTCTTGTCATTTCGATAATATCCATAAAAGATACCTCCTGATAATAATCATTAAATTTTATATCCGCAAACCATATTATTATGGCTTTCCGTGACTTTTACTTTGACGAATTTACCAATACAATCCGGTGTTCCGGCAAATTCGACTAAAATATTTTCAGAACTTCTTCCTGTAATGTTTTCAGGACGTTTTTTACTTTGTCCGTCACAAAGAACGGTTAAAGTTTTCCCGATAAAGCGTTTATTATTTTCCACAGCAATTTCACGCTGTAAAGCTAACAGTTTCTGCATTCTCTGGCTTTTTTCAGCATCGGAAATGCTGTCCGGCATGGAAGCCGCTTTTGTTCCGGTGCGTTTGGAATAAATAAACGCATACATATTATCATATTTCACTTGCTTTATTAAATTTAAAGTTGCCTGAAAATCTTCTTCTGATTCATCTGGAAAACCGATAATCAAATCTGTTGTCAGAGAAAATTCAGGAGCTTTGCTTCTGATGTAGTCTACCTGAGATAAATATTTTTCCACAGTGTAGCGTCTGTTCATGCGGTTTAAAATTTCATTGCTTCCGGACTGTACCGGCAAATGCAAATGTTTCGCTACATGCTCGCATTCTAATAAAGCGTCCATCAATTCAGGACTTGCATCTTTTGGATGAGAAGACATGAATCTTATCCAGTATTCTCCCTGAATTTTATCAATCTCTCTGAGCAGTTCCGGAAAGCTGACCGGTGTTTCCAAATCTTTTCCATAAGAATTGACATTCTGTCCTAACAGCATAATTTCTTTATAGCCGTTCTGAATTAAATTCCGGACTTCCTGAATAATATGTTCCGGTTTCCGGCTTCGTTCTCTTCCTCTGACATAGGGAACAATACAGTAAGTACAGAAATTATTGCAACCATACATCACCGGCACAGCAGCTTTAAAAGTACTTTCCCTGAAAGGCTGAACATCTTCCGGAATGTCAAGATATGTTTCAATATCCTGAGCGTATTTCAAGCCGTGCATATGTGCGTAAAGCATTTGTGCTAAACGGCTCACTGCTGATGAACCAAGAACAATGTCCACATAACGATAAGAAGTTCTAATTTTATCAGCAACCTGTTTCTGAGCAGTCATGCACCCTGTCACACAAATAATTAAAGCCGGATTTTCCTGTTTTAATTTCTTAATGCTTCCAAGTGTGCCAAATACTCTGTCCTCTGCATTTTCACGGACAGCACAGGTATTGTATAAAATCAAAGATGCCTTTGTGATATCGTCTGTAAAGCCATAACCGATTTCCTGTAGAATGCCTTTCAGCTTTTCACCGTCTGCCACATTCAGCTGACAGCCGAAACTATGCAAATATGCCAACGGCTGGACAGGATAACTTTTTATCCAGTTTTTCACTTCCTGCATACATACCTCCGGAGAAGGTAAATTTTCTAATTCTAAATCCAAGGGGTTCACCTCTTTTAAATGTTCTGATTCTATTATAGCATATTCTATATAAAAAAGCAAGCAGTTATTTATAATTTGCTTCCACATACAATAATGGAATGGAAGCTTTTAAAAGCACTTTTTTCTTCGGATAGAAACGGTTCTGTTTTAAAAATTGAAGATAATCTTCCTGACTCCATTTGTTTTCAAAACGAATTCCGGCAACTGTTAAAACAGAAGAAAGAATTTTTTCAGAAGTGCTGGAAGTATGGTCAATAAACTGCGGTGTAATTAAAATTCCGCTGGTTTTAAGCACTCTGCCTATTTCAGAAAGCACTTTTTCAGCATTTGGAATAACATGCAAAGCATTAGAAATAATGACCACATCAAAACTGTGATTTTCAAACGGCAATGCAGAAGCATCTGCTTTCATATAGTGAAGTTTTTCAGTTGTTTTTTTCTTTTGCGCCTGAAACAGCATATTTTCAGCGAAATCTGTTGCAATGTAAGCCTTTGAAGCATCTGCAACATGATTAGAAATTAACCCTGTTCCGCAGGCTAATTCCAACACTTTTTTATTTTGAATGGTTT
Organism: Oscillospiraceae bacterium; assembly: GCA_045541055.1. Classification (GTDB taxonomy): domain Bacteria; phylum Bacillota; class Clostridia; order Oscillospirales; family Ruminococcaceae; genus UBA3855. Next base: position 69,609 of record JAZQIL010000039.1, read on the forward strand.
TCCGGATTTTTTTATACACTTCTTCATAAGCATTTTTGTTGCTTCTCATAAAAAGATTATAAACAGGTGCGTAAAAATTCCAGATTTTTGTATTATCTCTGACTGGCATGAAACCACATTCCTTTCTTCACAGATTTAATTTCATTATAGCATATTCTTTCAGATGTTGCAAGTCAAAAATGCTCCTGCTTTTTCAGCAAGAGCATTTGGAAATCTGCCGGATAGTTCGTCATTTACATCATTCTAGCTGTAAAAATCTGTAATGCCAAGAAAAATTTTATTTTTTGGTTCTTTTGTTCGCAAACTGATGTGTGAATAAAATATCCGACTGATATAATTTTAATGCGAAAATCGCTATTCCAATTAAGAAAATGACTTGATAAACCAGACCGCCAAAAAATAAACCTGTATCATGAAACCGCAAACAACCTGTTGCGATAAATGTATGTGTGAACGGAATGCAATATAATAAATATTTTATACCAGAATCCATATTTCTAATGTCAGATACCATAGACAAAATATAGGGAAACATTGTGCATACTAAAATCGGAATGCTTGCTGTCTGAGAGCCTTTTGCATCTTCTACAAGTCCCCCTAAAATCATAGACGCTGTCAAGGCAATGCTGATTGTCAGCAGTAACTGCAAAATTACTCCTAACCACCCTAAAAATGATATCTGTAAGCCTAATGTGTGAACTGCATCTTGTATATTGATTAAATTTGTAAATGCTTCCCCAATATCTACATTTTCTGCTGTTCTGTCCACATTCGCCAGCATGGAAACTAAAAATCCTGCACCATATACTAACGCATAAATGAACGCTGTAATTAAAGCTGCTAACATTTTCGCTCCAATTATTACCGGTCTGGGAACTGGTGAAGTTAACAGCGTTTCCAGCGTTTTATCCGTCTTTTCCGCAGCAACTGCTGTGATAATCGTCTGTGATGTCAGCACAATCAGCAAAAATAATACTAATGGCATTAACTGGTCAAACATTGCAAGCGAACTCACTAAAGCAGCACTGTTCGCCTGAACACTTTTTCCGTTTGCAACCGTGTAAGAAGTAATTTCTACAGGCTTTTCTAAGAAAGCTAATTCATCTGTTAAATATGTTTCTGATAATAATTTTCCAATAGCTGCATTTACATAATCAGCACTGGAATTTTCTGCAAATGCAATGCTCATAGTAGAAGTCGTCTTTAAAGCTGTCACACTGTCAATCTGACACGCTTCATGCTGATTTAACAGCGAATCTGTGAAACCTTCCGGCAGTACAGCAGCATCATTCCAGTTTTGTGAAGCAAGCACTTCCTCATAAGGCTGATTTTCAGTTATTTGCTTAACTGTATAGCCTTCTTCTTCAAGTTTCGTTTTTATCTGTGCTGTGAAATCTGTCTGGTCAAGGTCAATGAGATGTACTTCTCCGGATTCTTCCACTGTTCCGGTCACTGTAGAAGTCATCACAAATCCAAGCATTAAAATCATAATGAAACTTACTAACAAGCCTAACAGCATTTGCTTATTCAAAAGTTCAGATAATTCTTTTTTTAACAAATGTATCATGCATTTCTCACCGCCTTTTCAAATGCTTCTTCTAAAGTAGCAGCCTGATATCTTTCTAAAAGTTCCTGCGGTGTGCCTTCTGCTAAAAATTCCCCCTCTTTCATAATTGCCCCTCTGTGCGCCGTTGTGGAAACTTCCTGCATGTGATGAGAAGACAGCAAAAACGCTGTTCCATATTCTTCCGCACATTTCCGGATAGTCTTTCTGATATCCAAAGAATTTAACACGTCCAGTCCGCTTGTCGGTTCATCTAAAATTGCAAGTTTCGGCTTCGTCATGACCGTTCTTGCAAGTACTAACTTTCTGGTCATGCCTCTGCTGTAAGTATTGATTTTCAAATTTAAAGCTTCCCCTAAACCACAGATTTCTTCACCAAGAGCAACACATTCTTTCTGTTCTTTCTCTTCTTTAAAATATAACCCTGCAATAAATTTCAAATAATTTTTACCAGTCATTGTTTTATAAGCACCTGCTTCATCTGGTAAATAACTGATACAAGCCCTTACTTTTTCAGGAGCTTCGACAATGCTGTTTCCAGCTATGAGGGCATCTCCTGCATCAGGCCTTAACAAAGTCGCAAGCATTCTTAAAATTGTTGTTTTGCCTGCACCGTTCATTCCCATTAAACCGAAAATTTCTCCCTCCTGAATCTGGAAAGATACGCCCTTGACTGCCTGTTTTTTACCGTAGCTTTTTTCAATCTGCTGCACATCCAGTGCGATTCCCATAAAAATTCCTCCTTAATTATCATTTTTCTGTTGATTTTCTTAATAAAATATGATAAAATAAAAATATATCTTATCTATGAAAGGAGCATATCTTATGCCGTTACATGAATCCGGAGAAGATTACCTCGAAACGATTTATCTTCTCAGTAAAAAGAAAGATTTTATCCGTTCTATTGACATTGCCACTGAGCTGAATTACTCTAAAGCCAGTATCAGCAGAGCAATGAAACTTCTCAGAGAAGAAGGCATGATTACAATGGCAGAAGACGGACAAATTAAACTGACAAAAGCTGGCTTTCAAAAAGCAACTGATGTTTACAGCCGCCATACGTTAATTACAGACTTTTTTGAGCATGAGCTTGGTGTGAATGCCGTCACTGCTGAAAAAGATGCCTGCCGTATTGAGCATGTTATCAGTGAAGAAACTTTTTTAAGGCTTCGGAAGTACATGACGGATAAAGGCTACAAGACAAGGCTGTAATCATGGAAATTAAAAAATTAAAAATTCCGGAGCAGTTTGGCTCTTTATACGTCTGTCCCGTGCCTGAACGAAATCTGAAGGCAGAACATGAGACCGCACATTTTCTGTTAAACACAGCCGTTCAGGAACTTTTCAAGACAGAAAATCCTGTTTTAGCTTATGGAGCGTATGAAAAGCCTTATTTTCGGGATTATCCGGAAATACATTTTAATTTAAGCCATTGTACCGGCTTGGCAGTCTGTTTGATTTCAGAATTTGAATGCGGTGCAGATGTCGAAACATGCCGGAAAGTCCGTCCTGCGGTAGCCAGACGAGTATTTTCGCCGGAAGAACAGGAAATGCTGACACAATCGGCAGACCCTGACCAGCTTTTCACGCAGTTATGGACTTTAAAAGAATCTTATGTGAAGGCAATCGGGAGAGGAATCGGCTTTCCCATGAATCAAGTTTGTTTTCGATTTGAAAGTGAACGTATTTTCTGCAATCAAAAAAATGCAGAATTTCATCAGATACAGTATGAAAATGATACAATCAGCCTTTGCATCTTATGCTAAAATAATCCCCCTGCCCTTTTGCGGTGGGGGATATTTTCATTATACATCAAAATATTTTATATGTCAATGATAATCCTGTGAAAAATAAACAGTCTCTCGAACTGTACTCAAGAGACTGTATTTTTGTTTTAAACTATTTAATTTTTTATCTACTCAAGAAATATAATGCGTATTGACCAGCTACAGATATTGCCCAAACAACATATGCACAATTTATGATAGTAAACATACTCAAATCCCCCTTTCGTAATACGACCTCACAGTACAGTTGTATCAGTCAAAGAATTCAATTATTTTTATAATAAACATATTGAAAAACTTTCAAAAAAGTGTTATAATAAAGCATTAGACTATTATTTTAGTCTCCTACTTATCCTCTATTTTAATTATACTCTTTCAAATGAGAAAAGTCAAGTGTTTTTACTCATTTGAATGAGAATTCTACATTTTGCATAAAAAAGAAAGGTGTTTTTTGTATGTTTTATGAAAGATTGAAAGACGTTTGCAAAGAAAATCACGTTTCCGTGTCTGCTATGCTGAAAGATTTGAATTTAAGCACAGGCAGTACAGGCAACTGGAAAAAAGGTCAACTCCCAAAAGGCGAAGTCCTCGCACAGATTGCTGATTATCTGCATACCTCTATAGATTATCTCATTTTCGGTGAATACAGAACCAACCTCAATGAAGACCAGCTCAGACTGTTAGAATTATATGAATCCGCTCCAGAACGTGCAAAATATAAAGTCCTCTGCGACTTTGAAAATATTGTCAATCTCGAAATTGAAAAATTCGCTGTGAAAAAAGAGGCGGTATAAAGATGTATATTTGTAATTATGATAATAAAAAATAACTGCTGTACCTGTGAAAAATCGGTACAGCAGTTTTTTATTTCCCTCTCCGGTATTCGGTCGGGGTCATCTGATAGAATTTCTTGAATGTCCTCATGAAATGTGAATAGTCATAACCGCATTTTCTCGAAATCTCTTGAAGCGTGTCCGCCGTGTGCAATAGCAAATATTTCCCATGTTCCATTCTGCTCCGCCGAATATCATAGGCACATGTGACACTGAATGCTTTCTGATAGATTTTACTGAAATAAGAAGTGCTGATATTTAATTGATGACTGCATATGCCAACAGACCACTCCTGTTCAGGATTCTGATAAATCTGCCGGCGAAGTGATTTCAAATCTTTATAATGAAGCTGTTCAAAATAAGTCGATTTATTCGAGCGTGCCTTGTTCATGAGAGAAGCCGCCGCAATCATAACCGTTTCTTCTGTTAAAATATTTGCTTCTTCATCTCCCAGAACAGCCCACTGAAGCGGTAACTCTACTTGTTTCTGTCCGTGCTGATACTGCTCAAAATGGTCTCGGAGATTTTGAATTAAAAGATTATGATACTGCGAAAATTCCGGTTCTGAACCAAGAATTAAAAAATCACTTTCCCCTGCACGAAGACATTTCTCATGATAATTGCAAATATTTTGCAAAGTTTCTGCAAAGGAAACAAGAAGCTTGTCTTTCTGAATCGTTCCGCCTGTTTCTGCAAGATGATAAAGTCCTGCAATGTGAAGCAATATCCAAAAGCATTTTTCATTTCTCCGGTGTACGTCCTCTGCATAATCTTTCCAGATATGCGGAAGCTGATTCAAATGATACAGACCCGTCAGCCCGTCACGCACTTCCGAAAGATAATTCCGGTAAGCAAGGCTTTCAAGCATATTCCTGACCCTGAGAAATTCCAATGCATTGCTGACTTCACGGCAAAACCGAATGTAATATGGATTTAAACCGTCTGCAATGCCCTGATATTGCAGTACGGAATAGCCAAAACATCTGTCTTGAAAATAAACCGCTGTGAAAAAAGTAGCAACTGGCTGTTTCGTTTCCCGAAAATCAGGAGGAAGCATTTCTGTAACAGGAAAAACAGTATACCCTCCTTCATAATGCATTCGGAGCATTTGTTCAGAATAACCGCCGTAAGCATGTACAGGACGGTTTTCTTCATTCCAGTTGTCACAAAGACATAAACAATACCGTTCTTCTGCATAGTGTTCCGGGTCGAAAAATACATAATTTAAATCATACATCGTTGGAATCAATTCTTCCAAAGCCGTACAGGATAATAATTTCGTAGAAACACTGCTGTCAATATAATATTCTTCAAACTGAGCATAATTAAAATCAGACGGCTCTGGAAAAAACGCAGAATTATGACAACCACATGTTTCACGACAAAACAGCTGACCTGTTTCCTGTTTATGGCTGACAACCGGTTTTCCTGTGATAAGCTCGTAAAGCTGACACATTGCATTTCTGCCAAGCTGTTCCCAAGATGGTGCATAAGTCGTCACAGCCGGCACATGTACAGCCGATTCCGGTGCGCCGTCATAACCTGTTACAAGTATGTCCTCCGGTACAGAAATCTGATGTAGTTTTAAAGCATCACAAAGAGAAACTGCCATTAAATCATTTGCACAGACAACCGCATCTGGAAGCGGTCTGACTCCGTCAGCAAATTCCTGTGCCAGCTCCTGCGCTGCAAAAATATAAAAATCGCCATAAACAACATTTTTTTCTTCCTGATAAGGCAAATCTGCTTCTGCAAGTGCATCTCGAAATCCTGCAAGCCGTTCTAATGAAACAGCACTTTCCGCTCCGCCTGTCAGACATATCAAATTTTGACAGCCATGCACTTGAATTAAATGTCTTGTCATTTCTGCCATTTCCACACGGTCATGATACCAGACCGGAACAAAAGGCGTTTGTTCCATGCCGATTCTGACAATAGGTTTCGGGCAGTTTTCCAGTAAAAACCGTTCTGCTGCATCTAGTATTTCCTTCGAGCCAAAAGAATACGGGACAAAAATAATTCCGTCCAGCATGGAAAACTGCATCATATGCAATAAATTTTCTTCTCCAAATGGCTGCTGTACATCTTCCTGCAATGTAAAGACACAGACATGAATATTTCTGGAGAATGCTTCTTCTAAAATTCCAGCTATCTGTCTGCGATTCGCTGTTTTATAAATTTTGCTCAGAACAACTCCGATTCGTACAGGTTCGGTCATAGACCTCCTCGCTTTCTGACAGTTCCTGTTCTAAGGGCAATTCTCTTCCGGTCAAATAATCCAGCGTTGTATCAAAAATATCTGCAATGCCGATTAGCACATCAACCGGCATGGCATGAAGTCCACGTTCATAATTGGCATAGGTTCTCCGGCTGATACCAAGCTGATGCGCCATTTTTTCCTGAGTGAGATGTGCCTTTTTGCGCAGTGTACGGATTCGGACATGTAAAAATTTTCTGTTTTCCTGATATTCCTGTGTCATAAATAATTACCTCCTCTTGTCTGTCTAAAACAAGTATTCTATTAAATAAGACAATCAAGAGTGAAAAATAATGACATTTTTCTAAAATTTCTACAAATTTCGTATACATGCACAAATGGAACGGTTCGTTTTTAGTAATATTTCACGCACAAGGGCAGACAATTCATGTGCCTGCCCTGATTTTGAGATAATTATAACATGTTTCTGAGCGATTGTCAAGTAGTAATCTTTTTAGACAGCAGTCGAATTATTAAGAAATTATTATGTGCATGTTAAATATATTAACTTATCTATTTTTGTTTAATTTAACCAAAATAAAAAATATTTTTTGGCAAATATACCAATTGTATTTTTGTATAGAATTTGCTATAATGTTATCAATACCGGAAATGCCGAGGGGCGGCTGATTCCGGACTGATTGAAAGGGGAATGATTTCCAATGAGAATGACTACAATGAAAAGATGTTTAGCTGTACTTTTAACAGCAGCTACTGTTGCTTGCTCTGCTGGTATTTCCGCACAGGCAATTTCCGTGACTCCTGCTGACAATGCAAATATTACCGCTGCCGCAAGTACAAGCAGTGTTTCTATTACAAATGCTGCCGGCTATCTCGAAGGCGCATTTGCAGAATGGTCTGCTGTCTCCGGTGCTTCCGGCTACAATGTATACGCTGACGGCACACAGATTGATTCCATGCTGATTCGTCAGTATCCAAGCTGTTTCCGTGCTGATGCAGTAGGCTTGAAAGCCGGCACACACACACTCAAAGTTGTTCCGGTTATCAGCGGAAAAGAAGATGCTTCTAAAGCTGCTGAAAAGTCTGTTACTGTTACCGCACATGACCGTTCCGGCTTCGGCTTTGTAAATGGCACTTCTTCTGGTGCTTACAATGATGATGGTACTTTGAAATCCGGTGCAACTGTTATCTATGTTACAAATGCAACGAAGGATTCTGTGAAAGTCACTCTGCCAGATAAAAAGGGTAACAATGTTGAATTAACTGGTATTCAGAATATTATTACCAACCTGAAAAGCAATACAAAAGTTGGTGCTGTTAATATCAGATTTATTGGCAATATTACAGACCCTGCCAATATGCCGAACGGTGACTTGTATGTAGATACTGTTACCTGCGGTTTAACAATTGAAGGTATCGGCACAGATACTACTTTTAACGGCTTTGGTTTGGTTATGAAGAATTCTTCTAACGTAGAAGTAAGAAACTTAGGCTTTATGAACTGCAACAGCTCTGAAGGCGATGACTGCGGACTTCAGCAGAAAAATGACCATATCTGGGTGCATAACTGTGACTTCTTCTATGGTGATGCTGGTTCTGATGCTGACCAGGTGAAAGGTGACGGCGCACTCGATACTAAAACTTCTACTTATATCACACATTCTTATAACCATTTCTGGGACAACGGAAAGTGCAATCTTCAGGGCATGAAATCTGAATCCACAGAAAATTATATTACTTATCATCATAACTGGTATGACCATTCCGACTCCCGTCACCCAAGAATCAGAACTTGCTCCGTGCATATCTATAATAACTATTTTGACGGCAACGCAAAATATGGTACAGGTGTGACAATGGGGTCTTCTGCATTCTTGGAAAATAACTATTTCAGAAACTGCAAATATCCCATGCTTGCTTCTATGCAGGGTTCTGATATTGCAGAAGGGGAAGGCACTTTCTCCGGTGAAGATGGCGGTATTATTAAATCTTACGGCAACTATATGACCGGTCAGAAGGCTTACGTTACTTACCAGCAAAATAATACTGAATTTGACGCTTATGAAGCTTCCTCCAGAAGTGAAGCTGTTCCCTCTTCTGTCAAGACCAAACAGGGCGGAACAACTTATAACAACTTCGATACTGCAAGCAGTTTCTATAAATACACCGTTGATAAAGCAGAAGATGTTCCGGCTAAGGTAACTGCAAATGCTGGCCGTGTACAGGGCGGTGACTTCCAGTGGAAATTTGACAATTCTGTTGATGACGAAAGCTATGCAGTAAATACTGCTCTAAAGGCTGCTTTAGTTGCTTATAAAGATTCTATTGTAGCGATTGGTAGCGGATTCTCTGATTCTACTACTCCAGCTGAAACAACTCCTGTTGCTACAGAGACAAAACCAGTTGCAACAGGAACAAAACCTGCTGCTACAGAAACAAAACCAGTTGCTACTGAAGCACCTGCAAACTATGCAGAAATTATTTATGTATCTCCTTCCGGCAAGGGTTCAGGTTCTTCCGTTTCTGACCCGACAGATGTCCTGACAGCTATTAAAAATGTAAAGGCTGGCGGCTGCATCTATCTGTTAGAAGGTACTTACAAGTATACAGATACTATCCTGATTGACCAGAATAATTCCGGTTCTGCTGGCAAATATAAAACCATTTCCGCTTACAACGGCGCAAAAGTAGTATTTGACTTTACCGGACAGGCTGTTTCCGGCAGTGCAAGAGGTTTCGTTCTGGACGGTTCTTACTGGCGTTTCTACGGCTTTGAAATCACACAGGCTGGTGATAATGGAATGTTGCTTTCCGGTAATAACAATATCATTGAAATGATGGTCTTTAATGATAATGAAGATACTGGTCTCCAAATTTCCAGATACAGAACTGATGCTGCTTCTATTGCTGAATGGCCTACAAATAACCTCATTAAAAACTGCACTTCTAAAAATAACTGCGATGAAGCAACTATGGAAAATGCTGACGGTTTCGCTGCTAAACTGACTTGCGGTGAAGGTAACGTATTTGACGGCTGTATCTCTTATAATAACTCCGATGACGGCTGGGATTTATACGCAAAAGAAGCAACTGGTCCTATCGGCGTTGTTACAATCAAAAATTCCATTGCATTCCGTAACGGCTTCACAGAAGACGGCAGAGGCTATGGCGACTGTGACGGCAATGGCTTCAAACTTGGCGGCGGCGGTATCGGTACTCGCCATCAGGTTGAAAACTGCCTTGCATTTGAAAACCTCAACTGTGGCTTCACTGATAATAATAACCCTGAATTTGGCGATATGAAGAACTGCACCGCTTATAATAACAATCTTAAGGGTCAGAAAGCCAATTACATGGTTTACAGATGTAATACAACTGCAACATTCGCTAATATGATGTCTTATTATAACACCGCTAACGTGACAAAGACCAATGCACCAGGCATTAAAGCTGGTAATGATAAATTTGTCGGCTCAATGACAAATGGTATCTACTACAACAGTAAATACTATCTGGCAAAGAGCGAAACAATGACAAATGGCGCAAAGCTTGGTGATATTGTTACTCCTTCCGATTCTGACTTTATCACATTAAAGGTTGCTGGCATGGGTACAGACTTCCATACAGCTTGGAGAAATTCTAATGGTTCTCCCAACCCTGGTGGATTTGCTGAAACACCTTCTAATGGTACTTATGCTGCTCTTGGCTATCACATGTCCAACGGCATGACACAGACAGATACACCTTCTACACAGCCTGTTGAAACACAGAAGCCTGCTGATACTACAAATACTCCCAGCATTCCTGTTGTTACCGGTGGCGTTACTCACAATTTCACAACAGACGGCACAACAAGCACTTTCTTCAATATCACAGGCAATATGAATTCTAAAGATGTTGCTTTGACTTACAATAATCTGACTCTCACAAAGTCTCTGAAAATGGAATCTGCTACTTCCATTACTTTCACAGCTGCTTCTGACGGCACTCTGACACTTGTTACAGATACTGCCAGCAAGTCCATTAAAGTCAACGGTCAGAAATATACCACTGATGCAAATGGTGTCGCAACTGTTGCAGTTTCTGCTGGTACAGTAGAAATCACTAAGGGCGATGCTATGAATCTGGCTTACATTTCCTACAATGCAAGCGGTAAAACAGAATCCACTGCTCCTACTGAAACAAAATCTACTGAAACTACCAAAACAACTACAGTAGAAACAACACCTTCTGAACCTTCTGGTAATTTCACGCTTGGTGACGTTGACGGTGACGGTGAAATCTCCATTCTGGACGTTATTACAATCAATAAGGCAATCATGGGTAAAGAAATCCTTTCAGAAACTCAGAATAAAGCTGCTGACGTAAATAAGAGTGGTAAGCCTGATTCTGGTGATGCACTCCAGATTCTGAAAAAAATTGTTGGTCTGATTGAAAATTTCTAATCTAAATAATTCAGAAAGGCTCTGCTTCGGCAGGGCTTTTCTTTATTTCAAATTTTCACAAAAAAAAGCGGTCATTTTTCAGACCGCTTTCCGATTAACCGTTTAAACCATGTTTTCCGAGCCATGTTTCAATTAAATCAGCAATTTTTTCATTATTTTTTTCTTGGAACATAAAATGAGAATTGCCTTTTATGCCTTCTTCCGGCAAGTCAACTACTGTACAGTCACCGCCATCTTCCTGATACTGTTCAGCAAATGCAACTGCTTTTTCCCGAAGTTCCTGCCAGTACTCTGTAGATTCTAATTCTTCATTTCCGTCTGTGATATAGTCACCGAAATAAATGACAATCGGCACTTCTGCTTCAATCAGTTTCTGATACTGTACAGAACTGGTACTCGGCATGGTAAGCGGTTCAATTGCTACAATTGCAGAAACATTTTCCACAGATAAATCCCATGCAACAGAACAACCTTGTGCATGTGCCATTACAACCGCTTTCTGATTGGTCATATTTTTAACATCTGTCATCACTTCGCCGATTGCTTTGGAAATAATGACTTTATCATAATTACCTGTATTGGGAGTCGCCTGTCTTAAGAACTGATTTAACGCTTCCTCCCCTTCAGGGAACTGGGAATTTGGATTCTGTTTCGTAAATGTTTCACCTATACGGTAATAGGTATACCATGACTGGTCAGCCGGCTGATATTTTGAAGCAGTTTCCGGAAGTTCGACTTCTTCATCGTCATCATCTTGCTTTATTTCACCATACCACATATCAAATTCAGTATCTTCTGAAATCTGAGTAGTCATACCTGCTTCGCCACGTCTGGGCTGGTCAACTAAAAATGCACTATGACCGTTTTTCAGGAAAAGTGTAGAAAAGCCGTCTCTGCCGTCAGGTGTTGTCATCCAGCACATACGGGACTGCCGGTAGCCATGCAGATAAACAATCGGATTTCCGTTATCATTGGAAGGAATCTGATATAACACATTGGCATGGTCAACATGTGCAGTATTTCCGGCTCTTGAATCATCTTTCCAGCTTTTAGAAGGGTCATAATCACCAGAAACAGCACTGGTAATAATTCCACCAGAAGAAAACATTCCTTGCTGTGCAATACTCAGCACATCGGCAGGCGGTTCTGTTTCCTTAGGCACTTCTGTTTCCGTGACTTCTTCCGTGACGGATTCAAGTGTTTCTTCTGTATTTTCAGCAGGCGTAGTATTCTGATTACATGCTGTGACAGCGAAGGCAATCAGCAAAGCGGAGAATAATGCTCCGAACTGTTTCATTTTAGACATAAATCTGCACCCTTTCTTTTGCAATATCTTTCTATTTTTTATTATAACACACAAAAAAATCAAATGCAACGGCTATTTAGAAATTCAACAGAATTTATCAATTTTTATAAAAAAAGTGCAGAATTCAAAGCAATTTGTCGAATAAAAAATACTTGCTTTTTTGAAAAAAATATGCTAAAATAAAAATATCAATAAAATAAGGAGTTCTCTAAATGCAAAACGTAAAAAAAAACACTTTCCGGCAGCAGTTTAAAACTGATTGCTGTTATTACGATGCTCATTGACCATACTGCATGTTTTTTACTAGCTTCTGAACCGTTTTTCAATCAGAAACTTGTGATAAATTCCACTTCTTATGATTTCAGTCTTTATATTTTTTTCAGAACAATCGGGAGAATTGCTTTTCCTATTTTTGCCTTTCTTCTGACAGAAGGCTTTCAGTACACACATAACCGAAAAAAATATGCTTTGAATTTATTAGTTTTTGCTTTGCTTTCGGAAATTCCTTGGAATCTGCTTCACAGCGGAACATTGCTTTATGAAAAGCAGAATGTATTTTTCACGTTGTTTCTGGGATTGCTTTGCATGATAATTTATGAAACCTATCAGCAGGATTTCAAAAAACAATTGCTTTGTTTTTCAGGAATTTTTTGGGCAGGAATACTTTTGAATGCAGATTACGGCTTGAAAGGGATTGGGTTTATTTTTGTGTTGTATCTGCTTAGAGAAAAGAAAATTCCACAAGCATTTATTTCCACTTGTTTTTTGTCTAATACAATTCCTTACACAATTGGTGTCATGTGTGCTTTTCTTCCCATCAATCTGTATCATCACGAAAGAGGCTTTATTAAAGGCAAGTTCTGGAAATATGTCTTTTATGCGTTTTATCCCGTGCATATGCTGATTTTATATTTCATGAAATTATATTTATTTTAAGAAAGGGTGTCCGGAATGAAAGAAGAAATTTTTGAATCTCGTGAAAAACTTGCTGAACTTGTCAGAAAACGAAAACAACGCAAGAGAATTCTTGCTTTTGTTCTGGCAGTTACAATACTTTTGACATTTGCTGTTCCGATTAGCATGATGTTTCCAATGCCTAATTCTTCCAAACCGTCCAAAGACAAAAATAATGATGTACCGCTTTATTCCGTAGATGCTGAAATGACATCAAAAACCGCTTGACACGTTTCAAGCGGTTTTTTGATACCTTTGAGCAATAACAGAAATTTTCACATCTGAGCAGATAATCTATCCGCAATTTCTTTCCCCTGCCAAGAATTTAACTCTGCTTGTTTTTTGTCAATTCCGCCGAGGGTTTTAATTTTATTCATACTCCACAAGGGAGCTAATAATTTGGCTTTTTCGCCGTCTCCGGTTAAACGTTCAATGACCGTTTCCGGCGGAATATATTCCAGCTGTCTGACAACTGTAAAAATATAGTTTTCCTGATTCATAGGGATATAATTTCCGGACTGATATAATTCTGCATAGCGGGTATCTTTCAAAATATGCAAAAGCTGAATTTTCACTGCCTGAGGTTTTAATGCTCCTAATTTCTGAGCCGTTTCAAGCATTTCTTCAAAGCCTTCCCCTTGCAAGCCGTTAATGATGTGCAGACATGTCCGGATATGTAAATTTTGCAATTTTTGATAACTTTCCAGAAATTCAGAAAAAGAATATCCTCTTCCAAAAGCTTCCGCTGTTTTGTCGTGAACGGTCTGCACTCCTAATTCTACTGTTAAATAAGTTCTTTGATTTAAGTCTGCTAAATAAGCAAGCACTTCTTCCGGCAAGCAGTCCGGTCTTGTCCCTATTGACAAGCCGATAATATCCGGAAAATTTATCGCCTGTTCAAAAAGATTTTTTAAATAGTCTACTGGTGCATAAGTATTTGTATGTACCTGAAAATAAGCAATTGCCTTTGCATCAGGATTTTGTTTTTTAATTCTGGCTAATTCAAGGCTTAACTGCTCCTGTAAAGGCAAAGCCTTTGTAAATGCTCCGCTTCCCCCGTCACAAAAGGCACAGCCTTGAAAGCCCTTTGTACCGTCCAGATTCGGGCAGGTAAAACCGCCGTTTAAGACGGCTTTATAAATCCTGCCTCCGAATCTGTGTTTATTATAATAGAAGAGAGAGTGATATTTTTTATTATCATCAGCGTAAATAAATTTATTTGACATTGTATATAAGCTCCCATGCGGAAAGATTTAAACTTTTATAGAAATCGTCCTGAACAGATTTCTTTTCCTTCTGCATAATTTCTTCTGATGACATTGCACTATCAAATAATTTCTGAAGTGCATTATTATCATAAAATGACAGCCCAGCCCATGCATCTTCACTCATATGACAAATGACATCATCATCAAATTCTTTCAGATTTCCGGAAAGATACTGATTTGCATTATATCTGGTCATCCACTCATCAGGACGGGAGAACACTAACAGCGCAAACATCACTGTAAAAACAATATACGCAACTTTGCCGATATTTAAAGAATATTGAAACTGTCTGATTATCAGCACGAAAAAGCCAATCACTAACAGGAACATAAACCACGTTGTGTAAATTCTCATTCTGGTCATGCCGTAATATTTAATATACAGGAACATTTTCGCAATGGCTGTACCTGCTAAGAATAAAGAACAGAAACATAGAAAAATACTGTAAATTTTCAGCATTAACGGCTTCACAGAACCAGTCATTCTGGCGAAAAATCCAATTGCTGCAATGACGGCTAAGTTAATACAACATACTCCGCATAACTCAAAAAAACCCTTTCTTGCATATTCTGCATAAGTGTACCCCTCTGCTAAAACACCCATGAATCCGCCCATAAAATAGTTAATTTGTGAAATTGCATATAAAATATATAATATGCATATCGGTGTAACTGCTGCATAAAGCATTAAATTCGGAATGAAACGGAATTTTTCTGCTTTGGCTTCACAAGACTCTGCATTCAGTAAAATTTTCTGATGTGTGGCACTGTACATACTGCTGAAAATGCCACAGCCTATTAAAATGCCAAATAATATTTCAGGTACTAAAATTAAAAGCTCTTCCGGCGGAATTTTCAAAAAGTTTCCCAGTAAAGCAGACATATTTGCATCTGCCTGACATAACAGGCTTGCAACAATACAGGTTAAGGGCAAAGCAATTAACAGACCGCCTAAAATATAGCCTGCATTTTTCCAAGCTGTATTTCCTTTGGAAGTTTTTACAGCTTCAAAGCATCTTCCATACTCTGACAATGGCATTGCTAACGCTGAAAGCGGTAAGGCTTCCGGCAAAAACCGAAGTACAGTATCCAGTGTACTGCTGACCCCTAACAGGAAAATTCCACTGTCCAGTATTAAAAAAATAGTCGTTAATACTCTCATTGTTGCATTTGCTGTTATGAAATACGCACAGGAAAAGAAATACATACTTCCAATCACAAATTTTTCAGACTTTGTGAAAGCCTTTCCGGATTTCTTCACAAAAAGCACTTCTGTTGTAATCAACAGCCAGAAAAACAATGTTGTGAAAATGCCTGCTTCATGATGCAGTGTATACCTGATAAACAAAAAACCTGCTAACATTGCTAAAAATGCACAAATTTGTTCAGTCTTTGTATATACGACTTCTTCTTTGGGCTGTGTGAAAATTTTCTCTACAGGTGTATTTAAAATACTTTGTTCCGGTGTATTGAGAACGCTTTGCCCCTCAGCAGAATATAAATTCTGATAATTATTCGGTTCATTCATGATAATGCCTCCTCTGCTTCTTCGTCATCGTCATCGAAATTATCCTGCAAATCAGCATTGACATTCTGGCTTAATATCTGATACTGTGCAACTGTATGAGAATTAAACTCTTTTAAATGTCCTGTATTTGTCAAATTTTCAGGAGAAAGATTTCCAGTACATAACATAGCAAACATCATTGCTGAGAAAAATACTTTGCTCATGGTAAAAAACTCCTTTCAGATATGCATAATAGGCTTAGTATTTTTATTTTTAAAGCTTAAATTCTTCTTAAGATAAATTCCTGCGTAAATCATCAGCATTCCGGCGATATAACAGAAAATATCCGTCCATGTGAATCTCGTTCCAATAATAATTCTCATGACACTGTCCTTTTCAAATCCAAGTATATCACAGATGTGAAAGTACTGTGCAATTTCAAAGATAAACCCTACACAACACATGAGAAACGGCATCAGCTTCGGCAGTGCTTTTACAAAAATTCTGACCAAACAGTAAATTAACGGAATAATCAGCACATCTCCGCCATAATCCCTTAACCAATGCAGATTTTTGAAAACAGTGGCTATTAGAAATTCAATCAGAAATAAAACTGCTGATAATATCAAATAATACTTTCTTTCAGATTTCGTCTGCATTGGAATTCTCCTTCCGAAATTCTAAAATATCTGCCGGCTGACATTCCAGCACTTCACAAAGTTTTTCCAGCGTGGAAAAGCGAATTGCTTTTGCTTTACCAGTCTTTAAAATAGAAAGATTCGCTGGTGTAATATCTATTTTTTTCGCCAAGTCTCCGGACGAGATTTTCCGTTTTGCCATCATGACATCTAAATTCACAATAATCGGCATAATCAACTATCTCCTCCAATCAGATTGTATAATCATTTTCTTCCTGAAGCTCTACAGCCCGAACAAACACATTTTTCAGCACTCTAAGTATTAAACCGAAAAATCCAGCTGCAAATGCTACTAAAAATCCTAAAGACCTCCAGAATCCGAAAATTCCAAACGGTATCGCTACTAAAATACAACACCATGAAATATATCTTAAATGCTGACAATTTTCAGGTTTAAACACAATATCATTTTTAATATTTTTCAAAAGCTTCCCTAAATGATATAAACAAACTTCTCCGCATATTGCTGTAAGATATAAACAAATACTTAAAGGAATGACAACAGAACCCTGCAATAGTCCATTTTTATCAGGAGAGGCAATGTCATACCACTCCACCATCACCGGCACACATAACGCTAAAACAATAATTAAAGCACTTAATACTTTCACTAATAAAATCGACAGGTTTAAAGATTTATCCTGTGTCCACATGGGAAGCTTTCATCCTTTCTGAATTTTTTTATATTATAGCACAGGAATTATCATTTGTCAAGACTTTTTTATCGAAAAACAATAATTTTTTTCTGAAATTCAAAAAATAAGAAGTTTTACACAAATTTTAACATGCTTTGCTTGACAAATCCGGCAAAATGTGCTATACTTGAATTAAATCAGAGATGATTTTATCTCAAATTTAATTTGAAAGGATGTTTTCCCAATGGCAATGTTTGACAAACTGCTTGAAAACCTCAAAGCAAGCAGAAAAAAAATCGTATTCACAGAAGGTACAGATGCCAGAATTCTTTCCGCTGCGTCCAGACTTTTAGCAGAAGATTTAATGGATGTGATTCTCTGCGGCAATCCTGATGATGTGAAGAAAGCTGCTGCTGAAAATGGCTTCAATATCGAAAAAGCTGAAATTCTTGACCCCCTCACCTACCCTGAAATGGACGCTATGGTCTCCAAAATGGCTGAACTCCGCAAGGGCAAAATGACAGAAGAAGAATGCAGAACCGCTCTTCAGAAATCTAACTATTTCGGTACAATGCTCGTAAAAATGGAAAAAGCAGATGCGCTTCTTGGTGGTGCTACTTACTCCACAGCAGATACCGTCAGACCGGCTTTACAGATTGTAAAGACCAAAAAAGGCTCTAATTTGGTAAGCTCTTCCTTTATTCTGTTCCGTCAGGTGGACGGCGTGGAAGAAAAAATTGCTATGGGTGACTGCGCTATCAATTTAGGCTATTCTGACAGACTCGACAAAGAAGGCAATGTTGTATTAACCGCTGCACAGCAGTTAGCAGAAGTCGCTGTTGAAACAGCGAAAACTGCTTCTTATTTCGGCATTGACCCGAAAGTTGCTGTATTAAGCTTTTCCACATACGGCTCAGGCAAGGGCGGTACAGTTCAGTTAAGCCATGATGCTGTTATTGAAGCTAGAAAAATTGACCCTGAACTGACCATTGACGGTGAATTCCAGTTTGATGCAGCTGTTTCCGAAGAAGTTGCTGCTGTAAAGTGTCCTGATTCTAAAGTTGCTGGTCAGGCAAATACTTTCATTTTCCCGTTAATCGAAGCCGGCAACATTGGCTATAAAATCGCTCAGAGATTAGGCGGTTTTGCAGCATACGGACCTATTTTACAGGGTTTGAATGCACCTATCAATGACCTTTCCAGAGGCTGTGACGCTGACGAAGTTTACAAGATGGCAATCATCACCGCTGGTATGGCTTAATCACTTAAAAATCAAAAACCGTCCGTTTTTATGCGGACGGTTTTTTCTCTCTTATCTTTTATAGTGTGGTATTTCACCAAGCTGATAATACTGGTCATCATCTTCATATTTATGATGTTTCCGCCAGATACCACGGTCTTTCAGTTCATGGCGAAGCCGTCTGCCGTCATTTGCTATAATTTTGCTTCCAGTCCCCATATGACGGACAAGCACTGTCATTGTTCCGAATGTATTTCCGACTGCTACATCACTGACAATGCTGTTCCCAACATGTGCCATTTTATCTTTCGGCAAAGTGGTATGATATTTCTGGAAATATCTGTTTCTGATTTCTTCCAGCCCGTCAATACAAGGCTTATGTGCATGATAAATGCAGTCCACACCAAGACGCTCACTGAATTTTTCTGCACGGCTGTCAGAATGGTTATTTGTAAGCAGATAGATTTCAAATCCTTTGTTTTTCAGTGTTGCGAACAAAGAAACGATTTCTTTCGGCGGGTGATGGTCATGCAGTTTGGCAATCGTTCCGTCAATGTCAAAAGAAAGCACTTTCACGCCATGTTTTCTTAAAAGGTCAAAATCTACGGAAAAGATACTTTCCTGATAGACATCGGGAACATAAGTTTTTCTCAGATAATCATCTGACATGTGTTTGTATTCACTCATAATGTTTTTTCCTCCTTATTTTGAATAATATGAATATCTCTTTGCGGATAGGGAATACTAATTTTATTTTCATCAAAAACTTGTTTCACCTGTTCATGCAAATCATAATATAAATTCCAGTAATCTTTATGCATTGTCCATACAAGCGTATGAATTATTACTGCATTATCCCCTAATTCTCCGATTCTGACCGTAAAAGGCTTTTCATGAAGTACTGCCGGATGCTGCATAATAATTTCTGTAATCAATTTTTTCGCAAGTTCAGAATCAGCGTCATAGCCAATTCCAAAATGTAAATCTAATCTGCGTTTCGGGTCTTCGGAATAATTTAAAATTACTGCATCTGAAATTTTGCTGTTTGGAATAAATACTGTTGTACCATCTAATTTTTTCAGTTTCGTCTGTAAAATGCCAATTACTTCCACTGTTCCGGTAATGCCTGCATATTCCACAAAATCTCCCACTTTTAAAGGCTTGGAAAATAAAATTAAAAATCCTCCTGCCACATTGGACAAACTATCCTGCAAAGCAAGCCCTACTGTTAAGCCAATCGTTCCAATCACTGTAATAATAGAAGTCATCGGCACATTTAAAACAGAAAGTACGATTACTGTTACTAAAATATATAATACAACCCTTATCAGTGAGTGCAAAAAACCTGAAGCCGTCTTATCCAGCTTGCTTTTTTCTAAAGTCCGTTTCAATATTTTCAGCAAAAATTTGGATAATACAATGCCTAATATAAATACCAATACTGCTGACCCTAAAGATGGCAGAATTCCTTTCACATAATCCCATAAATCTGTAAATACTGAACTTACATGCTCCGCTTCTCCGGAAATGACTTCCCCGATTTCTAAAACCGTTTCTTCTGTTGCTTCCATGTGCAAAATCTTCCCTTTCTGACAAAAATTCCTATACTCATTATACAACATTTCAGCAGTTTCTGTCAATAGAGAAATTTTTTCAAAAAACGCTTGCAAAACATGTAAAAGTATAGTATAATAATTACATATGCTGAAATTTTAAGAAATGGAGAGTGAACCAAAATTATGCATCCCTTATTACTGGCAAATCACCTCATCCTGCTTGCCGGCGGCATTGACGCTGACAAACGCCCTTTGGACAACTCCGAAAAATGGGGCGTAACGCTTGTCGGCTTAGGTACGGTCATTGCTGCGCTTGCCATTCTGGTTGTCGTTATTTTCCTGTTTGGTAAAATATTCGACCAGCTTAACAAAAACCAGAAGGCGAAAGAATCCGCTGCAAAGCAGAAAGCCAAACAAGCCGCTCCGGCTAAAAAAGCTCCTGCTCCTGCAAAGCCTGCCCCTGCTCCGGTAAAAAAAGCAGCTCCTGCTCCGGCTGTGTCTGCTGCTCCGGCTGAAGATGAGGAAGAAGTGATTGCTGTCATTTCGGCTGTCGTTGCTATGATGAGCGAACAGGACGGCAAAACTTACAGAATTAAATCTGTTGCCAAATCTCAGAGAAATAACGGCTTTAGTGGTCGTTCCGCATGGGCAATGGACGGACGCAGACAAAACGTCAATCCGTTCTGATTTTAAAGAAAAGGAGAGTTTTACTTCATGGACATTTTACAAAGTATTCTTGGCGGTCTCTGGGAAACAAGCGGTCTTGCCGGACTTGCTGCTGAACCCCTGAAATTAGTCATGATGCTGATTTCATTTGTATTCATGTATCTGGCAATTGTCAAAGGATTTGAACCACTTTTGCTTCTGCCAATTTCATTTGGTATGTTTTTATCCAATCTGCCTGCTGTCCTTCCGGAAGACATGATATTTCATGCCGCTTACTGGAACGAACCACAAAGTGTTGAATGGCTCTGGAAAGTTTTACATGACGGTGGACTTTTAGATAAGCTGTACCTAGGTGTAAAGCTGCAAATTTATCCCTGTCTGATATTCTTAGGCATTGGCACAATGACAGACTTCGGCCCATTGATTGCAAATCCGAAAAGCTTCCTGTTAGGTGCAGCTGCACAAGGCGGTATTTTCTTCACATTCTTAGCAGCCGGCTATATGGGCATGAGTGCTGCGGAATGCGGTTCTATTGCGATTATCGGCGGTGCAGACGGCCCTACTTCCATTTACGTATCCAGCAAACTGCTGGACGGCGCACAGTCTAATTTAAATACTGGTACAATTGCACTGGCAGCTTATACTTATATGGCATTAGTTCCTGTTATTCAGCCCCCGATTATGAGAGCATTAACCACTGAAAAAGAACGCAAAATTAAAATGCCTCAACTCCGCACACCTTCTAAAACTGAAAAAATTGTTTTTCCTGTAGTAGTTACTTTAATTGTAGCAATGTTAGTTCCTTCTGCGGCTTCTCTGGTCGGAATGCTGATGTTCGGCAATATCCTGAAAGAATCCGGCGTTGCAGGCCGTTTAGTCGATACTGCACAAAACGCTTTAATGAATATTGTTACTATTTTCTTAGGTGTATCTGTAGGCGCAACCTGTACTGCTTCCAATGTTGCAAACTGGGACTTCCTCAAAGTGTTAATTCTCGGTGTTATTGCATTTAGTTTAGGCACAGCCTGTGGTTTAGGTCTTGCCAAGCTGATGAACTGGATTAGTGGCGGTAAAGTCAATCCGTTAATTGGTTCAGCTGGTGTATCTGCTGTACCAATGGCAGCAAGAATTTCTCAGCAGGAGGGTGCAAAGGCTGACCCGACAAACTTCCTGCTGATGCACGCTATGGGACCTAATGTAGCTGGTGTTATCGGTTCAGCAGTTGCTGCTGGTGTCCTGTTAAGCGTTATCAACTATTAAGCTTCTGTATTTGAATATTCCGGTTCTGAAAAACCGGAATATTTTTCTGGGAGAAAGAAAATTATGAAATTATTTTTTATATTTACATTTGTTTTGATGATAGTCAATTTAGGACTTCTCTGGTATATGACCAAAGCAGACAATGCAAATAAAAAAATCAGAAACATTCCTTTAAAGTCCATCAGTACCGGCATTACCTGCTGGCATGTCTTTATGGGAACTTCTGAACTTGTGAATTTATTTTCCTATTGGGGCGTATTTCTGTTTATGGGAATTGTATCGCTTCTGGCACTTCTGTTTTTTTCCATTTTTCAGAAGAAACATAGCCGTTGTGCGTGTTTTGCGTTAAAAGCGGTTGCGGTTGCTTCTGTTCTGGAACTGACACTTTTTAATCTTCCGACATATCGTGTATTTTTCGGTGGATATGAAGAACGGATTCTTTTTCCGTCAGATGCTTTAATTGAATCAGAAGGCACTTCTTTAAATAAGCAAAAACATGCCATCAGTCCTGACAATTCCGAAATGGTTCTGACATTTGAAAATATCAATATTCCTGTCAGAACTGTTTCTGCAACAGTTACATTTTCCGACCCCGGCGGTGTTGCTACTTTTGTCGCAGATGCAAAAGACGAAAGCTATGCTTATATGTACCGTTATGACATCGGAAAAGATAAAATCGTTGCAAAACGTGGTACTTCCAATTACATGACACTTGACCTTTCCGGAAATGTCAAAGATATGCGAATTAAATTCAAAAGCATTGCTGCCGGCACGATTGAAATTCATAATATGACCTTAAATGCGGTCATTCCGTTTGAAATTTATTATATCCGGTTTTTATTTCTGATACTGGTCAGCACGCTCATTTATGCAGTACTGCATAGTTCTGTTTTGGCGAAATCCTTTCATGATACGGAACCATTATGCAGAATTTGTACAGCTATTGTAGCTGTTTTCTGCTGTATTCTGACTTTCTGGGTAACGACACACAAACTCCCTACAGACACATGGGGAGAAAAAATTGAAGCGGAACTTGGAAATCAGGTTTCTAAAGAACTGGTTGAAGCCTTTGAACATGGTCATGTTTATTTAGACGAAGAACCCCCACAGGAACTTTTAGAATTAGACAATCCCTATGACCGTTACAACAGAGAACATCATATTGAAGCCCGCTGGGACCATGTATTTTATAACGGAAAATATTATTCTTATTACGGCATCGCACCAGTTATTTTATTATTTCTGCCATTTCACCAGCTTACAGATAAATATTGTCCGAATGAATTAGCTGTGTTAATTTTTTCAATCATTGGTTTTACAGGGCTTGCATTTGTCATCATAGAACTTATCCGGAAATGGTTTTCACGCATACCAGCAGGGCTTTACTTAACAGCAATGCCTATGTTATTTTTAAACTGTGGTATCTGGTTCAGCATTGCCCGTACTGATTTCTATGAAGTAGCAATGGCTTCTGGATTCGCCTTTATGACATGGGGAATTTACTTCTTAATTTCAGCGAACATTCTGGGAGACGGTGTTATCTCTCTGCCAAGAACCTGTTTTTGTTCGTTATTTATGGCGATTGCAGTATTAAGCCGGCCAACTTTAGTACTTTACTGTATTTTTGCAGGAGCGGTTCTGCTGTTTGCTGTGAAGCGTTCTTCTGTCAAATCCAAAGAAGAAACACCGAAACTGTGGAATAAGAGAAGTATTTTCTATCTGTTATGTGCATTCATTCCAATGGGGACACTTGGTGCAGTGCAAATGTGGTATAACTATGCAAGATTTGGCTCACCGTTTGAATTTGGTATACAGTATTCCCTGACTATCAATAACTTTACAAAAACACAATTTCACCCGTCACTTTCATGGATTGCAATTTATAATTATCTGTTCAATGCACCAGTATTTCAGACTTCCTATCCGCAAATTCACACAGAATATCAGGATATGCAAGTCAACGGATTTTTCTATCATGACCTTTCCACAGCAAATACATCTGGTTTATTCTGGTTAATGCCGCCTTTGTCAGCATATCTGCTTTCAGGAAAAGCACTGAAAAAACTCCCTGACTGGAAAACAAAAATAATTACCAGTATTACAATCGGTGTACCCTGTATTCTGATTCCTGTCGGCATTGTTGCTTCTGTATGGGAAAGCGGTTACGCTGCAAGATATATGAGTGATATCGCATGGCAGATGATACTCGGCGCATATGCTGTGATTTTCTTCCTGTATCTCTGTTTAAAAGACGAAACAAAAAAAGAACTGGTTAAATTATTCTTCTGCGGTTCATTTGTATGGACATTCATCATCAGTGGTGTACAAATCTTTGATGCTGCATTCCGTTATACAGATGCCCATTATGATGCACCTGATATGGCTTATCTTATTGACAGGCTGTTCTGTTTCTGGCGTTAAGCTTTCTCCCCTGTTTCGGCAGGGGATATTTTTTTCTTCTATAACATATATTGTAATATGAAAAAATTATGAAATCGCTTTACAGATATCGAATTTTATGCTATTATATAAGTAAGAAATTTTAAAGAAAGGTTCTGACTATGAAGAAATTAAAAACTATCACAATTTTACAATCTATTCTGATATTGATACTAGTTTTCATACTTGCTGTTGTGTTTCTGGTAAAAAAAGTACATTCTAATAAAATCCAGACTTCTCTTGATGTGAATGAAATCCCCTCTGAACAAACTTTCTCAGAAGAGGAAGAAATTTTCGAGACAACCTCAGAAAAAATTTATATTCACGACCCTAAAACCGGTAAAAGCTGGGTACCTGTATTAGCCGATGTTCCAGCCTGTCAATACCACCCTGACCAGTTCGTCACCAGAAATAATCTGACTTATTATACTGAAAATAATAAAATTGTCTCTAAATTCGGCATTGACGTTTCAGAACATGACGGAGAAATTGACTGGGCTACTGTGAAAAAAGCTGGTGTGGAATTCGCCTTTCTCCGTGTCGGCTACAGAGGCTACAGTGAAGGCAAAATCGTTTCTGATGCCTACCTTGAACGTAATATACAAGGCGCATTGGAAAACGACATTGACATCGGACTGTATTTCTATTCACAGGCCATCACCCCTCAGGAAGCTCTGGAAGAAGCAGAATTTGTACTTTCTGCTGTCGGAGATACAAAAATTACTTACCCTATTGTTTATGACTGGGAATTCGTTACAACAGATACCGCCCGTACAGATGATATCTCCCCAAAAATGCTCACAAAATGCAGTATCACTTTTTGTGAACGCATTAAACAGGCGGGCTATCTTCCTATGATTTACCAGAATAAAAATACTTCCCTGCTGAATCTCTATCTTTCCAAACTGACAGATTATGATTTCTGGCTTGCAGAATATAACAGCTCTGCAACTTATTATTATAATTACCAAATCTGGCAGTACAGCTCATCTGGTACAGTTCCCGGCATCAAAGGCGAAGTAGATATGAATATCTGCTTCAAGGATTATACAAATCCTGATAAGAAAGAAAGTGATGAAAATGCGTAAAAAATTCCTTTCCAATTGTTCACCCTCTACCAGAATTATGTGCTATATCTGGATATTTTTAATTTTAATCAATCTGCTTTCCAGATTTCTGACACCGGCAGTAGATTTCTATATTGAATGGATTTTTCCAGTCATTTCAGATTTCTGGAGCAGTCTTTCCGGACTGTTTAAATGTTCCATAGGCGAATATATGATTATTGCCGGAATCGTCCTTGTCGCTGCCGGAATCCTAAGCTTTATTTTTCTGATGATATTCGCTAAAAAAAGAAGAAAAAAAATTGCAAACTTTTATGGTAAATTTTACGGATTCCTTCTGACATGGCTGTTTTTCGTTCTGACATTTCGATTTTTTATTTTATATCAAGGCTCACATTTAAGCCAAGAATTACAACAAACAGAATTTCAAAACGCTGAAGTACTGCAAGTTTATGAACTTCTTGTAACAAGTGCAAATGAAGCCTCTGAACAAATTGCCCGTGATAAAGACGGTCATTTCATAATTTCCCATGATAAGGACTATATGCTGGAAGCTAAAAACTGCATGAGACGGCTTTCAGAAGAATATCCCCAGTATAAAGGCGTTTATCCTGATGCAAAACCTATTTCACATGCCTATTTCTTCACACAGCAAAGACTGCTTGGAATTTATTTTCCATTCTCCATGGAAGCGAATTATAACCCTGTTGTCTATCAAGTCAATCTTCCGGACACGCTTTGCCATGAATTCACGCACCTCAAAGGCAATATCTTTGAAGATGAAGCAGGTTATTTCGCATTCCGTGCCTGTCTGACCAGCCAAAACCCTGATTTTATTTACAGTGGTTATGTTAATGTCCTGAGCTGGCTGGAGCTTGACTTTGGAGATGATGCCGCTGCATGGGCTGAATATGCACGTATTACAGACATGCTTTCTCCTGACGTGATACGGGACATGCACAGCTTTGTCCCAGAAGAATATTATCAGACACACCGCCATGAAGAAGTCATTCCAACGGCTATCGTTTCAGAAGTGGCTGACACTGTAATGGACACTTCTCTTAAATTAAACGGTGTTCCGGAAGGTAAGGCAAGTTATCACGGCTTAACCGCTCTTGTCCTGCATTACTATATCTACGGCTAATCAGGAGGACTTATGAAAAAAATATATAAAATTGCTGTTGCTGGTACGGGCTATGTCGGGTTAAGTATGGCTGTCCTGCTGGCACAGCATCATACTGTCTATGCGACAGATATCATTCCTCAAAAAATTGAACTTATCAATCAAAAAAAATCACCAGTTCAAGACGAATATATTCAAAACTATCTTTCACAGAAAGATTTGCATTTAACAGCAACCCTTAATGCAGAACTTGCTTATGCAAATGCCGATTTTGTGATTATTGCCACCCCGACAAATTACAACAGCGAAAAAAATTATTTCGATACTTCTGCTGTAGAATCTGTCATACAACAAGTCATGCAGTATCAGCCTGATGCAGTCATTGTGATTAAATCTACTGTACCGGTTGGCTATACAGAATCTCTCCGCCAAAAAACAAGCCTGCAAAATATTCTTTTTAGTCCTGAATTCCTGCGTGAAAGCAAAGCCTTGTATGATAATCTTTACCCTAGTCGTATCATTATCGGCACGGATATGCAAAACCCTTTTCTTGTAAATGCTGCAAAAGAATTTGCTGCTCTCCTTCAGGAAGGCGCATTAAAAGAACAGATTGAAACACTATTCATGGGCTTCACTGAGGCGGAAGCTGTGAAACTGTTCGCTAATACCTATCTGGCTCTGCGTATCTCTTATTTTAATGAATTAGATACTTACGCTGAAATGAAAGGTTTGAATACACAACAAATTATTCAGGGAGTCTGTCTTGACCCCCGTATCGGTATGCATTATAATAACCCTTCTTTTGGCTATGGTGGTTACTGCCTTCCAAAAGATACCAAACAGCTTTTTGCAAATTATCAGGATGTTCCGGAAAATTTAATTGAAGCTATCGTTCAGGCAAACCGTACCCGAAAAGATTTCATTGCTGACAGAATTCTGCACCTTGCCGGCTATTACACTTATGACAAAAAATCTGTCACAATCGGTGTTTATCGCTTAACTATGAAATCTAATTCTGATAACTTCCGCCAAAGCAGTGTGCAGGGTGTCATGAAACGCCTGAAAGCAAAAGGCGCAAATGTGATTATTTATGAACCTTCACTAAAACATGATACCACATTCTTCAACAGTCAGATTGTAAATCATCTCGAAAAATTTAAACTTCAAAGTGATATCATCATTGCAAACAGATATGACACCTGTCTGGATGATGTGCGGGAAAAAGTTTATACTCGTGATATTTTCAGAAGAGACTAAAATTTCATTCTTGACAAATCCATGCAAATATGTTAAGATAATAAAGTCACAAAATTATGATGAAAGAAAGGGATTATCTCATGCCTAGAAAAAAAAATACCCCCTCCCCAAAACCAAAGCCAATGCTGGATGCATGGTTTGAAAATGCCGGCATTACTCAGGAAGAAGAAATTACAGATACACTTGAAAAAAATTATCTCCCTTATGCTATGAGTGTCATCATTTCCAGAGCTTTACCTGAAATTGACGGCTTTAAACCTTCTCATAGAAAATTATTATATACTATGTACAAAATGGGTCTCCTGAATGGCACAAGAACAAAATCTGCTAATGTTGTCGGTCAAACCATGCGCTTAAACCCTCACGGCGACCAAGCAATTTATGAAACAATGGTTCGTCTGACCCGTGCCAATGAATGCTTATTACACCCTTATGTCGATTCTAAAGGCAATTTCGGAAAGCATTACTCCAGAGACATGGCCTTTGCTGCTTCCCGTTATACGGAAGTCCGCCTTGCACCTATCTGTGAAGCACTTTTCAGCGAAATTGACAAGGAAACTGTAGATTTTATCCCGAATTATGATAATACTATGCTAGAACCTTCCCTGTTGCCTGCAACTTTCCCTTCAATTCTGGTCAATGCCAATATGGGAATTGCCGTTTCTATGGCGAGCAATATTTGTCCGTTTAATTTGACAGAACTCTGTGAAACCTGCATTGCTTTAATCAAAAATCCAGAACATGACATTCTTTCCACGCTCAAAGGTCCTGACTTCCCCGGCGGGGGCTTTTTACTCTATGATGAGGAAGAACTCCGCAAAGTCTACGAAACCGGCAGAGGAAGCTTAAAACTCCGTTCTAAATGGAATTACGACAAATCCGCCGGATGTATCGAAATTACTGAAATCCCCTATACAACAACTCTGGAAGCAATTAAAGATAAAATTACTGAACTCAGCAAAGCCGGAAAACTTCGTGAAATTACTTATGCCCGTGACGAAATTGATGTCAACGGCTTCCGCTTAGCAATCGATATTAAACGAAATACTGACCCCGAAAAACTGATGCAAAAATTATTCCGGCTTACCCCTCTGCAAGACAGTTTCGGCTGTAATTTTAATATCTTAATCGGCAACACCCCTAAAGTCATGGGTATCCGTGAAATTCTGGAAGAATGGACGGCTTTCCGCCATGAATGCGTCAAACGCCGTATCTGCTTCGATTTGAACAAGAAAAAAGAAAAATTGCACTTGCTTCTTGGACTGAAAAAAATTCTTCTCGATATTGATAAAGCAATTTCCATCATCAGAGAAACTCCAAAAGAATCTCAGGTTATCGCAAACTTAATCAACGGCTTTACACTTGATGAAATTCAGGCTGAATATGTCGCTGAAATTAAACTCCGTCACCTCAACAGAGAATATATCTTAAACAAAATTTCTGATGTCGATAAGCTCAAAGAAGAAATTTCCGATATGGAAGACATTCTCTCCAATCCTGAACGCATTCAGAAAATCATTATCAAAGAATTAAAAGATACTGCTAAAAAATACGGTCAGCCCCGTAAAACATTATTCTACTACGCTACAGAAGCCGATGAACTGCCTGTAGAAGATGATACCCCTGATTATCCTGTTCATTTGTTCCTGTCACAGGAAGGCTATTTCAAAAAAATTACTCCCCTTTCCCTGCGTATGAGCGGTGAACAGAAAGTCAAAGAAGGAGACTGCATTATTCAGCAGTCAGAAGCTACCAATAAAACAGAATTATTATTCTTCACCAATAAAGCTCAGGTCTATAAAATCCGTGCAAGTGCCTTTGAAGATGGAAAAGCCAGCCTGTTAGGCGAATATATTCCTGTCCGGCTTGGCTTTGAAGAAGATGAAAAAATCATTGGCATGACACCTACTATTGACTATCATGGCAAACTTCTCTTTATTTTCGAGAACGGGAAAATTTCTAAAATTCCGCTTTCCGCTTACATGACTAAAACTAACCGTAAAAAACTCACTGCTGCCTTTTCTGATAAATCCCCCGTTCTGACTATGCTTTTCCTAGAAGAAGATACAGATATCCTGCTTCGCTCTGATGCCAATAAAGCCGTTCTCATTCATACAGAACTTATCACAGAAAAATCTACCAGAAGTTCACAAGGCATTCAAGTCATGACACTCCGTTCAAAACAGCATCTCCTTTCCGCTGAAATTCCCTCTCTTGAAAGAATTCCCCAGCTTGAAAAATATCGTGTGCAAAATATTCCTGCTATCGGTAAAGCTGGTAAAAATCTTGAAGATGCAAATCAAATGTCTTTAATTTAATGCATAAAAAAACCGCCTGCCAAATATGACAGGCGGTAAATTTTTAAATGTTTTGCAATGTTCGGAAATAATTTCTTGTAAAAATTATTCCTTAACGCCACCCAATGCTACACCAGCAATGATGAACTTGGACAGAATAAAGTATACAATTACAATCGGCAGAATAGACAGTGTAATACACAGATAGTTTACACCGTTATCAATGTTCTTGTCGAATGCTAATACTTTAGATACCATAATCGGCACAGTTGCATAGTTTTCATTTTTCAGAATCATGTTCTGTGTATAGTAGTTGTTCCAGTTTGCAACGAATGCAAAGATTGCCTGTACTGCAATCGCAGGCTTCATCATCGGGATTGCAATGGTTACAAATGTACGGAATTCTGTACAACCGTCAATTCGGGCAGCTTCTACAATTTCCAGCGGGAAACTCGACTTCATATACGATACCATGAAGAAGATAACCGCCGGCGCAGCAATTGCCGGAA
This sequence comes from Oscillospiraceae bacterium, assembly GCA_045541055.1. GTDB lineage: Bacteria > Bacillota > Clostridia > Oscillospirales > Ruminococcaceae > UBA3855. The sequence continues at coordinate 100,235 of JAZQIL010000039.1, forward strand.
TAATCAGCGGAATAAAGCTGTTAATCAAGTTCAAAGAATACATGAATCTTACGAAACCGGCAGAAGATACCTGTACCGGAATCATCATAACACCAATGATAAATGTATAAGCTGCTCCGCTTAATTTGAAATCATATACTGTCAGACCATATGCTGTCATTGCAGAGAAGAACACTGTCAGCAGTGTGGAGAAACCAGCAATAATCAAGCTGTTCAAATATCCCTTGCCTACACTGAATGCAGAAGAATACTGTGCAGCAACACGCTTTGCAGTTTTTCCGGCATCTTCCGGCAATGTATTGGAAAGTGTTTTCAGGTTTTCACCCAGATGTGTACCAAAGAAGAATCTGGAAGGATTCTGTGCAAGGTCATTACTGGAATGTGTCGAATTGACAATCAGAATATAAATCGGAACTAAACAAATCAATGTCAGAAGAATACACACAACAAGAATGGCAATGGATTTCGCCATAATCTTCTTATGGTAATCGTCTTTCACTTCACCATACTGACTTTTATTACTCATAAGGACAGACCTCCTCCTTGCTTCATCTTTGCTTTCATTTGTTTTTCAGCCTTTTTGCGCTGCTTCTTCTTAGCGATAGCATCTTTATCACGGTTCATGTAGAATGTGATAGAACCTAAGACGGCTGTAATCGCAAAGATAATGATAGAAGCTGCACCGGCATAACCATAGTTCGCCTGTTCTACAGTACCCTTGTTGAAGTTGTAGTAGATGTAAACTGCAACAGTTTCAAGCTGCTTGGAGAAGTTTGCACCGTTGTGATACAGATAAGGCAGGTCGAACATCTGGAGACCACCAATCATGGAAGTAACCAGTGTGTAAACCATGATGGGCTGAAGCAAAGGAAGTGTAATCTTAAAGAACTGCTGTGTGGAGTTTGCACCGTCAATGTCAGCAGCCTCGAACAGAGAAGGACTGATACCCATGATACCAGACATCAGCATAATCATTGTGTTACCAAACCACAGCCATGTCTGAATAAACATAACCATAACTTTGGAAGCAGTCGGCCCTGCAACGAATTCCACAGGGTCTGTAATCATACCCAGCTTCATCAGTGTTGCATTGACAAAATAATACTTGGAGTCACCGAACAGGTTTACATACAGAGCGGCTACAGAAGCAGCTGTAATAATATTCGGCATGTACATAACAATTTTAAAGAAGCCCTTGCCAGGGAGTTTTACTTTCGCATCGGTGAACCATACAGCCAGCAGGAGAGAAAGAAGAATCTGCGGAATGAAGTTACCGAACCAAAGAATAAATGTATTGCCAAGTGCATGAATGAATTCATCATGTGTTGCAGCAGCACCGGCAGCAGAACCCTGTCCAAACAGGATTGTAGAATAGTTTTCTAATCCTACCCACTGGGTATTATTAGACATGTTGCCTTTGAAAGACAGAATAAATGTGTAAATTAACGGCCAAATCTGGAAAAAGCAATACACAAGGAAAAAAGGTGCAATAAACATATATCCGTATTTGGCATAGCTAATGGATTTAATGCGGCTTTGAGCAGCAGACGCCATTACTTTTCACCTCTCGATAATAATGATTAGATACGACATACTGCCTATGAGGGCATACTCTGCCCCCACAGGCTGTATATGTTGTTTTAAAAACGTTTTACAGAAACTTAAATTATTCAGCAGTCAGGTCAGGATTGTCAGCCAGTGCCTGAGTCTTGAAGGCTTCAATAATTGTATCTGCATCAGAATCAATATTATCCTTCAGAGTTGTCAGGAAGGTATCCTTCAGATTCTGGTCATACTTTGTGATGGAGTCGCTCATCTTGATACCGTCAGCAACCTTGGACAGTACAGCGAACTGGTCCTGACCACCGAGCAGAGCATTAGAGTTAGAACCGTCAGCAACAATCTTGTCCATAGCTACCTTGTTGTTTACGAAGTCGCCGGAATACAGAGCATATTCTTCCATGGAAGTTGCATCAACAGTGAACTGTCTTACAAACTTAGCAGCTTCTGTAGCAGTGTTGCAGTTCGGGGATACACAGAGCCAAGAACCGCCCCAGAAGAATTCCTGCGGACCAACTACGATGTTCCAGTTACCAGCTGTACCACCGTTCTGTTCCAGCTGAGCACCTTCACCGAGGCACCATGTAGAATAGAAGTAACCAAGTGTTTCGCCCTGGAGACCAACGTTTGTCCAGTCAGCTGTCCACTGTTCAACCTTCGGATTGATGTAGCCCTTGTCTACATAGCCCTTAATCATATCAGTGAATTCCTTAGCAACATCTGTCTGGATAGCAGTACCATTTACCCAAGCAGCATTTTTAGCTGTGGAGAATGCCTGCCACAGACCACCGATAGTAGCAGCCATTGTTACCTTGCCTTCAGAAGCGGTCTTCAGTTCTTCAGCAGTCTTTTCAAAGCCAGCCCAGTCAGAAATTTTAGCCTGCATAGCGTCTGCATCTTCAACACCGAGATACTGTTTAGCGAGGTCAGTATTATAAGCATAACCGCCAGCTGCTGCCTGCCAAGAAGCTGCCTTCAGAACGCCATTGTTGTCTGTACCGATATCAACAGTGTACTGATATGCATCCTTGTAATCATCAGTTGTGAAACCGAGGTCAGACAGAGGTGCAGACATGCTGTCATCGTTGATGTAGTTCAGAATCCAGCCTGCTTCTGCAACGAACAGGTCAACGTCATCGCCGCTGTTCAGATAAGTAGCATACTGTGTAGAAGCTTCAGCACCGTTGCTTCCGCAGTTCTGATATACTGCATTGCCATCGAACTGGTCAAACATGTTAGCAAGGTCAGCATCTGTCCAGCATACGATTGTCAGAGTGTCATCTGTATCAGGAAGATTTACTGCGCCGCCTGCGCTTGCGCCGTCATCAGCTGCGCTGCTTGCATCAGCATCATCAGCTGCGCTGCTGTCTGCTGCGCTGCTGTCTGCTGCGCTACTGTCTGCTGCGCTGCTATCTGCTTCGCTGCTGGAATTGTCAGCAGAAGGTGCTGCTGTACTTGAAGTTTCGCTACCGCCACATGCTACGAATGCAGAAGATACAACTGCAATAGATGCCAGCAGTGCCAGTGTTCTTGTTAATTTGCTCATTGGTATTTTCCTCCTTAAGATATATCTATTATATTTCTCTTCTTTGGAAATATAATATGCCGGGATAATTTTTCCCACAGCGTCCTGAAATCAGAGCTGTGCGACCGTTTCGCCCTCCAGAAGAAAGCCCTTGCAATAAGTAACTTTTTCTGTAGGAGAGAGTTGCTCTTTGCGGAGCAGTTTCAGCATCAGTTCTGCCGATTTCACACCCATTGTATCTGTATCCTGCCGAATTGTTGTCAAATTGGGTCTGAGCATTCTCAATATTGGATTGCCATCATAACCAATGACAGAAATATCTTTTCCGGCTTTCAGACGACAATCTGTAATTGCAGCCATACCAGCAATTGCACAAATGTCATCTGGATATAAAATACAACTAGGTCTTTCTTCGGTATCCGTCAAAAGTTCCTGTGTCAGCCTGTAGGCGATTTCAGGCGACAAATATTTTCCCTGACGAATGAACTGATTTCTGTACTCACAGTGATATTCTTCCAGTACTTTCCGGAAGGTTTCGCAACGAACATCTGTTACCTGCGAATCATCACCATAGATGTAAGCAATTTCTTTATGACCTCTTTGCAGTGCATACTGAACGGCATCCCGAATGCCCTGTGCATTATCTGAAACGACTGCACAGCCATTTTCAGAGACATAGTCAATCGAAACAACAGGCAAATCACTCTTCAGGAGCGTCTGCATTTCAGGTGTACGGAAATCCACACACGCTGCAAGCACGCCATCCACATTGCGGTACTGGCAATGTTCATAATAAGAATACGCTTGACTGCCAATCTGATTGCTAATGAATGTCAGGTCATACCCATTCCGTTCCATGACGACTTTAAAGCTGTCAAGAATTGAGGCAAAATAATGATGTTTCAGACCGCTTTCTGCCTTGTCCACCATAAGAACGCCAATGTTATAAGATTTTTTTGTTTTTAAAGCTCTTGCCATTGCATTTGGCAAATAGCCTAACAATTTGGCAGTTTCCTGCACACGTTCTTTTGTCGCCGGATTCACATCATCACGGTCATTCAGTGCTTTGCTGACGGTAGCAGTAGAAACGCCGCATGCCTCAGCAATATCTTTAATTGAAACCACTGTCACACCTTCATTATCAGTCTACGGTAATTGCTTCACTAACATAAATATACACCAAATATTGCAGAATGTCAATACCTAAAACCATTCTTTCACTTTTCTTGAATATTATGCACAAATTCAACATCTATTTTTTGTGCATAACGACAGTAAAAATGTCTGATTTTTCAAATTATTACAAAACGGTAACTAGTTTGTTTTCAGACAAACTGCACAGAAGCACATCGGTTTTCAGCCCTGAAATGACGCATTTCAAGGGGCTTTTTCGGCATATTGCACAAATCGTACAAAAATCGGAAAATAAAGCTTGCTTTTTCTGGAAATCTGTGCTATAATAAAAAGAGTGGCATATTGCTTATGTTTCTGTAGCTCAGCTGGATAGAGCGGCCGCCTCCTAAGCGGCAGGTCGGGTGTTCGAATCACCTCAGGAACGCTGGACAGTTCCCGAATTTCGGGAGCTGCCTTTATTTATAATAACATATTTTTCGGAAAAAGTCAACTATTTCTTTGGAGATATTGCATAGTAATTAAAAATCTGCCTGAAAAATCACAGGCAGATTTTTTTGCATATTCAAGGTAAATTGCTATAACCCATTAAATAATAATCCACATCTTTTGCAGCGGCTCTTCCGTCTGCAATGGCACGAACAACCAATGATTGTCCTTTATGCATATCTCCGGCAGTGAAAACTTTTGGAATCGTGGTCTGATGCGTCCCTGCAAGCGTTTCAGTCTGTCTGCGCTCGTTTAAAGCTGTGCCGAATGCTTCTGCAATATAGTTTTCCGCTCCTAAAAAGCCGGCTGCAATTAACACCAAATCTGTTTCTACTGTCCAAGTTTCACCTTCATGCATTTCTCTTTTTCCAGTTTGGGGATTCAGTTCAAAATGCACTTTTACAAGTTCAGCAGATTTGACTTGATTCTGTTCGTCTGCCTGAAAGCTTTTCACTGTTGTTTCATAAATTCTGGGGTCAGAGCCATATACTGCAATGGCTTCCTGCTGACCGTAATCTGTTTTACAAATGCGTGGGTATTCTGGATAAGGATTGTTTTCAGCTCTGGAATCAGGTAATTTCGGCATCATTTCAAGCTGTACCACTGAAGCAGCTCCCTGACGAATTGCAGTTGCAATACAATCGTTTCCGGTATCTCCTCCACCAATGACAATTACGTTTTTATTTTTTGCAGTAATGGGCGATTCTGCCGGATTCTGCCCGTTTAAAAGCGTTTTTGTTGCTTCTGTAAGATATTCCACAGCAAAATGTATTCCCTTTGCTTCCCGTCCACTGACTGCTAAATCTCGTGGCTGTGATGCGCCACAGGCTAACACAACGGCATCAAATTCATTTAAAACAGATTCTGCTGTTTTATCTTTGCCGATATTAACACCAGTCTGAAAAATAATCCCTTCTTCCTGCATGAGCTTCACTCTCCTGTCAATCACAGATTTATCCAGTTTCATATTTGGAATCCCATACATCAGCAGACCGCCTATTTTGTCAGAACGTTCAAAAACTGTTACCAAATGCCCTCTTTTATTTAATTGGTCAGCAGCAGCCAGTCCGGCAGCTCCTGAACCAATGACTGCAACATGCTTTCCGCTCCGGACTGCCGGAAGCTTTGCTTTCATCAACCCTGTTTTATAAGCATATTCAATCAGAAAATTTTCATTGTCCCGATTTGTTACAGGCATATCATTTAAATTGCAAATGCAAGCATTTTCGCATAATGCCGGACAAACTCTTGACGTAAATTCCGGAAAATTATTTGTCATCATCAGCCTTTTAAATGCTGTTTCAAATTCTCCATGATATAACAAATCATTCCATTCCGGAATAAAATTATGCAACGGACATCCGTAATCTGACTGACAAAACGGTACACCACAATCCATACACCTTGCTGCCTGCTCCTGCCGGACTTCCTCCGGCAAGGGCTGATGCAGTTCTTCATAATTTTGAATTCTCTCCAGAACAGGAACATCTCTATTCTGACATCGTGTATATTCTAAAAATCCTGTAGGTTTTCCCATAATGAACCCTCTCTTTCTCTCTTTGCTGATTATCTGACTGTCAGATAGAATGCTTCAATTTCAGCATCTTCCGTTGTCATGCCTTTTTCCTCCATACTTAAAATTGCCTGACGCATTCTAGCATAGTCATGCGGCATAATTCTTTTAAATTTCGGAAGATATTCAGCGAAATGTTCTAAAATTCTTTTTGCTTTTTCTGAGCCTGTCGCCTGTGCATGTTCTTCAATTAAATGTTTCAGTTCCAAAACATCATACTTTTCTGTAACTTCTCCTAAAGAAACCAGTTCTTTATTCAGTCTCATATATAAATCTCTGTCTTCATCAAGAACATAAGCAATACCGCCACTCATGCCTGCTGCGAAATTTTTACCAGTTTTCCCTAAAACAACTACTCGTCCTCCTGTCATATACTCACATCCATGGTCACCGACACCTTCCACAACAGCAAATGCACCGGAATTCCGCACCGCAAACCGTTCCCCTGCAATGCCGTTAATAAATACTTTTCCGCTGGTCGCCCCATAAAGTGCCACATTTCCAATAATAATATTTTCTTCTGCCTTAAATGCTGCATTCTTCGGCGGATATACAATCAGCTGACCGCCGGAAAGCCCTTTCCCGAAATAGTCGTTGCTGTCTCCGCAAAGTTCTAATGTCAGCCCCTTCGGTATGAACGCTCCAAAACTTTGCCCTCCGCTTCCAGTGCATTTCACTCTATAAGTATCTTCTTCTAAAGATGTGCCGAATTTTTTCGTAATCGCTGAACCAAACATTGTACCAAATGTTCTGTCTGTATTCGTCACATGAATTTGAATTTGCTTTTTATGACCGTTTAAAGGCATTTTCTTTAAAAGTATTTTTTCGTCCAGCGTATTTTCAAGATGGAAATCATACGCATCTTCCGGCTTGAAATGAGAATTTTCTTTCTTATGCATTAAAGCCGTTAAATCCATTAACTGCGCTCTGCTGTGTTCCGGCTCATCTTTCACGCATAACAAATCCGTTCTGCCAATCAGTTCATCAACTGTTTTTACACCCAGTTTCGCCATATATTCCCGTAATTCCTGTGCAACAAATTTCAGGAAATTCACTACATATTCCGGCTTGCCTGTGAAACGCTTTCTTAATTCAGGATTCTGCGTTGCAATGCCTACCGGACAAGTATCTAAATTGCAGACTCTCATCATCATACAGCCCATTGTAACTAAAGGTGCTGTCGCAAATCCATACTCTTCCGCTCCAAGTAAAGCTGCTACAAGAACATCTCTTCCAGTCATCAGTTTTCCGTCCGTTTCCACCACAACTCTTGAACGCAAATGATTTAATAATAATGTCTGATGTGTTTCTGCTACTCCAAGCTCCCAAGGCAATCCTGCATGATGTATTGAAGTCGCCGGTGCTGCGCCTGTTCCGCCGTCATACCCTGAAATCAATACCACTCCTGCACCAGCTTTTGCAACGCCTGCCGCTACCGTTCCAACGCCAGCTTCTGAAACAAGCTTTACTGAAATTCTGGCATCTGTATTTGACATTTTCAAATCGTAAATTAACTGCGCTAAATCTTCAATGGAATAAATATCATGATGCGGCGGCGGAGAAATTAACCCTACCCCCGGTGTGGAATGTCTTGTTTTCGCAATCCATGGATAAACCTTCCCAGATGGCAAATGTCCTCCTTCACCCGGTTTTGCACCTTGAGCGCATTTAATCTGTAATTCTTTCGCACTGACTAAATATTCAGATGTGACTCCAAATCTTCCCGAAGCAACTTGTTTAATAGCAGAACTGCAATCATGATTTGTTCCGGCAGTTGCAATACGTTCAGGACTTTCACCGCCTTCACCGCTGTTAGATTTTCCTCCAATCCGGTTCATAGCGATTGCAAGCGTTTCGTGCGCTTCCTGCGAAATTGAACCATACGACATTGCACCTGTTTTAAAGCGTTTTAAAATACTCTCTACAGGCTCTACTTCTTCAAGAGGAATTCCGCCATTTTCAGGATAAACAAAATCTAACATATCTCTCAGCTGCATGTTTCTGCCTTCCTGATGAACAGAAGCAGCATATTTCCGATATGTTTCATAATCACCTGTTCTGCTTGCCCTTTGAAGCAGATGAATTGTCTCCGGTCTGTAAAGATGTTCTTCACGGGAGTTTCTTAGCTTATGCGTTCCAATGCTTTCCACTTCTGTTTCTGTTCCAAGCTCCAAAGGGTCAAATGCAGAAGAATGCAATGTATCTACACGCTTTTCAATTTCTTTCAGCGTAATGCCTCCTACACGGCTGACTGTTCCTGTAAAGTATTCGTCAATCACTTCCTGACTGACACCCACTGCTTCAAACAGCTTAGAACCCTGATAAGACTGAATTGTAGAAATACCCATTTTAGAAGCAATTTTCACAATTCCGTGTAAAATACAGGAATCATAATCCGCTTCCGCAGCGTAATAATCTTTATCCAATGCCCCTGTTTCTGTTAATTCTCTAATCGTTTCATGTGCAAGATAAGGATTCACTGCACTTGCTCCATAGCCAAGCAAAGTCGCAAAATGATGTACTTCACGAGGTTCAGCCGTTTCAAGAATCAATGCCATTGCGGTTCTTTTTCTGGTCGTGACAAGATGTTGCTGCAATGCTGCTACTGCTAATAATGCCGGAATTGGTACATGAAATTCGTCTACATCTCTGTCAGATAAAATTAAGAAATTCGCTCCGTCTCTGTAAGCTTTATCTGCACGAATAAATAAATGCCGAATTGCATTTTTTAAAGAAGTATTTTTATAATACGTAATCGGAATGATTTCTACTTTCATTCCCGGAACATTCATATATTTAATTTTAAGCATATCCGTATCTGTTAAAATCGGATTGTCTACCCGAAGAACATGACAGTTAGAAGCCTTTTCCTCAAGCAAATTACCATCAGACCCAATATACATACTGGTATCTGTCACAATTTCCTCTCTGATTGCATCAAACGGCGGGTTTGTCACCTGTGCAAACAATTGACGGAAATAATCAAATAACGGCGGATTCTGTTCCGAAAGCGATGGAAGCGGATTGTCTGCCCCCATAGAAGCAATTGGTTCACTCCCGTTTTCTGCCATCGGAAGAATGGAATTTCTAATTTCTTCATAAGTATAGCCAAACGCTTTCTGCATCTGACATAATTTTTCATGATTGTAATAATCAATATGATGATTCGGAATGTGCAGTTGTTTCAGCTTCACAAGATTTGTGTCAAGCCACTCACCATAAGGCTGTTGTGAAGCATAATAATTTTTCAGTTCATCATCATCAATCAATCTGCCCTGTTTCGTATCCACTAAAAGCATCTTACCCGGTTTCAGCCTGTCCTTATGCAAAATATGTTCTGCTGGCAAATCCAAAGTTCCTACTTCTGAAGATAAAATTAAAAAATCATCATCTGTAATATAATATCTCGAAGGCCTTAACCCGTTTCTGTCCAGAACTGCCCCCATTACATCACCGTCTGAAAATAAAATAGAAGCAGGCCCGTCCCAAGGTTCCATCATTGTTGCATAATACTGATAAAAATCTTTTTTATCCCGATTCATTGCCCTGTTATGCTTCCAAGGTTCAGGAATTAACAACATCACTGCTTTCGGAAGCGGAATCCCTGACATCACTAAAAATTCAAGCGTATTATCCAATCTTGCAGAATCTGAACCATTTACATCAATAATCGGCAAAAGTTTATGCATCTGTTCTTTCAGCACTGCACAGTCAATCGATTCTTCACGAGCAAGCATTTTATCTGCATTGCCTGTAATTGTGTTAATTTCACCATTATGAACAATAAATCTGTTCGGGTGTGCCTTCTGCCAGCTGGGTGTTGTATTCGTACTGAATCTGGAATGCACCGTTGCAATGGCTGATTCATAAAGCGGATTTTGTAAATCAGGGAAAAACTGCCTTAATTCCGTGACTAAAAACATTCCCTTATAAACAATCGTTCTGCTGGATAACGAAACAACATAAGTATTTTCATTACTCTGTTCAAAAACTCTCCGTGCAATATAAAGCATTCTGTCAAATGCCAGCCCTTTGGGACAGGCTTCCGGACGTTTCACAAATGCCTGCCAAATTCTAGGCATACTTTCAAATGCCATTTCTCCAAGAATTTCCGGCACAGTAGGCACTTCACGCCAGCCAAGAACTTCCATGCCCTCTTTCTGCGTGATAATTTCAAATAGTTTCTTTGCCTGACGCTGTTTCAGTTCATCTTGCGGAAAGAAAAACATTCCAATTCCATAATCTCTTTCTTCACCAAGCACAATATTTAATTTCTTTGCTTCCTCACTGAAAAATGCATGAGAAATTTGCAGTAAAATTCCTACTCCGTCACCGGTTTTTCCTTCTGCATCTTTGCCGGCACGGTGTTCCAGCGTTTCAACAATATGCAAAGCATCTTCTACTACACGTCTGGAAGGAATCCCCTTAATATTTACAACTGCACCAATACCACAGGCATCATGCTCAAATTTCGGATGATAAAGCCCCTGCTGAGGATAAGGGTCTGCTGTTCTGTAATTATTTACCATAACTTTCACTCTCCTGCTGTTCACACAAATAAAAAACGATGCCGAAACAATCCCATGATTCATGAGACTTTTCAAGCATCGTTGCTTTTCTGTATTGGATTATGCATTTATTTTACACCAAAACCGGACATTTGTCAATAAAATCAGAAAAATAATTCAGAAAATTAAGTTTCAACAGTCAGCACTTAATGATATTAAATCAAAAGCAAAAAAGAAAGCCATTCCCGAAGGAAAGACTTTCTTTTTCATATTAAGCTACTTCAAAAGTTTTAATCATTCCGACAATATATTTCAGAATGGTCAAAGCATCATTGGAATCTGGTTTACCACTGAAATTCACATCAGCTGCCTTTTGCTGTGTTTCAGTGAAAGTTTCTTTTCCAAGCAGATTCTTATTCAGTGTGATAACATCAAGAATGTCAATTTCTCCATTACCGTCCACATCGCCAAGCTTGCATTCATCACTTGCAGAAGATTCTGTTACTTTCTCTGTAGGCTTTTCGGTTGTTTTTTCTGTAGATTTCTCTGTAGATTTTTCTGTAGTCTGTTCAGTAGCTTTTTCTGTAGTTTCCTGAGCCGGTTTTGTTTCAATTTGAACAGGGTCAGTTTTTCCGCCAGCATCTAAATTGCTCTTTGCGCCGGAAGCATAGAAATCTGTTACTGTTAAACCAGAATCTCCAAGCTTGTGAGCGTGGTCAAGTCCAATGTATGTGCCGTCTGTGGTCTGCCAGAGTGACGGTTCAAATAAACCATATTTCTCTTCGTCCCATGTGGAAAAGTCATAACCAAGCAATCCGCCTGTATCACCGGAATTCGGATTCAAGCACCAGAATGTATGATTGATATGATGGTCAATCATGTAATCTCTAAGCAATTCCATCCATTTCTGGTTTTTGCCTCCGTCCATGTGACCGCCCCATTCACCAATTAACAATGGTGCAATGTCTTTATCATTGATATATGCCCAAGTGTCATACCAGTAATCGTCAAGCAGAGACTGTGTATCAAAATCTTTATTAAACCATGTCTGTTCATAAACAGATGGACCATAGTCATGCGGTGAATACACAATCTGAGCATTTTTCTTCGCATCTTTAAAATCAATCGGATAATCCTTTACCCCTCTGAGGTTTCCGCCCCACCATGCACCATACCAAGGTGAAACTTCCGGAGAAGCCTGCCAGATATCCGGCGTATCATAAGTAGCCCCTTTTTCTGTTTTCGGGTACTGTTCCACACCTTCAATTAAAATTAAAGCATTCGGATTGACATTCAAAATAGAATTGCCACATTCTGTTGCTGCATAAGCCCAGTTATTTTCTACTTGGGAGTTGTCCCATCTTGCAATGCCTCCCGGACATGCTGAACCGGAATAGCCTCTTTTTCCATGAGGTTCATTTTTTAAGTCATAGGCTAAAATAGTATCATCATTTGCATAGCGTTCTGCAAGCCATGTGATAGAATCAATCCATTCCTGATAGGTGATTTCATGACCGTCTCCTGTTTTCGCCATGGTATCACAAGCTTCTTCTTCCGGATTATAATACCAAAGATTATAATTATGACCGGAATTGTGTGCTGTCGGACTGTGAACGTCTACCAATACTTTCAAGCCATACTGTTTCATTTTCTTCATCATGGTATCAAAAATACCAAGTGAATCTTTTAATGTTTTGCCGTCCGCTTCTACAAAATCCTTGTTAATATTGCCGTAAGTACCAGCTTTTGTTACAGTACCATCTTCTCCTACAGTGTCTACAGGCGGTTCATAGCTTGCCTGAACACTCTGTACAGGATTAGGTTCGCCGTTCATCCAAGATAATAATAATTCTGTAGAAATCGGCATACGAATGATGTTAATTCCATGATTTGCAACACTGGATAAAAATGCATCACAATCCGCTGCATACATGCCATGAGCGCAGTTTTCAGAACAGTTAAACCCGAACCAGTTCGCACCAGTCAGCCAAACTTCATTTCCGTCTTTGTCATAAAGACGGCTTCCTACAGCATGTAACCAGTCATCATTATTATCATCTGCCGCATTTGCCGGAATATAGCTGGAAATGCCCATACTAGCACACAGGGCAAGTGCAGAAATCCCTGCTGCTAATCTTTTAAAAATTTGCATAATAAATTCCTCCTCATAACATCCTCCCCCGCCTAAAGAGGCGGGGGCTTCCTGTTTAACCAGTCTGACACTCTTTAAATTTCGTGCAGATTCTGCTGTATTTATTTTAACTTATTTTTTATGATTTGTCAATATTTTCTGAAAAAAATCATATTTTTTCAGAACAAAAATACTCATGACCGCCAGACAGCATGAGGGAATCCTGCTGGAACTGCTGTGAAATGAAACTTCCGTCTCGGAAAGAAATACTGGAATACTTTCCGGAAATAAAAATTTTATACTGCCTGTCATTAAAAGCATGGAACTGCCTGCTGTCAGTCCTCTGCAAAGCCAGAATTTCACCCAGTCAATATGATTTTCACAGACCGCTGCAAGCTGACAATGCACACAGATTCCTCCAAATGATAACAATCCTGCTGCAATTGCCAGATTCCCCCCATGTTGCATATAATTTGATAAATTGCTGATTTCAAGCATACTGCTCAAAATTTCAGGTGTCTGTCCGAATATGCCTTTTAAAATTCCCATTCCTGCACCAAATGCTAATATCATTCCACAAATTTTTAACATTGCTGATGCTGCACTTTCCACACTCTCCGTCATTAACACTGAAAAATATTTTTTATCCGGAAGCATTTTCTTCCATTCTGATTTTTCAGACCGCATAAAATACTTTGCAAGCAATAAATTCGGAATGCTTAACATCAGCCACACCCACAAAGCAATTTTTAAATTTTTCCCGACCGTTGCAAATAAAAATCCAAATCCGCACCCCATACACACATTTAACAGATTCCGTTCCTGTGCTTCAGAAATTTTTCCTTCCTGATATAAATTATGTAAAAGCTGTGCGCCGACTGGATATCCCCCTATCTGCGAAAAAATTACTACTACCCACAGCATTGCATTTGTTTTGAAAAGCTTCTGAAACGGATAAGCAAAATATTCCAGTATTCCAGCTTTCACACAAAATGCTGTCAGTATTGAAAAAAAATATAATGACGGCAATATTACTGTAATACACCGTTCTCCAGCATTTAACACCGCCTGCCCCGTCTGCTCATGAAAATATATCGCACTGCCAAACAGAATTAACATCATGAAAGTTAATAATGCCATAGAAAAATTTGATTTTAAATGCATGTTCATCACCTGTAAAGCCTATGCTGCATTTTTCCTGCTTATTCGCATATCTTCCGGAAATCTTTCATAAAATACACCAAGTCTCAACACAGGGAGTGAATCACTTGCGGAAAAAATGGAAACGTACTGTACAAGGCTGGGTCTGGCTGGATACTTACCTGCATCTGCACGGCAATCAACAGCTTAGAATTGAAAACTGCCGTAAAATTCTGGAATATAATGAAGTCTTTGTACGGCTTCAGACTTTGGATATGATAATTGAAATCTGGGGAACAAATCTTCGGGTTTTCGATTATAATGACAGCAGTATGATGGTAACTGGAAAAATTTCTTCCCTGCACCTCACAGAAAAGAGTTGATTATCATGAAAATTCGTGAATTTTGCGATATTCAGGCAGAAGGCAGAAATCTTTACCCTTTTGTCAATGCTATCCGAAACAGTATGATTGCCTGCGGAAACCAATATTGCAAAAATAATATTTTTTACTGTAGAATTGCTGAAAAAGACCTCACTGATTTAAAAAAACTTGCTCAAACTTATCATATCATACTTCATATTCAGCCTCAGCCTTCTTTCATGCGGAAACTGAAAAATTATAAATTCCGGTTCGGAATCCTGTTAGGGCTTCTGCTCAGTGTTGCTGTTATTTTTTATTATTCCAATACAGTCGCCGTCATTGAAATTCAAGGAGCGGAAACTGTAAAAGATTCTGTGATTTTATCACTGCTGGAACAGGAAAATGTTCATATCGGTACTTGGATAACAGATATCGATATGAATCACTGCGAAACACTTTTACGGCTTAAAATTCCGGAAGTCGCATGGGCTGGCATTCGCCATGCCGGAAACCGCCTTGTCATTCAAATTACAGAAGAAACCCCTCAAATTCCTATGGTACAGGAAAGAATTCCCTGCCATATCATTTCAAAATATAATGCTCAAATTACAGATGTCCGCATTTATAACGGACAACTTCTGCATTTAATCGGTGACGGCGTTTCCGCTGGAGAAATCCTTGTCAGCGGAGAAATTCAAAACGAAAATCACCCTGTCCGCTACTGCCACGCATTGGGAAGCATCACAGGCATTTATACACAAACTGCTGAATTAACGGAATATTTCACCAGTCAAAAAACCACACACACCGGAAAACGTGTCATTCAAAAATGGTTTCAGCTTTTCAACCTTCAAATCCCTCTCCAGCTCAGTCAACCAAATTTCTCAGAATTCACTGTCAAAGAATTTTACACGCCTTACCAGTTTTCAGGTCATACCCTTCCGGCAGGCATTTTCCGGCGAATTACAACCGAAAAACATACTGCTGTTACACAACACTCAGAAGAAGAAGTCCTCTCCAGCTTAAATGCTGCAATTGTCCGCTATGAGAAAAATTTCTTGTCCAATCATACTGAAATCTTAAACTGCCAGAAACAATATACCACAGATGAAAACGGCATTACCTGCCATTTAACTTACACCCTCAAAGGCGAAATCGGTACAACTTCTGAATTTTACATCATAAAATAAAAACAGGACAGCCGAAACTGTCCTGTTTGCAATTAACTTGTTTATCTGAATTACTTAATCGGGAAATCAGCCTGTGTCAGCATATTAACGATTAACTTCAGAATGTTCATAGAGTCAACAGCATCAGGCTTGCCACTCTGGTCAACGTCAGCGTTGATTTCGCCCTGCGGCTTCAGAGTTTCTTTACCCATGATTGCCTTGTTGAGTGTGATAACGTCCAGAATGTCTACTTCGCCGTTTACGTCAGCGTCACCCCAGAGGATATCGCCAGTCTGTTCAGAAGGCTTTGTTGTCGGTTCAGGAGCTGCGCCTGTAGCTTCATCTTCAAGGAAGGAAGATACCCATACAAGCGGAGCATTCCAGTTGATTGTGATTTCGTTTACAGACCAAGCGTCGTTCTGGTCATAGTAGCACTTCTGCGGAGCAAGTTCGCCAATCTTGTAACCAGCACCCTGAATCATCGGGTCATTCATCTGAGAGTTAGGACCACCAGACAGACAGCCGGAAGGTGCATACGGCCAGCCAGCCTTCATCTGAGGACACCAGTATCTGTGATGCGGGAAGTTAGTTGTATCAGTACCCCAGCCAGTAACATAGGAATTTTCCATAGCGTTTCTTCCGAGCAGATAGTCGAAGGAAGATGCTGCACCGTTCAGGTATGTTGTTTCCTTTGTCAGGTCATAAGCAAGACCAAGTACGATTGCATTGTTTGCTACCATGGAGTTAGAACCCCATCCGTAACCGCCCTTAACTTCTACAGTCTTTTCAGAAGCGGTGTCGCCATCAAATACTGTGATAGTTGCAGATACGTCCTGACCTTCATAGCTTGTACCATAACCGGACTTCTTTTCAACATCCAGATAGTAGTCAGCAGCAGCCTGAATGGATTCTGTAGCCTTCTTGTATTCTTCAGCTGTTACAGCGTCCTTGTTCATTGCGATGGACATTGTACCAAGTGCTTCCAGAGTTCCCCATGTGAACGGTGTCGGGTCACCCTTATTTTCACCGCCCTGTACGTGTGTCGGAACAGTGAATGCATCCTTGTAAGCTCTCATATCCTTGCCGTATTCTTCAGTACCTGTTGTGATATACAGCTCAGTAGATGCCCAGTAGAATTCGTCAGATACACGAGTGTCACCGTAAGGTCCACCACCTTTGTTCTGTTCCAGAGGTGCAAACATCGGGTCTTTCGTGTAGTCGCCATCAGTTTCAGCATAAATATCCTTATACTTTGCAGTGAAAGCAGACTTTGCAGCAGCATAAGCCTTTTCAGCAGAAGCCAGATATTCACTAGCCTTTGCAGCGTCATAAGGCTTCACCAGACGAGACAGCTGTGCCAGAGCAGCAGCAGCATTCAAAGTTGCAGCATAAGTAACAGGCTTTAAGATACGCTTCGGATTTGTTGTTTCTTCCTTAGTACCTTCTTCATAATAAGGCATAACGCCCAGACCTGTCCACTTGTAGTCATGAATCTTGTGGTAAACCATGCCGTCCTCTCTCTGCATTTTTTCAAAGAAGTCAGCTTCCCACATGAGTTCGTCAAGAATATCAGGTGTGCCGTTGCCTGTTTCCGGAATCTTTACAGTACCAGAACCATCAGCCCACTTGTCAGCTCTGCCAGCAAACTGCGCACGTTCAAATGTATTAGCAAGTGTCCACATGGAAACACCGCCGTTTACAACGTATTTACCATAGTCACCAGCATCGTACCAACCGCCTGTTACATCAACAGACTGAGAATAGGTCGGTTCAGAAGCATAGATATATACCCATTCGTCAGAAATATATGCTGTATCCGGAGAATGACCTGCTTTACGTCCGAGTGTTCTGTCAGCGTCATGTTCATTATTTGAATAATGACCCTTGGAGTCAGAAACATACTGGTCACTCAAATCAATACCGGAACGGTTCAGATAGTAGTAGTTCATAGCGTCTGTTACCAGACCGTCATAAATATCATTGCCAATATCGAAAGGCAGAGACTTCTTGCCATTTGCTTCGATATAATAGCCCTTGCCTTCTGTTTTGAAGTCAGAGAAATCAGCAATCTGAACTGTTTCACCAGCAGTATCATCTGTGAATGCAGAACCGAGGTTACCGCTGTATACAGTCTTGCCGGAAGAATCCTTTACTTCAAAAGTGCTTCCGCCGCCGCCTTCAACAGTTGCCTGTTTCTGGAGATTCGGATAGAAACCAACCTGATTCAGAACGATATCATGTTCTGCTTCCGCTTCTGCCTTCGGATAGTCATCGTCATTGCCGTCCATATCAACGAGTGCGAGGTTATCGAACTTGATGATAGTATCTTTTGGGAAGCAGGGAGAAGGTGTATACTGACCATCGCCACCGAAGTGGAATGTCCATTCAACAGTCTTCTTACCATCAGGGCAGTTACCGTTCAGGTTAGCCATATATTCTTTATCAATGTAGAATTCCCAAGCGTAAGTAACCCACTTTTTAGCAGGAATTTCGTCATTCTTCCACTTGTCCCAGCCTTCATAGTATTTCACTTCCCAGTCATTCATATTGCTGGTAGTTTCCTTGCTTGCCGGAGCAGCTTTCAGCTTTGTTACGAGGTCATCCAAGCTGAGAGACGGGTCATATTCGCCCATATTGATAGAGTTACCGCAGTTATGCCAATATTCGCAGTCATCGTTTGTCACGTCACCGAGTTTGGAATACATATGACCGGAGTTTGTAGCATATACAGAGTAAGTCAGACGATATTTGTGACCGTAAGTAATAGAAAGACCTCTGTGACGGAACTGGCAGTCCCATCTGTCTTCACCATCATTGGATTTACCGCCGGGGTTCTTAATCTGGATAGCGTATACGCCGTTGTTGATTTCAAATGCCATAGATGCAGTACCGTTTTCGCAGATATGCCACGGCAGACCAGCACCGTCCTGGAATGTACCTTCACCAAGCAGATTTCCTGCAAATGCAGTCATGCTGACAACGGATGCTGCAGAAGAAGTTGCAATCATAGCAAGTGCAGCAGCACTAGCAGTCAGCTTCTTACCAAAATTAAATTTGCGCATTGGTATTACCCTCCCATTAAATAATAATAGATTTTTGATATGATATCACGCCTGTCAGTGCAAGCAGACGCAATAAGCAAATGAGAAAAATTTTACATAGATTCTACAGACTGCACATCATTCTGTAAAAATCCTATCAAGCTTATTATAGTATATTTGCACAGAAAAGTAAAGCCTTTTTTTCATTTTTGGAGATTCAGCTAAACTATATACACCTTTTTTGTGCAAATTGCCAAATCAGGAATTGATTGGAAGTGTTTCCACCATACCAACAATTTTTTTCAGGATAAGCATTGCATCACTGGAAGTAATTTTTGTATCTACATCTACGTCTGCACGTTTTTGCTGGTCAGCGTCAATTATTTCTTTTCCGAGCAAATTTTTATTCAGTGTAATGATATCCAGAATGTCGACTTCGCCGTTCATGTCCACATCGCCATAAAGAATCTCTTCTGTGTTGCTGGGGTCAGTTGTTTTTGTTGGTTCAGAATTTTCATTTTCTGTCGTTTTTTCAGTAGGCTTTACCACAGATGTTTCAGAAGGCGTTGTGCCGTCCGGTTCTGTACCGTAAATTAAAGTACCACCGTCATACATTGTGATATAAGGTGTAATCGCTTCCGGAGATTTCAGTAAATCCTGACCGCCTTCCTGCAATCCTTGGAAAGAATAGTCATTTGTCGGGTCCCATGCTCCGGCTGGAGCAGTATCTGCTACTGCAATTCTAATCTGCGCTTCTGCACGGTGTTCAGACTGACCTGTCGGCATTACCACAGAACCGTCATTAAATTTCATTTCAATATAATAAACATTATCTTTATACTGAATCGGTTCGGAAACGCTTAAAGCTCCTTCATCTCCTGCGTGCTGGTCGTACCCAATCGAAACTTTAATATCATTTACACTTAAACCAGCATCAAGCACTTCGGAAATGTCAAAATAATAACGATAAGACAAGTCTTTTACAACTCTTGCAGGCCATGCAGAATGATTCATTGCCCAGACTTGCAGTTGAGTATAGCTTGCCTGATTCTGCTGAATCACAGCTGCTACTTCAAATTCATTCCATTTCGGTGTTTCTGTCGGCGGGAAGTCTGCTAATGGCTTGCAGTCATAATCATCTACCATTGCACATAATAAAGCTGTATATCCAGCATTATAGTCAATGGCTACTTCCGTATACTGATACTGACCAACTTCATCTGTAAATGTACCGTCTTTAGAAGGTCCGCCTTCCAGTGCGCCGTAAAGAGTATGCGCATATTCTGTCTGCCAGCCTTCTGCATCTTCTTCACTTAATCCAAGGCTCTGCCAGTGGTCGTCATGAATGCCCGAAGCCGTTCTGTGATGGAATGTTTTTGGATTATTTTCGCCCATGCCCTGTACATAGCAAAGCTTTAAATCATTGTCGCCAAAGCAATAATCCAGCTGCTGTTTTGCCCAGTTATTATATTTTTCAGCCTTTGCAGCATCGTCTTTAAATGCAACATCACTTGCTAATTTTGCTAACCATGCAGTTGTTGTCACATGACGAAGTGCGCCCCATTCCATCAGCCATGCCAAGCCGTCCGGTGTGTAAGCGACTTGCTTTCCGCCGTAGCCGTCAATCCAGTACTGCAAATGATGGTCAATCTGTGTTTTCCATTCTTCCTTGCCGGTATTCTCATAGTAAAGCAGAGAAGCCCCCTGCAATGCATCGTCCCAGCAGAAGCCCCATGTGAATTTTCTTTCTGTAGACTGTGATTCTGTTGCTAAATTCGGAATATATTCATCACACTTGTCAAGATATTTCTGTTCACCAGTTGCACGGTACAGCCAGTTTGCAGCATAGAACAAATCATCAAAATAGTCAGTTGCCGGATAATAACTTTTCTGAACGCCTTGGTCTTCATTGCTTCTGGTCGTGTCAGACAGTTCAAACAAGCTTTCTGCATGTTTCAGATAGCTTTCTGCAAGTGTCGGATTTTCGTCCTTAAATGCAATATATCCAGCTGCCATTGCTGCTGCCATCTGTGAAGTAGTGGAAGTAGATGTAATCAAATCAAACGGACGAGTATCACTTTCACTTGTCAGTTTATATTTTCTCATATAAACTTCCGCACTGCCCCACCATTGATGGTCGAAGCCATCACCAATTGTTCCGACAACAGCATCTCCACGGTCACAGCCTGCAACGTAATCCAAGCCCCATTGCAGATTATTCATGTAAGTTTCATAAAGTCCAGCTTTTTTGAGTGCGCCTTTATATTCAATCACACCCCAAGCCATAATTGCAGCTGTGTAAGCATTTGTCAGCGCAAATTTGAAATGGTCTCCGGCATCAAACCAGCCACCTGGCACTTCATCTGTCAGCATGGAATCTGCTCTCCATGAAACTTCATTCCAGTCTGGCAGTTCACCAGCTTGCTGTACTTCATAGAAAAACATAGATTTCTGCAAAGCTTCCGCATAATTATAATCACTTGCGGCACTTGCTGAAATATTGGTGATTGCAGTCTGCATTGGTGCAGTCAGCGCAGATGCACACATCACAAGACTTGCAATCCCTGCAAGAAATTTCTTCATTTGAAATTACCCCTCTCAAAATAATTTTTATAGTTTTATTTTACAATAATTTCTCAGATTTGTCAAGCAATTTTCATAAAATATTATCCACAGTAGCGAAGATACTGCATATCTTTGAATTCATGGTCAGGTTTTTTCCGGAAGAATAAATTCTTTCTATAATTATGATAATCTGTATTGATAAAATTATAAGTTATCAAATCATAATACCAGATACCAGTATAATCATATGCACCTCTTTCATTAAAAATCATTCTGCCATATTCTTCCGGCTTTAATAAAAATCTTGTTGTATAAAAGCCTAAACTTTTCTTATCGCAGTACTGAATTTTATAATCATTTTCCTCTTTGATAGCAGCGATTCTCCCTGAAAAAGGTGTATTATTAAACCCTCCGCCAAAAAAGCCCTCTGTTCCATAAGCTTTTAAAAAATTTTGATAACAGGCTAATTTTTCAGGAGTCTGCCACATAAAAATTTTCTGAAAGAAGATTTCATTTTCTTCCGGAGGTGTTTCGGGAAGTTCCCAAAACCGGACACTTTTTCTTTGATTCGCAAAACTTGCATAGCGTACATCTTTCTGATAACGCAGCGTTATTTCCTGCACAAATAGCATTCTGTTCACCTCTCTTCTTATAAAAACAGAGGGCTGAACACAATCAGCCCTCTGTAAAAATTTCTTAAATTTTAAAATCAAACAACACCCTGTGCCTTCATAGCTTCTGCAACTTTCAGGAAACCTGCAATGTTTGCACCTGCTACGAGGTCATCACCGAGACCATACTTATTAGCTGCTTCTACGGAAGACTTGAAGATATTAGCCATAATGCCCTTCAGTTTTTCGTCAACTTCTTCAGCTGTCCAGTTGTATCTCATGGAGTTCTGGGACATTTCCAGACCGGAAACTGCTACACCGCCAGCATTAACAGCCTTGGAAGGTGCAACAATAACATTCTTGGACTTCAGGAAAGCAATTGCTTCGTTAGAAGTAGGCATGTTAGAAACTTCTACATAGTACTTCACGCCGTTAGCAACAATCTGTTCAGCTTCCTTCATACCAACTTCGTTCTGAGTAGCGCAAGGCATAATGATATCAGCCTTTACACCCCACGGCTTTTCGCCAGCGTGGAATTCTACACCGAACTTGTCAGCATAATCCTGCGCACGGTTGCGGCAAGAAGCTCTCATTTCAAGCAGATAGTTTACTTTTTCATCAGTGCTGATGCCGTCAGGGTCATAAACATAACCGTCAGGACCGGAAATTGTAACAACCTTACCGCCAAGTTCATTGACTTTCTTAATTGTACCCCAAGCAACGTTACCAAAGCCGGATACTGCAACAGTCTTGCCCTTGATGGAATCACCGAAATGTTCCAGCATATTAACAGTGTAGTAAACTGCACCATAACCAGTTGCTTCCGGACGAATCAGAGAACCGCCGTATTCCAGACCCTTACCAGTCAGAACACCAGAGAATTCATTTCTGATTCTCTTGTACTGACCGAACAGATAACCAATTTCACGACCGCCAACACCGATATCACCAGCCGGAACATCTGTATTAGGTCCAATGTGCTTGCAAAGTTCTGTCATGAAGCTCTGGCAGAAACGCATTACTTCTGCATCAGACTTACCCTGCGGGTCAAAGTCAGAACCGCCCTTGCCGCCGCCCATCGGCAGACTTGTCAGAGAGTTCTTGAAAATCTGTTCAAAGCCTAAGAACTTAATAATACCAATATATACGTTAGGAGCAAATCTCAGACCGCCCTTGTAAGGTCCGATTGCAGAATTGAACTGTACACGGAAACCACGGTTTACCTGTACTTTGCCATTATCATCTACCCACGGTACACGGAAAATAATCTGACGTTCCGGTTCTACGATTCTTTCGAGAACGCCTGCTTCTACGAGGTCAGGTCTTGCCTCAACGACAGGTTCTACAGATTCCAGAACTTCTGTCACGGTCTGAATGAATTCAGGTTCGCCCTGATTTCTTGCTTTTACTCTTTCCAGTAAATCTACTAAATACTGATTCTTTAACGCCATTGTTGAAGAACCTCCTGTTTCAAAATTCCGTCACTGACATACAACTGTCTTTTACAGACGGTACTGTTATTATAACATGCTTTTTTCAAAATTGCAAGTGTTTTTTTCAAATTTTTCTAATATTTTCAAAAAAATATATTATTTTGTTAAGTATGCACAAATGTAAAGCATGTCTATACATTAGATTTTACAAATTTCACTCAGTCATAAAATCAGAAACGATACTGCATTTATCTTGACAAATCACGGGAAGTGTGCTATACTAAGCATATCCGGCAGTATGGTATAAATTTCTTATTCTGTGGCATACTCTCTCTGTAAGAAACAGAAAGGATGTGCTGTTATGTATCAGAATAATCTTGGAGAATATCACCCGCCTGAGGAACTTTCAGAAGAAAAAACAGAAGAAGAAAAACAGTTTGACGAAGAAGAACTGATTGAAACCGTTGGCAGTGTCCGCCCTTCCAATGCGAAACATCTTATTCACTGCCTGACTGTTATCGGACAAGTAGAAGGTCATTTTGAGCTTTCTTCACAAAACAAGACAACGAAATATGAGCATATTATTCCGGCTTTAGTTGCCGTTGAACAGGACAGAAGCATAGAAGGCTTGC
The DNA here is from genome assembly GCA_045541055.1 of Oscillospiraceae bacterium. Taxonomy (GTDB): domain Bacteria; phylum Bacillota; class Clostridia; order Oscillospirales; family Ruminococcaceae; genus UBA3855. The sequence goes on from JAZQIL010000039.1 coordinate 124,105, forward strand.
TTATTTTACTGAACACTGTCGGCGGTGATGTTGAGGCAGGTCTTGCGATTGCAGAACTCATTGCAGGAATGAAAACGCCTACTGTTTCACTTGTTGTAGGTGGAGGGCATTCCATCGGTGTTCCGCTTTCTGTCAGTGCCAAAAAATCTTATATTGTGCCGTCTGCTTCCATGACGATTCACCCCGTCCGCATGAATGGCATGATGCTGGGCGTTCCTCAAAGTTTTGACTATATCGCTAAAATTCAGGACAGAATTATCAATTTCGTTACCCGAAACAGCCGTATTCCGGAACAGAAATTCCGTGAACTGATGACCAATACTAAAGAACTTGCAACTGATGTCGGTACTGTCATTTCAGGAGCGCAGGCAGTTGAAATGGGCTTAATTGACGATACCGGAAGTTTAAGTGATGCCATTTCTGCTTTATACGATTTAATTGAAACTTCTCCGCCACGCTATCCGGATTCACTTAGAGAAAGGCACGATTGACAGTGCCTATACATACAACTTATATTATAATAAGGAAAAAGGAGACTACATATCATGACATTATTAGATGCAATTTTGCAGGGCATTATTCAAGGCTTAACCGAATTTCTTCCGGTATCCAGTTCCGGACATTTAATGCTTTATGCGCATATTTTCGGAAATGCCGGAAATGAAAATAATTTTTTATTTTCAGCTTTCATGCATTTAGGAACACTGCTGGCAACCTGTCTCGCCTTTAAAGATACCGTTGCAGCACTATTCAAAGAATGTATTGAAATGCTGAAAGATTTATTTACCGGCAAGCTGTTCAAAAAAGAAAAAATCACTCCGGAACGCAACATGATTTATATGCTGTTTCTCTCACTTGTTGTACTAGTTCCGTTTTACTTTGTCCGTGACTTTATCGAAGGCATTACAGAAAAATATTTAATTGCCTTAGGTATTTTCTTTTTATACACAAGCTTTATTTTATATCTTTCTGACAGCTGTAAAAAAGGTAAAAAAACACCTGCTAAAATAACTTGGAAAGATGCGTTAATTATCGGCTTGTTTCAAGCAGTCGCCCTTCTGCCCGGTGTATCCAGAAGCGGTTCTACTATCTGTGGTGCATTATTTGTCGGCACAAACCGTGACACAGCTGTAAAATACTCTTTCATGTTAGGTATCCCGACAATTTTAGCCGGCTGTCTTGTCCAAATCAAAGATGCTGTTGATGCAAATGCACTTCCAGTCAATGAAATTCCGCTTTACATGGTCGGCTTCATTGTTTCAGCAGTGGTCGGAATTGGTGCAATTAAGCTGGTAGATTTACTTGTCAAAAATAATAAATTTAAATATTTTGCCGTATATACATTTGTGCTGGGCTTAGTCGTTATCGGCTGGAGCATTCTGGCATAAGCAAGAACTTTTCAGAAAGGAACACAAGTGGCTGAAACGAAAAAAAAATCCGGTTCTAAAAAATCGGACAGCAAATCCTCTAAAAAATCAAGCTCTGAATCCCCTCAAAAAGAACCTGCAAAAAAATCTTCTAAAAAATCCCCTAAAATGCCCGCACTTGAAGAACTCGAAGAGAAAAAAGAACCCGAAACACTCGAAATTCCTGAAAGAATCTATTCTATTTGCCTGTTCGGAGCTGGCATTTTAACCACACTCTTAATTATTGAACCCGGTGCAATGATGTGGCGGCTCATGCATAACGCAATTAAAGGTATGTTCGGCATACCTTGCGTTTTGATTCCATTCGGACTTTTCCTGACCGCCTTCCAGATTGACCAGAAAACAGATAAAGAAAAAATTAAAAATCAGCTCAAATTTTTACTTTTAGGTATTGTTTTTTTGAGCTGTTTTATTGAAATCATGTTTCTGAATGGTCATATTCTGGATTTTGAATTTTTTAAATGCTTTGCTATGCTTCGTCAAGAAGGCATTGAATGGAAAAGCGGCGGCATGATTAGTGCGCTGTCTTATCCTGTATTAAAACTTTTTGACAAAATCGGAGCGAAATTTATCATTTGCCTGCTTCTTCTGGTTTATGTCATGCTCTCCAGTAAAAAAAGCCTGTCTGAACTGTTTCAGATGATTCGTCAGCCGTTCCGGAATGTGATTGAATTCTTCCGTGAAGATGCAGAAGATTCTGAACTGATTTCAGAATATGAGGAAGAACAGGAAGAACTGGAAAAACTGCAAGACCTCAGTGAACAGGAAGCTTTCCGCATTGCAGAACAGGCTGCTTCTAATACAAGACCTTCCCCCAAAAATGATTCTTTTGTAATAGATATCCCTGTCAGTGATGAACCCCCTGTTTACAACGAAGAAGAATTAAACCATTTCTTTGATTCTACTAAAGAAATTAAAATAAAACGTAAATCCAGAAAAAAATCAGATTCCCCAGAAACTGACGAAAACTTTAAAGAAACCAAAGTCAAAGTCAAACGTAAATCCTCCAAGTCAAAAGAACCTGACGAAAATCAACTGGAACTGCTCCCCTCTTTAGATGACTTAATCAACAACGCTGCACAAGCTCCCAAAAAGAAAACCAAAGAAGAACTCCGCCTTGACTCTATTCTTGAAATTGAGGACGAGGCCGCTTTACAGTCTGAAAAAGCTCAGGATTTACAAGAACGTTACCAAATGCCTTATATTGACTTTCTTGAAGAAGGCAACTCTCACGCTGATGACCCCAATCTTAAACAGGAACTCCGTGATAAAGCAAATCAGCTTTGTGAAGTCCTCAAAAGCTTTAACGTGGAAGTCAATATTACAAATATTGCAAGAGGTCCTTCTGTTACCCGTTACGAAGTACAGCCCGCTCCCGGTGTGAAAGTTTCCAAAATTACAAATCTTTCTGATGATATCGCTTTAAACCTTGCCGCTGAAGGAGTTCGTATTGAAGCTCCTATCCCCGGAAAACCTGCTATCGGCATTGAAGTGCCAAACTCTCAGAAAGATACTGTTTCTCTGCGTGAACTGCTGGAAGCTCCGGAATTCAGAAATTCTAAAAGTAAATTAACCTTCGGTGTCGGAAAAGATATTGCTGGTAACGTCATTATCGGCGATATTGCAAAAATGCCCCATATGATTATTGCAGGTGCTACCGGTTCAGGTAAATCTGTCTGCACAAACTCTATTATTATGAGCATTCTCTACCACGCCGCTCCAGATGAAGTCAAATTGATTCTGATTGACCCCAAAATCGTAGAATTCCGAGTGTATGACGGTATCCCTCATTTATTGATTCCAGTCGTCACTGACCCCAAAAAAGCCGCTGGTGCTTTAAACTGGGCAGTTCAGGAAATGTTAAGACGATATGACGTTTTCGCTAAAAATTCTGTTAGAAACTTAGAAGACTATAACAGAATCTGTATCGAAAAACCAGAACTCAACCTTGACAAAATGCCTCAGATTGTTATCTGCATTGATGAGCTTGCTGACTTAATGATGACCGCTTCCAAAGAAGTGGAAGAAGCTATTTGTCGTTTGGCACAGCTTGCCCGTGCTGCCGGAATGCATTTAATCATTGCAACCCAAAGACCAACTACTGATATCATCACCGGCTTAATTAAAGCCAATATCCCAAGCCGTATTGCACTTTCCGTTATGTCTCAAATCGATTCAAGAATTATTCTTGATACCGGCGGTGCTGAAAAATTACTTGGTCATGGTGATATGCTTTATCTTCCAAGCGGTCAGCCCAAACCCGTCAGAGTACAGGGCTGTTATGTTTCAACTCAGGAAATTGAAAATGTCGTTACTTTCATTAAAAATCAGTCTGTTTCTGAAACCGGTTATGATGAACAAATTATTCAGGCTGTTGACCAGATGGCTGTTACAGGAGACAAAAAATCCAAAAGTTCTTCTGAAGAACCAGCCATTTCCGGCGATGCTGATTTAATCGAACAGGCAATTGAAGTCGTGGTTGCTGCCGGACAAGCTTCTACCAGCAATTTACAAAGAAGATTACGGCTCGGCTATGCAAGAGCCGCCAGAATTATGGACGAACTCGAAAGTATGGGCATTATTGGCGCATACGAGGGCGCAAAGCCCCGCAAAGTCTTAATGTCTCCGCTCGAACTTGAACAAAGAAAAATGCACCGGAAAGGAAATTGATTATTTCATGAAGAAAAAGAAAACACTCCCTGCACAACAGCAAAATAATACCAGAAATAAAATCATTTACATCATTGTCATTGTCATTCTAGTAATTATTGCGCTCATGAGCGGAAAATACAGTACTCAGGTACAAGAATCTGATTTACAGATTATTCAAGACCAGAATATTACTATTTCTGATGCGGAATTTCAAGTGCATATGATTGATGTCGGACAAGGTGACAGCATTTTAATTTCCGCTGATGGTCAAACAATGCTCATTGATGCTGCTGAATCCAGTGCAGGCGATAAAATTGTAAATTATTTATCTGCTCAGAATATTACAGAATTAGACTATGCTGCTGCAACACATATGCACGCTGACCATATCGGCAGTTTCCCTAAAGTGTTCGCTTCCGTCAAGCCGAAACATATGATTGAACCAGTTTTTGCAGATTCTTTAATTCCAACTACCAAAACTTATGAAAAATATCTTGATGCAGTAGAAGCTTCCGGTGCTGTATATCAGGCTTTAAAAACCGGAGATACTTTCACACTTGGTAATGCACAAGTCACTGTATTAGCTCCCGTTTCAGAACATGCTTCTTCTTTGAACAATACTTCTTTAGTACTCAGAGTGCAGTATGATGATATTGTCTGCATTTTCACAGGAGATATGGAAACACCAGAAGAAAAAACAATTCTTTCTACTGTAGACAACAGCCTGTTAAAAGCCGATTTTTTAAAGGCTGGTCATCATGGAAGCGATACTTCTTCCGGAGAAGCCTTTCTTGAACAGGTTCAGCCTAAATATGTCGGTATTTCCTGCGGTGTTGACAATAAATACGGTCACCCTGCGGAAAGCACGCTTGAACATCTCAGAAATTACACTGATAATATTTACATTACTGCACAGCAGGGCGATATTGTCTTTCTTTACGATAAAGATACAAAAATTTGTAATGTCATTACCAACGGCAAGGAGCAGAATTCATGATTTACTATATTGACCGCTTTGAAGGAAATTATGCTGTTCTGGAACGTGACGGCGAATGTTTTGATTTTCTCCGTGAAAAACTTCCTCCAGATGCCAGAGAAGGCGATTCGCTGGAATGGTCTGACGACAACTGGCATATCCTTCATAAAGAAACAGATTTCAGAAGGCAGTCCCTCGCTGAACGAAGAAGAAAATTACTGGAGGAAAAACAACCATGAAAATTTTAATTATTGGTGGTGGAGCTTCCGGCTGTTACTGCGCTGTCCACGCTGCCAATCTGGGACATGATGTCACTATCCTTGAGAAAAATAAAATCATCGGCAAAAAATTACGCATTACCGGAAAAGGCAGATGTAATTTAACCAATAATTGCGATATTGCCACACTGATGAGAAATATTCCCAGAAATTCAAGGTTTTTATATAGTGCTTTTTCTGTGTGCAATCCTCAAGATGTGATGTCTTATTTTGAAAGCTTAGGTGTCGCACTGAAAACAGAACGTGGAAACAGAGTTTTCCCCGTCAGCAATCAAGCTTCTGAAATTGTTGAAACATTACACACCCAATTAAACCGCTTACATGTCAAAATCATTCAGGATACTGCAAAATCTCTTATCATAGAAAATCAGGTCTGTCAAGGGGTTCAGTGTCAGCAACATGCTTATTACGCTGATAAAATTTTATTAGCTGTCGGCGGTGCAACTTATCCGCTGACCGGTTCAACAGGTGACGGCTATCAAATCGCTGCACAAGCCGGTCATACTGTTACAGAATTAAGACCTTCTCTTGTGCCTTTGGAAACGCTGGAACGTGACTGCGCTCAGATGATGGGAATTTCCCTTAAAAATGTCAAACTCACTTTAAAGCAAAATCAGAAAATTCTTTATGAAGAACAAGGCGAAATGCTTTTTACACATTTCGGTGTTTCAGGCCCTCTTGTGTTAAGTGCTTCCGCACATATGCAGAAAGCTGAAAACTGCACCCTTCACATTGATTTGAAACCGGCCTTATCTTCTGAACTGCTTGACAAACGCTTGCAGAGAGAAATTGCACAAATTCCAAATCAGCAAGTTTCTAATCTTTGCAGAAAGCTTGTTCCTTCCAATATGGTCATGCCTTTGCTTGACAGATGCGGACTTTCTCCCTATCTGAAAAACAACAGCTTAACCAAACCACAAAGACTTCGCATTTGTCAGGAACTGAAAGATTTTCGCTTTACAGTCAGGGGTCTCCGCCCTATGGCAGAAGGCATTATTACCAGAGGAGGCATTTCCTGTAAAGAAGTCAACCCCAAAACAATGGAATCAAAACTAATTCAGAATTTATATTTCGCTGGTGAAATTCTGGATATAGATGCTTACACCGGCGGATTTAATTTACAGATTGCATTTGCAACTGCCTATCTGGCAGCAATCAGTTTTAATCAATAAAAGGAGTGTTATTTTTTATCATGAAAAAAATCAATATCGCTATTGATGGCCCTAGTGGTGCAGGGAAAAGCAGTATCTCTAAAGCCATTGCAAAAGAATTAGGCTTTATTCATGTTGATACCGGTGCAATGTACCGTGCAATCGGCTTATACGCCATTCAAAATGACTGCACTGCTCCGGAACAAATTACAAAAAAACTTTCTGAAATCGAAATTGAATTGAAATTTATTGGTGGTGTACAGCGTGTTTTGCTGTGCGGTGAAGATGTCAGCGATTACATCCGCAGTCCGGAAGTTTCTATGGCTGCTTCTAAAATCTCTGCTGTACCGGAAGTCCGGAAACATTTACTTGACTTGCAGAAAAAAATCGCTGCTGAAAATAATATCATCATGGACGGCAGAGACATCGGAACAGTCGTTCTCCCTCACGCTGATTTAAAAATCTTTTTAACCGCTTCTGTGGAAGAAAGAGCTTCCAGAAGATATTTAGAACTTCGTGAAAAGCCTGACTGCCCTCCTTATGAAGAAATTCTCAAAGACATTCAGCAAAGAGATTACAACGACATGCACAGAAAAACTGCGCCTTTATGTCAGGCAGAAGATGCTGTTTTAGTCGATTCTTCTGACATGGGATTCCATGAAGTTGTTGAACATTTAACCGCACTTATCAAAGAAAAACTGGATTAAGGAAAATCATTATGCTTTATACATTCATTATGCTGTTAGTTCGTGGCGCAATGCATTTATGGTTCAATCTGAAATTTGAAGGCCGTGAACATATCCAGAAAGGCAAAGCTTATATCTATGTCTCCAATCACAGAAGTTATGCAGACCCTGTTTTCATTGGTCTGACCGGATACGGAAAATTTGGCTTCATGGCAAAAAAAGAATTATTTGAAGGAAACAAAGCTTTTGCAGGCTTAATCCGCTGGCTTGGCGCATTTCCGGTTGAGCGTGGTTCTGGTGATATGTCTGTTATTGAAACTTCTGCTGACTGTATCCGGAACGGGAAAAATCTTTTAATCTTCCCCGAAGGTACAAGAAGCAAAACCGGAAAAATTGGAAAAGGAAAATCTGGTGTCGCTTTAGTTGCTGCTAAAGTTCATGCAGACATTATCCCTGTCGGCATTAACTTTGAAGGTGAAAAATTACACTTCCGGAGTAAAGTCAGAATTCGTATCGGTGAACCCATTCCGGCAGATTCTTTCCCTTCTATAGAAAATCTTTCTGAACGGGAACTGCTTAAAACACTTAGAACAGAAATCATGCCTCCAATTATGGACAACCTTCACGCACTTGTAGACGAACCCAAAACATAAAAAATTGCTGTACCAAATATCCGGTACAGCAAAATTTTTAATTCACAGGCGGAGCAGTTTCAGGTGTGACTGCCGTTTCTAATTCTGGTACATCTGGTGCAATATCTGCCGGCGCAGTCATAGGCGCATCTGCCATTTCATCAGAAACAGCCTGTTTTTCACCACATGCAGTACAGAACAGCCCTGCCATCAGCACAGCCGTTATGAAAAAAATTTTCCTTTTCATCACAATCTCCTTTCTTTACAAATATTCTCTGTCTATTATAGCATAACCATGCCGAAAATACAAGATTTTTTTAAAAAAATTTTATTTTTCATATCATACTTGACAAATCAGAAATTATATGCTATAATAAATTATGATTTCATTTTTTTAAATAACAAAATCACCATAGCTTCATTATTGACATCATCAGGGTTATGGTATTAAAATAATTTTAGGAAGAAGGCGGTTCTTATCAAAATTAAGGTTGCGGAATCTGCCGGATTCTGTTTCGGTGTTGACCGTGCGGTGAATCTCGTTTATCAGGCACTGAAACAGCACAAGCCCGTTGCAACACTTGGTTCTATTATTCATAACACAGATGTCGTCAAGGATATGCAGTCACGTGGTGCAAGAATTATTCAGGATGTCTCCGAACTCCGCCCCAATGAATACGTTGTTATCCGGTCTCACGGTGTCCCTAAAGCCGTTTATGACCAGATTCATCTTCTCGGAAACCCTGTTTTAGATGCTACCTGCCCTTTTGTCAAGCGCATTCATAAAATCGTTGCTGAAGAAACTGCAAAAGGCAGCTTTATTCTTATCGCCGGTGACGAATCTCACCCTGAAGTGCAAGGAATTATTGGCCATTGTAACCAAAATTATTTTGTTTTTAAAGACGAATTTGTGCTGAAAGACTTTTTTCAGAATCTGGAAAAAAATTTTTCAAAAAGGCTTGCAATTGTTGCGCAAACAACGTATAATAATATAATATGGGGAGAGTGTTTAAAAGTCCTTCCTAAAGAAGATTTTAACATCGTTGTTTACGAAACTATCTGTAGTGCTACCGGAAAAAGACAGTCCGATGCTGCTGCTCTTGCTTCGGAATCAGATTGCATGATTGTTATCGGAGGAAAACACAGTTCCAATACTGTAAAGCTTTACGATATCAGCAAACGGTACTGCAAAAGCTATCATATCGAAAATGCGGACGAGCTTGACACTTTAGACCTATCTGATGCTGAATTTATCGGCATTACTGCTGGTGCATCTACACCGGCACATATTATTAAGGAGGTAATTTTTACCATGGAAGAAAATCTGAACAAAATTCCGGAAACTGAGGAAGATATCGATTTTGCTCAGGCAATTGAAAGCGACAGCTACGGAAAAAAATTAAGAAATGGAGATAGAGTCAAAGGCTATGTCATGTCTGTCAATAACAGCGAAGTCATTGTTGACCTCGGCGCAAAACAGACTGGTACTGTTCCTGCTAATGAACTTACAAATGACCCGACCAAAAAGCCCTCTGACCTCGTGAAAGAAGGCGATGAGCTGGATTTAATCGTGATTAAAGTCAGCGACCAAGATGGTATCGCTACCCTCTCCAAAAAGAAGGTTGACGAACAGGCCGGCGTGGATAAAGTCGTAAAGGCTAAAGAAGAAGGTACTGTACTCGAAGCTGTTGTCAGCAACATTGTAAAAGGCGGCGTAAATGTTTATTATGAAGGCGTTCGTATCTTCATTCCTGCTTCTCAGACTGGTCTGCCCCGTGAAGCTTCCCTTGATGAACTGAAAGGTCAGACAGTTAAGTTTGTTGTTCTGGAAGCTCCGGAACGCAAAAAGAGTGCTGTCGGTTCTATCAGAGCCGTTTCCCGTCAGGAAAAAGAAGCTGCTAAGGCTGCTTTCTGGGATAATGCAGAAGTCGGCAAGGAATATGAAGGCGAAGTGAAGTCTTTGACCAGCTATGGCGCATTCGTAGACCTCGGCGGTATTGACGGTATGGTGCATATCTCTGAACTGTCTTGGAACAGAATTAAACATCCGAGTCAGGTTGTTTCCGTTGGTGACGTACTGAAAGTTTACATTAAAGACTTAGACCCCGAAAAACAGCGTATTTCTCTCGGCTACAAGAAGGCTGAAGATAATCCTTGGGAAAAATTCAAGAATGAATTTTCTATCGGTGACGTTGTTACTGCTAAGATTGTTTCTATCACCTCTTTCGGTGCATTTGCACAGATTATTGACGGTGTAGATGGTCTGATTCACATTTCCCAGCTGGCTGACCGCCGTGTTGAAAATGTGAAGGACGTTGTTTCTGTAGGCGATGAAGTACAGGTGAAAATCATCGGTATTGACCTCGATAACAAGAGAATTTCTATTTCCATGAGAGAAGTAGAAAACGAAGACTGATTTCTTTGTATCTGAAATAATATCAGCCCTGACTTTTAAAAGTCAGGGCTTTTTTGTTAAATCTTTTCTACTTTCATCAAGTTGGTCATGCCGGAAATGCCTAACGGCACACCTGCCGTAATTACAACTAAATCGCCTTCCTGCACATAGCCGTGTGCCTTAGCAGCAGCTACTGCTTTTGCAAAGAGTGTATCTGTATTATCTTCTTCATCAATTACAAACGGTGTGACACCCCAGCTTAAATTCATTTTGCGTTGATTATCTTCATCAGTCGTACAGCCTAAAATCTGTACAGAAGGTCTGAATTTAGAAATCAGTCTTGCTGTTTTTCCACGCTTGGTGACAGCAATAATGGCTTTTGCATTCAAATCATGTGCCGTTGTCACAGCTGCATGTGCAATTCCTTCATCAATGGAAACATTATCATTTTCTTTTCTGACAGAAAATTCATGTTTATAATCAATATTGCCCTCTGTGGTAGAAGCAATTAAATCCATTGTTCTGACCACTTCCACAGGGAATTGACCTGCTGCTGTTTCGCCGGAAAGCATGATTGCACTTGTACCGTCATAAATCGCATTTGCTACGTCAGTAATTTCCGCACGGGTCGGACGTGGATTATTTATCATAGATTCCAGCATCTGTGTTGCAGTAATCACCTGTTTTCCGGCAGTATAGCCTTTCTGAATCAGCTGTTTCTGAATTGCCGGAATCTGTTCAAATGGAATTTCTACACCCATGTCGCCTCTTGCAACCATAATGCCGTCTGCTGCTTCCAGAATTTCATCAATATTATGCACACCGTCCAAATTTTCAATTTTTGCAATAATCCGGACATTAAACCAGCCTAAACTTTCTGTGAATCTTCTCAGATAGTTAATATCCGCAGCAGAACGGACAAAGCTTGCAGCAATAAAATCATACCCCATCTTCGCACCAAATTCAAGGTCATTCATATCCGCATCACTTAAATAAGGCATGGAAAGCCGTACACCCGGCACGTTAATGCCCTTATTATTGGAAAGCACTCCCCCGTGAATGACTCTGCAAATCACATCTGTTCTTGTAATCTTCTCTGCTAACAGTTCAATCACGCCATCATTGATTAAAATCCTTGTGCCAACGCTGACATCTTGCGGAAGATTCTTAAAAGTAATACTTCCGATTTCGGCTGTACAAGGGACATCATTAGTCGTTAAAGTATACGTATCCCCGTCATGAATTTCCACCGGCTTATCATCTACAAATTTTCTAAGACGAACTTCAGGGCCTTTTGTATCCAGCATAGTTGCAATCGGAAGCCCCAGTTCTTCACGCAGTTTCACAATCAATTCAAACCGCTGTTTATGTGTTGCATAATCTCCATGTGAAAAATTAAATCTTGCTACATTCATGCCGGAAAGCATCATATCTCTTAAAATTTCCGGTTTGTCTGTCGCAGGGCCTATGGTACATACAATCTTTGTTTTTCTGTTACCCATAAATTACACTCCGTTTCTAAAAAATTTAAAAAAATCGCTGTCTTTATTGTAACATATGCCGGTCACGCTTGCAAGTATTTTTTTTAAATTTTTAATGAAAATTTTTAATTTCAGCATTTTGTGTAAATTCCCTCTTGATTGACAAAAAAATAACAATATTTTGCATGAATCCACTTGCTTTTTCTTTCAAAATATGTTATAATAAAAAATATCCGGCAACTCCGGAAAATTCAGGAAATGAGGTATTATTATGAATCCGCTTACACTTATGCATATGAAACCCTTGTTAGAAGGCTTTCGTGACCGTCACCCGAAATTTTTACAATTTTTTGGCTATGCATCTCAGAATATGGGCGAAGGCAGTCTGCTCGAAATTCGCATTACTTCCGCTGACGGAAAAAAAGCAGTCACAAATATTCGTGTTTCTCCCGAAGATGTGGAGTTAATCGAAAAAATGCAGGAAATTATGAAATAATTTTTAAAATTTTTTCAAAAAACACTTGACAAATGCTTTTAAATATGCTATAATAATTATTGTTGTGAAGCTGATATAGCTCAGGTGGTAGAGCGACACCTTGGTAAGGTGTAGGTCGCCAGTTCGAGTCTGGCTATCAGCTCCATCAATTGGATAGCAGGCATTTCTGAAAATCAGAAGTGCCTGTTTTTTTATGCTAATCATTCATTCGGAAATAAATTGCAGATATTTTTTACAGCTCCCCTCTTTTGACAAATTCCGACATGCATAGTATGCTATAATATTCTCATAGATAAAGATACAAAGAAAGGATTTTTGACTATGCAGATTCATTATGATACCAGCAGTGCCGAACTGCTTGCTATGCTCTGCGGTGAAATTGACCACCACAGCAGTATGCTTATGCGTGCGGAACTGGATACTGCAATTTATGCCCATATGCCAAAAACTTTAATTCTCAATTTTCAAAATGTCACTTTCATGGACAGTTCCGGCATTGGCTTGATTATGGGAAGATATAAAATTATTCAGCCTATGGGCGGAGAACTGATTCTTCAAAAGCCTTCCCCTTATATCAGCCGTGTGCTTCGCCTAGCCGGTATGGAACGCCTTGCAAAAATTTCTGAGGGGGTGACAGCATGAAAATGATGAATGAATTTAAATGCGAATTCCCTGCCGTTTCTTCTAATGAAGCCCTTGCAAGAGCGGCACTTTCTGCTTTTTTAATTCCAGCTGACCCAACTGCTCAGGAATTAGCTGATTTAAGAACCGTCATTTCAGAAGCCGTCACAAATGCCATTGTTCACGGCTATCGAAATCGCTCCGGTGAAGTCGCCGTTTGTTTAAGAATGCTCCCTGAAAGAATCCTTTACATACGAGTTTCCGATAAAGGCTGTGGCATTCCTGATATTGAAAAGGCAATGACTCCCCTTTACACCACTGCACCGGAAGAAGAACGGGCTGGCTTAGGCTTTGCTATTATGCAGGAATTTACTGACAAACTCCATGTCAGAAGTACACCCAATGCAGGTACTACTTTAATCATGCGCCGGAAACTCGGTCAGCTTCATGAAGAAGAAGAATAAACAACCTCGTCCGGAAGAACATTTAGGCTTAGTACACTTATGTGCAAACCGTTTCCGGAACAGGGGCATTCCCTATGAAGAATTATATTCCGCTGGCTGTGAAGGACTTGTGAAAGCTGCAAATGCTTTTGATACTTCCAGAGGTGTACAGTTCTCTACTTATGCTGTCCCCGTCATTTTAGGCGAAATCAAAAGAGTCTTTCGTGAATCCGGAACTGTTCACGTTTCCCGTGGTCTGCGTGAACTCGCCTTGAAAGTACAGCATATCCGTGAACTTTCCCTAAAAGAATCCGGCATTGAACCGCCTTTGAGCGTTCTCGCCCAGAAAACAAATTCTACTCCTGAAGAAGTTTCTATGGCTTTATGTGCCATCAGCCCAGCCGTTTCCTTAACTGCTCAAGATGAGGACGAAAACCAAATAGACATCGCTGTAGAAGCTCCTGATGAAAAAATCAGCGAACGTTTAGCCCTTCACCAAGTTATGGCGAAACTTGCCCCAAAAGACAGAGCTTTGTTAGAGTTACGCTATTATCACAATTTCACACAGGTCAGAACGGCAGAAAAACTCGGCATGACACAGGTTCAAGTGTCACGCCGTGAAAAAAAATTATTAAGCGATTTAAGAACTGAATTATTAAAATAATTCATTCTAAAATACACCGGAATGCGGTCGGGAGTGAATAACGCTCTTCCAGCTCCTGCGGAGATGCCCATTCAAAATCAGAATTCTGCTGACCGCATTTCAAAAAAATTCCCTGCATCTGCCATGTTAAATGCGTGAAAATATGCTTTCTCTGATTGATTTTTAAAAGTTCTTCCGGACGGACATTCCAGCCCTCTGCTGTCCGGATACAGCCTTCCGGAGTCAGTTCGCCTTCCACATTTGGAAGCTCCCACAAAGATGCTAACAACCCCTTTGGAGGACGTTTCCGGACAGCAATTTTTTCTTCACATTGCAGAACGAATACAGTTTTGTATTCCGTTCTGCGTTTTTGTTTTTTCTCCCTGACAGGAAGAAAATTCACACTGTTATTTTGATTTGCCATACAATATTTCTGTAAAGGACAAATTTCACATTTCGGGAGGCCGTTCGGTAAACAGACTGTCGCTCCTAATTCCATAAAAGCTTGTGTTAATGTTCCGGCATGTTCAGAATCATAAATTTTTTTCAGCTGTGCGGTGAAATCTGCTTTTACAGCATTTTCCAAAATATTTCTGAAATCTTCTTCCACTCGTGCAAGCACTCTTAAAACGTTTCCATCTACTGCCGGTTCAGGCAAATTCCAGCAAATAGAGCTAATTGCTCCAGCGGTATACTCCCCGATTCCGGAAAGTTTTTTAATTTCTTCATAAGAATCAGGAAATTCGCCATGATATGCTTCAATAATTGTTTTGGCTGTTTTCTGCATATTTCTGACTCTGTTGTAATAGCCCAGCCCTTCCCAAAGCTTTAAAAGCTTCTCTTCCGGACAGTCCGCTAAATCCTGTATTTCCGGAAGGGCTTTCAAAAATCTGGCATAATAGCCTTTCACTGCTTCCACTCTGGTTTGCTGGAGCATAATTTCTGAAACCCATATATGATACGGCTTTTTATCTTTCCGCCAAGGCAAGTCTCTGTGATGGTCGGGATACCATTCTAAAAGCGGTTGCTTAATCTGTTCCGGAATGTTCTGCTTTTCCTGAGCAATACGGCGCATTCTGGAAACTAATTTTTCATAGATAGGTATCATGTGCATTTCTGTACAAGCAGTCTGAATTTCTTCTACCGGAAGCCAGCGGACATTTTTATTTTCATCTGGCTTGTCAGAAAGTGCTTGCTGTTCCGGTGCAATTAAACCGTAAGTGATATTATAATGCAAATGTTCCGGTACAAATTCCCCGTTTTTCTGATGTGCCAGAACTGGTAAAATATCAATTGCTAAAATTTTCCCAGTCTGAAAATATAATTTCTCTACAGAACTTTCTTCTTTGACTTCTCTGAATGCAACACCAGCTAAATCTTCTTCTCCGTCTGCATGACCGCCTAACCAGCCCACTGACTGATAAATTAAATGATAAGCCATTAGCACTTTCTTCAAGTCTGGAGACATCACAAAGCCGGAACAAGTGATATGTCCGGCTTCGCACTTTCTGTTTAAAATTTCTTTTCCATATTTCTGAATTAAATTTAATAATTCTTGTTTTGCCTTTACTTCCTGAGCGGTTTCAGGAATAAAATTACTGATTTCAGTAAGAAGTGTTTCACGCATAATGCCACCTATCCAAGTTTTGCAAGTTGTTCAGCAGTCATATAATGTTCACATTCATGCCGGTTCGGTCTGCCCATGAGCTTCTTCATTGATTCTCGTACATCGCCGTTTTCATATAATAAATGATATAATTCTTCATTGATAGGCATGGGAACATTTAATTTTTTCGCTAAACCGTAAGCCGATTCACAGCAATAATAGCCTTCTACTGTGCCGACTTGTTTCACAGCTTCTTCCGGAGAAACGCCCTGACCAATTAAAATGCCTGCTCTTCTGTTTCTGCTGTGCATACTGGTACAGGTAACAATTAAATCTCCTAATCCGCTTAACCCTGCGAAAGTATCCATTTCCGCCCCGCATTCCAGCCCTAAACAAGTAATTTCATGAATTCCCCTTGTCATTAAAGCTGCTTTCGTATTATCGCCAAATCCTAAGCCGTCACTGATTCCAGCCGCCAATGCAATAATATTTTTCATTGAACCGCCCAGTTCACAGCCAATGACATCAATATTCACATATAACCTGAGCGTTCCGCAAGTGAATAAATCTTGAATATATTCTGCATACTTCACATCTTGACAAGCAACTGTCACAGTAGTTGGAATTCCTCTGGAAAGTTCTTCTGCATGAGAAGGCCCTGTTAAAACAACAACTGGATTATTGGGTGCTTCTTCATGAATGACTTCACTCATGCGTTTATAACTGCCAGCTTCCAAGCCTTTAGAAGTGTTGACCAGCACTGTATTTTCTGTAAAATAAGGTGCTGCTTCCTGAACCACACTTCTTAAAAATGAAGTCGGTATGCCGATTAACACAGCCTCTTTCCCCGAAACACAGGAAATATCTGTCGTCAAAAGAATATCAGAGGGAATTTTCACACCGGGGAGTTTTCCTGCAAGTTCTCCTGTTTTTCGGATTTCGTTAATTTCTTCTTCAAATTTTGACCAGACGGTCACATCATGTCCGCAGTTCCGGCACATTACTGCTAAAGCCAGCCCGAATGCACCTGAGCCTAATACTGTAATTTCTGCCATAATAAACGCCCCTTTCAAATCACTTTAATTTACTTGAACAAAATTAAGATATGCTACTCAAAACTATCTTCTACCTGTGATGAATAATTGATAATTTCCATGCATTCACACTTCTTGTGATATTTTACTAAGTTAGTGCCGGTCAGATGCAAAATATTACATAAAATTTTAATTCAATTTTTTGCCTTTTTGACCGATTTTGCTTTCTGTGCCGTTTTTCAGACGTTCAATATTAGAGCGATGCATGAAAATTATCATTCCTGCCATGATGCACAATAAACCGAAATGCAATAACATTTGATTCAGTGTAAATTCCTGATGATGTATATCATTTAAGAAATACTGCGCTCCAAATGTCACAAACGGACAACATGCCGTTGCAATAATAGATGCTAAACTTACATATTTGGAAATTATCAGAATAATTGCAAAAATTCCAATCAATACCAGAAATACTCTCCAGTCTAAAATTAAAAAGATGGAAACACTTACCAGCACACCTTTTCCGCCCTTGAATCCGTGATATAATGGAAACATATGCCCTAACATTGCAAAAATTCCTGCAATACACCCAAGCAGATATAAATCTGTATCTGCTCCGGAAAGCATTTTCCCAAACATCTGGCTTAATAATACAGCTATCATGCCTTTGGACAAGTCGCCGATTAACGTAATTAAAGCACAACCCTTTCCGAAACATCTTAATGTATTGGTTAAGCCTGCATTTCCGCTTCCGAAATTTCTAATATCTTCATGCTTTAAAAGCTTTACCGTTAAAATCGCTGAATTGATACTTCCCATTAAATAGCCAATCACTGCCGACAGGATACAGGATAATATTATCATAAATAAAAATCCTCCTGTTAAGCATCATTGCGATTTCGTTCACGGATAATCATTCTGATTGGTGTCCCTTCCATGCCAAACGTAGAACGAATTTGATTTTCAATATATCTTTGATAAGAAAAATGAAATAAATCCGCACGATTCACAAATACTACAAATGTCGGCGGTTTGGAAGACGCTTGTGTCATGTAGTAAATTTTCAGCCTTCTGCCTTTGTCAGAAGGAGGCTGTACTCTTGCTACTGCATAGGCTAATATATCATTCAGCATTCCGGTGCTGATTCTCATAGAATTTTGTTCAAAAACATGCTTAATCATCTCAAAAAGCTTTTCTACACGCTGACCCGTTTTCGCTGAAATGAAAATAAATGGCACATAAGACATGAAACTGAAATCATTTTCCAGTTTCGTTTTAAATTCGTTCATGGTCTTATCTGTTTTTTCCACAGCGTCCCATTTATTCACGGCAACAATACAAGCTTTCCCTTGTTCATGAGCGTATCCTGCTACTTTAGAATCCTGTTCTGTAAAGCCTGTTGTTGCATCAATCATAATGACACAGACATCTGCACGGTCAACCGCCATGTAAGCCCTTAACACGCTGAAATGTTCAATTTTTTCAGTAATTTTAGATTTTCTGCGAATACCGGCGGTATCAATGAAAACATATCTGTCTTCACCTCGTTCAATAATTGTGTCTGTTGCATCACGAGTTGTTCCGGCAATGTCTGAAACAATGACTCTTTCTTCTCCGGCAATTCTGTTAATTAAAGAAGATTTTCCGGCATTTGGCTTTCCAATCACCGCTACACGGATATCTGATTCTTCATAATCATCAGTATCAGAATCCGGAAAATGACGGATAATTTCGTCAAGCATATCCCCTGTACCATGACCATGTACGGACGAAATCGGAAACGGTTCTCCAATTCCTAAATTGTAAAATTCGTACACGTCCATTGGAATTTCTCCAAGGGTATCGCATTTATTGACAGCTAATACAATCGGCTTTCCAGACTTTTGAAGCATATCCGCAACAGCATAATCATTTGCAGTCACACCGCTTCTGACATCTGTCACAAAGACAATCACATCTGCATGTGAAATGGCAAGTTCTGCCTGCTGTCTCATTAAAGTCAGCATTTTATCGTCTTCTTTCGGTTCAATACCGCCGGTATCAACAACCATGAATTTATGTTCTCTCCATTCACATTTCGAGTAAATTCTGTCACGGGTCACACCGGGGGTATCTTCTACAATAGATAATCGCTGACCAATCAATTTATTAAATAATGTTGATTTTCCGACATTTGGTCTGCCGACAACGGCAACGACTGGTAATGGCATAAAACATGCTCCTTTCAATATTCTATTCCAAGCATGGCATCTAATAATTCAAATCCATCACTGTTTGTAATGTGAATTTTAATATTTAAAGCCTGTTCCACTTCCGGAATGTGCATATCATCTAAAAATACATCATCATTCCGGCGAATCATACTGCTGGATAATAACAATTCATCCCCTAACGGCTGATTTTTCAGCTGTGCTATTAAATCCTGTGCTGTGATTAAACCTGTTACTGTAATACTTTCCCCAAAAAAGTCGTTTCTGATACAGTAAACATGACATGTCAAGCCCTGAAATTTTTCTTCTGCTTCTTTTGCAAGCTTACAGATAAATTCATAAGGGCTTCTCCCAGTTGCTATGGAAACCGTTCTGGGCAAATTTTCAGCTTCTGCCATTTCTAAAGCCTGATGAAATTCATCTGCTAAAGAACGCAACATTCCGACACCGTTTTCATACTGAGGATATTCTTCATAATAATCAGCATCAGGAATTTCTCTTTCTGCAATTAAGAAAAATTCATCAGACGGAAAAACAGCTCTTGTCCCGAATTTTTCTAAAAATTTTTCCTGATAGCTTTGAATCAAATCAATTGCTTCTCCGGCGGTCTGCTTTGTAAACGGCACTAAAGGATAAAGATTTTTTCTATATTTTGACAGTCCCACCGGAACAACAGCAACGCTTGTCAAATTTGGAAGCATCTTTCCTAAATCCTGTAATGTTCTTTCTAATTCTGCACCGTCATTCAAAGTAGGACATAATACTATCTGACAATTCAGCTGAATTCCTGCCCTTGCCATCTGCCAAAGAAAATCAAGTTTCTGCCCTGCAAAACGATTATGCATCATTTTACATCTTAATTCCGGATTTGTTGTATGAACAGAAACGTTAATATTCAGCTTCATTTCAATAATTCTGTCAACATCTTCCTGTGTCATATTTGTTAAAGTCACATAATTCCCCTGCAAAAAAGAAAGTCTTGCATCATCATCTTTAAAATAAAGCGTTTCACGCATTCCGGGGGGCATCTGGTCAATAAAGCAAAATACACATTTATTCTGACAGCTTTGTTTCTTATCCATCAGAAAGCTTGCAAATTCCAAACCTAAATCATCATATTCATCTTTTTGAATTTTAATTTCCCGTTCTTCGCCCTGATTCTGAATGATTAAATGCACTTCTGTTTCAGCGGCATAATACATATAATCCAGCACATCACGTACTTTATGCTGGTTCATGGAAATTAAAAATTCTCCTTTCCGAATTCCTGCCCGATAAGCAGGAGAATTTTTTATAACTCCTGTAATTTCAACCAGAAAAAGCCCTCCTTTCTGCATTTTCTCTTAAAATAAAAAACAGAGAGAAGCCCTGCCTCTCTCCGCTGAATTCTGTTTCTCATTACAGAACGTCAATTTTCAGAACTTCTACGCCCTTGTAAAAACCGCAGTTCTTGCAAACCTTGTGAGGAGCTTTCAGTTCTCCGCAGTGGTCACATTTGCTCATTGCGGGAGCGTTCAGCTTCCAAACAGCACTACGTCTTTTATTTTTTCTTGCGTGAGAAGTTTTTCTCTTCGGTACAGCCATTGTTCTAACCCCTTTCTACTCTTATTCAAATTCTATTCTGGCGATGCAGTCACACTCTGTGATATTTCTGTCACACCCACATACTGGGCATAAACCTTTGCAATCCTCTTTGCAGAGCATTTTAGAAGGCAGTTCCAGAAGCAGGTCAGCAACTGCAATTTCAGCAATATCAATGCTTTCCGCCTTTGCAATAATGTAATTTTCCTCATTTTCTTCATCATTCAGGAATCTGACAACGAGGTGTTCCGTTTGATAGGAAAATTCCTGTACTGTCTCTTTCAGACAGCGGTCACATGTGACAAGCAGAGAAAAATCAATCTGCATTTTTAAAATGACAGCTCCGGCATGATTTGCAATAGTTCCCTTCACCTGTACAGGCGTATGAAACACATAACCATTTACCTGAGCAATTCTGTCATCCGGTACAGAGAAATCAAACGCCTGAGAAGTTCCCGGAATATTCAGGATATTTTTAATATTCATCAACATATTTCATTCTCCGTTCCTGCAAAAGCATAAAGCACTACAGACTTTATTATAGCAGATTTTCCCCTGCTTGTCAAGCTTTTTTTCAGAAATTATTTTCCCGAAAATTACAGATATTTTGTCACAGATTCCGGCAGTTCGGAATTATCAGCGGAAACGGTGAAAGTTACTACAGTATCTTTACCAGTTAAAGCGTCAATCTTTGCAAACATTGCGCCAAGTGCATCAAAGTCAGCACCGCCAATTTTCAGAATACCATCAACGAAAATTTCTTTAATATCATAGTTGCCTGCGAGCATACCTGCGATAAAGCCATAGAAATTTTCATAGCCTGCGATGTCGAACTGTTCCACGCCTACCCAGCGAACTTTATAGCTGATGGAACGTCTGAGGGTTTCGCCCTTTTCAATGCATACTAAACAGCCGTTTGTTTCAGCGACAGCAGTATTGATTTTGTCAATCAAATTTTTAGTTTTGCCAGTGCCTTTTCTTCCAGTAATAATCTGAATCATGATAGATAATCTCCTTTATAATAAATTTTATCAATAGCCGAGCTTTTTCTCAAGTTCAGCTTTTGCGCCTTCATAGCCAGGCTTGCCCAGCAGTGCAAACATATTAGATTTATAGCTTTCTACACCAGGCTGATTGAACGGATTTACACCGAGTACATAGCCAGATACTGCACAAGCTTTTTCAAAGAAGTAAATCAGATAGCCAAGGCTGAATTCACTGGTGTCTTCCAGTTCCAGAATCATATTCGGCACACCGCCTTCAGTATGTGCTAAAATTGTACCTTCAAAGGCTTTTCTGTTGACAACAGACATGTTCTGGTCACAAAGGAAGTTCAAGCCATCTAAATTTGCTTCATCTTTTTCAAGATAAAAATCTTTTTTAGGTGTTTTGATGTCTACAACAGTTTCAAACAGTACACGAGAACCCTGCTGAATATACTGTCCCATGGAATGCAGGTCAGTTGAGAAAATCGCAGAGGACGGGAAAATACCTTTATTGTCCTTGCCTTCGCTTTCGCCGAATAATTGCTTATACCATTCTGCCATCATTGCAAATGCAGGGTCATAAGATACCAGCATTTCTACAGCTTTGCCCTTTCTGTAGAAAATATTTCTCAAAGCTGCATACTTGTAGCAATCATTATTGTCAAAATCTGCTGTATAATCATTCTGTGCCTGTCTTGCGCCTTCCATCAGCTTGTCAATGTCACAGCCTGCTACTGCAATCGGAAGTAAGCCTACAGCAGTTAATACAGAGAATCTTCCGCCAACATTGTCCGGAACAACAAATGTTTCAAAGCCTTCTTTGTCAGATAATTCCTTGAGTGTTCCCTTTGCCTTGTCAGTTGTTGCAAAAATGTGATTCTTTGCCTCTTCCTTGCCGTATTTGTCTTCTACAAGCTTCTTGAATACTCTGAATGCAAGTGCCGGTTCAGTTGTTGTGCCTGATTTGGAAATTACATTTACAGAAAAGTCCTTGCCTTCACAAAGTGCAATCACTTCATTCAAGTAAGTCGGATTGATATTGTTTCCTACATAGTAGATATCCGGTGTGTTTTTCTTCATGTTATTGTAGAACGGGGATTTCAGGAATTCAATTGCAGCTCTTGCACCAAGATAAGAACCACCGATACCGATGACAATCAGTACTTCTGAATTTTTCTGAATTTTTTCCGCTGCTGCCTTGATACGAGCAAATTCTTCTTTGTCGTAATTTGTCGGCAGGTCCACCCAGCCAAGAAAGTCATTTCCTAAACCGGATTTTTCATGTAACATCTTTGCAGCAGTTTCTACCTGTGCCTTGATGCCGGTCAGCTCGTCTTGATTGACAAAGCTGTCCAGATAGTTCGTATTTAATTTTAAAGTCATTTTGAGTAACCCTCCAAAAATCAGAATTCATAATCATTATACTACAAAATTAAAAATTTTGCAAGCATATCCTGATTTTTCACATAATATTGTGAAAATAAAACAAATTTTAAACTGCTTTTTTGTCAGTTATGCCAATGTTTTTTCAGGAAATTGTATTTTCTCTCCGGAAATGCATAGCCTAATTAAAATAATTTTTTTGAAAAGAGGATTCCGTTTATGAAAAAAATCCTGATTGCTGTCATTTCCTGTTTTTTTATTTTGATAATTCCGGATTTGCACGCTCACGCTGAACAGAAAGAAATGGCTTTCGTTCTCATGGAAGCAAATACAAAATGCGTTTTAAATGCAGAATATGCAGATGAATGCCGTCCTGTTGGCTCACTTGCAAAATTGATGACGGCTTACCTGACGGCACAGGCGATTGCACAGCAAAAGCTTTCCCTTGATACGGTTCTGACTGCTGGTGAAAGTGTCTCCGGTATGCAGGGGGCTGTTGTCTGGCTCAAATCCGGTGACAAAATTACAGTAAGAGAATTACTGCTTGGCTTAATCACCGGAAATGCAAATGATGCCGCCGCTGTGTTAGCAGATGAAATTTCAGGCAGTCAGGAATTATTCGTTATGGATATGAATGCTGCTGCCTTTGATTTGGGTATGAAATCTACACATTTCACAAATCCACAGGGATTTGATGACGAAAATGCTTATTCTACTGCTTATGATATCGGCTTGTTAAGCTGTGCTGTTCTGAAATGTCCCTCTTTGCAGGAATGTCTTACCACTTGGAGAACGTTTATTTTAAACAATTCTGTAGAATTGGTCAATGAAAACACATTCACCAGAACTTTAAATCATTGTCAGGGTTTAAAAGCGTCTCACTCTTCAAAAGCTGACTATTGTTTAGCAGTTGCTTCCGCTTCTGAAAGCATGACCTGCATTGCAGTAGTTTTAAATGCGCCTGATGAAGATACTCATTTCACGCTTGCAAAAAAACTTTTAAATCAAGGGTTTCAAAATTATCAAAATACTTTACCGGCTTTTGCAGAAGAATTTCTCCAGCCTTTAAAAATCCGTCATGGAACGGAATCTGCTGTACTGTTAGAGCTTTCTTCTTTACCGGCTTTAACCGTTCCGGCAGGAACACAGCTTCAAGCGGTGATGGTACTTCCGGAATTTATTCAAGCACCTGTGCAGTATCATCAGGAAGTTGGAAAAGTATATTTTTATCAGGGGAAAACATTACTTTGTGAGTGTGCGCTTCTTTCGTCTGAGGAAATACCGGAAATCACGCTTGAAGGCGCATTCCGGAAAGTACTGCATTTTTTGTTTTCATAACTCAAAGAGCGGACTTAAAAGCCCGCTCTCCTGCAAAACATCCTTATTATCTCTCTGTAAAAAATGGTTTTTTACTTTGCAATGTATTTTTCAATCTGTGCAAAGAGTTCTTCTGCGTCTTCGGTGTGCGCACGGAGTTCAATCGGCTGATTCAAGTCAAGGCTGTAGATACCCATAATAGACTTTGCATCAACGATATAGCGACCGGAAACGAGGTCAATGTCGAATGCGAACTTTGTGATAGTGTTGACAAAATTCTGCACATCAGCAAAGTTAGTCAGCTGAATTTTAGTTGTTGTCATAAAACCTACCTCCTAAAATGTTCTTAAATTTTTCTTTCTCTTTTTTCCTTGTGTACAGCTTTTTCTGGCTGTGACTATAGCATAGCACGAATTTTGTGATTTGTCAAGGGATTTCGAGAAAATTCAGCGTTTCCGCATAAGCTGTGTGACAGACAGATGAAATTTTTATACATCTTTCACAGCAAAGGTTACGTTTCGGAAACAACGGTATACAGGCATTTCAGACGGCTGTCAATTTAGCATACAGCAGTCTATTTCTTTTCCGGCTTCTCATAGCTGATAATGTCTTCGGGCTTACAGTCCAGCACATAGCAGATTCTGGCTAAAATGTCCAAGTCCATTCTTTCCACTTCATTGTTATACCATTTATTGATAACTTCAAATCTGGTATTAGTTGCCTGACAGATATGATTTCTGGTAATGCCTCTGGGGTCAATGTACTCTTTCAATTTTACATTGATTTTTCCATATTCGATATAAATCACAACAGGGTTTAATTCACTCATAAAAATGCATCCTTTCTTGTTATTCTATATTTATTATACTTCAATAAGATAACTTTACAAAGATACACATATTTTTTCTTGACATTATTTTAAATTTATGTTACTATATATATAGTTACAAAAAATAAGAAAGGATAATCTATCATGAAATCAAGATGGTACGAACGCAATAAAAAAGAATTCCAAAAATGGATGAAAGAATATCTTTATCTTTTTGAAGAAGCTCAGGATATTCAGTATCTCCCCTACTCCGAACAAAGAAAACTGCTCCGGAATCAGCATGACTTTATTTTAGATGAACTCTCAGAAAAAGGAATGCCCCCGCTGATGCGAGAGCAAATTGATACCTATATAAAAATTTTACTCAGCCATTGTGAATAATTTCTCCAAGAAGCTGATTTCCCTGTATGCCTGTGATTTTTACATCAAATACCTGATTCCGGAAATTTTCTCCCTCTTTGGCAGAAACCAGCACAACAGCATAATTTTCAGCGTGTCCGTTGTGCCACTCAGGAGACTTCTGACGCTCAAATAAGACACGATGGGTTTCGCCTATACAAGTTTGCAAATATTCTTTGTGAAGCGTTTCTGAAAGCTGTGAAAGTCTCTCAGAACGTTCTTTTTTTATCTGCTCAGGAATTTGTTTCATCTTAGCCGCCGGCGTTCCTGAACGTGGCGAGTACCGGAATATATGAATCTGTGAAAATTTTACCCTCTTCACAAATTCCAGCGTTTCAGAAAAATCTTCTTCTGTTTCGTCCGGAAATCCTGTCATAATATCTGTCGTTACTGCACAGCGTGGGAAAAATTGCCTTAATACCTTGATTAAAGCTTCATAC
Source organism: Oscillospiraceae bacterium (assembly GCA_045541055.1). Taxonomy (GTDB): domain Bacteria; phylum Bacillota; class Clostridia; order Oscillospirales; family Ruminococcaceae; genus UBA3855. The sequence goes on from JAZQIL010000039.1 coordinate 149,774, forward strand.
TCTGCACAGGTGTAATGTCTCCGCATTGCCTTTAAAGTTTTATCACAGCCACTCTGCACTGAAATGTGAAAATGTGGCAGTAACTGCGGAATCTGACTTAATTTTTCAAGCACTTCCGGTGTTAAGCCGTCCGGTTCAAGAGAACTTAACCTGATTTGAGCAATTCCAGATTCTGCTGTTTTCTTCACAGCGTCTGCAATGTCAAGCCCTTCTTCCTGTCCGTAACATGCCAAGTTAATTCCGCATAATACAATTTCATGATAACCCCGTTTTACAAGCTTCTGCGCTTCTTCGTAAATTTCATTTAAATTTCTGGAACGGCATCTCCCTCTTGCATAAGGAATAATACAATAAGAACAAAATCTGTTGCACCCGTCCTGAATTTTTAAAAAGGCTCTTGTATGCCCTGCATCACTGCCCTGTGGAAGTGATTCAAAGCTTTCACCAGTGACAAACTGCTCTACAGCAGAAATCCTCTGAGGATTTTCAAAATATTGTTCTAATAAAGCAGGAATCTGCAATCTGTGTTTCGTTCCTGTTATAATATCTGCTTCAGGAATCTGTTCCGCTTCTTCCGGAAATGCCTGTACATAGCACCCTGTTAAAAGAATTACTGCATCTGGAGCAGTTTTCCTGAGCTTTTTCAAAGCCTGAAACATGCGCTTGTCTCCGGAAGCGGTCACGGTACAAGAATTGATAATTAAAGCATCGGCCTGCACTGGATTTTCTGCAATTTCCCAGCCATTCTGCACCAGCAGAGCGGAAATGCTGTCTGTTTCAGCAGAATTCACTTTACAGCCGAATGTCTGTAAATAAGCTTTCATAACTTCCCCCTATTTTTCGGAAAGACCGGAAAATTCTCCGGATAACATTCCCATTGCAGCGAAAGTTGCTACTTCATCATCTGAAATATTTTTTCCATGTTTTTCAAGATGGGGCTTTCTACCAACAATCACTTCACATGAAATATTATCCAGCCCACTTTCCAGCCGCACAAAAACCGTTTGCCCTGTCGGAAGTGTTCCCTCTAAATAGGCATGAAGCCGAAGCAAACTTTCATTCACCTTTTCCCCGTTAATATATAATGCAATATGTGAAGCCTTGGTTGTTGCTTTCTTCATCGTAATCATAATTTCATAAGACTGATATTTATATTTCCAGACTTCATTCTTTTTTTCAAAAAATTTCATTAAATATCCCTTCTTTTTAGTGCGTGGTAATTTTATTATAGCATATTTCAGAATACTTGTCAATTCTAAAAATTACAGTTTATTCACAAAAAACACTTGCCTGTTTTAAAAAAATATGCTATAATAGATTCAGAAATCAGAAAGGAGCTGTTTAGCAATGAGTAAATTATTGATTGTAGATGACGAAATCAATATCAGAGCAGTTGTCAGAGAATATGCAGAATTTGAAGAATATGAAGTCGAAGAGGCTGAAAATGGTATGGAAGCCGTGGAAAAATGCCGGCAAAATGATTATGATTTAATTATCATGGACGTCATGATGCCCAAACTTGACGGCTATTCCGCCAGCAAAGAAATTAAAAAACATAAAAACATTCCCATTATTATGCTTTCCGCCCGTGGCGAAGAATATGATAAATTATTCGGCTTTGAAATCGGTGCAGATGACTATGTTGTTAAGCCCTTCTCCCCGAAAGAACTCATGGCTCGTGTAAAAGCCGTTTTAATGCGAAGCAAAGCTTCTGCACCGGCTTCCGCCCCCAGTGACGACAAACGGGAACGTCTTGTCTTTGAAGGACTTGAAATTGATATGGCCGGCCGTGAAGTCTATGTAGACGGCAAAAAGGCTTCCATGACCCCTAAAGAATATGATTTATTATTCTACCTCGTACGAAATAAAGGTCTCGCTTTAACCCGTGACAAGCTTCTGGAATCGGTATGGGGCTATGACTTCTTCGGAGATGACAGAACAGTAGATACTCACATCAAGATGTTAAGAAACAGCTTAGGCGACTATCGAAAGTTTATTGTAACACTCCGTGGTATGGGCTATAAATTCGATGCAACCGCAGAATAAAAAATTAAAAAAAGAGAAAAGCCGTCTTTCTCTGCATACACTTTTAGCAATGGCATTCATGATTTTTACAGTCATTACATTTGGTCTGCTGTTGCTGGAAGTAGTATTTCTGGAAAAATTTTACTATTATTTCAAAATTCAGGAAACGAAAAATATTGCCAGTGAACTAATCAATGCTTATAATTCTGATTCAGAAGATTTTGAAGAAACCATGCGTTTTGTATCCTTCCGGAATCAAATCTGTATTTCTGTCATTGACGGCCGGAATTATATTTTATATCAGAGCGATGTCATGGGAAACCGCTGTCTCCTGCACGGATGGCATAATTATTTATTCCAGATTGAGCAGGAAGTTAAAAAAAGTGAAACCGGCATGATTTGTATGAATGTCTTTGATGAACAAATCAACATGGAAACACTTGTATTAGGCAGTGTCATTGGAACTGTCAGCAATCCTGACGGATATATTATATTTAACACCGTACTTGAACCAGTCGGCACAACAGTCATGTTATTAAAACGATTACTGCTGATGATAGCAGTTTTACTGTTAGTAGCAGGCTTTATCATTGCACTGGTAGTTTCCAACAGATTATCTGTCCCGATTATTCAAATTACAGAATCCGCCAAGCGCATGGCACATGGTAAATATGATACTGAATTCAAAGGCGGTGGCTACAAAGAAGTAGACGAATTAGCCCAGACTTTAACCTACGCAGAACATGAAATTTCTAAAGTCGACACAATGCAGAGAGATTTAATTGCTAACGTTTCCCACGACTTAAGAACGCCTTTAACCATGCTGAAAGCTTACGCTGAAATGATTCGGGATTTGTCCGGAGACAACCCCGTCAAAAGAAATGCACATTTACAGGTCATTATTGAAGAAACAGACCGATTAACCATGCTGGTCAATGACATTTTGGATTTGTCCAAACTGGAAAACGGCAGTCAGAAGCTTGAACCTTCCACATTTGATGTCACAGACTGGCTGACAGAAATCTGCTCCCGTTACAAAGGCGTTTCTGAACAAATGGGCTATCATTTATCTTTCACACCTGATGAGCATAGAACTGTTACCTGTGATGCCGGAAAAATGGAGCGTGTTGTCTGCAATTTAATCCATAATGCCATTAACTACACCGGAGATGATAAACAAGTCTTTGTCCGTCAGGTCAATACAGAAAACGCTGTCAGAATTGAAGTCCGTGACACAGGCGCAGGCATTGAAGAAGACAAAATTAAAAAGATTTTCGACAAATACTACCGCAGTGAAAACCATAAGCGTGAAGTGGTCGGAACGGGCTTAGGTCTGTCCATTGTCAAAGCAATTTTAAAATTACACAACTTCGGCTACGGTGTCCGCTCCAAACTCGGAGAAGGTTCTGTTTTCTGGTTTGAAATCCGATAAGTATCACTATTTCATCACAAAATTATCATGAAATTATCACATATATATTTTATACTAAAAGACGGTCAGTGGAAACTGTACCATTACTTACTTATGATAATAACGTTTTACCCCAACGTTATTATAAAATCCCCAATAATCCCTATATCATGCACAAGAGTCCTCATTCGTGAGGATTTTTGTGTTTTTTCTGTATGTTTCGCTTTAAAGTCTTAAAATAAAAAATTTCATATAATTTTCATATATCTATCACAATCGTATGTTATAATACAATTGTTCTTGAAAGAGAACAATACTATATATTCTCCCCCTTTTTAGAAATAATTAACGTTACTCCAGCGTTAATTATAAAATCCCTATAATCCCTATA
>JAZQIL010000040.1:0-4553 GCA_045541055.1 Oscillospiraceae bacterium
CTTAATGTTGAAGGTTCGGAAAAAGCCATAGATACGAGGATAACAAACAGATAGTTCCGTTACAGAATGAGACTATAGTTTTCCACAAACAACACTATGCAAATGAAAGGTACTTTCATTTGTAAGTGAAATTCTTTGAAAGTGTAACAATCGTGCTTGAGGCGATCAAGACCGTTATTGAAACTGTCTGGAATACCGTGAAAACGGTCTGGACAAACACTAGTGCTGCGATTGATGCAACGATGTCGCAGATTAGAAGCGGCATCACTTCCGTAAGCGAGCAATAAAAAACGGCTGTGAAAAGGAATGAAAAAGTAGTATAATGACCTCAGAGGACGGAAAGTCCGGAGGAGGTGTATCAGGAAATAAAACGAATCAGTGAAGTAAAGAAAGAAGTACGCCGTCAGGAATGGCTGGCAATGGTACAGGAATGTCAGAACAGTGGCAAGTCTGTAAAAACATGGTGCAGAGAAAACGGCATCAACATGTACACATACTACAGCAGACTGAAAAAACTGCGGACAGAGGTATTGGAACAGTCAGAACAGCAAAGTATCGTGCCGGTGAGTGTATCAGAAGGAATCCGTACAGTTTCAGAACAGGTCAGACCGAAAAGCGGAACAATCATCATGAGAAAGAATGGGCTGGAAGTGGAACTTCCGGAAAGTATGGAAACTGAGAAACTGTCTGCACTGCTGAGAGGGATGCTGGAATGCTGAAAGGAATCAGGAAAGAGCATATCTACATTGTGTGCGGACATACGGATATGCGGAAATCGATAGACGGACTGGCAGCGATAGTGCAGTGTCAGTTTTCACTGGATTTGTACACGGACAGTCTGTTCTGCGGAAAGCGGAGAGACCGGATGAAAGCATTGCTGTGGGATGGAAACGGCTTTGTTCTGCTGTATAAAAGACTGGATGAAGGAAAATTCAGCTTGCCGAAAAATGAAGCAGAGGTCAGAAAGCTGACACAAGAGCAGTTTGTCTGGCTGATGCAGGGATTGTCAGTTGACCAGCCGAAAGCCATCCCGAAGAATACGGGAAAGAAAAATCTGCACTGAATTTTCCACAGAAATGGCTGAATAATCTACATGGGAAATCGCTCTGAAAGCTTGAAATCAAGCCGCTTTTATGATATAATAAAGATGGCAAGAATTTCAGGAAAGGAGCGATTTTTTATGACAAGAGAAGAACTGATAAGAGAAAATGAAAAGCTGAAGAAAGAAAATCAGTTATAGCAGAAAGAAATCGCTGACCTGAAAAAAGAAAATGACAGCTTGAAAAACAAAACAGAATCTCTGGCACAAAGGATTGACAATCTGATGGAACAGCTTCTGAAACGGAATAAAATGCTGTTCGGACGAAAGAGCGAGCAGGAAAAATATCTGACAGACGGTCAGATGGAGCTGCCGAATGTTCTGAATGAAGCAGAAGCAGAATCCGGCAGTGTGTATCGTGAACCTACAGAAGAAACAATTACTGTGAAAGCCCATGCCAGAAAGAAAAAAAGAACCAAGGCAGAACTGGCACAGCAGCTTCCAGTCGAAAATACCATGACAGACCTTGCAGAAGATAAGAAATTCTGTGATGTATGCGGGTCGAAGCTGGAACTGATAAAGAGAAGATTCCACAGCAGTGTGCTGAAAATCGAACCAGAACGGATTTTTATGGAACGTTACGGAAGAAGCATTTACAAATGCCCTGTGTGTGAAAAGACGGCGGACAAATCAAAGATTGTGATGTCGGAAGACCCTGCACCAGTGCCGGTGATTCCGAAAAGCATGGCATCGGCAAGCATTCTTGCCTACATCATGACAGTGAAATATCAGCTTGGTGTGCCGCTGTACCGTCAGGAACAGTATTATCACAGACGTGGAATTGCCCTGCCAAGAAACACCATGGCAAACTGGCTCATCCGGAGTGCAGAGGTGCTGAGACCTGTTTCAGAGTATCTGTGGGTACTGGCTTATGAAGAACCTGTGCTTCATGGAGATGAAACACCACTGCGTGTCCTGACCAAAAACGGAAAGCCTCTGGATAAGAAAGCTTAGATGTGGGTGTGTGCCACGCCGGAAAACGGAACATACAGAATCGCTCTGTATTTCTACAGTGACAGCCGGAATAAGGAAACCGCTGAAAGCCTGTACAAACATTACAAAGGCACGCTGGTGACGGACGGCATGAAATCCTATGGAAGCGGTGATTATGTCCATGCCGGATGCTGGGCACATGCCAGACGGAATTTTGCAGACGGGATTCCAAAAGAAGATAAATCCGGAACATCTGCATCCGCACAGGCACTGAAACGAATTGATGCTATGTTCAGACTGGAGGCTGAAGCCAAAAAGGAAAAATTCACAGAAGAACAGCTGCTTCAGATGCGGCAGGAAAAAATTCTGCCGATGACAACAGAATTTTATGAGTTTATCAGTACTCTGAATCCGCTTGGAGGCTCACAGCTTTTCAAGGCGGTTCGTTATGTCAAAAATCAGAAAGAGAAGCTTCTGGTATTTCTGAACAATCCAAAAGTGGAAATGAGCAATAATATTGCTGAAAGAACTGTAAAGCCGTTTGTCATCTGTCGCAAGAATTTTCTGTTCTGTGATACAGAAAAAGGGGCAGAAGCCAGTGCTGTCATCTGCACCATCATAGAAACAGCAAACCGGAACAATCTGAATCCTTATGAATACCTGAACTATCTGCTGGCAGTTCTTCCTACATTCGGAGAAAATCCGACCGTATCTCAGATAAAATCTGTCATGCCATGGAGTCTCACCATTCCTGCTGTATGCCACAATCCTGAATTGTGAGCTTCCCTTTCACAGTAATTCACAATTGTGCCTTACTGTGATTTTTTCTTCACACTACTTTCAAATTGTGAAAAGCCAGTCCGTGTGTGACTGGCTTTTTTCATTGCAAGACGTTGAATATTGATCGCTTACAATACAGTTGCGGATGTGGCTCGTTCTATCTGGGAATACCTGCATTTCTTTGTGCCTGAAAAGGGTGTGCTCACCGATGTGGAGGAGTGGATGCCGGACTTCATGAAGGGGCTAGCAAAGGGCATCAACAAGAGCCGGAAGTATGTCGAGGCTGCTGTATCCGGTGTGGCTGACACCATGACGGTGACGATGCAGTCCGGGCTGAACGTCGATATGGACGGTATCTCCGGCGCTATGATGAACAGCGGCGGTGTGGTCAACAATTACTACAATAATGACAACAGCCGCACAGTGAATCAGACAAACAATAGTCCGAAATCGCTGTCACGGCTGGAAATCTATTGTCAGATGCGGAATGCACTGAATGTGTGAATATGATTAAAGATTATTGGAACGTTCTCTCTATTATACTAATATTTCGTCAATATTGATAAGATGCCATGTTTCTGTCATCCCTCTGCTTGATACTTTTGAAATTATAGTCATAAGAAGAATTTGACCTTTTTGAATCTTCTTATTATCTAATTCATCAGCCTGAGCATATGTCAAGTCTATTACTACTGAAGAAAAAGGCTTGGCTAAATCGGTAATTGTCATTTCCTTGAAGTTGCTTCCATTGATATCTATTTCAATAATTTGAGCGATAATGGTTCTTGTCATAATCGAAATATCACCAACAGTAATATTATGGTTTGCAACTTTGCTCATTGAATTTCGAATTATCTGACTCATTTGATCTTGCGTTAATGCTTTACTTGCGGAAGCTTTATCGGCAATGATTTTAAGCACATCAGTTGGGTGGCTAAAAAGCTTAGAGAAAACCTGCTTTAATGAGTTGATTGAGGCTAAAGCCATGTTTTTTCTGTCTGTTTCAGTTGCTGAAATAAATGAGCTGTTAAGGTGAATACAATTATTTCGATTCAAACGGATAGTATGAAGAAGAGCTTTTGTAGATGAATCTATATGACCGTTCTGACACAATGTGTTTATTCTGGTGTATTGATCCATCGAACTTGAGAGATGATTGGTCAAAGCAATTCTTTTGCATAGTGCTTCAGCTATTAAACCACATATAGCAATGCATCCTTTATAGCTTCCATTTGCATATAGGTTTTCTGCTTCTTCGATTGATGAGACATCGTCATCATCAACACCATCGATTGCACCAATATCATCTATTTCATATAATCTATCTACGATTTCAGCCTTTTTAGAAGAAATCTCAGCCATCAAGGATGCTTCTAACGCTCGTTTATCATTAGCGATTTCTGTTGCAGAAAGAGGAGCATCCTTAATTTTTCTAAAATCACAGTATTGTTTCATTTCATTTCCCTCCTAAAGTGGTAATCAATTAGGCAATTGTAAAATAAAGAAAATGGCTATTTTACAATGCAAATAAAGTTTAAAGACTACTGACTTTTCTCCGTTTTTGTGGTATAATGAAAAGTGTAAAAGAAAACCATACCAGCAAAAACAGGAGAAAAAATCATACAAAATAAATGTGTACAGCTGGAACTCAGCTGTGAAGATGTGATGAGTGCCATGGAAGAAAACGACTATAAATTGATAACTCTTCTTGAAAAATATCTTGATTTTGATGCACTCATTC
>JAZQIL010000041.1:0-4037 GCA_045541055.1 Oscillospiraceae bacterium
ATTCAATAATGGCAACATTGTCTTTACCTTTTCAATTATTTTTTCTTTCATTCTATTTTCAGCTCCCTTCTTATTTATGATAGCATTTTTCACTTGTTTTGTCAATCTATATCGACTAATTTATTTTTGCACAGTTCCTAACAAATTGAAAAAATCAGCATATTCTGATGATGAGTTGTAAAAGACAAATACAGCATTATGCACAAAACTGTCCTTTATGCAAGAACATAATATGCGGACATTCTTCTGCACAAGGACAATTATATGATAATATTTGTACATAGTGACGAAATTAATAATTTTTTGGCTGTGCTGAATCATAGCCTTTTAAAATCACTGAGAATGCGGTATAATGGAAGAAAGATTCCAGGGGTGATGGAATGCGAATGAACAGGTCTGTAATATATCGTGGACTCTATCAGGATTTAAAGAATGCATTCGGCAGAGAGGAAGCAGATATTCTATGGGCATTGTCAGATGCGGCACTGGAATATTTATATAAAAAGTACCAAAAGCAGGATACTTACAGCACAGCGGGAATGATATTTCCTCCTGCGGCAGTGTATATGGCACTCAGAAAGCGGCATCCTGATTATCCGGCGATGGAGCTTCTGGAAAATTATGGTACAAAAACAGGCTGGAAAATGTACAGATTGATTCATGGATTTTCTTCTGTTCCTGGAATGTCAGAATTTATCTGGAAGCATGTAAATCAGATTATGTACCGGACCAGCAGTGAAAAACTTGGCTATATCAGAAAGATTCGCAGTGAAGCCGGAGAAACTGCTGCTGTGGATATTTTAAGATGTCCTTATTATGAGATGGCGAAAACTATCCGGATGCCGCAGATATGTCATGTCATTTGCTATATGGATAAAGTTTACATGAACGGATTTAAACAGATTCGCTATACAAGAACAAAATCTGTTGCAGAGGGCGGAGACTGCTGTGATTATCAGCTGAGTTGGGATGAAAATAAGAAATAGGATATGCAGGCATGATGACGGAATTTATGTATTCCGTCATTTTTGCAGTATCATGCCAGACAGGTAAAACAGATGAGATTCCATATCAGCATATACTGCCATAATGCATTTTGTGAGATATAATTATAAAAATTTCTTATTCATAAATTTATCATGTATAACTGTAACTGGATGAGGGCATACTCTCTGAAAAAGAAAGTGAGGTGCTGTTCATGTTCAGACATGAAAAAGAATTATTCCATCCAGTTGCAGTGGAAAAGGCAAATCCGCAATATGCTGCACTTTTGCAGGAGCAGCTCGGCGGTGCAAACGGTGAACTCAAAGCTGCTGTACAGTATATGGCACAGAGTTTCCGCATCAAAGACCCCGAAATAAAGGATTTGTTTCTGGATATTGCAGCGGAGGAACTCGGTCATATGGAGATGATTGCACAGACAATCAGTCTTCTGAATGGTCATGATGTGGAGGCTGCTTCTGTTCCGGCAGGGGAAATTCAGTCACATGTACTGCTCGGCTTGAATCCAGGATTAGTCAACGCCTCCGGATATTCGTGGACAGGGGATTATGTAAGTGTGACAGGCGATTTGTGTGCAGATTTGCTGTCGAATATTGCATCTGAACAGAGGGCAAAAGTCGTCTATGAATATCTGTACAGGCAGATTGAAGATAAAAAAGTCAGGGAAACCATCGATTTCCTGCTGAACCGTGAAGAGGCACATAATGCCATGTTCCGGAAAGCATTCAATAAAGTACAGAATACAGGTTCCAACTGTGATTTCGGAACGACAAAAGCCGCAAGGATGTATTTCAGCATGTCTGAACCTTCCCCACAGAACAACACTTTTTCTGATTCAAATGTGATCCCGCCTTCATTTGGCAGCTAAAAGGAATGATATGCAATGAGTAATCATCTGAAAAATGCAGTAAGTCCGTATCTGCTGCAGCACACTGAAAATCCGGTGGACTGGTATCCGTGGTGTGAAGAAGCTTTCGTCAGGGCGAAAAAAGAAGATAAGCCGATTTTCCTGAGTATCGGCTACAGTACGTGCCACTGGTGTCATGTGATGGCACATGAAAGTTTTGAAAATCAGGAAGCCGCTGACATTCTGAATCAGCATTTTATCTGTATCAAAGTCGACAGGGAAGAGCGTCCGGATATTGACAGCGTGTATATGTCCGTCTGTCAGGCAATGACAGGGAACGGCGGATGGCCTATGACTATTTTCATGACATAGGAGAAAAAGCCGTTCTTCGCCGGAACGTATTTTCCTCTGCATTCCGGATATGGCATGACTGGCTTGATTGAACTTCTTGACAGAATTTCTGAAAAGTGGAATACAAACCGGAATCAGCTTCTGAAATCTGCTGATGATATTACAGAACTGATGAAACAGTCAGAATATTCACTGGAAACAATTAAGAGTAAAAATTTAATTGCCGATGCAGTACAGCAGTTTTCCGGAAGTTTTGATGCAGTATACGGCGGATTCGGTTCTGCTCCGAAATTTCCGTCAGCACACAATCTTTTGTTTCTGATGCTGTATGCAGAACAGAATCAAGATGCCAGTATCTTGCATATGGCTGAAAAAACTCTGCTGCAAATGCGGAAAGGCGGCATTTTCGACCAGATTGGATACGGCTTTTCAAGATATTCGACAGACAGATATTTTCTTGCACCGCATTTCGAGAAAATGCTTTATGATAATGCTCTGCTGATAATGGCTTATACAGCTGCTTACAGTATCACGAAGAATCAGGTATATCTTGATACTGCTGAAAAAACAGCAGAGTATATCCTCGGAGAAATGACAGTTCCGGAGGGCGGATTCTATTCTGCTTAGGATGCGGACAGCGAAGGCACAGAGGGGAAATTCTATACGTTTGATTATGATGAGATTCTACAGATTCTGGGAAATCATCAGGGCAGAAAATTTGCAGAATGCTTTGATGTTACTCCGCAAGGAAATTTTGAGGGAAAGAATATTCTGAATCTGCTGAAAAGTAATAACCTGCATCATCAGTTTCAGAATGAGTTAAAATTATTGTATGATTATCGTAAGAATCGCATGTCGCTGCATCTGGATGACAGGGTTCTGCTTTCCTGGAATGCACTGATGATAATTGCTTTCTGTATGCTGTACAGAGTATCGCATGATGAAAAATATCTTGAAACTGCGCAGAAAGCACAGCAATTTATTGAAACAAATCTGCACATTGAAAATCAGCTTTATCACAGCTGGCGGAACGGTCAGCATTCTGAAAAAGCATTTCTGGATGATGCCGCTTTTTATATCGCTGCTCTGTTGGAACTGCATCAGTCCACATTTGAAAGCAGTTATCTGGATATTGCTGAAAAATTATGTGCAGAGACTGTCAGAAAATTTTCTGATACCGAAAATAATGGATTTTATCTGTGTGATCCGGATAATCATGTACTGTTTCTCAATCCGAAGGAAACTTATGACGGTGCAGTTCCGAGCGGTAATTCTGTGATGGCATACAATCTGGTAAGATTATATCAAATAACAGAACGGGAAAAATATAAAGAATTTACAGAAAAACAGATGGACTTCATGACCGCACAGGCACAGCGTTATCCTGCCGGATATAGTTTATTTTTGTCAGCAAAACTTCTTGATGAAAATCCGCCGGAGCATATCATAATTGTCCTGAAAAACGATTCTGATTTGTCAGAACTGAAACACAGACTCCCATTTTTCGCCACAGTCACTGTTGTGCCGGAAAGTAAGGAATATTCTTGTATCAATGATAAAACTACTTTCTATCTCTGCAAAAATCATGTATGTTTACCGCCGACAAATGAACTATGGAGACAGCAATAAAACGCTGTCTCCGATTTCTGTTATGCAGAACGTTGAAAATTCTGAAATAAGTTCTTGCAATTTGTCTCTGTATCGTGTATAATAGTAATATACTATAAATGAGCATTTCAACAATGAATTTGACAAAATGCACAAAAACGATTTAGCAGGCTAAATCGAGGAAAGCAGACTTGTCCTTTGAGGAAACGGCAATATCATAAAGATGGGA
>JAZQIL010000042.1:0-6029 GCA_045541055.1 Oscillospiraceae bacterium
CCCATACTGGAGCAGGTATTGTACAGTTACCTTTGTTCCACGCACCGCGCTTATCAATAAGAGCTTCAATATCATTGTTCTTGTAAGCATTCCATTTTCTATACAGAATGTCTATTGAAACCTTGATTTCTTGATGCTCAAGCTGGCATTTCCCTACATAGAGCTTATCAAATTCTGTTTTGCTGCCGATATATGCACTCCTCAGTCCCTGCCATTCACGGACAATTTCTGTCCAAAGTGTAACTTCATCACGCTCATCGGCAGAGAGCTCTTCAAATGTACGCTGCGGAGCTGTTGCTTTTCTCTGCTTCTTTGGCTTATTCTCAGACTGTTCCGGGAGCAAGCCAGCTTCAGATCTCTTTCGCTTGTACCATTTCAGCTGTAATTCCTCAGGAAGTGCTGAAACAGGTATCATATATCGCATTTTATTCGTTTCGGGATTTATCTGCATCTCTGCCTGAAGCTTTCCTTCCTTTACAATACGTTTCATGTACTGCTCAGAGCAGCCCTTAAGCTCAGCCACTTCTTTCACGGTCAAGTAGTCCAAATTCAGCACCTCCTTCAAAAAACTTGACAAAATTTCGCTAATCTGATATACTATCAGTTGAGCTTGGACAAATGTTTCCTGAGATACTCTCCAGGAAAGCTTCGGTTTCGGTCAGAAGTGAAAGAATGGTAGTGACATTCTTTCTGACCTGTTCAGGCTCTTTTTTTATGCCCTCAACGTCCATAAGCTCGCAAAGCAGCTCTGCTTGCTGTGTCGATAACAACAGCATTTTCGCCCTGTATTGCATAATAGTCATGCATTTCACCTCTTTCATTTTCAAGTTACTATGGCTTTGTGGTCTGCCATCGTCAGTACCGGGAGACCGTCCCCGGCAGACAGCGGGCGGAGAGCCTCCGCTGGCTTCCATTCCGCTGTTTCGGCTATTCATAACAGTCAAGGTATTTGCCCTTTTCTTCGTCCCATTTCTGGATATCAAGATCACAATCCCCATCGGTATCATGTTCCCACTCGGTTTTCGCTTTCCGTGCTTCTTCGATAGTGTCATAATAACCGACAACACCGTAATCTTCAGCATAATCATACAGTCTATATCTTTTTTTATCCATAAAGCACCTCCTAATCCAGTTCAACGCAGCACTCAATATGCTCATTGTGTCCGACAGGGGCTTTCTCTGCCGCATTGGCTCTTGACCTTGCCCTTATGATAACCTGTCTGACAGCACCATACCCATCAGCAATGCTTACTATGTATGCTTTCATAAAATCCCTCCTATTCCTCAATATAGACCTCGCACTCACCGAGCAGGTCTATAATATCTCTTGTGTATCCGACAATACCTTCATACCTCAGCCATGTGTCAAGTATTTCGGTAACATCGTACTCGTTTCTGATCTCCTCGAAGCTCCTGAATCTGTTTCCGTAGGTTTCATTGAAAGCTTCGAGGATCTTTTCACGCATTGACATCATACAGCCCTTCTTTCTTCAAAGCTGAGCAGCTCCTTGACCGACATCTTAAGCGATACCGCAAGCACAATCATCGTGCTTGCTTTGGGTATGTATTTGTTCTGCTCTATCAAGGATATATATCCCTGTGAAAGCTGTGAGCGTTCCGCAAGCTCAATCTGGCTCATGCCAAGCTCCTCACGGCGACTCTTTATTTTGTAACCTAAGGTCATATTTATCATCCTTTCTATTGTGAAATATTGCAGATTAGTATATAATAGATATGAAAGTGAGGTGAGAACATGAAAGAACTCACAAATGATGCAGATAAGCTGATTTGCTATATTTACAAAATATACCTTCAAAGAAGGAAAGATGGCATATCTAAAGATAAGGCAGCTCAGTTTGAATTAAGTTTTTATAAGTCTGATGCGAAGCTTTCTGAGTGGCTTATTGATGATATAAAATCAACCTTAGTAGAACTTTCGCATAGTGGATACATAAAGTTATATTTAAGGTGTGATTTTATTTTACTTACGGATGCTATTATTTTTATGGAAAAAAGATTCCAAAACGGTTTAAAAGAAGTTTTATCTTTTATTTCTGATTTTATTTAATGATAAACTGGATGCTCTCTTGCCGTCAGCAAAAAAATCAGAACGGAAAGAAAGCTTAAAAACGCCATGTTCAAAAATTAATGCAAAAAAGCTTACATTACTATAATCAGATCCATTAACTTTTAAAGTGCCTTTTTCAATGTCAAGTTCAAGTGTTTTTAATTCTTGCATTGGGATAGGCACTTCTTTTTTCTCAACTTTCATTTAATCTTACCCCCTTTTCAAAAATTATTAGCGTTTTTCAGCGTCCCCTTAAGGGGTTACTCGACTTCTCTCAAAAAATCAACGCTTTACAAATGATGTTCTTTATGATACAATTATCATAGGGCATACTATGCCCTGAGTTATTAACTATTAATATTATAGCTCCCATTTGTGAGTTTGTCAATAAAATTTGCTCCCAAATGTGAAATTTAGCATTTTGCACAGAAAGGTTGGGTTTATATTGTTCATAATAAATAATCTTTTATCACTACTCGAAGAAAAAGGGCTTAAACAGGCAGATTTATGTGAAGCAATAGGGATAAGCTCAAGCACAATGACGAACTGGAAGAATAGAGGAACTGATCCACCAGCAAAACATATAGTTTCCATTTGTGAGTTTCTTGATATATCGCCCTATCTTCTTCTTACAGGCAAAGAAAAAAGCTCACCAACGGTCGAACTGACCGCTGATGAGCGTGAGTTACTTGATATTTATAATAGACTATCAGATAAATCTAAGGGTATTATACTCGGAAGAGCTGAGCAGCTCATCGAGCTTGAGGCTCCTGTCACTGATGAGCTGGATCAAGAAGAGCCTGAGACTCTTTTCATAGAATATTCTATATGTAGTGTTTCAGCCGGAACGGGTGAGCCATTGATAAACGATTCTTATCCTGATTTTATAGAAGTAAAGCGTAATGAAGTTACTGAGGACGCAAATTTTGCTGTAAAAATCAACGGCAATAGTATGCTCCCTCATTATAAAGATAATGACATTGTTCTGGTTCGGTCCCAGCCTGAAGTTGAAGTGGGCGAAATCGGCATTTTTACAATTGACGGAGACGGTTACATAAAAGAAAGAGGAGAAGATCGGCTTATTTCTCTCAATCCTGAGTACGATGATGTTTATTTCGCCGAAGGACAAGATATCAGATGTAAAGGATTGGTAATTGCAACCCTTGAAACAGAGGATTTTGTTTGATTTTTATATACAGTTTGTATAAAATATAGGTAAGCAACCAGTTGCCAAAGTACAATGATTTAGTTGCCGAAGTTGCCGAAGTTTTTCACGCTGTTTTCTGCAAATATTTCTGGGCTGTTTAAATCCGTTTTTAAAACCTTAAACACATACAAACAGCGAAATATAGGCATTTAAAGAGTTTTAAAAAGTTTGTTTAAATAGTCTTTAAATACATTTTAAACAAAAATTTCATAAAAAAGCAATTGCCTCGACTTGCGGAGTTTTCCACAAATTCGGGGCAATATTTTTTGACACCTTAAAATTCAGTGAATTCAAAATTTCAATTGGATTCTATTTAAAAATCAACGAATTATAGCCGTTTTTTGGCACTTTTCAGACAATTCAAGCCTTTTCCAGCCTTTTCAACCTTTTTTGTATTATGCTTGTCAACTAACACGTTCCTCACTTATGCTATATGGTGATGTAGTGAAATCCAATATCAATAAGCAAATTGCGGAAGATCTGAAAAACAACTGGAACGACTTTAAAACAGCCCTAAATAAGCTTGAAGACGTTCTCAAGGATATAAAAATGGAAGTCAGCAGATTTTCGGGAAGTTGGAACGTACTATTGCCTGTTCTGTATTTTATTTACTACAATCCGAATTTCAAAAATAATACTGATGATATTCGTGCGTATTTAATCAGAGCTGTTCTGTTTACATATTTCCAGTCGGGAACTACAGGAAAGCTACAGCAGATGAAAAGCCGAATTAATGATTACAACTACGAAATTACAGTAGATATGCTTGATCAAATTTCTGATTTAAGAGTTACAGATGGTAAAATAGAGGATATTATCAATACTGAAAAAGGCAGTCGTGTTGCTGGGGAAGCACTATATTACCTGAGCATAGATTGGGTTAATAAAAACTTCAAATATGAGCAAGATCACCTACATCCGTTCGACAGGTTTGATGCAACTAAACCAATAACTGTTTCGCATGAAGACTGGTTGTTATGGAGAGGAAATCGTAATCGTCTTCCTAACCTTCAATTGCTTGAGGGAAGGAGTAATGGCAGCAAGAATGATATGCCATTAATTGATTATTATAACGACATGAATGATGAACAAAAGGAAGTCTTTGTGAAGCAAGCTATTATTCCGAAGGATGCATCTTTAGAGATAAGTAAATTTGGACTATTCTATGAAAAGAGAAAGGCGTTATTAGTTGAGCGGCTTAGAAAGTTGCTTGGCTGAAAAAAACAAAAGATGGGAGCCAGGAAAATAATGTTTGAAAAAAAGAAGAATAACTACACGAGAAAAGATGTAAAAAAAGCTATTAAAAAAATAATTAAAAAAACACCAATTGAAAAAGGCGATAATCGAATAGAAAAAATTTATCTACGTAAAAAAGCGATAAAAGAATACTACGAAAAAAATCAACAGCACATAGATGATAACACGTTGGTTGAAATCTATAACAAAATGTACAATCCTGACCTTTTAGTTGAAATAGCTATAGGTTTCTTTTCGGGATATGTTGTAAACAGCTTCTGCGATCTGATTAAATCAATTACCCCTTATAACGACGAAATTACTAACGAGCGTTTATTTGGGTTAATAGTTACAACGCTGAGCTTTATAGTTGTCTTTTCACTTGTATTTTTGATGCTTTTATGGTCGTATAAAAAGATTTTGTCTTTACGTTCATATAATGATGAAGTTGATAAATACCATAGAGAGATAGTATATCAATACATAAAGAAACGTGAAGAAAATATTGAAAAGAAGTATAAAAATGAACGTAAAAGCACCACAAAAAAGAAAAAACGCTAATCTGCCGAATAAAACAATTTTATACCAACACTCAACAAAAGCAAAGTCAATCCCTCTGGAACTGTTTAAACAAATCCAGAGGGATTAATTATTACCTGATATGTGAATTGCACCTTTTGATCACACCACAAGCAAGCTTTTTTCCTGCGTTGCCAGACGGCTGTGATGTGAAATCATCGGGATTGCCGTGAATGATTACAGTTCTGTCAATGACTTCTGACAAGGTGAATCGGTCAGTCACAAATGCACTGAATGCATAGCCGTGATTGCCAAACAAGGGTGGTAAATCACCTACGTGAAACGGATGAAGGCAGTTATTTGGATTATAATGCGTCATTGCTTCTGAAAACGGATCTGTCATATCACCCTCACATTTGTTACCGCTGTGAATATGAAATCCATAAATCTTTTGCTGGCAACTGTTATCAGAGTATGGTAATCCGTTTATTTCAGCAGCAACAAGCACCCCATTCCGTAGTTGATAGAAGCGTACAATACCGCTTATATTCGGATACTTCTCGCTCCCTTTGATAACCGCACAGGTACTGGGCTTATGTAGCAGTAATGCCGCATAATTGTGTATATTCCTTTCCATAATATCACCTCAGGTTATATTATGTCAGGTGAGAGTTAAACGTGCGGGATGTTCTATATAAAACATGATATATTGCTTTTTCTGACAAAATATGCTATAATTAACATGAAGAAGTATACCAAAATGCAAAGGAGGTCCATACATGACCGAAAAAGAAATGAAATCCGCAGCGAAGGCATTCGCTGAATACTGGAAAGATAAAGGCTACGAAAAAGGCGAATCACAGGCATTCTGGATGTCGCTCCTGCGTGATGTGTATGGTGTGGAACATCCCGAACAGTTCATCAGTTTTGAAGATCAGGTGAAGCTCGATCACACCTCATTCATCGACGGCTACATAGAAGCAACCCATGTTATGATAG
>JAZQIL010000043.1:0-2879 GCA_045541055.1 Oscillospiraceae bacterium
GTCAGTGAACTGCCGCCTGATAAGTACGAGGCATTCATCACTGATGTATCACAGCTTTGATTGGAGGTAACGAAAATGGCGAAGAAAATGACTGCTTCAGGAGTGCCGCCCAATGAAATCAACCATGCAAGCCGGACTCATGCTGTATTGTCAGCATCAGCAGCAAAAAGATGGCTGAACTGTCCGCCGTCCGCACGGCTGAATGAACAGTTTCCCAATGTTTCAAGCGAATTTGCAGAGGAAGGCACGGCGGCACATGAACTGTGCGAGTACAAGGTGCGAAAGTATCTGCATGACCGCATGGAGCATCCGCAGTCGGAGTATTACACAGAAGAAATCGAACAGGCAACAGACGTTTATGCGGAGTTCATTATCAGCATCATTGAGGAAATGAAAGCAAACGGCACAGAACCGCTGGCACTGGTGGAAGAAAAACTCAATTACAGCCATATTGCGCCGAGTGGATTCGGCACAGGTGATATGATTGTCATTGGAAAAGACAATCAGGGGCGTGGACTTCTTCATATCGTGGATTACAAAAATGGCAAGGGCATCTTTGTGGATGCCGACCACAATCCGCAGATGATGCTGTACGCATTGGGTGCATTGCGTGCCTATGATTACATCTATGATGTGGAAATCGTGCGGATGTCTATTGTACAGCCGAGACTTGAAAATATCAGCACCTGTGAAATGACAGTACAGGAACTGAATGAGTGGGCGGAAAGCATCAAGCCGATTGCACTGATGGCTTATGAAGGTAAGGGAGAACAGAAAACCGGTGACTGGTGCAGATTCTGCAAAGCGAAGCCCGTCTGTCAGGCTTGCAAAGAAGAAGCACTGGCTCTCTGCCGTGAAGATTTTCTTGACCTTGATTCAGGGGCATTCGATACAGCAGAAGAAAGCGACATGACTGCGCCCTACAAGGCGGACACACAGACAGCCGTTTTCAAACAGCCCGGCTTGATTCCCATTTCGGAGCTGTCCAAAATTCTGCCGACACTGAACAGGATTTCTTCATGGATTGAAGCCGTATTCGCTTTTGTTAGTTCTGAAGCCATCAATCACGGTGTTTCTATCCCCGGCTATAAAGTAGTGGAAGGCAGAAGCAAGCGTGTGTTCACAGATACAAAAGCTGTTGTGGATACGGCAATTGCCAACGGCTACACAGATTTGTACAAGCAGTCGCTCATTACACTGACAGAATTTGAAAAGATGATGGGCAGGAAAAAATTCAACGAACTGCTCGGCTCCTATGTGGCGAAACCGCCCGGAAAGCTGGCACTTGTGCCGGAAAGCGACCCAAGAGAAGCAGTTGATTTGACAGAACCGAATCAGGAATTTTCAGTTCTTCCTGATGAGAAATAACTACAATTTATAGGAGGTACTCACATGGCAAATACAAACACAGCACCGTCTACGAAGATAGTCGTTCCCTGCCGTATTTCATTTGCGAACATCTGGCAGGCAAAAAGCATCAATGGCAGTGAAGAAAAATATTCCGTGTCCTGCCTGATTCCGAAGGATGATAAGGCAACCCTTGCCAAAATCAATAAGGCAATCGAGGCGGCAAAGGCAGCGGCGAAAGACAAGAAGTGGGGCGGCAAGATTCCGCCGAATCTGAAACTTCCCCTGCATGACGGCGATATTGACCGTCCTGATGATGAAAATTATGTCGGTCAGTTCTTCTTCAATGCAACTTCCAGAGATGCACCCCAGATTGTTGACCGCAAGGTACAGCCGATTCTCGACCAGATGGAATGTGGTAGCGGCGACTACTGCAACGTAAGTGTCAATTTCTACGGCTTTGCAGCTTCCGGCAACAGAGGTATCGCAGCAGGTCTCCAGAACATTCAGCTTGTAAAACATGGTGAACGACTTGCAGGCAGACCCTCTGCTTCTTCTGATTTCGTAGCGATTGAAGGTGAAGAAGAAATTGCAGACGAGGAACTGCCGGATTATCTGTCATAAGAATCTTTTGTGGGAGAGAAAATTCTCCCACATACATATTAAAAAGGGGGGTGATTAAATTGAAGAAAAGACGTGTACTAAGTATGGATTTGGAAACGTTCTCCGATGTGGATTTGCCAAGCTGTGGCGTTTATCGCTATGTTGAGGGAGATTTTCACATTCTGCTGTTTGCATATGCCTTTGACGATGAGGAAACAAAATGCATTGACCTTGCCTGCGGAGAAAAACTGCCGGAAGAAGTGACTGATGCAATTTTTAATGACAGTATTATCAAATCCGAATGGAATGCACAGTTTGAGCGTATTTGTTTATCAAAATATTTCGGTACACAGCTTTCTCCTGATAGCTGGCAATGCACAATGGTCTGGGCGGCGAGTCTCTCTTTACCGCTACGTTTAAAACTGGCGGCACAGGTGCTGAAAACCGGAGAGCAGAAACTCCAATCGCATCAGCAATTCTCTGCTGTGTCCAGCCATACTTATGATAAAGAATAAAAACCTCACGCTGCTTGTCCGTCATAGCAGCCAGCATATTTTCTCTTGTTTCTCTGCGGATAACAGCGTTAAGCAGGTCAACACCGAGCGTTTCATCGTCCCAGACAAAGTTCAAGCCTTCCCAATCGATATCTTCCGGCTCGATTTCGACCTCATCATCCTCAGAACTTTCATTATTCTTTGTATCCGCATTGCCAAAGCCACGGTTCAGCTTCTGTGTGATACGCTCTTCACCGAACAGTGCAATCACCGGCATCCATTTCCATGCTGCAAAGCCGTCTTCCGGCAAATCGGCAGTTTCTCTCAGATAGTCCTTTTCTGCATCACGTAGCTTATTAAAACAGTAAGTAAATCTGGTGCAGTACGGAAGCTACAGGACAGAGTATCTGCCGAAACCGTTCTCATACAGGGCAT
>JAZQIL010000044.1:0-8783 GCA_045541055.1 Oscillospiraceae bacterium
GAGAAAATCTACAGTGAATTTTTTCTGCAAAAGGGCAGAGCCTTTGTATTTTTCATTTGTCAGAATACTTTCAATCGTTCCATTGTACCACTTTTCTCCTCCGCCGGGAGCAGGAATGCCTTTTTTCATAAGAAGCTGTGCAATTTTGTTTGTGGTAAGACCTTCCATGAAACTGCGGTAAATCAGGCGGACAGTTTCCGCTTCTTCCGGTACGATTTCAGGAAGTCCGTCAGCACCTTTTCGATAGCCTAAAAATCGACCATAGGGGATTGAAACTTTCCCATCAGCCATGCGTTTCCGCTGTCCCCATGTGACGTTTTCAGAAATGGAACGACTTTCTTCCTGCGACAGCGAACTGAGCAAAGTTATCAATAATTCCACTTTAACTCTGTCGTTGATACAATTCTGATTCTGTAACGAAAGGGTTGCATTTTTAGTAGTCGAGGGTTGCGTCAGGGTTGCATTAAATGCAACCATCAAGGATTGTAATGCAACCATTTTTAAATATAATATAAATGGCGCAAATGGCTGAATATCGAAAATGCCGAAAAATCGGAACAAATCGGAACTTTCAATATTCAGAGAGGTTGCATCCAATGCAACCATCAAGGATTGTAATGCAACCATTTTTAGATATAATATGGACAGTGCAAAGGTCTGAACATCGAAAATTCCGAAAAATAGGAATAAATCGTAACTTTCGATGTCCAGAGGAGTTGCATAGGGGTTGCATTAAATGCAACCATTAGAAATTGTAATAAGAGTTCTCTGTATCAGTTGCTCGGTGAGAAATACACAAAAAAATAGGGGACTGCGGAAATCACGAATTCACGAATCCACAGTCCCATTACTCTTCTTTATTTCTTAAACTCTACCCGTATATCATCTTTGCTGTACACAATAACTGAATCCACCAGCAAGCTCCAGAGTTCTTCATCGAACTCAGGGATAGCCCCTAAATGCCGTATATTTTGGATAAAGTTCTCTGTTATTTTTAACCGCCTGATTTCCGCATCAATCTGTGCTGTCACAGCATTATAAGCAGTATTTTCATTTTCGTACCGCTCCATTAAGGAATTGTATTTGTTGTTGTACTCTTTTTGATTCTGAGCCTTCCTTGCATTCTCTGCAATGAGCTGTTCCATCATGCCGGCAAGAATTTCCATCTCATTTCTGTGCCTGTCCCTTTGCTGTTCCAAGAGTGACATATCAGAGGCAGTTTCTATATTTTCAAGCAGATTGGATATTATCTCATCTTTGTTTGTTACCATTTCATTTACGGCTTTTACAAAAATTTCCTTAATCTGTTCAGCAGTCAGATGCGGTGTGGAGCATTTCTGAGAACCATTGTATTTATGTCCGCACTGATAAATCACTCTCCGGTATCGGTCTGTTGAATGCCAGACTTTCGGACTGTAACTGCTTCCACATTCTCTGCAGATGAGCTTTCCTGAAAGGACATCTGCACCACTGTACCGGCTTTTCTTCCGGCTTCTCCGTTCTATCTCATCCTGAACTGCTTCGTATATCTCCGGTGTGATGATTGCAGGGTGACTTTCCTCAACATAATACTGCGGTATCTGACCGGTATTCTTTTTGATTTTCTTGGTGAGATAGTCGGGAGTGAAAGTCTTTTGCAGCAGTGCATCTCCCTTGTACTTTTCGTTTGTAAGAATACTGCGGACTGTGGAGGGAGGCCATTTTGTTTTTCCTGCCGGAGTTGGAATGCCGTCAGCAGTCAGCTCTTTCGCAATGGCATACGGTGTAGAACCTGCAAGAAAAAGGCGGTATATGCGGCGGACTGTCTCTGCTTCTTCCTGATTGATAACCGGCTTTCCGTCAGGACCTCTGTCATAACCTAAAAACCTGCCGAACGGCATGATGACTTTTCCGTCTGCCATGCGCTTCCGGTGTCCCCATGTGACATTTTCCGAAATGGAGCGTGATTCTTCCTGACTGATGCTGGAAACGATGGATAAAAGCAATTCACATTTCGGGTCAAAGCTCCAGATATTTTCCTTCTCGAAATAGCACTCCACATTATGCTCTTTCAGCTTACGGATGGTGGATAAGGAATCCACAGTATTTCGGGCAAATCTGGATACTGACTTTGTTATGATAAGATTGATTTTTCCGGCAAGGGCATCTTCCACCATTGCCTGAAAGCCTAACCGTCCTTTTGTGGAACAGCCGGAAATTCCCTCATCAGCGTATACTTTTACAAATTCCCAGTCTGTACGGCTGTTAATATAATTGGTATAATAGGATACCTGTGCTTCATAAGATGTGAGCTGCTCATCATGGTCCGTGCTCACACGAGCGTACGCACAGACTTTCCGCTTTTTGCTTTCTGTGAGGGGCGCATTGGTAAAACGGCTGAGTGTTGCAGGAAGTTTTGTGACAACTGGCATTTTAAGCTTCTCCTTTCTTTTTCTTCATCGTTTCCATTGCCCTGTATCTCAATTCCAGTGACTTTTCACGGAGAATACGGACTTTCTCAAAAGTATCCTTATCAATAATTGCCGGATGGTCATTTTCAACTGTTTCCTCTTTGCCCGTTCCGGAATAGGCAGCAGGATAAATGCGTGTGCCGGTATAGAAAACATTGGACAGATAATTTAAAATTGATTTTCTGGAGAAAGTTTTTCTCAGTACAAATCCTTGGTTAATGAGATTACGGGCTATATCGGAAATACTGACACCGGCAAGGTAGTCTTTATAAATTCCCCGTATGACCTCTGCTTCGGATTCGTTTATCACATATTGCTTTCCGTCCCAGATATAGCCGTAAAACTGTGTATGTGGGTCTTGATGTTTCTTCTGTTCCGGTTTGAAGAAAAGAATGCGGGCAGTTTCAATTTTTCCGTCATAAAATGTGAAAATAAGCGTTCCGTCCGGCTCAACTTTAATGTTGTGAACCGTTTTTACAAACACATCAGAATCAAAAGTGTCAAGTTTAAGGACTTCAGCACAGGCATTTTCAAGGCGTTTTATCAGAAGATTGCCGTTCTGGCAGGATTTGCTTCTGCTTTTTATTTTTCCCATACATTTCCAGCCGTATTTTCCATAGTGAACATAATGATTTCCGCAGACTGCACAGGTGATTTTTGAAGAAAAACAGCTCACTCTGCCGAGTCTGTCCGCTTCCGGATTAAAATCCTTCATTTCCTGTATTTTTGTCTGCACGGCTTCAAAAGTTTCAGTGCTGATAATTGCAGGATGATGAGCATGAACATGATATTTAGGGACTTCCCCTTTATTCTTTTTTATTTTGCGTATTTTTGGGGAATAATGCTCCTGTAACATTAAATCGCCTGTATAGGCAATATTTGTCAGGACAGCTTTTACAAATTGTTTGGTAAAGCATCTGCATCCGTTTTCTTTCAGCCATTTTGCGATTTGTGCCATAGTCATATCACTGTCACTCAGAAAGAAATCATAAATCTTACGGATATAAAACGCCTCTTCTTCAATGAGTATATAGTCATTGCCGGCAGCCTTATATCCATATGGTGCTATGCCCCACGGTTCACCACGTTCAAATTTCTTTTGAATAGCCCATTTTAAGTTTTCGCTCAGTGACTGGCTTTCCTGTTCCGAAAAGCTGGCTAAGAGCGTAAGAAGTACTTCTCCCTCAGAAGAGAGTGTGCTGATGCCTTCCTTTTCAAAGCGGATATCGATATCCATTGATTTCAGATAACGGACTATAGTCAGCAAATCCACAGTGTTGCGTGCAAAACGTGAAATGCTCTTGCAGAGAATCATATTGATGAGTCCTTTTTCACAGTCAGCAATCATTCTTTGAAGCTCCGGTCTGTTGTCTGCACTCGTACCGCTGACAAATCTGTCTGCATAAACTCCGGCATATTCCCATTCAGGATTTTTCTGAATTTTATCGCTGTAGTAGCTGATTTGTGCAGACAGCGAGTGTATCAGCCGTTCAGAGTTCATTGATACACGGGCATAAGCTGCCACTTTCAGTCTTGGTTTTATCAGCGGTGCAGGAACTTCAATTTTCGTAATTTTCGGCATAAAACCGACCTCCTTTCAGGTTTATCAGCTACTATATTACCGTCTTACTGCCTGTAAGTCAACGGTTTTTCAATGAATAATGTGCCGATTTTAGGGGCATATTTCTGGCGCATCTTTGTATCAGTTTCAGCGTAATTCTTTGCTGTGATAAGCCCTTGCTCAAGCATTTTCCGGAATAATTTCATCGTGAGAAGGTACGTTATTTCATTCTGCTGCATCTGCATTCCCCTTTCTGTAACGGCTGATAATATAACAGGTGTGGGAACAATATTTTCTGTGATGGCTTGGGTAATCGGCAAAGGTATCGCCGCATTCCGGACAAGTGAATGTGACAAGAGAAGGATGCTGCATCAGATTTTTATGCTCCTGCCAGTATTTCTTCCGGCAGGATAGGGAACAGAATGTTTTTTGACGATGACCGTGAGTGTTTATCAGCGGTTTTCCACAGCATTTGCATCCAGTTTCTGATATTACGGATTCCTGAATTTCAGCCGGCATATCTGATAAAATTTCAGGGTGCAGTGCATTCCGGCTGCAAAATGATTTCACTGTACCTGCCGGCAAATTCAGGGATTCCGAAATATCTGCATAAGTTTTTCCGTTTTTGCGCATTTCTGTAATCTGCTGTTTCTGTGCTTCCGTCATGGCATACCTCCGTTTCTTAATGCGTATAAAAAAGAGAGGGCAGAGAAATTTCCCTGCCCTTCGAGATAAATTATGCTTTTGTGAGAGTACCTTTATAGATGTCATCGCCAATCTGAATGACAGCGGCGGCACTTTTGCTTTCTGTCGAAATGGAAGTTTCCACAGAGACAGTTGCAGGAGTTATTTTTGTGTAGCCGTTCAAGCCGGCAGATTTAATCTGCGTGGGATAATCCACATAGCAGTAATCTGTATCCACACGGCCGGAAATGCCGTCTACTGTTCCGCCTGAACCGTTCTGCCACATACCATAAGAGCCGGAATAATTCAGCTTGCTGTTATACTCCGCAAGCCAGAGTGCATAACGATTGCGAATGCTGCCATCAATATAACTTGTAAACGGCGAACGGCTCATATACAGTCCAGCCCAGTATCCAGCCTTTTCAAGGGCATCACAGAAGTTTTTCACCATTGCTGTGCAGGCAGCTTTTCCCTGATTGAACTGAGATTTTTCCTCAAGGTCAAAATAAATGGGATACTCGAACTGTTTTCCTTTGATAGCCTCAATGCAGGCTGCTGCTTCACGCTTTGCATCTTCGGGGTCGCTCGCATAGGAATACCAATAAGCACCCACAGGGATGCCCACCGCCTTTGCGCCTCTGTAATATTCCTCAAATTTCACATCTTTCTGCGAAATGTCACGTCCGTAGCCTGCACGGAGAATCGCAAATTTTACCCCTGCTGCTTTTACCTTGTTCCAGTCGATTGTGCCGTTGTGCTTGCTAACATCAATTCCAAAAATTGCGTTCATAATATCGCCCTCCTTGTTGTTGTCCGCAGAGTTGTCGCCTGCGGAAATGCCGTAATACTTGTAAAAATCATCGGTGACGGTATGGTAGTTCACCACCTCATTTCCCAGCCAGCGATAACCAGTCCTCACATCCACATGAGTGGAAGTGTATGACTCTGTGATATTGGCAATACCGCCGAAACCAATGTCCTGTGCCTTGCAGCAGACCAGCTTTGAACTGACGGGCTGTCCGTCCTGACCGTAACAGACAATATCTGCTGCATTGCCTTTTGTGTGTTGTCCGGAACTTGTACCGCCGACAGCCTTGTCATGAACAGGACAGCGGTATCCGGAAGTTACAATAATTTTGGAGCAGTTCAAAGCATCATACAGCTTTTCGAGCTTTTCAATCAGCTCCTCTGCAATCAGGATTTCATGCTCCTTACCGCATTTGCATTTAAATTCCTGCACATTAAAATGCGGTGAAAGCTGTGTATTATCGCCGGAATTATAACTTTTTACTGCCATTGTCATTCTCCTCCTGCTTTTCAATTTCGTCTAAAAGATTCTGAGCATCTGCATTTGTATGACTTGCTTTTTTCTGCAATACTTCAAGGGCTTTTTTCATAGCCGGCGGATAGCTGATTCCCATCAGTGATGTGTTTTCCACAATGGAAAGCAGTTCATTGACACAAAAGCCGATACAAGTCGCATCACGGACATAAGTCGTTTCGAGCAGAATATCAATACGCATCGCTACAATTACCATCAGAATAATACAGAATTTCTTAGCCAGTCCTACCCAGACCGCCTTGCTGTTCAGCTTTCCGCTTCCGCTGTGCTTGGATTTTCCGAGAATTGCCGTGACGAAACCCGTCATAAAATCAATCGCCATGAAAATGACAAGCGTGTTCATGGCAGAATCCCAGCCACCAACAAGCGAGGTGAAAATTGCACCGATGACAGCGATTAAAGTGCAGATATTTTCTTTCATAATATCATCCCCCCAGTACCCTGACCGCCTTAATTTTCGGGTGTGTGTTGTCCGATACGCCCTTGATAACAAGGTAATATCCTCTTAAAGCAATACCTGTGCAGTCACACAGAACAGAAATGAAATCACTACTTTGCAGCCACTGGAAATTCAGTTTAATGGCGTTTCCGCTTACAATCTGCTCATGCACAATGGGAGCAAGTTCCGCATAGGACCTGCCTGAAATCTTCTCCACCAGATAGATTTCTCCGGCATCTGTCGCACTGGAATGATAAGTTAAAATAATACTGGAATGACTGTCAATATTGACAGGACTCAGGAACATTGCATATACCTCACCAGCCCAGCTGAAATCCATCTGATTGAAATTCAGTGCATAGTCATTATCTGCATTGCAAAAATTCGGATAGCTTTGCACGAAACCGGACAAATTCCGATAGCCGTCATTGTAGAATGTGTAGACGGTGTCGCCGTACTTTTCAAGTGTTCCTGCACCACAGCTAAAAACAGTCTGAATTTTGTTTCCGTCAAGGTTGTTCATTTCTGCTTGCATTGCCTTGATTGTTTCCTGCATTGTGCTGATAAGTTCCTGTGTATCGCCTAAATCAAGCTGTAGTGCATCGAGAGTTGCCTCATCAGCATGAAGTCTGTTGGAGTTACTGGAGCATTTGTTTTTCAGCGCAGAAACACTGTCCCATTCTGCAATTTTTTCAGGGGTGAGCATATCCAGAACTTCTTTATTTTCGTGCGTGTGTGCTGTACCGGAAAAACTGTTCATTTCTTCTGTCAATGTGTGAATGTCCTCTGCGGTGATGTCTTTAAATTGCCGTAAATCTGCCAAATCTGCCAGATGTTCCGCAGTCAGGCCGTCCAGCACATCTTTATTCCGATGAGAATGTGCCATATATTCCAGCGGTGTCATCGACTCACGCAAAAGCAGAATCTGCTCATTCAGATATTCGTTTGTAGCATAAGTTTCCGGCGAAATTTCAGCGAGTTTTTTCTTTTCTTCCGCTGTATAGGGTGCAGTTATACTGTCCAGAATCCCTTTGTTCTCATGTGCGTGCATAGAAGTGGGAAAGCTGTCAATTTTCTCTTGCAGTGTATGAATTTTCTCGGAGATACTGTCCTCAAATTCCTGCAATTCATAAAGTTCTGTGAACAGTTCTGGAGTCAGAGAATCCAGAACCGCCTTGTTGTCATGTGTATGAGAATCGGCTGTTGTTCCGTCTTTTCCGTCTGCACCTTTCAGACTATTGAGCCATTCTTTCTCCGTACCCACAAATCCATGCTCCACGGCGATTTCATAAGCAGATTTCCCGTCAAGCCCTTTTTCTGCATTTTGGATGCGCTTAATAAGCTGTGCATACAAATCAGGGGTCGGAGGAATCGGCGGTTCATCACCTTCAAATCCAGATGCACGAATGTTGAGTGTTACTGGAACAGTTGTGGCTCTTACGGTCATGTCCAATTCTGTATCATAGCCGAATACAGACATTTTCACAGCACCTGCATGAAGTTCCGCAGGAAGATAACAGTTTGTGCTGTCAACTCCAAGAACAATGGAATACACATCATCACACTGACTGAACTGCACCACCTTGTGAAAACGCTTCCAGTCGCCGTCAAAGGTAAATTTGAACTGCACATACTGAATCTGATGGTCTGCAAGAATTTCTCTTTCAATTATCTCAATGCTCTGATTCTTTACAAGAAATTTCCACATACTCATTCACCGACCTTCCATTCTTTCGTCTCTTCATCCCATTCCATAAAACCGTCAAGGCACTGAATTTTTGTCAGATTAGCTGAACTGTCCCAGTGATTTGCTTTTGTGACTGCTGCCCAGTCTTTCAGACTGCCCTCGTAATTCAAAGTTTTCAGCTTGTTGCAGGAATAGAACGCATAGGGCTGAATCTCCTTCACTGATTTTGCGAGGGTGAAATTTGCAAGAGCCGTACATCCTGCAAACATGAATGAGCCAATTACTACTCCCTCATAGCGAACCGTGGCAAGATTTGAACATTCATAGCACACATAATCACCAATAGCAGTCACAGAACGGGGAATTGTCAGACTCGTAATTTGAGTATTAGCAAATGCATATGAGCCGATTTCTGTTACTTTTTTCGGAATCGAAATTTCAGTCAAACCATAAACGTCGGTGGCAAGAACAGCAAAGGAATTTCTGCCTATTTTGGTCAGAGTTTTTGGAAGAGAAGCAGATGTTAAATTATTGCAGTAGTTAAAGGCGAACGTTCCAAGTGAAGTGATGCCGTCTGAAACAACCAGAGTTTTGATATTCTGGTCATCGAAGAATGGTGA
>JAZQIL010000045.1:0-40858 GCA_045541055.1 Oscillospiraceae bacterium
CCTTTTCCAGCTTTTCAACTGCTTTTGTGTTCTGTGGTTCATACCGAAGTATCAGCTCCACAGCAGTATTCATTACATTCTGCATATGCACCACAAGAAGTCGGAGGCCAAGCGGTCTTAGGAAGACAAAATATCTCTCCAACTCCTTGGCTCACAGAACGACATGGCTACGATCCGACTTCCTTTTCCAGCTTTTCAACTGCTTTTGTGTTCTGTGGTTCATACCGAAGTATCAGCTCCACAGCAGTATTCATTACATTCTGCATATGCACCACAAGACCTGGTTCAAGTGAATTGTTCCTGTGTCTGGCACAGTCACGCAAGAAGGCACTGAATGTTTTTCCCTCTTTTTTCGCCGTTTCTTGAAAATCATTATAATCTGCATTGGATAATCTGACAGACCTCGGCTGTTCTTTCTTCTCAAACTGTTCTTTTTGATGTTTCATATGTTTCATAAATAACACACTCCTTGATGAATTTATCCATTATTTCAAATAATAGATTCGTTTTGTAATGCTTAAATTTGCCAAATGTTTGTCATCGGTTAGATTGGGATCTGGCTTTCTTCTCATGATATTTTTTGTCCTTCTCTTTACTCCAGTATTCCACATGAGCATCACTCTGCGTAACTGATTCAACCCATTCTTCAAGCCGTTTCATTTCCTCAGACCCTGTACTGAACATCTTTCCGTCCATAAAACTGACAGAATTTACTAAAATATGCCCATGAAACCAGGAATGTTCATGGTCTGCATTGTGTGTGCAGTACAAGGTCTGATACTCTTTGCGGAAGTATTCAGCGATTTGTCTGGTATAATAGACAGCTGTCTGGATATCAGGAGTCTCTTTGATGCTGTATGAAATGATAACATGTATCAATGGATTAGTGGTTGTCTTAGCATAATACTTCTTCACTGCCAGCATCTGTTCATAACATATATCCGGATGATACGGATTCACGCCATTTCCGCCCAATCCAACTGCATAGTTCTGGTCATAAATATAACCGCAGACATTTTTCAGATACTTCAGTCCTCCGCTGAAATCCTTCTTCACTTTAATAATTGCCATAAACTGTTTCCTCCTATTCTTTTACAGCTGTCCATTCATCATTCCTAAGACAGTTATCAATCGGCTTCCTTCGTTCAAATTCTGCTTTCATGTCAGAATCCTCCTCTATAAAAATATTCCACCTGTGCGGTTGAAACAAATGAGAAATGGCTTAAATACGTTAAGTCAAAATCAAAATGTTTCCCATATAGAATTGAAACTTGACTTTCCATATATAAATCTTCTATTTCTTCACATTTCTCACTTTGTTTTTCTAATATTTGGCAAAAATGATTCGATTTTACTAAAACACTCACTGTTTTAAGCAGATACAATTCTTGAAACTTTTCTGCGATATTTTCAATCTTACGTAATTGCGTGTATTTTCCAACCGCACAGGTAGAAAATATTTTTACAAATGATGATTTTAGGACATATTCGCTCTGCCGGATATGTTTTCTCATTTGCTAATATTTTGTATTACATATTTCAAAGATTATTATTTTATAAATTAAATATATGCATAACCCGGCATCAAAGCCGGGCAATATGTCAATTCTATCCTTACCATTTTCATCCGGCAGTGTAATCACAATGATGTTATCATTCATTCAGATTATTCTTATGCCAGATTCTTTCACTATGGTGTCATGATATCATTCCATCTGTGCTATAGTGAACATGTCTTCATATTGTGTTATCATAACATAATATGGCAATATATTGATTCTTAATGTTATCTTTCCATAACGTAATATACCAAAGAGATTAGTATATGTCATTGATGGTATGGTTCTTTAACATCCTCTCTCTATAACATAATATACTATGGACATATATATTATTGATGATATGGTTCTTTATGTTCTCTTTCTATAACATAATATACTATATACAGGCGGTCGCTTCGCTCCCTCCCCCTATTATGTAGTACACATTTTTTTCTATTTTTTATCAATTATTTTCCTATTTTTTTTAAATTTTCATATATATATCATTTACATGAATCATAGATATGATTTAATTCTATAGAAAGGAGAGATTGTCATGTTTGATAATCAGCGTTATCTGACCAAAGGAGTGAATGAATCCATTCCATTTGAGATTCAGCTGTTTCTCTGGGAATGTATCGACAAAATGCCTGAACCCAAAGATTGCTTTCAAATCTTTGAACTGAACGACATCGGCGGTATGCAGCATATTGTTCACAAATCCGAACAGCCGGAATACTGCATGAATTATTTCATTCCAGTTCTGAAAGGCATCACTGCCAAAGTCTACGTGATTGACAGCGAAGACTATTCCACAATGCTCCTGGCTGAGGAGTACTGAAATCAGCCAAATATCCAACAAAATGCCCCTGCCGAAAGGCAGGGGTAACTATTTTATCTTATTTCAGAAAGGGGGAATTCCAATGGATATGCTCGATGAACTGGCAGAACACCTTGACCCAAGAATCAGCTCCAGAGAACAGTACGGCAGAGTGTTAGCGGAACTCAATGCTTTCTGTGAACAGGAACTTGACAAAGAACAGGCAGAAAAGCTCAATGATATTGCTGGTGATTTAATTCATGCTGTAGCTGCTGTCAATTCCAGAGAGGGTATGAAACTCGGTGCGAGAATTGTTGCCGGACTGCTTGCTGAAGACTAAACAAATTATGAGGAGGAAAGATTATGGACGAAGAAGAGGTAAGATACTGTGACTGCTGCGGTGAAATCATCCCCGAAGGAGAGAATTACTCTTGGATTGGTGATGAGATTGTCTGCGACGATTGCAGAAGACATGAATGCGGATGCTGTGAAAACTGTGATGAATTGATTTATAACAATGAAGCTATTACAGACGATGGACATTTCGTGTGCCGTTCCTGTTACGAGAACGAATATTATCACTGTAACTGCTGCGGCATGTTGTTACATCAGGACGATACCTATGCTTATAATGATATGGACTTCTGCTACGACTGCTACAGCAGAAAGAATCACACCATCCGTGAATATTCATATAAGCCCGAAAATCCAATATTCTACGACAAAGGTGAACGCTATCTCGGCGTAGAATTAGAGGTGGATGAAGGCGGTCATGATGATGACAATGCGCTTGAAATCCTTGAAGAAGGCAACTATACTGACGAGCATATCTACATCAAAAATGATGGAAGCCTGCACTATGGATTTGAGATTGTAACACATCCCATGTCGCTCGATTACCACATGAACGAATTCTGCTGGGAGGATGTGCTTCATAAAGCCATACAGCTTGGATACCGGAGTCATCAGACCACAACATGTGGGCTTCATGTACATGTGAACCGTACAGCTTTAGGCAGTAATGAGGTTTCTCAGGATTTAGCCATTTCAAGAATTCTGTATTTTGTGGAACAGAACTGGAATGAGCTGTTAAAATTCAGCAGAAGAACAGAATCTGCCCTGAACAGATGGGCAGCACGTTTCGGATATGAATCCACTCCGAAAAAACTGCTGAACAAAGCCAAATGCACCTATGGCAGATACCACGCTGTCAACCTCTGCAACCGTGATACTATCGAATTCAGAATGTTCAGAGGTACACTCAAACTGAATACTCTGCTTGCAACCCTACAGCTGGTGGACAGAATCTGTGACCTTGCCGTGAGCCTCACGGACAGCGAAATGCAGAATCTGTCATGGTCAGAATTCGTCAGCTATATCTCAGAACCGGAGTTAATTCAATATTTGAAAGAAAAAAGATTATACGTTAATGAACCCGTTTACACAGAGGAGGAAATGTAATTATGGGAATCAAAAGTCACATTGCAAAAGAAGCTGCAAAGTTCCTGCTTCACGAGGTTTGCAGCCATCATCACCATCATCAGGATTACAGCAATAACTATGTTAGTGATACTATCGACATGAATACGCTGTATGAAGCCCTTAATCATGCGGAACAGGTCTGCTGTTCCGTCAATCCAACCTGTAAGAAGGAGCATCTCGCTCTGTTTAAATCCGAAGTGATTAACTACATTCATTCAAAGTAAGCCGATATTTAGCCGGGTTCACCCGGCTAATAAATTTATAATATTTATTATTTGAGGAGGAATTTTCAATGGAAGAAGAAAGAACTTTATGTACCTGCTGTGGTGCAACTATTACCAATGATTACTATTCAACCGTGTACGATGACCCGATTTGTGACAGCTGTGCCGAGAACGAATGCTCCAGATGTGAATGCTGCGGCGATTTAGTTTACGACAGTGACATCTATGGCTCAGATTATGACAGATGCCTTTGTGAAAGCTGTTTCGATGAATTCTACGCCCATTGCGACAGCTGCGATGATTTGATTCACAGAGATGACCTGCACGAATATGACGACGGATATTACTGCTCACGCTGTTATCACGAGAAAACCCAGATAATTCGCAATTATTCGTACAAGCCATCTCCAGTTTTCTATGGCAGAGGTGAACGATTCTTAGGTGTAGAATTGGAGATTGACAAAGGCGGAAGAGATACTGACAACGCTCAGGAACTGCTTGAAATCGCCAATACTGCTGATGAAAAGAGACTTTATATCAAGACCGACAGCAGTTTAGATGATGGTCTTGAACTTGTTACCCATCCAATGTCGCTTGAATATCATCTGCATGAATTCAAGTGGGAAGAAATCCTGAAAACAGCTGTAAATATGGGCTACCGTTCACATCAGACTTCAACCTGTGGCTTGCATATTCACGTCAACCGTGATGCGTTTGGTGATGACGAGGATGAGCAGGAAGAAGTCATTTCCAGAATCCTGTACTTTGTGGAACATCATTGGTTAGAAATGGTAAAATTTTCCAGAAGAACAGAGAGTGCCTTAAACCGCTGGGCTGCACGTCACGGATACGAACCATCACCATCCGAGGTAATGTCAAAAGCGAAAAGTGATTATGGTCGATATTACGCTGTCAATCTCTGCAACCGCAACACGATTGAATTCCGTCTGTTTCGTGGTACTTTGAAGCTGAACACTCTGCTTGCCACACTCCAGCTGGTGGATAAAATCTGCGAAATTGCTATGAACCTGGACGATGAGGAATTACAGGCTCTGTCCTGGTCAGAGTTTGTCAGTCATATTGATACTCCGGAACTGATTCAGTATCTCAAAGAAAGACGGCTCTATATCAATGAAGAAATCAATAACGAGGAGGAAATTTAACTATGTGCGCATTATTTGGATTTTTAGACTGCGGAAGAAGAATTCCGCTGAAAGCTTTACAGAAATTGATTCAGGCTCTTGCTAACGCATCCGAGGTCAGAGGTGACCACGCAAGCGGCATTTCCTACATGAAGGACAACCAGCTGACTATCTACAAACGCCCCAAGCCTGCCCACAAGATGAAGTTCAAGCTCCCTAACCACACAAGAGCTGTCATGGGTCATGTCCGCTATACCACACAGGGAAGCCAGGAATTCAATCAGAACAACCATCCATTCAGAGGTCATGCTGATATGGACTTCGCCTTTGCTCATAATGGTGTACTGCACAATGACATGCAGCTTCGCAGAGAAAAGCAGCTCCCTCAGACAAATATTGAGACTGACAGCTATGTCGCTGTACAGCTCATTGAAATGCAGAACGCTCTGAATTTCGATACTCTGAAAAGCATGGCAGAAGATGTCAGAGGCAGCTTTACCTTCACAATCCTGGACGAAACCAATGCTCTCTGGTTTGTGAAGGGTAGTTCTCCGCTGTATCTTATCTATTTCCCTGAACTGAAACTCTATGTATACTCATCGACTGCAAGCATCATGAAGACTGCTCTGAAGCATACTCCACTGCGCTGGATGCACTATGAGGTTATCGAAGCTGATGAGGGCGACATTCTCAGAATCGACCACAATGGCAAAATCAGCCGTGACAGATTCCGTGTACCGTCTGTATTCAATACCAGATTCGTCAGCTCCCGTTTCAGATGCTCTGTCAGCGACATCGCCGGATGGGACTATGAATACGACGACGATACAACCGCAGAAGAACTGGACAAGCTGAGTGAGTCTGACTACGCTGACCTGCTTGATATCTGCGGCTACTTCGGCGTATCAGAGACAGAAGTCCTTCGTCTCCGTCATATGGGCTACACTTATGATGAGATTGAAGAATATCTCTTTGCTTCTGATGATTTCTATGATGATGAAGACGGCTTCTATGATTTCTGTGGAGAACTCTAACCTGCTACAAGTGACCTGTCTGCATTCCAACTGGCAGGTCACTATATAAATCAGGGTATCGTAACAGGCACCAAAACACAATGTTTCAGGCTTTTCAGATTTCTGGAGAGCCTGTTTTTTGTATGACAGCCTCCAAAATCAGAACATTTGTTTTGACAAAAGAATTCTCTGAAACGACTTCCGGTATCTTTTACGGGTCAGAGTCCTGCATTCCTGCTCCGGAAAATATTTCAGGCATTCACTAAATAATGCTCAATAACTCTGTCTGTCACTCAGCGTATTTTTAAGAATTTTTTTTGCGTAGCTGTACGGTAGCTGTATTTCCGTCACACGACTTGTTGCACGAACAAAAATATTATACGAAAATTCAACCTGTATCATCATATTTTTAAATATTACTTTATACTTATTTCATTTCTGCTATTTCAATTTTCGGCTATAAACAGGCAAAAAGAAAAGCACCTACCAAACAACGTGAGCCTCTTTCCTCCACTCATTATGTTTGGTATGGTGCTTTTCAGTGTGGTTGCGGGAGCTGGATTTGAACCAACGACCTTCGGGTTATGAGTGTTGCAGACACTGGTTCATATCTTTTCATACTGGTTTGGATATGTCAGAAAACAGGCATTTTTATCATTTTACTGGTTCATGGATTACAGTACTGAATCATGTGTTTTCTGTATCATCACGGAAATATAACGGAAATGTCACGGAAACGAAATCAATCCAATTTTAACGTAATCCAGCCTTTGTTTCAAATTCAGAAACACTCATATTTGCTCTTGCAGCCGCATCAGCAATAGTAAGAATTTCATCTTTCACAAGACTAGCAAGAGTACTGAGGATTCCTTCAATTCTGCCTTCTTCTCTGCCCTCTGCCTTACCTTCGGCTAAAGCATCATTTCTGATTCCTTCAATTGCTTCGCACATATTGACACGCTCCTCTCCATCACTATAATGCAGGTGATTAGATTCTGTCACAATTTTTATCATGTCAGCTGTTCTTCTGGAAACGGTTGTAAACGCCGAATCTTCCTGTACCATTTGTCTTAATTTCTTCTTGTCCTTTGAATACTTGATGTACTTCAATACTAAACTTAATTCAGTATGAAATTTTGAAAATTCCTCATCGGCAATATCCGCAGGACTAATCAGGTTAATCCGATAGTCAGGAACAAACCGCAGAATTTCTTTATTTTGTACTGACAACATCTCATGAATTGATTTCGGTGCATCCCATTTATTTGCTCCGAAGTACAATGTTAGTGTAATTACAGGCAGCAGCTTATCAGAACGATAAAAGCCTGAAAGATAATCTGAACTCGTTTTTGGCTTATCTCCATTCTGAATATGTGCCTTGGAAATGTCATCCACCTGTGCCACATAATCAATCGCATCATACAGCATATTCTTTGGCGGCATTGCCTCATGAATTTCGGACTGATTTTCAACAGCAAGCAAACAATAAGCAGCATTCTCATCTTCCATGGCAACTACTAATTTCGCTACATCCCGCAGTTTTTGAATCGAAACAAGTTCATTCTTTCCACCATATGGAAGTGCAATTTCTGTAGTATCCACAGCTTTCAGCTGCTCAGGTTTAATAACCTGCCTTCCATCATAAATCAGAAAATTAAAAACATCTGCAAAAGTGGCATTATCTTCCATATATTTTTTAGTGACTGTATCCTTTTTTCCCAATATAACCACTCCTCTTCTGATTTTATTATATCACTTTCTGACTATGCTGTCAAGAATATTTTGATGAATTATTTGGTAACAATATTAAGCAATTCCTGATAACTGTCTACCACATCATACACAACATTTCCATTGCTGATAGCCTTGAAATGCTCTTTGGCACAATGAATTTTTCCGCTTTCAATTTCTCGGAGCTGCATGGAAGACATTGTGCCTTTTGTTTCAGCAATAAAGTAGATGTGCTTGACTTCACCTTCATAAAAAGCAATCGCCCAGTCTGGATTATACTTGCCAACAGGTGTGGAGATATAGAACCCATTCGGCAGTTTCACATAGACAGCTACAGAAGTGTTTGTGTCAAGTTCCTCTGCAAATTGATGTTCGTTCGCAGAATCATAAATGATATGGTCATAAAGATGTTTTTTCGCTTTCATAGCATTTGCATTCAGCTTGCCCTTGATGGTCGGTTCTGTAAATACATCTGTCCCATAACGGTCATCAAGTGCATGGTAAGTGATATGCTCAATAATCGCTGTTGCCTTCTGCTCATTGATAAGCTCTGCTGATTTGAGAATAAATTCTTCAGGATTGTATTGATATTGTGCAAAAACTGCTGGTTCGATTCCTGTCATAATGCGAACAATATCTTTTCTTGTAAGTCCTGTTTCAGAAACAAGTTTGCCGATTAAGTCATATTTTACGCTCTGATTTGCGGTGATAGTTCTTGTTTCGGTGGCAGATTCATTTTTCTTCATGGATTCGCCCTTTTCAAGTGCTTCTTTGGAGCTGATTTGTTCCATAGCTCCTGTTTCAATCTTATAGAAAATTCTCTGAACTCTCAGTTTCACATTCAGGGCATTAATTGCTTTTTGAACAAGCTCCTCCGATTCAAAATCGACTGCATAAACAGACTTTGCATTGATTTTATTCCAGAGTGCCTGAAATTCAGGCATAGCAAGCTTGCTTTCGTCTACTTTCAACTCCACATTATTTTTACGGGCATCTTCTGGCATAGCAGCCTTTTCATCATAGATGCTGTCAATAATTTCAATGACAGATCCAGCACTGTCAGCGACTTCTTCTGCTACCTGAACAGCATGATTCGCCTTATCTTCGTAGTATTTATCTGTCAGCTGCCCACGCTTGATATAGCCCTTTGCAATCATATCTTCATAGATAGCCTGTGCAGTATCATCATCAATTATCTGCGTATTGCCTTGATTATCGCTGATTTCTCTGCCCTTGAACAAATCGGCTGTGACAACCTTTGGTCTGTAAGCAACAGCTTCTGCAATTTCACTCTGCAAACCTTTTGCAAAAGAATCATAACTTTCACTTGCGATAACTGTCAGCACGTTGATATTATGAACTTCATTTCCGAGTACATTGAAATCCATTCTGTCGCCGTCTTCATTGACACAAAGCCGAAGTCCTCTGCCAACTTCCTGACGCTTTCGTACTTCACTTGTGGACTGCTTCAAAGTACATATTTGAAATACATTCGGATTGTCCCAGCCTTCACGGAGTGCGGAATGTGAAAAGATAAACCGAACAGGCGAACGCTTCGGGTCACGGTCAAGCAGTAATTCTTTATTTTTCATAATCAAATCATAAGCCGAAACGTCATCAGAAGTTTTTTCTTTCTTATCAGCAATTTTTCCGTCTGTCAGCTTGCCTTTCTTATCAACAGAGAAATAGCCTGCATGAGTGCTTTCCGCTGAGATAGATTCCAGATATTGAATATAATCATCATTTTCGCCTAATTTAAGCTGATAATTTTCTATTACGGCTTTATATTCTTCCTCAAACATATCCGCATAAATGCCGTTTACAGGATTTCCAGATACATCATACTGCTTATACTTTGCGACTTCATCTATAAAAAATAATGATAATACTTTAATCCCCCTATGGAACAACTGCCTTTCACGCTCAATATGGGAAACAATTGTTTCATGTATCTGAATTCTGCGGATTTGTTCTTCGTCCACGTTTCCAAGAATATCGCCAAGAAACAGCTTCTTCCCGTTCAGAAATTCGATATGGTCGTCTCTTGCATCAATTCTGGAAACAGTATAGCCATTCTTGTATTCTTCCAGATTCACCGATTGTTCATACAGATTAAAGCCTTCATTGACAGTTCGGCTTACCTGACGAACACCTGTTTTTCCTTTGACATCAAAGCGAATTGTCGCTGTCGGATTTGCTCCAGAAACATTGATACTTTCCAGAAATACAAAGCCCTCTGTTCCAGTCGTTCCGCTTGCACTGATTCCCTTGACGGCAATTTTCTTGACGAGCTTTTTGTTATAGGCTTCCAGTGCATCCAAACGATAAATCATATTATAAATGCTGTCGCTCTTATGCGTTGCGGAATAACGCAAAGTCAAAAGCGGACGGAATTCTTTCAGGCGTTCTTTCGTCTGCTTGCCTTCGACTGACTGCGGTTCATCAATGATTAAAATCGGATTTGTTTTGGCGATAATGTCAATCGGTCGGCGAGAACGAAATTCATCCAGTTTCATATAAATTCGCCTTGCATCCTTACCCTTGGCATTGAATGCCTGTGAATTGATAATCATCACATTGATATTGCTGTCACTTGCGAAACGGTCAATTTCGGTCAGCCGTGCGGAATTGTAGATGAAAAAACGAATTTTCTTGCCGTATTCCTCCGCAAAGTGTTCCTGTGTCACCTGAAATGACTTATACACACCCTCACGAATGGCAACACTCGGCACGACGACGATAAATTTACTCCAGCCGTAAGCCTTATTCAGCTCATACATGGTTTTGATGTAAGTATAAGTTTTTCCGACACCTGTTTCCATTTCGATTGTCAGGTTATATCTGCCTTCTAACTTTTCAGAAGGCTTTATTTGATTTGTCCGCTGAATTTTGCGGATACGTTCCAGAATCATTTCATCTGTCAATGCAGGAATGATTTTCTGATTTGCCCAGCCTGTGAAATCTTCGTCAGTATCGGTCAGAAGTGTTTCTGTTCCCCTGTCCATCATGTAAGTAGGCGTTAAATAGGGCTGTCCTGCGAACACGTCAACAACGGCTTTTGCGGCATCCGCCTGAAATTTCTGGTGCTTGAATTGTAATTTCATATAATCCCCCTTACTTAACTACAACGTTATTTAATAACGAATATGGAGGGCTTACACACATAGCCGCTACCACAGGGTCTGTGTTATAATTAGTGGCGAGAATGTGTGCATCAACAAATACTAAATCAAAATAAAACTGTTCTCCCTCTTCTTTATCTACATCTTTCAAGATAATCCTACGTTGTTCATTTAAAGTTTTCCAGGCATTCTGAATATCAAGCCTATCTTTTGAAGAAAGTTTATTAAACTCACGTATGGCTTCTTCCAGTGAAAGTAAGCTATGAGCCAAAAGCTTAGCAAATACATACCAATTTTCTGCTTTATTTCTAGAGATAAAGCACGTTTGAGTGCCTTTCTTCTTTTTTCTTTTACTCATATTATTCACCTCCAAAACTCATGCACAGATTTAAATTGCAGACGCTTCTCTTTTTGAAGTCTTGGGAGCAATTCCACAATTTTATCACGGCTTTTTTCTGAACGATAATAGTACACACACTTTTCTATGCAGGATTCATCAATTGTTCTAAAAATATGGAAATCATTCCATGGAGAAAATCCTAATATCTCCAAATCACCTGATATGCCTTTAAAGCTGTCAAAATGATAATTATCTGAAAACCAATAATCTTGATTATCTAATTTTACTATGATAGCACTGGCTAAATTTTTCAGCAACTGATTATCACTTATCAGCCAAGAATCAATCTGTTGTTTAGCCTCTCCATCAGTTTTATATATTTCTGTCCATTTTTCTATAGCTTTATTTGCCTGAGGATTCTGATGAATCATGAATTCCTTATATGCACCACTATGCGTAGTGATAGCATTGCAATACAAGTAATAATAATTTGGATCAATTTCAATATGGTTTATTGGAGCATCTTCTATTTTATTTCTTAATGAATCACAATTGTATACATCACTAAGACAGTCAAATTGCCCATGCAAATGAATTACTTGTTTTCCTGTTGCACTTTCAATATTTGTATCATAATTAGTTGTAAAGATAGTATCAAAAGAAGAAAGATACTCTATCAAGCTTTGAGGATATTTCAAATACAAATTATTTAAAGCACCATCGTTATAGATGGCATATAAATATGCTGCACGCATACATTCCCTTACATAATATTGATCTGGATTTGTTATTCCAATCGAATGGCATAACAAATCATGAAGCAAATAGTAGTCCTCAAAACAAATATCTGTCATTTTTAAGTGATTCACATTTGAAGAATACTTTTCTTTAAAAGCCTCTAAAGCTTCCTTTTCTACCGAACAGACAGTATAATTGTTAAACCTCCCCATAAGCAACTCTCTCGCTTTAAAGAACAACTTTCCAAGGTAACTTTTAAGAAGATACGGTTCATCAATAATGATTTTTGTAGGGAAATCTTCTCGACTACAGTTTTCTAATATTCTCAATACAATTTGTTGAGCAGTATAACTTTTATTGTCAAATTGACAGTTCAATCCATTTGCAACTAGTAAATTACGCAAATCACATCACCTTTCTGTCTTATCTGAAAAATCAGCTTGAAAGTTCCAATCCTTGAACGAATAATTGACCTCATTAAAAAGGAACAACATCATTCAAGTCATTAAACAATAGCTCATACTCGTTACTATTCTCTTTTTTTGTCTCTTTGTTCCGATACTTTTCAATCTTATCAATAAAGCAAAGTAAATTGGATATTGTTTTAACCACATATTCTGCTTCAATTTTATTCAGCACTTCATTATCATGAGCAAAACTATGAGTATTTCTAATAGTGTTATAATTTTCAAAAACAGAAATGCTCGATTTGAGTGTTGTAATGATAAATGTTGATTGAAATAATTGATTAGCATCATACTGCTTTGAAAGCATTCCTATCAAGCTGTGCAGAGGATAATAATTGCCTTTATCATCTTTAACATCAATACCATTATTTTGACAAATTTCTCTAATAAACTTTGCCGAAAAAGTATGCAGTCTATCCAGAACAAGTTCAGGAGTATCATCTCTGATATTTCTTTCCATATCCTCAATAAGCAGTTGAAGTGTATCGTCCTCTACTTTAGGTAAATCAATATGAGGAATCGCCGATTTATCAGCATATTCTCCACAGCGTTGATAGAGTAACTCCAAAACTCTAGTTGATTCTGGATTTTTACTAAAATCTGTAAGTTCACATATATCCTTAATGATTTTAAATTGTTCTGCTGCATCAAAGGCTCGGATATTTTCCAAAAGTGCGGTTCTTTTATTCGGCACAGTTTCTTTCGGAAATGGGTAGGTGGAATGTGGAATCTGTCTATTATACTCAATTGCATACTGTCTGGATAACTCAACTATCTTTTTACCACTAAGTCCTTTATCAGTTTCACCAATTTGGTCACAAGCATACTGTAAAAACGTATTATCTAACGATTTCATTTATATCACCTTAATCCTTGTATCAGGGGAAATCATCTTGAAAATTTCGCTGACGTTGATTTTTGACGGGCTGTCCTCGAAACTATCATCACGGAATACTACTCTAAGGGGCTGACGTTTTGCAATGGTCTTGACAGCACTTTCAGGAATATTCTTATCAAAGCAAGCGATTAAGTCGCCGTCATTGTAGGTATGCACAGTAACGCCGTCAATCTGTTCGGAATGATAAGGCATTGACAGCGGCAAGCCCCATTCCAGCAGACAGCCAAACAGCAAATCGAGGTCTGTTCTGTCGCTTTTGATATTGCTTTCAAAACCTGCAAGCATTTTCTGAGTTGTTTCAGCAGG
This sequence comes from Oscillospiraceae bacterium, assembly GCA_045541055.1. GTDB lineage: Bacteria > Bacillota > Clostridia > Oscillospirales > Ruminococcaceae > UBA3855. Next base: position 13,825 of record JAZQIL010000045.1, read on the forward strand.
GGTATAATAAACATCTTCCATGTTGGTTTCATCAAGTTTGAACACACGGAAACCAATATCAAGTTCAGCAGTTGTGAGAGGACTTTCTTCTTGAATCTTTTTTCCTGCTCTGCGAATTCTTTCTTTTCCGATTTCACAGATATTTTTGTAGCCTGCCTTGTATGCTTCGCTGCTTTCGTCTGTTGGTTCGGGGAGCTGTATCATAATAAACTTGCGATGTCCGCCGTCCTCTGCGTTTAACTGCATTACTGCGTGGGCAGTTGTGGCACTGCCGCTGAAAAAGTCGAGAACAACATCATCTTTCCCAAGATTTGCAGCCCTTAAAGAATCCTTAACAGCTTCAGGAGCTTTTGGAAAATCGAATAGCTTTACTGGTCCAAAAATTGTTGTCAGCATTCTTGTGCCGTTGTCACGAGCAGAGTATTCTGGTTTATCCCACCATGTTCGAGGTAAAGACCCCTCATCATTTATATATTTTTTTCGATAGAGTTCATATCCATTTTTTGTTGCTTTTACAAGAATTTCTGATATAATTGTTTTAGCTCTTTCAATGCCGTATTTCCAGACTTTTTCAATACCATCAGGCGTAAGTGGCAGTAGTACCTTATCACTTGAAGCAAGTTGTTCTAAAATATCATATTCTTTTTTACTATCATTCCATGATACATTCGGCACACGGATAGTATTGTTCATAGTATTTAATACTATTGGATAAAATTGCTTCGGACGATCTCTACGGTCTGAATCTGTTCCGTTTTTTCTAAAATTCTCCCATTCAAAAAAACCTTTTTTATCTTTTTCTTTATACCTCGATTTTTGTTCTTCGGAATGTTTCATTCTTCCAAGTCCAGCCGCATCACTTTTTGAGAAGAAAAGTGCATATTCATGATTGATTGAAAAACCTTTTACTGTTGACCTGCCAGAAGGGTTACTCTTAACTATAACTGTTGCCAAATGGTTTTCTTCTCCAAATACTTCCTTCATGATAGCTGTTACGGTTTCTATTTCGCTATCATCAATAGTTAGTATGATAATTCCATCTTCTGCAAGTATATTCCTTGCGAGTATGAGCCTTGAAAATATCATGCTGCACCAATCTGAATGAAACCTACCATTACTTTTTGTGTTTACAAAAAGACGATTATGGTCATCGTCATATACACCGCTTTCCTCATCATATTCTTCTTCACCCTGATAGAAATTGTTTCTATAAATCAGATTACTACCTGTATTATAAGGCGGATCAATATATATTACCTTCACCTTGCCGAGATAGCTTTCCTGTAAGAGTTTCAGCACTTCTAGATTGTCGCCCTCAATATAAAGGTTTTCGGTGGTGTCCCAGTTCACGCTTTCTTCTGGACAGGGACGGAGCGTTTTTCTGATGGGCTTATTCGCCTCTGCAATCGCTGACTTTTTGCCGACCCATGTAAATTCATAGGCTTCGTCACCCTCTGCCACATCTTCCGACAGCATCGCACGGAGCATCTCAAAATTGATTGCTTTCTTGAGTTTTCCGTTTTCGTCGGCTGTTTCGGTGATACAGTTCGGGAACAGAGAGGCGATTTTCTCAATGTTCCTGTCTGTGAGATTCGGGGATTCCATTTTCATCTTGTCCATTTTGATTTCCTCCATTATTGTTTATATTTTGAGGCATTGAAATTAACCTCTGTAATGCTTGTAATTGTCCTGCTTGGAATTGCTGTTGTTGAGCCATAGAATCAAGCATTCCTTTTGGAATATATGGATTCTGTATTGTATCCCAAGAAATTTTATCTTTATATCCAAGTCTGTTCGCCATTATTTCGAGTAGCTTCTCTTGCTCAATTTTTATCTTTTTCAATTCAGTTTCAGTAGGATTTTCTACACATAACTTGTCATAATACTTTTTCCATTGTTGTCTGACATCGTCATCATCGTCAAAAACAACATCAATTATATTTAATGCATTAACACTTTGAAAAGTCCAAGCATATACACGATTTGTCATCAGAGTTTTAAATATTTCAAGTTTATCTTGTCGCTTTTTACTTCTATCTTGAAGTTTTTGAGCAACTTGAACCGAGATGATAGGTGCAACTATAATAACAGCACAATTGGCAATTATTGAAATTATTGTTAATATATCAGATGTATTCATTATAGTTCCTCCAGTTGTTTCAAGAGTTTTTTCAATTGTGCATTCAGTTCGACTTGTCGATTAAATTGCTTTTCTTTGCGGACTTTTGACCGCAGTTTCTGAATTTCTTTTTCGAGTTTTTCTTTTTTGGCTTGTCGCTGAACGGATTCCTGCAAACTCTCATTATCGACTTTATCAAGAGCAGTTCCAGCAATCTGACGGACAAGATTTTCATAGACAGAATCCATATTTAAGCCGTCAATCCGCAGAGAGAAATTTTCTTCTGTAAGCCAGTCAGTATGATAATACTGACCGACTTTAAAAGCTGTATTGGTACTTTCTTCCTTGTAACCCGTCCAGATTTGATAGTTTCCGTCATATTCGAGGATAAAAATCAAGTGATAGTGAAGCTGATTATCCATCTGTTTGAGGACATTCAAATCAAGTTCAGCTGTTTTGAGCTTTATCAGAAAAATTTCAACTTCCCTGACGGTCTGCCCTTCTGACACATTGAGTATATCAGCGGAAAGCTTGTGTATCCAGCGAACGGAAACAATTTGTTCCACAAAAGAGCGTTCTAATTTTTTATCGATTGATAATTTATTATAGAACTTACTTTTCGGCACGAGTTTGCCGAAATACGTTGTTTCAGGGAGTCCGAACATTTAATCACCATCTTTCACAACAAGGAAGCAAATCAATTCAAAATCATCCAGTCCAGAAATCTCGGAAACCAAGGCACTTGTACCGCCTGAACCGAAAAGGCTGTCAATATCACTTTCCGCTTTGGTGTTGATAATAGAATCAATTGCCATGCTGAGGAGTTCGCTCATCTGGGACATATCTCTGCCGTCATCAGTTTCCTGATTGAATTCGTTACATAGTTTTTTGAAAGGCTCTGCCCTGCCCTTGCATAACAGACGAATATCATCCAATAATTTTTTTGGATTGAGATAATCGCATAACACTTCGCCATCATTACCGATATAGACCATATAGAACGGATGAATCCTGTTCTGATTGCCGATATTTACGCCATTATTGACATTCCGCAGAATGAATATCACCCCTGCCCTAAGTTCAGCAGTTGACGGCACAACGGCATGAAGACCCTTTGGCTTTTTCATGATGTCTTTGTGAGACTTGACATATTCCAGCAAATCAAGGCGATATTCATTCAGCCCTAAATCCATGATAGAAATACCATCATTCATTTCTTCCATGTCAATGACTTCATTTTTCATCTTTTTGAGCTGAGAACTTCTGTATTCAAGGTCGCCCTTTTCTTCCTCATTGATTAAGTCGTCATCGCCTGTAGAAGTCATAACAGAAATTTTCATACGGGTTTCAACTCTTGATTTTAAATTCAGATAGTCATCTAAATCCATATCAGGCCAGAAATTCACCAGCTGAATGACAGCATTCTTACTGCCGATACGGTCAATTCTTCCGAAACGCTGCGTAATTCTGACAGGATTCCAATGAATGTCATAATTTACCAGATAATCGCAATCCTGTAGATTCTGCCCTTCTGAAATACAGTCAGTTGCAATCAGAATATCAATTTCCTGTGTACTGTTCGGTATCAGCACATTTCTGCCCTTCGATGCAGGAGAGAACAAAGTCAATACATTGTTGAGCGTTGGCTTTTTGAGTTTAATAGTCGTTCTGCCGTCAACGCTGCCTGTCACAACAGCAGTTTCAAGCCCGAATTTCCGCTTGACGTATACACTGACATTTTCATACAGATATTCCGCAGTATCGGAAAATGCAGTAAAAATAATCATCTTTTTATTGCCTGCATTGATGGGGTTGCTTTGTTTCTTTTCTATCAGTTCAAACAGTGCCTGCAATTTGGAGTCATGTTCGGGAGTAATATCTTTTATCATGAGAATCAGTGAATCAAGAGCTTCTTTATCTTTTTGCAGGTCTTTTCTCCATGAGCGGTAATCCATATCAGCAAGGTCGATTTTCACTTTTTTGCCAACAGTAAAATCTGTATTGCTGTCATCAATATCAAGGTCATTTTCAGAAATCTCGTACATATCCAAAGTGACTGCTTCATGTTTTTCGTAAGCATTGATAGTATTAATGGTTGTATGAATTAGTTCATCAATCCGCTGTAACGTCAGGGAAAATGAATTGACAGAGCTTTCCAGTCTTTTCAGCAGATTGATTGCCATCAGCCGCCGAATGCCGAGTTCACGGTTCGATTGTCTGAAATTATCGTTTTCGTCCATATATTTTGAAATTTTACTTTCAAAGATATAATGTGACGGCATATAGATGCAGAGAGATAATTCAATCAGGATGCTGTATATTTCATTATAATTGACAGCATTATCTATATCAGTCAGTGATGGAGTAAGTGAAACTGGTCTGAGCCGTTCTGGAAATTTTCCTATTTTCTCGCTGTTATAATATTTTTGAATATGTTTTCTGGAACGTGCGATAGTTACGCTGTCAAGCAGTTCAAAGAAATCAAAATCCAGCATTCTGAGCAGAGAATCCGTTGTTCTGGTTTCTTTCGGAAAATCGCTCCATTCGTTAAAGACTCTCTGTGCTTCACGGAAAATCTGTTCCACAGGCTTTTTTGTATTTAATTTTTCATTCAGATTTCCTGAATATCCTTCATAGGCAAGAGCAAGCTGATTTCTCAAATCTGTAAAGCGGTTATTCACAGGAGTTGCCGATAACATCAGGACTTTTGTTTTCACTCCAGCACGGATTACTCTGTCCATAAGTCTTTGATAACGATTTTCATGTGTATTGGAATGCGTGCCGATTCCATTTCGGAAATTATGAGATTCATCAATAACAATCAAATCGTAGTTGCCCCAGTTCAGCCTTTCAAGGTCAAGTCCATTGGAATAACCGCTGTCACGGGACAAATCTGTATGAAACAGAACATCATAATTGAGTCTGTCCCCAGCAATAGGATTATTCACATAATTATCCTTATATGTATTCCAGTTTTCAGCAAGTTTTTTAGGACATAACACAAGGACGGTCTTATTCCTGTTTTCATAATATTTAATAACTGCAAGTGCCGTGAAGGTCTTTCCAAGTCCTACACTATCTGCAAGAATACAGCCGTTATATTTTTCAAGCTTATTGATGATTGCAAGAACTGCATCACGCTGAAAATCATAAAGTATATCCCAAATTTTACTGTTCTTGAAACCAGTTGCTTCATTCGGCAGTTCATCCTCGGAAATATCTTCCAGAAATTCACTGAATACATGATATAATGTCATGAAATAAATGAATTCAGGTGGATTTTCATTGTATGCTGTAGTCACATTTTCGATAACCGTTTCTGTCACGTCTTCAAGCTTGGTTTTGTCATTCCACAGCTCATTGAAAAGAGAGAGATACTTTCTTGCGTAAGGAGCTTCAAAACTATTGACAAAGTTAAATGCCTTGTTGCCACGCTCACAGCCTATATCAGTTGTAGTAAAACCATCAATCGGCATAAATGCAATCATATCACTGCCTGTATCTACAGTAATGAATCCACCCATACTGTCAGCACTGATATTAGAGCGAAATCTGACCTTTTTTCTAATCCAGTCTGCACATTCTTTTGCAATCGCCTTTTGTGTCATTTCATTGCGAAGCTTGATTTCAAACTCTGTTCCATAAAGATTCGCTTCTCTGTTCATTTTAGGAATGAAAAACTCTCGTTCTTTCTTTTGAGCAGAATCTTCTACAAAAGTCGGTGAGGTAAATATAAACCGAAGTTCTTCTATGTTATCAAGCTGTTTTTTCAGTTCTTTGTATGCATACATAGAAAAACAGGAAGCAGCAATGGTTACTTTGCTTCCTTTCTGAATATTTTCCATTAACTCATTTTTCAAAAGTATGCTGATATTATCAATTACTTCCATGATCCCCTCCCACATCATTTTCCATAGATTGCATAAATTACTATCTACCATTCTATCATAGTTTGTTACAAAAGTCAATAGATTTTTTTAAAATCGGTCACACTTTCGAGAATGATGAAGTGAAATGAGCATTCCAAAAACATACTGACTACAACATAATAAATGGCTTCTCAGTTATAACATCCTGCCACAGATGAGAAACTCAATTTTTACTGTAATGCACTGATATTGATTCCGTGTCAAAGGATACCCATCTTTGATTTCAGATTACTGTAGCAGTAACATGACTTTCAAAACAAAAAAGAACTGCCCAGAAACCTAAGCCTTCCAGACAGTTCTTTATCATCAGTTATCAGATTTCGCCGCAGAAGTCATAAAAATCGTCATCATCAAAATCATCAGCAGAGAACAGATATTCTTCAATCTCATCATAGGTATAGCCCATGTGACGGAGACGTAAGACTTCCATCTCCGATACGCCGAAATAACCGCAGAGGTCAAGCAAATCAGCATAATCAGAATCATTCAGCTTGTCCAGTTCTTCTGCTGTTTCACTGTCATAGCCATAGTCCCAGCCTGTGATGTCACTGAGAGAATATCTGTAATGAGAACCGCCAAATCTAGTATTGAATACAGTCGGTACACGGAATCTGTCACGGCTAATTTTTCCATTGCGGTCGATTCTGAGAATGTCTCCTTCATCAACTTCAATCACTTCATAATGCATCCAGCGGAGAGGCGTATGTTTCAAAGCAGTTTTCATGATAGAAGCAGTGGAAGAATAGACATAGAGTTTCAGTTCAGGGAAATAAATCAGATAGAGCGGAGAACTGCCTTTCACAAACCATAGAGCGTTTGTTTCGTCCAGAATGGTAAAGGTAAAGCTTCCATGCACATCCTCAGCCATGTTTTTCAGAGTATCGAAATTAAGCTCTTTCTGCATTTCAATCAGCTGTACTGCAACATAAGAATCTGTTTCGATATTGGTCTGAGGGAGCTGCTTTTCTCTGCGAAGCTGCATGTCATTATGAAGTACACCATTGTGAGCAAAGGCAAAGTCCATACCAGCATGACCTCTGAATGGATGGTTATTTTGATTGAATTCCTGGCTGCCCTGCGTAGTATAGCGGACATGTCCCATCACTGCTCTTGTATGGTTCGGCAGTCTGAACTTCATCTTGTGGGCTGGCTTGGGGCGTTTGTAGATGGTCAGCTGGTTGTCCTTCATATAGGAGATGCCGCTTGCATGGTCTCCTCTCACCTCAGATGCGTTAGCGAGAGCCTGAATGAGCTTCTGTAAAGCTTTGAGCGGAATTCTCTTTCCACAGTCTAAAAATCCGAATAATGCACACATAGTTAAATATCCTCCTCGTCATTGATTTCTTCGTTGATGTAAAGTCTTCTCTCTTTCAGGTACTGAATCAGCTGGACTTCTTCAATATGACTGACAAATTCCGACCAGGAAAGTGCCTGTAATTCCTCATCGTCAAGGTTCATAGCTGTTTCGCAAATTTTGTCTACCATCTGTAAAGTCGCAAGCAGTGTATTCAGCTTCAAAGTGCCACGGAACAGACGGAATTCAATTGTATTATGATTGCAGAGATTGACAGCATAATAGCGACCGTAACAGCTTTTTGCTTTTGACATGACCTCAGAGGGTGAAGGTTCATATCCGAAGCGGGCAGCCCAGCGATTTAAGGCACTTTCTGTTCTTCTAGAAAATTTCACCAATTCGAGCCAATGATGTTCCACAAAGTACAGGATTCTGGAGATGACTTCTTCCTGTTCTTCTTCACTGTCACCGAAAGCATCACGATTCACATGCACATGAAGTCCGCAGGTACTTGTTTGATGAGAGCGATAGCCCATACTAACAGCAGTTCTCAGAATATCTTCCCAGTTGAAATTTTCCAGATGATATTGCAGAGTCATAGGATGAGTTACCAGTTCAAGTCCGTCATCCAGGCTACTGTCCGATTTGATGTAAAGCCGCTTTTCATTAGCAGTATTGGCGATTTCAAGCAGTTCTTGAGCGTTGTCGGTATCTCTTCCGCCTCTGTCGATTTCCAGTTCTACACCAAAATATCTTTCACCTTTTCCGTAGAAAATTGGTTGGGGTTTGTGCGAATAATTGCGAATTATCTGCGTTTTTTCGTGATAGCATCTTTCACAATAATAGCCATCATCATATTCGTGCAGGTCATCTCTGTGAATCAAATCATCGCAGCTGTCGCAGTGTGCATAAAACTGGTCAAAACAGCTCTCACAAAGGCATCTGTCATAGTCCGAACCGTAAGCATCGACATCATAGACTAAATCACCACAGCATTCGCATCTGGAGCATTCGTTCTCAGCACAATTGTCACAAATCGGTTCGTCATACACTGTAGAGTAATAATCATTTGTAATGATTTCACCACAGCAGGTACATAAAGTTCTTTCTTCTTCCATTGATAATTCCTCCTAAAAATTATTATAAATCTTCTGAAACGGTGACAGGATCATTCACATAAAGCTTTCTGCGTTTCAGGTAATTGATTAGCTCTTTTTCGTTGATATAGCTGACAAATTCAGACCAGGAAATATTCTGCATTTCACTGTCTGTCAGATTCACAGCAAGGTCACAGATTCTGTCAACCAGTTGTAAAGTCGCATAGAGTGTTTCCAGTTTCAGCGTACCTCTGAACATTCTGAACTCAATAGTGTTATGGTTGCAGAGATTGACAGCATGATATCTTCCGTAAGTACATTTGGCTTTGTTCAGCAGTTTTTTCGGGGTAGACTCATAACCGAACCTAGCTGCCCAGCGATTCATGGCAGATTCTGTTCTTCTGGAAAACTTTAACAGCTCATTCCAATTCTGCTCAACGAAATACAATATTCTTGAAATCGCCATATCCTGAGAAATTTCATTGTTTCCCAAAGCTGTACGGTTCACATGTACATGAAGTCCACAAGTAGTTGTTTGATGCGATAAATAGCCTAACTGCACGGCTTTATGCAAGACATCTTCCCAGCAGAAATCGTTCATATGATAGCTGAGAGTCATAGGATGTGTGACGATTTCAAAGCCATTGTGAAGGCTTCCATCGTTCTTGATGTAAATATGCTCGTCAGTATAGTTGCCTTCTTCAAGGATTTCCAGAGCATTGTCATCATCATGACCGCCTTCATCTACTTCAAGTTCTACACCAAGATAGCGTTCTCCCTCACCATAAAACAGCGGATTTTCGGGCTTGTAGCTGTACTCATGGATGGTATGATTTTTATGGGAATAGCAGTCATAACAGAAATCCATGTCATTATAAGCATAGGTATCGTCCTGATGTAACAGCATTCCACAACAATTGCAATGATAGTACTCGTTCTCATAACAGGAACGGCAAACAAAATGCCCGTCATCTGTAATGGCTTCATTGTTATAAATCAATTCATCACAGTTTTCACAGCATCCACATGCATTTCTTCTGCAATCTTCACAGATAATGTCATCACCAATCAAATAAAATTCAGACTCTTCGGGGATGATTTCACCGCAGCAATCGCAGTATCTAACATCTTCTTCGTTCATAACATTTCCTCCTTCTGGACATAAAAACAGCCCTCTCGGAATTAACCGAGAGGGCTTTGTTTCGGGTTAATATTCTTCTGCAAGTAACATAGTTGAATATTCCTCGCTGTCGATAACGTACACTTTGGCAGTGACGGATTTCAGCATGGGGATAAAGTAATTCATACGGTATTCAGGCTGTTCGCTGAAATGCACAATATGCTGCATACCGCCGATGTCTTTCAGTTCAAAGACCTGAAAATAATCTACCCCATCTTTTGGAAGACGGTCGATACACTCCCACATGAATAATTGCAGTTCAAACGGGATGCTTTCATTCACGCCTTTGGTCAGATAACGCTGATTGTCAAACATGGCTTTTTCCTCCTTTCTTAGAGATTTTTCAGCTGTCAGGATTCATCTGCAAGCAGTCCAGCAACGATTCTTGCACCAAGTTTCATTCCAGCTGTAGAATTGACAGCTGCTACGGATTGAATCAGTTCGCCTATCAGGTCATTGAGTCTTTCTGCTTGTTCGTGGTTCAGCTCCTGTTCGCAGAAAGCATTGATTTCGGCTAAGATTCGTCCATATCGTTCTTTCCTGCTGATTAAAACATCAAAGTGTTCCGTTAGTTCATCCAGTATGCTCATCTTTCCCACTCCTTTCTGAATGAATTTTATGCTCCCTATGTTCCGCCTTTCGGCGGCTAACCTATGCGGTTGACCATAATCGTATTATCAGTACCTGACATAGATTCACAATAATAATATGCAATTGAAATTATGAACCCTTGCAGTAAAACTATGTTCCTGAACGTACCAATTCACATTATTCTGAGCTGTCTAATTTTGCTGTAATACACTAAAATCAATTATGAGTGTATTTGCTCACAAATAAAAATACAACGCATTATAGCGGAATTTTCATACATCACTGCCTGTATGGTGTCTTAGAAGAGATTAAGGGCTGACACAAATAAATAGAACCATAAGGAAAACAGTGCCTTATGGTTCTACTGGATTTATTGCCCGATTAACATTCTCTTCCATAAATCCAGTTTGTGTCTGTTATAAATATTAGAATTAGATTATGTCACTATTTGAGTGTCTTATCCTGATGTCATTTTTTGAATAGCGGTCGATTTTCCTCTAAAACCAACAAAAAGCCTCGATAGATATATTATATAGATAGTATAGATTAGAATAATACAGATTGATTTGCTGCATTTATAGATATGTTAGATAAATTTATTTTAATTTAGAAACAATTATTGTCAATTCTCTCTTGAAAATCTGGAACGGACGATAAATCTGCCGTGGGTGTGGTGTCGTGCCGTAGGCACTCCCCACCCACAGCATCTAAAAAACAAGAAAAATGGGGGATTTTGTACAGTTCATTATATATATAATGTAAATGTACATTTTCCCCCACTTTTTAGACTTTACTCTGTGAGAGGCGAGCGTAGCGAAGCAAGCCTCTCACGGAGAAAACATCGTCCTCTCCAAATTCATCAATGAAATTTCAAACTATTATGGTAAAAAACAATTCAAAAGGGAGGATGACTATGAAACAGATAATTGCTCTGAATCATCATATGGATGGATATAACGACATTATGTTTAGTCTTTCTATCAAGTACGGTATTCAATACGAAAAAATAGAAGAAGAAAATAGTAATATCATGCTGTTTTCAATAAGAGAAGAATTAGAAGATACCCGAACCGTTAATTATTTCAGGAATTTATTGTGCTATATATTTGATACTGAGCCATCGAATTATTTCTATAACTCTTCTACAGCTGATGAGGTCAGTATGTATACGATATTGCTTGCTTTTGTGGATTCTATTCGTAATGATTATAATGACCGTCACTATAAAGAAGCCATCAAGAGATTTCACGACAACAGAAAAATTGAAACGATTAACAGTATGCCAGTGATTCATCAGCTCAAAAATGGTAATTTCATGCTTACACCAACAGAGCGTTATCAAGTTGGTTATGACACTAGAGAACGCATCGCACCAGAAAAGCTTAAAGGCAATACACAGCAGCAGGCAGGCAATAGAGATAAGAACAAAAGGGCGGTATATCGTAATTTTAATTGGGATAATCTGTATGAAAGCTGTCATTTATATCGTTCTTTTTGCGATGGCGAAGAATTCTATGATACCCAGCAGTTATTTTTAATTGCAAGAAATTTATGTGGTGCTGAAAAAGGAAAACAGCATTTTCTTGACATCATCAAAGATAGAGAAGCAGAGGGCTATTATCATTGGAAAGAGATTCTAACAGCGATTATTAAAGGCAATATTCCGCTTGCATCATGTGAAGAATGTGAATATTGTGATTGTTGCCAGCATTCTGAAAATATGTTTCTGACTGCAAAGCCTCAGAGAACTGAAATCCGTCAAACACAAAAAGAACGTTATGCATCTATCGAAGAAGTTACCGAAGAACTAAATCAGGCATTTCAAAAAGCAATTGATTCATATAGTAAATCTATTTATATCATTAAAGCTCAAACGGGTATCGGCAAAACTCAAACCTATCTGAATTATATGAAAAAGGCGGATAAATCGCTGTTAATTGCTGTACCTACACATGACTTAAAAAAAGAAATACTCCAGAAAGCAAGCAATATGGGCATTGAGAATATCTGTTGTACGCCTGACTTAGAGGATTATGTATTATCTGATGATTTAAAACGTGAAATTGGTAATCTTTATGCGGTCGGTGCAGGTGAGTATGTTTTGAAATACTTGACAGGTCAGCTCCAGAAATTAAAGCATGATGATTCTGATTATGTCCAAATATCGGCTTATTTGAATGCATTGAAATATGCTTACCGCTCTAAAGGTCACATTATCACCACTCACGCACGATTGATGCATATGAAGCAGGAAGTCCTTGATACTCATGAAGTTATCATTGATGAGGATATTCTAAGAACGGCTATCAATGCGAACTCTTTTAATATGGAAGAGCTAAAAATTGTCCGCAATTCGAGAATATTTGATAGTGCTGTACAAAGCAGACTGAATTATCTATGCATGAACCGAGGCTATCATAAATTAGACAAGCTGTATTTTGAAAAAGATGACGGACTTATGAGAAAAATCAGCGGTTTACAGTCGAATATCTGTGACTTTCTGAATTCTGAATATGTCTATATTACGTCCAAAATGATACATTACTTAACGGATAACCCATTACCGCAAAGCAAGCTGATTATTTTATCAGCTACCGCAAGTCCAAAGTTATATCAAGAGTTTTATCCTAACAGGCAAATTGATTTCTATGAATGCCGAAAAGCTCAGTATAAAGGCAGAATCATTCAGCACACCGATTGCAGCTACAGCGGATATGTCCTTGAAAAGAATCCTAACCGTATCAGCAGCCTTTACAGCTCAGTTAAATGTGACGAAATAATCACCTTTAAGAATATTGAGCAGGAATTCAATACCAGATATCATTTTGGTAATGTAGAAGGCTTGAACACTTTGAGCGGTAAAAATCTGTCCGTGATTGGCTTACCGAACAAACCAGATTTTGTCTATTGTCTTTATGGTATGAGAGCAGGTCTGGAGCTGAATCAAACTCAAAACATGCATCACCAGAGAATTGAATGGAACGGATACAGCTTTTCTCTCAATACCTTCAAGAATAAGACTTTACAGGAAATTCAAATCTGGATGCTGTCCTCTCAACTGGAACAGGCAGTAGGACGGGCAAGACTACTAAGGAATGACTGTACCGTAACAGTTTATGCAGGATTTCCAGTAGAACAAGCTGAATTTCACAGATAAATAACCTAACATAATAGTAAAATAATATTTATAATCCAGGAGGTAGTATTATGGAAAATAATGATATTATGAAATTAGAAGAGGTCATGCAGTATCTCGATATTGGCAAGAATACCCTTTACGGACTTTTAAAAAGCGGTGAACTGAATGCCTTTAAAATCGGCAAGGTGTGGAAGATACCTAAGAAGTCAGTAGAGGAATATGTCAGCAAATCGCTTCAAAGCAATCAGCAGGTACATTCTGACACATAACTGAAATCATTGCATTACAACAAAAATAAGGTTTCTCAGCTTAGGTATCATACCAGCTGAGAAATCACTATTTTAATTTATATGTATTATTATCAATAAAAATAATTAAGTATAGATATAGTTTTTCCTAATTTTAGTATAGCTAAATAATATATTAAAATGAGCTGCGGATAGCTATGGCACATTTTGGTATGTAGCTTTTATCAGATTAGTCAGGAATTAGTACAACATAGTATTAAAATAAATAATTCAAATAGAAATAATATCAGGAGGTACTATGATGAACGAAATTATTTTAACCCGTGAAGAAGTCATGGAAGTACTGAAAATCGGTAAGAGTACATTTTACAAGCTGGTTCACGAAGGCAGACTTAAAGCATTTAAAGAAGGCAACCGATACAAAATACCTTCTTCATCCGTGAACGAGTATGTCAGCAAAAAAATGAAAGAGGGTGATTGAATGAAAGACATTATCTGTTTTATGCGAGAGAAGGAAATTTTTACTGTTTCAGAAGCAGCACAATATCTTACTGTATGTCCCCAAACAATTTATAAACTCATGCATACAGGTCAGCTCCGATTCATCATGATTGGAAGCCGCTACAAGATTGAGGCATCTGCAATTCGGGAATACCTTGAAAATCGGAGAAACAATATTATTTAAAATCATTCTAATATAAAGTATTATCAGTCTGCTCTAACAGGGGCAGACTGCTTTTCCTGTGTTCCATGTTCCACGTCTCAGCAAAATTCTAAATTATTTTAATGATATAATAAAAATAAATTAAAACCGCCTCAACACCTGGTACATGGAACATACCTCAACTGCAACTACTCCACTCTCTACCCTACCAAAATTATTTTTACTCTCTTTATATATAAGAGGCGGAATGAAAAGTTGTTTTATATAAAATACTTTTTACGGTATACGGGGCTTTTTAAAGCTGTTAAAATTTGCACATCACGTCACCGATTTCAAAAAAGGCGGTCTGCTTCAGGTGTCAATGACATAAGCATTATCTGACCCGTCATTAAAATCAGAGCATTACAGCAAAAGTAATATTACCAAGTTAAGGCATTACGCTGTCTGACTCGCCTCTTATCCAGACCATCAATATACAAAAAACATTTTCACTAAAAATATTTTTACGGTATATAGCCTTTTGTTAGACAGTTTTTTAATTTAGGAGAAGTAACGTTTTAGAACTGTCTCCAGACTGCTGTGATATATTTCCAATACATCTTTCAAATTCTGGAACAGATTTCCATTTTCGTCAGCGTATTTTTTCAAACCAAGCAGACTATCATCTGCAACAGTTCTCATTTGCAGAGGATTGTCCCGCTGTCTCTTTACCACATCATAAGTTTTATTCCACTGTACAATTGCCTCATTCATTTTTTCTTTATACGGATACTTCATCAGATAATTTCCGACTGTGAATAACTGTCCTCCGTATTCTTCTACCGTTACCGCCTTCTTAGAAATGTCAGCAATTTTTTGAGCATTCAATTTCAGCTCCGATACAAATTCACCTATTAACGGAATGATAATATATGCCAGCTGTCTGGTACTCCATTCGCTGATATAATCAATATTCATCATATCTCTATATGGCTGTGCTGTACCTTCCCATTGAAGCAAATAATGTCTTAAAATCAAATCCTGGGAAAGAAAACCCGAGAATATATTTTCGTCCCAAATCAGTAATCTCTGCTGACTGAATTTATTAAGCCACTTTCCATATGCCGCTTCCTGAAGTTTTTCTGCTTCCTGTACGGAGTAATCTTCCAATATCGTTTCCTGAATCCAATTGACAGAGTCAACGGCAGCGATAATATTATTGCTGTCGGTCATTTTTTCATATGTCGGAACTTCAAATTTTATCTGATGTGCATAATACCACAAAAACAGATTTTCTGAAAATAAGGCATGAAGCATATTCTTATCCAGAAGTAATGCCTTCTGCTGATTAAGCATATCGAGCCATCCACTATATTCGGTTTCTGGAATTTCTGATATACCTTTTGCCAAATCATTTTTCAAAGGTATTTCATGAATTAAAGCGATAAAATCAATAGAAAATATGCTTTCCAAAATTTTTGCAATGGATTCAAATACAGATTCCCAGTACAGCCTGAGCGTTTCTTTTTCCCGCTTTTCAATATCAGCGGTAATGAACACATCCTGTGCGGAAAGATACTCAAATAGTGCAGGAGTAAAAGAGGGATTCTTATCCTTAGTCAGGTACTGAATCTGAAATTTTTGAAACATACTCTGACTGTACTTTATCTTTACATCCGCCATAGGATTTGTAATGACTGCTTCATCGGTTTCAGGATTTACGACACTAAACTGATAAGGCAAATTCCGTACTATGCTGGAAACTAATGTTTTCACATCTTCATTTGTAAATTCTGGTTTACGATACTTTATATACTGATGTGCTGGGATATGCCAGTCAATCAAAATCGGTGCACGGTCAGGACAATAAGTTACTGTCATCTTAGGCTCATCCATTTTATACTCAGGGTCAACCAAAACAATCTGCCTCGCTGTTTCAGCAGAATTCTTTTTTCCAATACTTTTTCTAACTTCATCTTCAAACAGAGACTGTAATTTTTCCTTTATAACAATGCATAC
Organism: Oscillospiraceae bacterium; assembly: GCA_045541055.1. Lineage (GTDB taxonomy): Bacteria > Bacillota > Clostridia > Oscillospirales > Ruminococcaceae > UBA3855. The sequence goes on from JAZQIL010000045.1 coordinate 30,084, forward strand.
CTGCTCATATTTACTTTCAATCAGGTCTTCTGTAATATTCGTATCAAAAAACAAAGGCATCATCTTTTCAATCAGAAGGTCATGTATTGGTTCAGCAAATTTTTTGATAATATTTTGATATTGTCTGCAAAACTTATCAAAGTTCCATTTTTGAACAGCTTCCTCATCAATCACTGACTCTTCCTCATCCTGTTCAACACACATTTCCTGATACAGTTTCCATTGCTCGTCCGTACAAATCATCGGAATACCTGAAAATGAATCATAATCTGCCATCACATCAAATATTGACTGTCTGGCGTGAAAATATGTCTTATGCTTTGGACGTTGAGCACTGGTGTTAAGAATCCTGTTCAATGTTTCTTCACCTATAAATGATTTCAGAACATTGGCTATCAAAATATTGACATACCTTGATTGTTCGCCATGCTTATCAAACGTAACCGATACACCCTCTACTGGCAAAAAGGAATACATAAATATCTTATTAAAATGCTTTATGTAAGTATTTGTCTGATTAAATTTTGCAACAAGGTCTTCCCCACCCAGATAAATATTAAATTTTTTGGGGCAATCACCTTTTTTAGGGCTGAAATCAATTTGTCTCACCCCATAGATTTTATGCACCAGCCGTCTTAATAGTTCCTTGTGGTCAGCTGGTTCATCGTTTTTTATAGGTTCTGTATCCTGTATACTCATATTTTTATCCCCCATATTTTTTCAGACGTTTTTCAGAAGTACATTCCGAATTTTCAGATGGTTTGCAAATTCTCAAAATAAAAATTTTATGCTATACTATAATTGCAAAGAGATGATGGAACCAAAATCTCAGAGCACAGCATAAATGTTCCGCTATCTATTATAGCATAGTCAGGACACAAATGCAAGTATCTTGAAAATAGAATAGGAGATGTTTTACATGAGCAACGAATTTGAAAAGCTGACAACTCTTCCAGTATCTGAAAGTGCACCCAATTCCAGACGTTTTCTGAAAAAAGAGGAGCAGGACTGGTATCTTGCCAGGACAGCAGATATGTTTGTCAGCGGACAGCAGTTATTCCGCAAATACAAGGACACAATATACATGTCCAACGGCATTGTATACCAGCCCTTAAATGAAGGAATTTTCTGCAATTTTGCTTATCAGTACGCATTGTCAGAGAATGTGATACTGAAAGCAGGGCAGTGTCGAAAGCTGCTGGATGAGGTATGCATTCGTACATGGGAAAACCTCAGCAGTCCCGATGATGAAAACTTTACAGTTTTCAAAAATGGTCTGGTTTCCAATGTTAACGGCGTACCGCTTCAAGTGATTCCGCCAGATTATTTTGCGACTATTTATATAGATGCAAACTATCTGACTGATGCACAGCTGTATCATCCTGTCACAGATGCCTTTCTTGCAACGATTTCAGGAAATGATCCTGAACTGATTGTTCGTCACTGGGAGTTCTGGGGATATGTCCTTTCCTCTGATGCCCATGCTAAAGCGATTTTCTCGCTTTATGGTGCATCAGGAAATAACGGAAAATCCACAGAATTATCATTACTGCGTTCATTTCTGCCTGGAGCGGTTGACAGTATGCCGATTAAGACTATGACAAGCCGTTTTGGTCGTCACCGCATTCAGCACTGCCGTCTGGAATATTCTGCTGATGAAGGCACAGTCAATCTGAATTCGGAAAGCATCGGTTTTCTAAAATCTGCTTCTGGTTTTGATGATGTGAGTGCTGATGTGAAGTTCAAAGAAATGGTGAGTTTCAAATGTAAATGCAAAATTGCCATTGCAAGCAACTATGACATCGGAATGGCTTATGCTTCTGTAGACCAGGCTTTCGTAAGAAGATTAGTAACAATTCCCTATCCGTACAGCATTCCGAAAGAACTGCAAGACCCTTTGATTCTTGAAAAACTGCTGACCGAAAAAGATGCCATTGCAACAGAAGCTTTCAGATATTATCTGAGATTGAAAGCCAACAGCTATCAGTTCACAGGTCACAGTCGCTTTGACCAAATTCAGACAGTTTTCTGTTCTCCTGTCAATGCAGAATACAATGCTGTCCGTGATTTTTCAAAAAGATTCTGCGATTTTTCAGACAGTAAGGCATTTACACCGACACAGGAGCTGTATGCGGCATTTACAGCCAACTACCAGACAGGCATGAAAGACAGCACAGGATTTTCACAGGCATTCAGCCTCGTGAACAAGGACAGAATTTCAAACAAAAGACTGCATACAAGCAGTCAGAATCTCCGTGGCTTTATCGGAGTAAAACTAATAAATTTATAATCTTAACAAATGCATCGAAAGGAGCATTATCATGAAAATTGTAAATCTTTCACTTGATATCGACCGTAAAACCGCAGAAGAACGCACCGAAGAACTTACTTCTGCCAGACTCTCCCCGCTCATTGCGGGACTGAGCCTGATTACAGGCTACAAAATCGGCGGGAGCAGTCAGTATCTCAGTTCCGTCCTGACAACAGAAGATGTGGACAAACTGGAATACGGAAGCTCTATTGCAGTATTCAGTCCTACAGGAGCTGGAAAATCCTGGACAATTGAGCAAATCGCACTTGCCCTTTCCAAGCATAAGCAAGTCATTATTCTGACTAACCGTCATGCCTGTGAAATTCAGCTGAAACAGGAACTGTCCCGTAAATCAGGGATGAATCCAGTTCCTGCCGAGCTTTTAGACAATATTACTATTTCAGATAATTTGAAAATTATGACTTATCAGAAATTTGTTAAAATATATCACCACTATAATGGAAAAGAAATAGTCCTTTTCCTTGATGAATGCCATTGTTTTACAGAAGATGCAGTTTTTTCCACCTATCCTCAGCAGATGATTGAGTTTCTGCGCAGCAATCTCGACAAAACCATCCGTATTTACATCACCGCCACTCCAGAAGCTGTACTGCCCATACTCTGGAAACTGGAAGCAAAAGAAGATTCCGAACTTTATCCCTTAACTGCGGATAATTTCAAGAATTTTCTAAATTTTACACCTGGCAAAAGCAGTACAAGAATTCAGATGACTTATCTTATGAAATCAGACTGGGACTATCTGAACTTCAAAGCCTATGACCCTGACAATCTTGTGAAACTTGCCGAATATCTTAACTCGCTTGCAAAAGATGGCAAAAAGTCCCTGATTTATATTAATGACATCCAAAAAGGAAAAGAATTGCAGGAATTACTTGTTGAAAGCCAGCATGTCTATTCCGATGAAGATAAAAAGCCTGAACTGACTGAAATTACTGAAAATTCCCGTTTCGATACATCAGCATTGATTACAACTAAAGTTGCTGAAAACGGACTTTCTCTGCATGATGAGGATTTAACTAACATCATAGCTGAGACTTATGACCTGACTGCTTTACAGCAAATTATCGGCAGAGCAAGAGTAAGCCGTAAAACTCCCCGTGAAATTACTGTTCTGATTCCTGATTATACTGCAAGTCATCTCGGAAGTATCACTGGTAAAATTTATATGCAGATTCAGGAATTCGATAAAGCCGTCAATAATCCAGATTTTGCCATGCAGTATCTTCCACAACCTAATCCTTATATTTACTATAATGCTATTTTGAAAAAGCCTGTTGTAAATGAAATAGGTCGTCAGGAACTGCAAAGACAATACGACTTTATCCAATCTTTAAGAGCCGAAGAAACCGAACAGTCTCACGCATTTATTTGTTATGTATTGGAAACTTATGGAAAGTCCGCAGATAATATCGATAAGATTTTTATTGATTACGATAATATTTCAGACTGTAAGAACCGTATTCATATCGCCTGGGAGACATTCAAATCCTCACGAAAAACTGAGAATGACCTCAATATTCTGAAAAATACTCTGATGTCCGCCTGCAATGAAACAGGGGCATATGGAAAAGAACTAAAGTCCAATATCCAGATTAACACAATTAACAAAATTCTTAAATTTGCGGATATTCAGGAAAGTTTAAATCCTGGCGAAACAATTTTCAGCATCAATTCTCCAGAAGAAAATAATTGATTTTTAAGATAATTATAATTGTATATTATTGCTATGAGAGGAGTAACCACTATGAAAAAAATGAATAGTATCAATGAAACTGCTAAATTATGCAAAGAAAATGACATCGGCATCAGCAGAAGCCATTTAATCCAGCTTGCAAAAAATGGAAGCATCCCGAGTGTAAAAGTAGGTCAGAAGATTTTAATCAACTGGGATGGCTTGATGAAATTCCTTGATACCAATACTCTTCCCCCTGATGAGCCGAAATCAGGTATCCGCAAAATTTCGGCATAATCTATACTTATCGGAGACGCTGAAAATGCGTCTCCGAAATCCAAAAAAGGAGAAATTTACTATGGCAACTGTAAAGAAACATGTGGCAAAAACTGGAGTAGTAACGTATTATATCCGTACTTATGACGGCTACGACAGCAAAGGCAAACAAATTGAACGCTCCATGACATGGAAACCAACCGAAGGCATGACTCCGAAGCAAATTGAAAAGGAACTCCAGAAGCAGGTTATCAAGTTTGAAGAATCAGTCAGAGGCGGTACTTGTTTTGACAGCGATACTCGTTTTGGTGAATATGCTGAAACCTGGCTGGAAAATAACCGTCCTCCCCTGCTCGCACCGAAAACCTATGAACGCTACAAGGCTCTGCTCAAAAATATCAATGCTGCTATCGGGGAAATCAAGCTGGTAAAATTGCAGTCTCACCATTTGCAGGAGTTTTACAACAATCTCCGTGAGGAAGGCATCAAGCTGGTCGGTGCATATGCCACTACAGACAAGCTCAGAGAAATTATGAAAGAGAGGAATCTCACCAACAAATCACTTGCCGAGCTGTCTGGTGTGTCTTCTACGACCATCAGTGCAGCCTGTAAACCTGACGGACATATCAGTATTGAATCCGCCCAGAAAATTGCTAAAGGTCTGAAAATTCCTGTAAAGAGGCTGTTTAAAATCCATCAGGAGACGGGAAAGCTTTCTGCTAAAACTATCCTGCACCATCACAGACTTATCAGTTCTATCCTTGCACAGGCTACCAGAGACAGAATCGTTCCCTTCAATGTCGCAGACAGAAACTATATGAAAGCTCCCAAGCAGGAACATAAAGAGGCAGCCTTCCTGGATGATGATCAGGCAAGACAGGTTCTGGAGTTGCTGGATGATGTCCCCATCAAGTGGAAAACCATTATGTACTTACTCATATTCAGTGGTATACGCAGAGGTGAACTGCTCGGTCTGGAATGGGGTGACGTTGACTTTGACAACAAGGTTATCCATATCAGAAGAACCAGCCAGTATGTGCAGCATATGGGCATTATTACCAAATCTCCGAAAAATGATACTTCCTTCCGCACTATCAAGCTTTCTGAAATGATGTTCGACCAGCTCCGTGAATACCAGCAGTACTGGCAAGAACTCCGTAAAAACTTAGGCGACAACTGGCAAAGCATCATCGAAATTAAACTCGTTGACGGCAGTATCAAGACCATTATCAATGACCGTTTATTCATCAAAGACGATTCTACGCCCATGAATCCTGACAGCGTAACGGACTGGACAAGAAAGTTCGTTAAAAGAAATAATCTTCCCCACTTCACACCGCACTCCCTGAGACATACACATGCTACCCTTCTGATTGCCGAAGGAGTCAGCATTCCCACTGTATCACGCCGACTCGGACATTCCAGCATTTCCACGACCAGCAAGATTTATGTCCACGCTATCCAGTCTGCTGATGAGATTGCATCCAACACCATTGAAGGCAAGCTCAATCCCCACAAGAAAAAATCTGAATCCTGATAATGAAAAGCTCCTCATCACGGGGAGCTTTCTTTTTTTCTGTAACGGACAACTGGTTCATAGTTTGCAGTACTGATTCACTGTTTTTCATCCTTGTAACGGAAATATAACGGAAATATTCTGAAATTTTATCACACAAACTGTTGCACGAACAAAAATATTATACGAAAATGCAACCTGTATCATCATATTTTTAAATATTACTTTATACTTATTTCATTTCTGCTATTTCAATTTTCGGCTATAAACAGGCAAAAAGAAAAGCACCTGCCAAACAACGTGAGCCTCTTTCCTCCACTCATTATGTTTGGTATGGTGCTTTTCAGTGTGGTTGCGGGAGCAGGATTTGAACCTACGACCTTCGGGTTATGAGCCCGACGAGCTACCGAACTGCTCCATCCCGCGATATCTATTCTTTAAATCAGATTACTTATATAGTATATCATAAAATTTAAATTATGTCAAGCCTTTTTTTAAATTTATTTATTTTTATTAAAAATGAATTATTTTTTCAATAAAAATAATTTTATTTATTCATTTTAACAACATTTGATAGAATTAATCATTTTCATACTTGCCATTTTCCAAGAAAATTACCAACTATAGATGAGTAACTGAAAAAATGCACAAAAAGTAAAGATAACCGACTTCAAAAGAGTGATAATGTGTGAGATTGTAACGTAAATGTAAAATTTTCGTTGGCAAAAGGCAATAAAAAAGAGAGTGCAGAAGACTTGCACTCTCAGCCACAATATACTTTAATACTGTGAAAAGCCGTGATTGGCTTCATTATCGTTCTAAAGGTCTATGAAGTACTCCATTGTCACAAAAGTTGGCACAGTAGAATACAGACAAAGAGTTTATACAGATATGCAGGCAGAACGAGGAGAAAAACATTGTGTGTTTCTACTGAATGAAGCGTGACAATGAGAAAAATCGGACAGATGTCAGAAAAAATATGCACAGAAATTGCAGAAAAAGTGTGTGAAAACAGTTCCTGAAGCAGTGCAGAAATTGTTTCAGACTTTATAAAGAGGCAGACGGAGTATGACTGAAATTACAGGGAAAAGACCATCAGGAAAATGTATTTGCTTCCTTTGAAAAGGTATGCGAATTTGAATCTCATAAAAAAGGAGTGATTGTTTCTGTTTATGATATGAGCAAAGTGAAATTAAGAATCAAAAACGGAGACGTAAAATCAGCAGATGTGTGAAAAAATCTATATCATCAGAAAACGCATGAAAGGCGACAGAGCCTGTTGAAGTATGCAGGGTGAAAATTATCTGGCGATACTGTTGTATGCTTATTACACAGACAGAACACATACAGAATTCTATGTCTTGTTGACCGATTTTTTCTGTTGAACTTACGTTATTTAAGGGGGAGACTTTCAGGAGAAATTAACCCGACAATGAGTTTGAGAATATTCAAGGCATCTGTAGCATCAGGTTTTTGGTCAAGGTTCACATCAGCATTAAGAATACCTTGTTCGGAAAGGATTTCCTTTCCCATGACAGATTTATTGAGTGTAATTACATCAAGAATATCTATTTCACCATCACAGTTGACATCTCCATAAAGTAGTTCTTTGAAAGAATCGCTTTCTGTTATAAGCTCTGTAACTGATTCAGTCACTTTTTCTGTTGTTTTCTCTGTGAATGGTTCTGTTGTGGGTACTTCTTTTGCCTGTTCTGTGAGAAATACTGTATAATTTACACAATAAGCAGACTGTCCGTTTGCGCCGAGTGTTACTGTGTCGCCTTTGGAGAAATTTTTTTGATAAATTTCAAAAGTGACATCATTAGAAGAAACAGCAGTTAATTCTGTTTTTGTCCAGTCAGCAAGAAAAGCAGGTGTGTTTTCTGTACGAGTATCTACAGCAGTATAGACTGTAATAGTTTCAGAGGCTTCAAATGTGCCAGCTGTTCCCTCCAGAAGTTTTTTAGAATCACAAGAAGTTAAAATTTGTTCTGCACCAAGTACCTGTTCCGGCAGTTCTGTAAATGTAAAATCTCTGTCGCCGAATACTTTCGAGCCAACTGCAAGATTTTCCGCAAAGCTCCAGCCAGCTTCGTTTGCTGTATCTTGAATAATTAGATTTTTAAAATAAGTTCCGTTAATAGGGAGTGCCTCTTTTCCGAAGGTCAGCCAGTTCAAATTGACAAGATATCCTTCACCACCTGTAAACTTCAAATAAATATCATGTTTTCCAGTAACAGAGACATTACAGGAAGCATCTGACCAGTCAGACCAGTTTCCAACACCTGTATAATTGAGCGTTCCGGCAGGTGTGCCGTTAAGACTGTCAAGATAAATTTCAATATGAGCATCGTTTCCGGCAAGGCGAGCTGTAAAACTTTTCGCTCCATCACCAAAATCAACATTTTTAAATAAGAGATAATCTCCATTTTCTACATAAGCAACTTGTTCACCGCCGTCAGTATCAGCACATTCCTGTGTTTTAATTCCTTCCTGAGCGTCAAAGTTTTCGGCTTCAATCTTAGAAAAGGCATCAATTGTTTTAACATTGCCGTTAAAGGCCACATCATCTCCGGCAAGTTCATTAAGATATAATTCAAGATTGGTATAATCATCAGCGGAAAGGCTGACAATTGCACCATCAGAAGCATCTTTCGGGTTAAGGCCATGAATATTTTCCCATTCGTCAGGCATACCGTCACCGTCAGAATCTGTTTTTGCAGTACCGCCTTTGAAATTTGCGCTGGTCGGATAACCGCCGACATCGTTCTGACTGTCAATAATGCCGTTCAGCCCATCTTTAGAGCCTGTATAAGTATAAGTTCCGGAAGTCACTTCTTTTAAGTAACGAGAATCTAAATAGTCATAAGAGGGGAATCTTGCACCAGCACCGGAAGCAGTATTTGTAACAGTTTGATAAGCTTCTTCTGCTGATTGTAAGTGAATATAATTTTCAAAGAACGGAGAATTACTTCTGACATCGCTGTCAGTGGAATTTTTACCGCCGGATTTTGCTTTTCCGGCTGTCCAAGCATCATCAGAAGCTTTTAAAATGAAACTTTCTTTAGAATCGGTCATAACATTTCCGGAGACATACATTTTCTGCATATCGCTGGTATTCAGCTCATTTCCGTCAATAGAAACAACATGCAGGGCAGTATTAGAAACAGCACCGGCTTTATAGTAATTATTGACGAAATTTAATCTGTGAACACCGCCGTCAGTGGTTCTGTCTTTCCAGTTATAAACGACATTATTAGAAATGTCAAGCTGTCCGCCGTAAGTAACACCATCTTGTTCCATACCGCCTGCCATAGACCAGTTTCGGCCAGTATTATTAACTAATAAATTATGATGGAATGACCCTGTGAAACCGCTGATAGAACCAGCAAAGGCATGACGTTCAGTTTTAGTTCTGTCGTTTGCATCATAGTGAATGGAATTATTTAAAGATTCGGCGATAATATTCCATTGAACAGTAATATTGGCAGCACTTCTGGAAGAAAACCCTTCATCTGTAGCCCATGCAATGGAGCAATGGTCAATAATGCAGTGATTACAGCTGGAAAGTCCCATGCCGTCTGAAACGTCATTCACACCGGAAAGCCCTCTGTCACCGACTCTGACACGAACATCACGAACAATGACATCATTACAGCCTATCATGCCAAAGCCCCATTTGGTGAGAGTAATACCATCACCAGGCGCAGTCTGACCAGCAATGTAAACATCACCGCCCTCTTCCGGAATCGTCATTTTGCTTTTCAGTTCGATAATACCACCAACATCAAATACAATGGTTCTTGCACCGGTTAAATTTTCCACGCCATAACGGAGAGAGCCTTCACCAGAGTCATTTAAATTCGTAACATGGTAGACATAACCACCTCTTCCGCCTCTTGCATAACGTCCATAACCTTCCGCAGTCGGAAAAGCAAGTCTTGCTGTTTGAAAGCTATAAACTGCACCAGTTACAACAGAACCGTCCTGATTGACTTCATCTACACGCCAATAGTAAACCGGTACGGAAGAATAAGAATCATCTAAAGCAAATTTAGATTCTTTGACATTGCCTTTAAATTCGGGAGAACTGGTAGAAGCCTTTTGTACAGCAGAAAAATCCGTTCCGATATAGACATTATGACTGACAGCATTTTTACCGGCAGTCCATGAAAGGCCATTTTCTTTCACAAAATGTTTTTCTTGGTCAGCAGGATAAATTCTGCTGATAGAATTTACAGGGTCAGCTCCATCAATTTCAAAGCCGTTGAGCCAAGGCGTATTTAAAGAGCCATTGCCTTCTGCAATAATTTCAACAGTAGCAGAAGTCCCTGAAAATGTCCCGTAAGCAGTACCTGCATCATTGCTGTCTGCTGGAGAAGTCGGGCATTTGACACCAGAAGCAACCGTTTTTCCGTTAATCTTAACAGTTAAAGAACTGTTTGTAACATTTCTGTCAGCGCAGGCATGAAAAGTTTTAATAGAGTGTGTTCCGTCAGAAAGTCCGGAGAGTTCAAGTTTTAAACTTGGATTCCCTGAACCGTCTTTAATTTTTGCACCATCCATTGTGAAGGTAGGTGTTTTTTCAATATCTTGAAGCTGTAAAATTTTATTATTTACTAAATCGACAGAACCTGAACCGCCACTAGAAAGTTTGCAGATAATGCCATTGACAGTGTAAGTATAAGTATTATCTACAATCCAGTTATTAGCAGTTTTAGAATAAGAAGCTTTTCTGCCATCATTCTTGTTAATGTCAACAAGAATTCGAGAACCAGTTTCCGCAGCAGAAACTGAAACCGGCTGTGCAGATATAAAAAGACTTGACATTGCAGAAATGCTTAAAGCTGAAGCAATCAGCCAGCTAAGGCATTTTTTCATAATTTTTGGTTGATACATGGTGAATTCCCCCTAAATAAGTTTTCTAATTATGAACAAATCGTGTCATTATTTATATAATATCATATTAAAAGGCAAAA
>JAZQIL010000046.1:0-2598 GCA_045541055.1 Oscillospiraceae bacterium
AGTTGTAGTCAGCCTCCAACAGCTTTCTGACCGCTTCGTTCTTTTCCTCGCTCAGTCGCTTTCTCACATATTCCTTATTGCTGTCAAAACACTCACAGCTGTCAAGGGCGATGAGCTCCAAATCTGGAACCATGCTCAGAATCATCATAAGGTGATGCACCTTGGTGTCGATGCTTGCGGAAGACATCACGGAAATATTGGTCGGCTCGACTGCGAAGAATGCAAACTCTGCCTTGTCGGTACGCACTCCGTATTTTGTAAAGCGTTCAAAGCCAATGAGCTTCTGAACGCTGTTTTTCTTTTTGCTCATGTCAATCATCCTTTCGCCACATAAATTTCTGCTGTGAGGTCAAGAAAAACCGCACAGCATTGAACATATAGTCCATGATGGCAGTATCATCTGCTCTCAGACTCAGGAATGCAAAGCAGGCTGTGAGAGCCAGCGGTGCAACCATTCCGAGCTTTACAAACAAAAGTGCCGACAGAATAATGCCGGCACAGATGATACAGAAATCACGGACGTTCCAGAACCACAGCTTTACCGTGGCTCGCAGGTTTTCGGGGTAGATATACGTTTTCATAGGTTTATCAGTCCTCCTTTGCATATAAAAAAACAGCCAAGCGGTGGACTTGACTGTATCATAGTGTTATTCATATACAATCTGATCTTTGAAAATTTCAAATCTGCTTACTCCATCCAGAGATTCAATATCATCAGGAGTAAGTGTATCAATCAGAACCGTGTCCGCATTTTCTGTTATCAGCGTGCATCGAATGATGCCATCACACGGAATATTCTTTGGCTCTTCCAAAGTGAAAACAGGCAGCTTGTCGTGAAAACAATGAGCATTTCCATTGCAATCTGTCAGTCTTGCTTCTACAAATACAGGGTAGGATTTATCTATGACTCTTACAATTTCAATTTTCACTTCCAGCATACACATCTCCTAATTTCTTTGGGCTTAATCATATTAACAGTATCTGAGATATCGCCTACCATCGTATTCATAGTTCGGATTCTTATTGAAGAATAGTTTCTCCCTGAAATTTTCCTTTTCACAGCAGACAAAGTTAAAAACGAAAAGCTGATAGTACCACTCGCCCGTGTCATAATAAGTGTTTCTCTCATTAAAAACAATCCGTCCATATTGGTCTTTTCTCAAAACAAAAGCTGTTTTATCAAAGCCTCCCCAAAAATGGACTTCATATTGATCTTCACCAAGCGGTTTCACTGCTATCTTTCTGCCAAATGGAGAACGTTTGAATTTTCCGTCAAATAGCTGATCTTCAAAATACTGCTGGTATTTTGAACCTCTATCATGCATCCCATCCGTATCCTGATAAAGCTTCACAGAATGAAAGAGAACATCCTGCTGTATTTCAGCACGATCAATTTTTACTGGATAGAATTTTATTGCATTTCTCATTTGTGCGAAATTTGCATATCTGACGTTTTTTCTGTACTCTATCTCAATTTGCTGAACAAACAACATAGAACGCACCTCTTTTCAATCTGAAATGAACAATATCATTATAGCATAAATCAGAATGAATTTCAATCAGTATCGCCAATCTGATTCCGTTGAATCAACTGTGGCAATGTCTGCGGTGTAAAGTCATTCACATCCACGCCTGCATTGAACGCATTTTTCACCTGCATCATCACACGGTTTGCGAAGTTATCGCTGTTGTGAATGTGACCGTAGATGTGGTAATGTCCTCTGAAATAGCCGTCCCATTCCAGAATCGGATAATGGAACAGCACCACCTTGCGCCCTTCATCCTCGATGCACAGGTAATCGTTGATACTGTCAAAACAGCTTGTAAAGGCTTCCTTCTTCAGATTCTGCCTGTCATGGTTGCCCACAATCAGATGCTTTCTGCCATTCATACGGTGCAGGAAATTCTCCGGACGGCTGCTCATTTTGAACATCACATCGCCGAGGATATATACATCGTCATTATCTCTGACAACCGCATTCCAGTTGTTTACAAGTGCCTCGTTCATTTCCTCTACCGATTCAAAAGGTCTGCCGGACAGCTTCATGATGTTGGTGTGTCCCAGATGCAGATCGGCTGTGTAGTAAATCATGCTATCCCTCCTCGCAGGTATTAAGCAACATTATACCACCACACCTTGAAAAAGTCAACTGATTTAGCACTACTTCTTCGCAATAAACTTAGCAGCCTTCGCACCCATGCTCACAGTGCTATTGATACTCATCATATTGACTCTGACGCTTGTGTCAAGTCCAAACATCTGGGCAATTCTCGGTACTTCGTTGGCGGATAAACAGATTCCCACTGCAATGAGCGGATGCTGTGTGAATGTCAGCAATCCGAGATACAGGATGGTGGTCTGCAAGAATGCTGTCATGCAGGTAGCGATGACCTGCTTGATCCAGTTGTAGAACCCGTCCGTGAATCCTCTCGGTACGGAGAACAGGTACAGACTGCCGATGGCGATCTGACACAGCAGAATGCCGCCTCGCTTGATGTTGGCAAACACAACCTTGATGGTGCAGTAGCCGAACAGGATAATGAAGAACAGATTAAACAGTGACGCTGTTCCTGACAGCTCGGTTGCAACAAGCAGTG
>JAZQIL010000047.1:0-2882 GCA_045541055.1 Oscillospiraceae bacterium
GGAACTGAAATGGTACGTATTCTTGATTTTTCAATCCCTGTTGATATAGAGGAACAACAACAAATAGGAACTTACTTTAAAGCTCTTGACCGCCTTATTACCCTTCATCAGCGTAAGTATACATACATTTATATTATAGCATACTTTCAAAAAATTTTCAACTGTTCATACAAACATTTTTAAGCAAAATTTTTTACTTATTTCAGTTTGCCTAACTTTTGCTGTCGTAAAGTTATAATTTGCATATTTTTCCTGTCAGCTATTCTAACAGACTGGAGCATATTTTTACTTGTTGAAAAATGCTATAATGAAGAATGTCCGTTTTCTGGAAGGAATCATAAAAAAGTCTGTATCTGTAAAAGAAACAGATTTTTTTATTTCATATATTGGTAAAAATATTTTATTTGGATAAAATTTCTAAAAGTTATATGCGATAATCCGCTTTATTGTATATTGATACAAAATTTGTGAAAGTACCCTGACAAAAGCTCCTTCCCACAGCTAAGAAGTGAGAGGAAAAATAGAAACACACTTTAAACAGAATTTGTGAACTTCATTTTTGTACTCTCGAAGAAACAAGGGGGGTTCAAGAATGAACGAAGAAATAAAATTCAAAGATTTATTAGCGTCATTCCCAGAAAATACCAAGCATAAAGAAGAAAGCATCAAATCTTTGATAAATCCTGCTAAAGCTGTTATAACAGATACTGATGCAGGCATCACCATATATAGTAAAGGTTTTATTAGCTATAAAGTGTACAAAAGAAGAAAAATTGTTATCATGAATATTCATCAGTGCATGGATACATATCTTCCAGGGTATCGAAAAGAAATCATCAAACAGTTTCTGAACATGAGATGGCAGATTCCGGTTGCACTTGCCTGTGAACAAAGAGCAGAAGATAATCTTACCATTATCGAAGAAATTCGGCATAGATGCAATCCTGAAATTGATCCGGATACACTTGCATGTACTGATTTTTTGGATTATTTATTTCAGAAACAGTATACTGATGCACTGCTTGAATGTCTGACACCAAAAGAACACGAAGTGATTATAAAATACTATTTTGGTCAGGAAACACTTCAGATGATTGCAGATGCAATGCATATCAAAAAACAAACCGTATATGAAATACGGGTTTCCGCAATAAATCGAATGGAAAAGCACTCATAAACCAGAAAAGGAAATGTTCACAAAATGTTTACATTTTTCACCCTGACAAATGCCCTCTTTCACGCCTAATAAATAGAGGGGGAAAAAAGCAAAAGAAATATGAATCAGAAAGCAGGAATATTCTGGAAAATCTTTGACTTTCCCTATCAAAAATGTAGGAGGTAAACCTCAATGAAGAAAATGATACAGCCCAATGAAGACAAGCTCATGATTGTCAGAGAAATGAAAGCCAGAGCAGACAGCGGTGCGGTAGATGCAGAAACGGCTGAACTGCTCCGCATGGGAGCAAAAATGCTCAAAGAAATGGCATTTTTCTGTGCAATCCGCAGCAATCTGAAAAAGCTGAAAATTTGAAGGGAGAAAAGAACATGAACAAGAACGCAGAATCGTTCTGTATGCCAATCCGTGCAGAGCCTTATGAACATCAGCAGAAAGCCTTTAATTTTGCCTGTCAGAAATTCGGCTTGTTTGATAATCAGAAGAAAAGTGACGGAGTAGCGTTTCTTATGGATATGGGAACTGGGAAAACCATCACGACTATCGCTGTTGCCGGAATCCTGTATCAGACGGAGAGGATTGAAACTGTCCTGATTATCGCTCCTCTGAGTATTCTTCCGGTCTGGGAAAAGGAGTTTGAAAAATTCGCTGATTTTCCTTATGAAATGCACGTTCTGACCGGAACAATGGCACAGAAAAAACAGCAGACGATATTCAGACAGACGGACAAACTGAAAATTATCGTTGTCAATTACGAAACTGTCTGGAGAATGGAACAGGAGCTGACGGCATTTCATGCTAATCTTATCATTGCTGATGAAGGGCATAAGATTAAAGAAAACCGCTCCAAACAGTCAAAGGCAGTCCAGCATCTCGGAGACAGGGCAGAATACAAACTTCTGCTGACAGGTACGGTCATCACCAATAAGGAAATCGATGTGTTTTCACAGTATCGGTTTTTGAATCGGCGAATTTTCGGTGATTTGTTCTATATCTTCCGGAATCATTACTTTGATATGGTCGGTTACGGAAATTACACACCAAGGTTCAAAGAATCAAAAATGCCTGAATTTCTTACAAAAATGCATTCTGTTGCATTCAGGGTGACAAAGCAGGAATGTCTGGATTTGCCGGAAATCACGGAAGAAATCCGCATGGTGGAACTCGAACCAGATGCCATGAAGATGTACCGAAAATTGGAAAGAGAATCTTATCTCGAAATTGAACAGTCGGAAATTACAGCCGCCAATGTGCTGACAAAACTGCTCCGGTTAAGCCAATTAACAGGCGGAAATCTCAATGATGATGACGGCAACAGGAAGAATATCAGCAAGGCGAAATTAAACGCTCTTGAAGATATTATCGACAGTATCATGCAGACCAACCAAAAACTTGTTGTCATAGCGAGATTTGTTCCGGAAATTGAGGACATTCAGACACTGCTTGAAAAGAAACATATCGATTATGCCATTATCCGTGGCGGAGTAAAAGACCGTGGTGAAGAAGTCCGAAAGTTTCAGGAAGATGAAAACTGTCGTATTTTCATCGGTCAGATTCAGTCCACTGCGATGGGAATTACATTGACCTCCGCAAGCACGATGGTATTTTACAGGCATCTATCGTTTTTGATGTTGCCGCTGATATGGTGCGGATGTGTCCGGCACTTTCCAAACGAGTAAAAATTCTGACCTCTCAGAAAAGGATTGTA
>JAZQIL010000048.1:0-13849 GCA_045541055.1 Oscillospiraceae bacterium
GCATGATTTTTTCTCCTGTTTTTGCTGGTATGGTTTTCTTTTACACTTTTAATTATACCACAAAAACGGAGAAAAGTCAGTAGTTTTTAAACTTTATTTGCATTGTAAAATAGCCATTTTCTTTATTTTACAATCACCTATTCAGAAATAATAAGGAGAGGAGCTATCCTCATGATTGAAGTCAGAAATCTGACAAAACATTATGGAGACAAGAAAGCCGTCAATGATATTAGCTTTACAGTGCATGACGGTGAAATTTTAGGCTTTTTAGGACCTAACGGGGCTGGAAAGTCTACAACAATGAATATGCTGACCGGATATATTTCTTCTACTTCCGGACAGGCTCTAATCAATGGTGTAGATATTCTGGAAGACCCTGTGAAAGCAAAATCTTATATTGGCTATCTGCCGGAAATTCCGCCGTTATATGTAGATATGACGGTGCATTCGTATTTGAATTTCGTCTTTGATTTGAAAAAATGCAAACTTCCAAGACGTTCCCATCTCAAAGATGTTTTAACACTCTGCAAAATTGCAGATGTGGAAAACAGAATTATTAAAAATCTGTCAAAAGGTTATAAACAGAGAGTCGGTTTAGCACAGGCTTTAATCGGCAATCCGCCTGTTTTAATTCTGGACGAGCCGACAGTTGGTCTTGACCCGAAGCAGATGGTGGAAATCAGAACTTTGATTAAACGTTTAGGGAAAAATCATACAGTCATTTTGTCTTCTCATATTTTAAGCGAAATTCAAGCTGTTTGTGACAGAGTGATTATTATCAATCACGGAGTAGTTGCTGCTGATGATACAGCAACGAATCTGTCAAATAAAGTAACCACTGACCATAGAATTATTGCCAGAATTGACGGTGACAGAGCAGAAATTTTACAGGCAGTCCGTGCTTTGGAAGGGATTAAATATATCCGTGCGGATATGGAACGAGAGCCGGGTATTTATGAATATGAAATTGAAGCAGAACCGGGGATTGACATTCGCCGTGACATTAACCGGATTGCAAGAGAACATCAATGGGATATTTTGACACTCCGGACAATGGAAATGACTTTAGAAGATATTTTCTTAAAAATTACAATGGGTGAAAATGTCCGTCTGACACAGGAGAAGAAAGGAGACGAAAAATAATGGGAGCGATTTACCGCAGAGAGATTGGCGCATTTTTTTCGTCAAGTATTGCTTATATTTTTTTAGCAGTATTTTACATTTTTTCGGGATTATTTTTTTCACTGGATAATATTTCAGTAGGTTCTACGAACTTATCAGGAGTATTTTCGACATTGTTTTTCATCAGTATTTTTCTGATACCGATTCTGACAATGAGATTATTCAGTGAGGAGAAAAAACAAAGAACAGAACAGGGGCTTTTAACTGCACCGGTATCTTTGACAGGAATTGTATTAGGAAAGTATTTTGCAGCGTTGACGATGTTTCTTATAGCAGTCAGCATTGTATTTATTTACGGATTTATTTTAAGTTTATATGGGACAGTTGCATGGATGACATTATTTGCGAATTATCTGGCAGTACTTTTAGTAGGTGCTGCATTTATCGCCATTGGGCTGTTTGTATCTTCTTTGACGGAAAATCAGGTAGCGGCAGCTGTTGGTGGAATTGTCTGTCTTGCTTTGTTATTCCTGATTGATTTAGTGGCATCATTTGTAAAAATCGGCTGGCTGCAAAGTTTGCTGTATGATTTGTCTTTCTACACGAGATATTATGAATTTACCTGTGGAATTTTCAATCTTTCCAGTGTATTGTTTTACATCAGTACCGCAGTATTGTTTAATTTCTTCACTGTGAGAGTATTTGAAAAAAGACGCTGGAGTTAAGGAGGCAAATCAAGATGGCAGATGCAGAAATGAAAGCACCGAAAGAAAAGAAAAAATTAAATGTTGCGACTGTGAAAAAGCTGAAATATGGTGGTATTGCTACAGCAATTACTTGTATTGTTGTTGCTGTTGTGATTTTGCTGAATGTTTTAGTAAACGTTTTAGTAAAGAAATATCCGTTGAAGCTTGACTTGACAGAAGATGCAAAATTTGAAATTTCGGACGAAAGTATCAGTTATTTGAAATCTTTGAATCAGGACGTAAATTTCACGGTTTTCATGGCGGAAAGCAAATTTCAGACCAGCGGTGAATCACTGAAAATGGTATCTGAATTATTGTCAAAATATACACAGTATTCTGATAAAGTGCATTTAAGCTATTATGACCCGTCTTCCAATCCGGATATTGTCAACCAGTATCAGGCGAATTATTCTGCTTCTTTAACAGAAGGGGATATTGTGATTTCAAATGCTTCTGATGAGTCTAAATTAAGAGTTGTTAAGATTGGCAATTTATTTGATTATGACCAGCAGAAATATATGCAGTACTATTACGGACAGGGAACGCTGGAAGATGCAATTACAGGCTTTTCAGGGGAACAGAATTTAACTTCTGCACTGATGTTTGTAACAGATGCTGACCCTGTGAATATTGGAGTTATTTCTATGGCGAATGGGGAAGCATTATATAATCCTCAGTTCAGTGGTTCAGCCATTAACGCTTTAGCAAATACGCTTTATAAAAATGGCTATAATATTGAAGAAATTGATTTGTATACAACTGATTTCGATGCAGAAAAATATGATATTTTACTGCTTCCTGCACCAGTGAATGATTTAACAGCAAACGGTGTAGATAAGCTTTCTAAATTTTTATATAATGAAGGTCAGTATGATAAGGATTTAATTTATATTGCAGACTTCACGCAGGCAAATACACCGAATTTAGATGATTTTCTTGCAACGTGGGGGATTGAGGTAGAAAAACAGCTTGCATTGGAGAGCGATACAAATGCTGCACAGCAGGTAGCATTATCTATCAGTACAGGGGCAGTTTCCGTTCCAGTAGCAACAATTGCAGAAGAAACGTATAGTGCAGGAATGCCGAATACTTCACTTCCGATTGCTGCACCATTATGCAGAACAATTCATTTGCTCTGGGATTCTGAAACCGGAGGCATTACAAAGACTTTGCTGAAAACGACAGATTCCGTGTATCTCAGCGAAATGGGAAAATCTACTGATGATGCAGATAAAACCCCTGCCGGTGCGCAGATTGTCGCTGCTATGACAACCAGAAAAAATACTGAAAATAATATTACACATGACAGTAATATTTTCATATTAGGTTCAGCTATGCTTTGCGATGCAAATTTAATGCAAGATGCTTCCTATAATAATGCACAGTATCTGGTAACAGTTGTCAACAATATGACAGGCAAGGGCGATAATTTAGTAATTGCTTCTAAAAATCTGACCAATGAGACAATTGCAATTAAAACAGCGGAAATGCATGGAATTCATATTTTTATCTTTGCCATTCCGTCAGCCGTGATTGCAATCGGTGTTGCAGTCTTCTTAAGGAGAAGAAATAAATGAGTGAAAAGGATTTATCACAGCAGGAAACAGAAGAATCTCAAGCTGGTATGGATACTTTCTTTGCAGAAAATTCCGTTCCAGTAACAGAACAGCCTTCTAAACAAGGCATGTCTAAAAATGTGAAAACGTTAATTGCAGCAATAGCAGCATTAGTAATAATTGGCGGTGCATTGACAGCAGTTTTGCTTGTCAATAAAAATTCAGAAAAAGATACAGAATTAGATGCTAGTTCTTTAGCAGATAATTTGCTGGATGATGATGAAAAAAATGCGGTTATGCTGAATCCCCAGAAAGCAGAAGACTTAAAAGAAGTACAGATTTCTAATACAGATAAGTTTAAAATTTATCCGATTGCAGATAAAAAAGATGAAAATGACAGCGGTTACACAATTGAAGGCTATGAAGATGTTCCATTAGACAAAGGCTATATTTCAACACTTGTCAATAATGCCTGTGAACTTTCTGCTGACCAGCTTGTAGAAGAAAATCCTGCTGACCTCTCAAAATATGGTTTGGAAAAACCTCTTTCAGAAGTGGTGATGACTTATCAGGACGGAACAGCATTTCAGTTTTCAATAGGGAATGCTTCACCAATGGACAGTACAAAAACTTATTGTATGACAGATGGAAAAGTATATTTAGTAAAAACGTCTTTAGTGCATAATTATCAGCAGAATGTGAATTATTTTTTATCTAAGACAATTTTGGAAAAACCCGCAGAAGATAATTATCCAATTGTAGAATCTTTGCGGATTGAACGTGAAAATTTAGATTATGATTTGTATATGGAATATGCACACGATGTTGTAGAAGATGATTCTGTCGGAGGAGTTGCTTCAACACATATTATGCTTGAACCAGTAACAGCTTACTTGAATGTGGAAAAATCTGTAGATGTGACAACCGGAATGTTCGGACTGACAGCCGAAGAAATCGCAAAATTGCACCCTTCTGAAAGCGACTTCAAAGACGCTGGAATAGATGCGCCTTTCTGTACCGTGACAATGGTCTGTGATGACGGAAATACGTATACTTTAAAATTCGGTAAAAGTTATACAACTAAATCCGGCAGTACAGCTTATTACACATATCTGGAGGGAGTGGACATTCTTTACGGTGTACTGGACAGCAGAGCCGTCTGGACGACTGTACAGCCCGAAGATATTACTGCTGCAAATGTATTTGCAACTTATGTGTGGGATATTGCGACTTTAGACGTGACAGCCGGAACAAATGAACTGCATTTTGTCGGTGAAGGTGACGATAAGAAAAATTATACTGTTACTAAAAATGGTGAATCCTGTGAAACAGAACGTTTCCAGCAGTTTTATAAATTTTTGCTGAACGTTTATGGAGAAGAACTTTATCTTGATGCAAAATTACCAGCTTCTGCACCTGATGTAGAAGTACAGCTGACTTCTCAGGACGGCAGAGAGGATTATACGATTGCATTTTACAAGATGGAAGGCTTAAATGCTATGCTTGCTGTGAATGGAACACCGACTTATAAAATCCGTTCTTCCTGCATTGACACACTGTTGCATAATATAGAAATATTTGATGATACAGCTCAAGATTTTACTATGACATGGCAGTAATTTGCCTTACAGAAAGGAGTTATTTGTATGATGATGTATAAGAATTACCCCCTTGTCCGAAAAGGAAATGAAATGTATTTCGGGTATATGAGTGAACCCTATGTGGTTTATTTAAAAGTGGAAAATTCCCAGAAACAGCAGGATATTATTGTTTCTAAGAGTATTAAGTTTTATCAGATGTCAACAGATTTTAATCATCCTCAGCCCGTACAGAAGGCAGAACGGGACAGTTTATATGAAGCTTTGGATGTAGCAATTGCATGGCTGAATCGTGCAAATAAAGCGTAAGGAGAATTGATTATGAAGAAAAGAATTTTTATTTGTATAATGCTTGGTTTAGCACTGCTGACAGGGTGCGCAAAAACTACTGAAACTGCACCGACAACTACAGCAGAAAATTCAAGTTCTGCGGATTCCACAGCAGAAAGTGCTGATGCTGCGTTAGAGGAAAATGCATTTATTATTACACTGTATCCAGATACAGCACCGATTACTTGTGAAAATTTTGAAAAATTAGTATCAGAAGGGTTTTACAATGGCCTGACATTTCATAGAGTTGTTGACAACTTTATGGCGCAGGGCGGTGACCCTGAAGGCACTGGCATGGGCGGAAGCGAACAGACGATTAAAGGCGAATTTGCTTCTAATGGTGTAGAAAATAATTTATCTCATCAAAGAGGAATTGTTTCTATGGCAAGAAGTCAAGACCCTGACAGCGCATCTAGTCAGTTTTTTATCTGCTATGGAGATGAATCGTTCCTTGACGGCAATTATGCGGCATTTGGAGAAGTGACACAGGGAATGGAAATTGTAGATAATTTCCTGAATGTAGAGCGTGTTATGTCTGCAAGCGGTGAAATGGCTTCTCCAACAACGCCTATTGTGATGAAAGAAGTTAAGATGATTGACCCTGATGAAGAAAATCATCCTCGTGTAGAAGTGATTATGGACGATTTCTTAAAGTAATTCAAAAACTCCCCCTGATAACAGGGGGAATTTTTTAAGCTTCATTAAATTTTTGATTTCTTTTTTCGTAAAAAGCAGCTTTATTGTCACGCATTGTTTTTTCTGCTTTAATGAAAACTTGTCTGTAGTTGCGTGTTTCATTGGCAATGTAACCGCACATACCGCTTGCAACTGTTAAATTTGGAGATTTTGGATGACTTTGGTTAAATTCTGTCAGTTCACTTTCAAATGTATCTAAGAATAATTTAGCTTCTTCGGAGCTTTTATCCGGTAAAATGACAATAAATTCATCACTTGCCACACGATAGACATTTTTCTGAGCAAATACTTTTTTCAAAGCTTCTGCTGTGGCTAGCATTAGTTCATCACCGACTTCAAATCCATAGCGAGTATTGATTGCTTTCAGCTCATTGATATCGAAAAAGAGAACAGTAAATTTTGTATCATCATTTTGAATTTTATCATTTAAACTCCGAATGGCTATTTGATAAGCGGATTTATTGCCGACACCAGTCAAATCGTCAATGAATGTCTGGTCATTCAGCCAGCGGATATATCTTCTCAGTGTTTCCTGAATGGAATGCAAATTATTTCCAAGTTCAGAAATTTCGTCATTTTCTTCTCCGAAAGTTTCACCACCGGCGAGTGTTTGCAGCAAGGTACGCTGTTTTTCATTGGAAATCGTTTTTAATTTTGTAAGAGAAGATTTCAGCATAATTTTATCAAGGTCATTGAATTCATGTTGAATTTCAGCCATTTCTCGTTTTAATTTAGCAGAACGTTGACGACTTCTGAATGAAATAGAGAGTGCAAAGAGAATACCTATTATCATAATAATAGCCAGAAGCGTTAATGTTAGAAGAATATGATGAAAAATTTCACGATTGATGATATTTGCATCAAAATCAACAGCAACAATCGCAGCAACATGATGATTAGAATCAAATACTGGACTATAAGCAGAATAGAACTTTCCCCAAGCATCTTCATAGGGCTCTTTATCGACAGCAGCTGTTCCGGTAGCAGCAATTTTTAAAGCATCTGTGATTACAATAGGTTCACCAAATTCGCCTGGGTCTTCAATAGTGGGGTCAACAGAAAATGAAAAACTGCCGTCCGGTTCAGGATTGATTGCATAGATATATTCCAATTCGATATTATCCTGAAAAATTCTTAAAGTATTTAAAGCATCTTGATAAGGTTTTGTATTTTTATCTTCGGCAGTTAATTGTTTCATTTCATCACCATTGAGCATATCCGCAGCAGTATTAGCAATATCAAGCATACGCAGTGCAATAAGTTCCATCCAAGCATGGCGGGCATGAATTGCCATAACTGTACCTGTTATGACATTTGCCAAAAACAAAAGAAGCAAAGCAAGCAAAATATTTCTGGAGAAAAAAAGTTTTATACGTTTTTTCATAAAATAGTATCCCTTTCATATAATAAAATCATGTGATTTTATTATAACATTTTATGGAATAAATGTCAATATGAATATAAAACATATTTTTCAACTATGCTTAGTAGAATTAGTGTAAAATAAAACAAGCCCCGCCTCTAAGGCAGGGCTTTTCATACATCTTTTTAAATAAAATCAGATATTCCACAAATTAGTAAAAGATTCCATAAATGGCTGAAAGTTTTCTGCTTCAGGGTTTCCTTTCAGCCAAAGGAAACAAAGTGAACGTTTTTCAGAGAAGTTTGTGATATCCAGTTTCTGTACACGTTCTTCAAAGTCTTTCATACTTGTTTCATAAGCAAATTGAACACCTGTTCCGGAAGCAGTCAGTTCTCGCAGAGTAGATGTGTCAGATGTCATTGTATGCTGGAATTCATCTGGAAATAATTTATGCTGTGTGAGTATCTCTTCCAGTACTGCACGGTCAGCAGAACCTTTTTCACTTATAAGCAGACGTTCCGGAAGCAGTTCGGAAATTGCTTCCAAAGAAGTTTTATGGCGTTTGTCTGCATAACAGCAAAAAGCAGTTTCTCCGACAGCAACACTGTCAAAAGCTGGTGTATTGCTGACAGCATCTGCAAGGATAAAATCAAGCTGACCGTTTTCCAGCATGGTGAGTAATTCATCTGTTTTTTTAACAAACAGATTGATTTCTGGGGCATCTTCTTCTTTCAGAAGTTTAGCAATTACCTTTGCGACAGCAATTTCGCCAAATTCTTCCGGATAACCGAAACGGAGTACTTTTTTTGCATCGCCCATACGCTGTAAATCAGCAATCACTTTTGCGCTCATTTTGGTCATTGCCTCAGCCTGACGGCGAAGATATTCTCCTTCTGGAGTAAGGCGAAGCGTTTTCCCTTCATAGCTAAATAATTTGCATTGGTATCTTTTTTGCAGATACTTAATGTGCTGAGTAACAGACGGCTGTGTAATATCAAGCAGTTTAGCAGTTTTGGTGTAGCTCTTTGTTTCACAGAGCTGTAAGAAAGTAGCAATTCTGAAGTCTAACATTTGTAATTTCTCCTTTAACGATAAATATTGATTTAGGTTTATATAATTATTTTACACAATATTTTTAAATTTGTCAAGTATTTTCTTATATTATATATAAAAAGTTTAAATTTCAGACACATTTTATTTATTCTTTCATAATATATAATATCTTTAAGCCATAAGAAAGGAGTTATTGAATCATGTGTGGTATTGCAGGTATGATTGATTACAAAGAAGATTTACGAAAGCAGAAAGAGATTGCTGAAAAAATGCAGAAAGCGATTCTTAGAAGAGGCCCTGACCAGAAAGGAATTTATTTCACAGAACATGCGGCACTTGTACATACAAGGCTTGCAGTCATTGACCCTGAAAACGGCAGACAGCCTATGATTTGCAGACAGAATGATGAAGTTTATACGATTATTTATAATGGAGAACTTTATAATACAGAAGAAATTCGGCATGAACTTAGAAAGAAAGGGGTTACTTTTGAAACTCATGCAGATACAGAAGTTGTGTTAAAAGCATATATTTGCTGGGGAGCGGATTGTGTTGAAAAGTTTAACGGAATTTTTGCTTTTGGTATCTGGGAAGAACAGAAGCAAAGGCTTTTCATGGCAAGAGACAGAATCGGCGTAAAGCCGTTGTTTTATTATGAAACAGAAACAGGAATGCTATTCAGCTCAGAATTAAAAGCGATTCTGGCACATCCGGCAGTTCCTCACGAAATAGACAAAAACGGCATTAGTCAGCTTTTACTGTTTGCGCCCGGCAGAACATCAGGCTGTGGTGTATTTCGGAATGTGAAAGAATTGCTTCCGGCTTACTGTGCATACTACACGGAGAAAGACGGCTTGCAGACACATTGTTACTGGAAATTAGAAGCCAGAGAACATACTGAAAATTTTCAGCAAACGGCGGAACATGTGCGTTATTTGCTGACAGATGCAATAGAACGTCAGCTTGTATCAGATGTTCCGATTGGAACATTTTTATCTGGCGGACTGGATTCCAGCTTAATTTCTTCCGTAGCAGCAAGAAAATTTAAAAAAGAAGGAAAAATTCTGCATACTTTTTCAGTAGATTACAGAGACAATGATAAATATTTTCAGAAAAGTAAATTTCAGCCAAACAGTGACCCTGCTTACATTCGGCAGATGCAGGAATATTTAAAAGCAGAACATCATTGGACGGTAATAGATACCCCTCAGCTGGCAAGTGCATTGTTTGATGCAGTGGAAGCACGTGACCTTCCTGGAATGGCAGATGTAGATGCTTCATTGCTGTTATTCTGCAAAGATATTAAAAAGCAGGTGACAGTTGCTTTATCAGGAGAATGTGCAGATGAATTGTTTGGCGGATACCCTTGGTATCGTGACCCTGAAATCAGAATGGCTTATGGTTTTCCATGGTCTCAAAGTACTGCTTACAGATTGGCATTTGCTCGGCCGGAAGTCAGAGAACTGCTGAAAGAAGGGCAGGACATTGACACAGCATATCAGGCTACTTTGCAAAGAACTGAACTTCTTTCCAATGAATCCGGTACAGAAAAGCGCATGAAAGAAATGATGCGCTTAAATCTTGACTGGTTTATGCAGACACTTCTTGACCGCAAAGACAGAATGTCTATGTGGAATGCCTTAGAAGTGAGAGTACCATTCTGTGATTACCGAATTGCACAGTATTTATATAATATTCCTTGGGAATTTAAAGAGTATCAGGGCTATGAAAAAGGCTTGCTTCGTGAAGCAATGAAAGAGTATCTTCCAGATGAAATTCTTTGGAGAAAGAAAAGTCCTTATCCGAAAACACATCATCCGAATTATTTAATGACGGTTATTAAACTGCTGGAAGACAGAATTTCTGACCCGAATGCACCTATTTTAAAGATAATTCAGAAAGAAGCCCTTCAAAGACTCATGTACGGGGAAGAAAATGTACAGTTTTACGGTCAGTTAATGACCAAAGCACAAACAATTGCTTATTTCATTCAGTTGGATTACTGGCTGGAACATTATCATGTGAAAATCTGTTTATCATGAAAAGAAGTATCCTGTATCGGCATTTTTACCGGTACAGGATACTTAAATTTTAAAAAAACTATGGACAAAATCAGAAAAATATGCTATACTGAAATCAACAGAAAGGAGTGGTTACAATGGCAGAATCTGATTTTTCCCATTATCCAGAATATCAAGTAATGATGCGGAAAATTACAAAGCATAATTCTGTTCGTTTGATAAGTGCAGCAGTGCTGCTTTTTTTAAATGTTCCAGTTGCTTTGATTCCTTTAACAAATCAGTATGGATTAGGATTTACAATATTTGCTTTGCTTTATCTTGCAGGAATATTAGTATCTTTTGCCTTTGCAGTACCGGAAACGCTGAAATTATGTGCAATTCCAGCATTTTTAATACTTCTTGGGATAATAAGTGAATGTATATTTTGGGGTTTCGGTTTTTTGCTCTTGCTGTTGCTGGTCTGGGTGATTCCGGATTATAAGAAATTAGAATTTTTGAAGAAACAAGAAGGTTATCCGCAGTTTAATGAACGATTTGAAAAACAGTCAGAACAGTTCATGAAAGAATATCAGTCAGAATATTCTTTTGACATTCCAGAAAATATAGAGATGAAAGACGCTTTTGAAGAAATGCCTGCTGAAATTTCTTCCAATACTGCACAGCATGTTCAAATGCCAGATGCTTTTGAACTCTCTGAAAGGAGTGATTTTTATGCCGATTGAAGTTGGAAAAGATACTTCCCATTATGACAGATGCAGAACCTTAATGAATGTTCATAAAAACCATCATCAGAAAAGAATGATTTTTTATGCTATTCTGGCGGTATTGAATCTTTATCTTGCCATTGCACTGCCTGTGAAATATCATCTTTCTTTGATTTACGGGAACTTTTTACAAGGTGTTATGTTTGGAATATTTGCCTTTATATGCAGTGCAGGGCTTTTAATTTTGTTGTTGTTTGCCGTTCCAGAAAAACCGAAGCTTTTAATACTTGCGATGTTGTTAATTAGTTCAGGCATGGCAATTGGTGTTATGAATTTAATAATTGGTATTATCATGCTGATAATATGTATTTCACAGATTCCGGAATGCAAACAGGCAGTTTGGATAAAAAAACAGGAAGGTTATCCGCATTTTAATAAACGTTTTGACGAACAAATGCGATTTTTTGGTCAGGAGTATCAGGCTGACCATTTGTTAGATAATGTTTGTGATGCTGAAATGCGTGATATTCCCGAAAAAGGGACACCTGATTTCACGGTTAAGCCAAAAACAGAAATGTTTGAAATACCAGATATTTCTGATGAATTTAGAAAGGAAGATGTATGATGAAAAAAATAATTGCTGGACTGACTGCAAGTGTTTTCACTATTTGTATGACAGCCCCTTTGACAGCGTTTCCAGAGGAAGGACAGGAACAAAAGCTTAGAGTAATGCCGTTAGGAGATTCGATTACAGACGGTTTTACAGGCAACCCTGAAGGAGGGTATCGTTTAACGCTTTGGAACATGCTCAAAGAAAATGGCTATACGGAAAAAATTGATTTTGTAGGGCCAAATGGACTGGACAGCACTGTCTGGGACAGTAACGGCAGTGATATGAATCATGCTGGCTATTCGGGTTATGCTATTGCAGATATCCCGAATCAACGTTCTGGAATTTACAATTTTTCAGAATGGCTCATGCAGGAGTATCCGGCTGATGTGGTAATGCTTCAAATCGGGACAAATGACATTCTTTCCAGTGCGCTGGATGGTATGGACGAAAGATTAGAATTATTAGTAGATACCATTTTGAATTACATTCCGGAAGATGGTTTATTATATGTGTCTACAATTCCTTACATGGACGCAGATGTCACAAATTATACAGACGCTTACACTGTGGAAGAAATGGACAAGGCAGTAGATGATTATAATGCTGAAATCCGTGAAATTGTCTCTAGAAAGCAGGCAGAGGGCAAGCCCATTGCACAGGCAGATATTAACTCCGTTTTAACAAAAGAAGATTTGCTGGACGGCGTTCACCCGAATCTAACAGGATATGAAAAAATGGGAAAATACTGGTACAGCCAATTAACAGAATTTATGGACGGAAATTCTGAAACACCTACAGAAGAAACAAGTGAATCAGAAGTTCAGCCAATAACGCCTTTAGTACTTTATGGAGATGTCAATTTAGATAATACTGTAAATTTACTGGATATTGTTTTAATGCAGAAATATTTACTTGGAAAGGCATCTATCACAGATACAGCATTTTATAATCAAGCTGATTTGAATCAGGACGGCAAAGTGAATATTTATGATTTAATTCTGCTGAAAAGAAATTTATTTGAAGTAATTTATATTGATGACCCAGTGGTGTAATTATATGGAATATAAAGCAATCAGAGCCGTTTATGATGAAAATACGATTCGGGTATATCAGGCATATTGTCCGGCAATCGCTCAGGAAGCTGTTCGATTAGGAACATTCGGAAGCAAATTCAAATTAACCCGAATGACTTGGATTAAGCCGTCATTTTTATGGATGATGTACCGTTCCGGATGGGCGACAAAAGAAAATCAAGAAAGAATCCTTGCAATTGATATGAAACGGAAAGCCTTTGACGAACTTGTGAAGAATGCTGTTGTTTCAAGCTTTTCTGAAAGTGCAGAAACTTCTTATCAGGAATGGCAGCAAAAAATACAAACTTCTGATATTCGGGTACAGTTCGACCCTGAACGGGATATTTACGGGAATCCTTTGGAATATCGTTCTATTCAGATAGGTATCAGGGGAGAAACGCTGAAAAAATTCGTTACTGACTGGATTGTCAACATTCAGGATATTACTAGTTACGCTACAGAATTAAGAATTAAAAAAGAAGCAGGGGAGGAGATTACTTCTCTTCTGCCAAAGGAAAAACTTTACAGATAAAATAAAAACTCACAGGAAAAACCTGTGAGTTTTTTATGACCCCTACGGGAATCGAACCCATGTTGCCAGAATGAAAATCTGGAGTCTTAACCGCTTGACCAAGGGGCCATATGGTAGCGGCAGCTGGATTTGAACCAGTGACCGTTCGGGTATGAACCGAATGCTCTAGCCAACTGAGCTATGCCGCCATATTTTTTACATTCGCTGTAACCAGCTTTTATATTATAGCATGTTTCAAGTGATTTGTCAAGTACTTTTTTCAAAAAAATAAATTTTATTTTCAAATATATTTATAATTTAAAATAATGATTAGCGTGACAGAAAATGGTTCGTAAGTGTAAAATTTTCGTTGGCAAGAGGAAAGAAAAAATAAAAAAGAGAGTGCAGAAGACTTGCACTCTCAGCCACAATATGCTTTAATAACGTGAGTTCGATGAAAAAA
>JAZQIL010000049.1:0-155069 GCA_045541055.1 Oscillospiraceae bacterium
TTGTTTCAATCCACGCTATGGCAATATTTCGTCAATCAAGCCATAGCGACATTATGTCAATCATTTGCACACTTAACTTCACACTAAAAATTTTACACACAGAATGTTTTGTCTGTGAAACCGCATATTTTTACTATTGTCAAGCTGCTGTGACTTTATGATAACATAAAACAGTGCAAATGTCAAGTGGATTGACTTCGTGTCAGTGGGAGATACCAATTCTTTCCGCTCCCACTGCCGTTTTATAATGTCCACCGCTTAAAGAAGCGGGGGATTCAATGTTTTGTTGAAATTACCCCTTGGAAAGAAGTGCTTGGCTGGAAAACAGATGCAGAAGCATTTACTGTTTTCAGCAAAGAAGAATTTACAGCGGCTGTGCTGTGGGAAATCACATTTTTCGGCTTTGATGAAGAAACCATTCAGGAACATGTCAGAAGCTGGAAAGAGATAGAATAAAATTTAACCAATTCAGAAGGAGATGAATTTTTTGATTACATTACAAGTACCTGCTACCAGTGCGAATTTAGGAGCAGGATTTGACGCATTAGGGCTTGCCCTGCAATATTACAACACAATTCAAATGGAGGAATCTGACCAGATTGAAATTTCCGCACCGGATACCCCGAATGTTCCGACAGATGAAAGAAATTTAATTTACATCTCTGCAAAGGATTTATTTGAAGTCTGCGGAAAGAAATTAGAAGGTCTGAAAATTATTCAGCATGATAAAATCCCTATGACAAGGGGCTTAGGGTCAAGTTCAGCGTGTATTGTTGCCGGCTTGGTCGGTGCAAATACATTGCTTGGAAATCCGTTAAATACAGATGATTTAGTAGATTTAGCAGCACAGATTGAAGGTCACCCAGATAATACTGCTCCTGCCCTGCTTGGCGGAATTGTCACAGCAGTATTTGACGGCAGAAGGGTGCATTGGGTAAAGCAGGAAGTTTACACAAAATTAAAATTTGTTGCCATGATACCGGACTTTGAACTTAAAACCGAAAAGGCGAGAGCTTGTCTGCCTTCGGAAGTTTCTCACA
Organism: Oscillospiraceae bacterium; assembly: GCA_045541055.1. Lineage (GTDB taxonomy): Bacteria > Bacillota > Clostridia > Oscillospirales > Ruminococcaceae > UBA3855. The sequence goes on from JAZQIL010000049.1 coordinate 1,041, forward strand.
AAGATGCTGTTTACAATCTTTCCAGAGCAGCATTATTTTCGGCTTCGCTTCTGACAGGAAAATTTGAAAATCTGAGAACGGCGACACATGACAAACTGCATCAGCCTTACAGAATGGCTTTAATCCCTCATGCAAGGGAAGTATTTGACATTGCTTACGCACACAATGCATATGCAGTTTACATTTCCGGAGCAGGGCCTACTTTAATGGCGATTGTAGACGAAGAAAACACCTATTTTTCTGGGAAAATGCGTTTTTCGCTGGACAATGCCGGCTTGAAGGGCTGGCAGGTGCATGACCTGAAAATTGACAATCACGGCTGTGTCCTGCTTTAAAGCTTTCCGCATGTGTTGACAAAATCCTGATTTTATGATAAAATTGACATATATAAATGGATAACAGGAATTTCCGGAAAGGCGTTTTTATGTATTATGTCATGTCAGACATTCACGGAGAATATGGAAAATATCTCCTGATGCTGGAGAAAATTAAATTTTCACAAAAAGATGTATTATTTGTGCTTGGTGATATGGTAGACAGAGGGCAGTATCCGATATCTGTTTTAAGAGACATGATGCTTCGCCCGAATGTTTACCCGATTATGGGCAATCATGATTTTTTAGCGTGGTATCTGCTGGATAAGTTCAGCGTGGAAATAGATGAATTAAATTTAGAATCTTTATCTGTGGAAGATATCAATGACCTGCTTTCATGGCTTCAGGACGGCGGAGAAACAACGCTTTTACAGTATCAGAAACTGAATTTGCAGCAGCGTCAGGAAATACTGGACTTTCTTTGCGAACTGCCGTTTTATGAAACAATTGATGTTGGTGAAAAAACATTTATTTTAGTTCATGCAGGGCTTGGCAATTTCCGCCCTGACAAGAAATTAAGTGAATATACTGTGGAAGAACTTCTGCTGACTCGTGAAAATCCGGACAGGAAATTCTTTGAAGATGACAATATTTTTATTATTCATGGGCATACACCAACCCCTTTGATTACCGGAAAATCTGAAATTTATCATAGTGCGAATAACATTTACATTGACTGCGGAGCGTGTTTTGAAAGTGGAAAACTTGCCTGCCTTTGTTTAAATACCATGGAAGAATTTTATATTTCATAAAATATAAAAACCAGCTGAAAAGGAGGGAGACAAATTTGATATATTTTTCCATTATGGGAGATTCTACCAGTTCTTTAGTGGGAACTGTACCGCAAGGCTATAGAGTTTACTATGATTATGAACGAATGCAGGAAAATGCAATGCGTTATATCAGTGATGCATGGTGGGCAAAAGTAATTTCTTATTTCAAAGGACGGCTTTGTGTCAATAATGCCTATGGCGGAAGCTGTGTTGCCGGAAGGCATTCTTTTTCCGGAAACAGTGTCAAGCGGACAGAACTTCTGCATAATGGCAATATTGCTCCTGATGTGGTTCTGGTTTACATGGGATTTAAAGATTTCGGAAGAGGTGTTCCCATTAAAGGCAGAAATTTTCTTTGGAAAAATCCGATTTATTTTGAAGATGCCTATGCACTGATGCTCAAACGCATTCAGGAAAATTACGACCCTGTCCGAATTATCTGCGGTACACTTGCCCGTACTTATGTTGCACAAAAAACAGTATGGCAGTTTCCGGAAGCATTCAAGGGAAACCCTTTGGAGGACTATAACGATTCCATTCGTTTTATTGCTCAGAAATATAAATGTGAAATTGCCGACCTTTCCGCACAGAAAGTCTGTTTTGAAACGCTTGACGGCGTACACCCGACACTTATCGGACATGAAGAACTTGCCAGAGGCTGGATAGACTGCCTTTCCGGAATGCTGTAGCAGAACTATTGCAATTTTCCGGCAGATAGTGTATAATAAGCTTATGAACTGAAAAGGAGATTAACATTATGATTTTACTTGATGAACTCAAAGTCGAAATGAACGGCTACCGTAAAGAATTAGAAGAACTTGGCGAAGTGCTTAATATTAAAAAGGCTTCCGAAGAACTGAAAGAATTGCAGGAACAGGCTGCACAGACCGGATTCTGGGACGACCTCGAAAACTCTCAGAAAGTCCTCCAGAAAACCAAACAGCTTGAAAACAAAATAACAGATTATGAAAAAATGCAGTCCCGTCTGGAAGATATTTTCACCATGATTGAACTTTGCATGGAAGAAGAAGACGAGGACATGCAAAATGAAATTGTCACTGAAATGGCAGATTTCAAACAGGCTCTGGAAAATAAAAATTTAGAAACTTTGCTTTCCGGCGAGTATGACAGCAAAAATGCAATTTTAACATTTCATGCAGGGGCAGGCGGTACAGAAGCGCAGGACTGGGCGGAAATGCTTTACCGTATGTATAACAGATGGGCAGAACGTCATAATTTCAAAGTGCAGTTGCTGGACTATCTGGACGGCGAAGAAGCCGGCTTAAAGAGTGCTTCCATCATGGTGGAAGGCGAAAATGCTTATGGCTATCTGAAATCAGAAGCAGGGGTTCACAGATTAGTGCGTGTTTCTCCGTTTGACGCTTCCGGAAGAAGGCATACTTCTTTTGCAGCCCTTGAAGTCATGCCTGAAATGGACGATAATATTCAAGTCGAAATCCGTGACGAAGATATCGAAATGGAAGTATACCGTTCCAGCGGTGCAGGCGGTCAGAAAGTCAATAAAACAAGTTCTGCTGTGCGTTTAATTCACAAGCCCACCGGAATTGTCACTTCCTGCCAGACACAGAGAAGCCAGTACCAGAACCGTGACTATGCAATGAAAATGCTGGTTGCAAAGCTTGTGGAAATTAAAGAACGTGAACACCTTGAAAAAATTTCTGATATTAAAGGCGTTCAGAAAGAAATTGGCTGGGGCGCACAGATTCGCTCTTATGTATTCATGCCTTACACGCTGGTGAAAGACCACAGAACGAACTTTGAAAACGGCAATATTAACGCAGTCATGGACGGCGATTTAGACGGATTTATCCACGCTTATTTAAAATCGCTTTCACACGGCACACTTGACAAGAACTAATGAAAAATTTTCCCCTTCCGGAAGCAGGAAGGGGAAATTTTATCATTTGCCTAATTTGCGTTTATTGCCGTTTTCGTCCATGACATAAGTATGTTCGAGCTGGTCAGTTAAATTTCTTCTGAATTCAGCACGGTACTGATTTCTAAGCCGTGTCTGTTCTTCCTTTTCTTCGGGAGAAAGTCCGGAAGCTTTTGCTTTTCTGGCTAATTCGTTAATACGCTGAATTAAATTCTGTTCCAAAAAAATAACTCCTTTCAAAAAAAACGGCGATGGCGGAAAACCATCGCTTTTTTATGATAACAAATCAAATAATGGGGGGAATTGGGGGATTAACAAACAATTTCAAATCGAAATTAAGGGGGAATTTCTTAATCCTCTTATAGTATATCCCCGAAAGCTTAAATAAATCTTAAAGCGATGAAAATTTTATATTTTTTTTACGGTTTCGAGAGCAAGCTTCATCATATTTGTGAAGCCGGTCTGACGTTCTTCTGCTGAAGTAAATTCTTTTCTGAGGGGGCAATCTGAAACGGTGCAGATACATAAAGCCTTTTTACCGGCTCTTGCAGCGTTCATGTAAAGTGCAGCGGATTCCATTTCAATGCCGAGAACGTGCATTTTCGCCCATTCTTCTAAAGAATTAGCATCATCATAGAACGTGTCACTACAGAAAAGATTCCCCACACGGACAGGAAGCTGTAAGGTTTCTGCTGTTTCGTAAGCCGTTTTGAGCAGTTCAAAAGAGGCAATGGGAGCATATGTGCCTGACAGCCGATATTGAGAAGCAAAATTAGAATTTGTACAAGAAGCCTGACCAAGAATGATGTCACGGAGTTTGACTTCCGGAGCGATACCGCCGGCAGTGCCAATTCTGATAATGGTCTGCACGTCAAAGAAATGATAAAGCTCATAAGAATAAATGCCCAGAGACGGAATTCCCATACCGCTTCCCTGCACAGAAACAGGAACACCCTGATATGTGCCTGTATAGCCAAGCATACCACGAATTTCGTTGACACATTTCGGGTTTTCGAGATAAGTTTCAGCAATAAATTTCGCTCTGAGAGGGTCACCAGGCATAAGGACAACAGGTGCATAATCGCCTTTCTTTCCCTGTAAATGAGGAGTTGCCATAAAAAAAAACCTCCTTTTAAAATATTCTGTAATTTCATGATAGCATATTTTTTAAAATTTGTCAATAAAAAATCCGGCAGATTTGCACATCTGCCGGATAAGGAATTATTTTACAGCAACGTCTTTAATAGTTTTGTTACCTTTGTGTTCATTCCACCAAACCCAGAGTGTCGGAGCGATACACTGAGAAGAATAAGTACCTGCAATTAAGCCGAATGTCATCGGAATGGAGAAGCTTAAAATGCTGTTTACATGGAAAATAGAAGCAACAACGCTGATAATAATCATTGTGGAAACAGTTGTAATAGAAGTTCTTAAAGAACGGCGCATTGTCTGGCTTGCGCTGGTATTGACGAGTTCTGCAACAGATTTGTCATTGCTGAGAAGTCTTTCATTTTCACGGATTCTGTCATATACAATAATCGTATTATTGATGGAGTAGCCGAAAATGGTTAAAACAACTGCCATGAAATTGGAGTCAATTTCAAATCCGCAAAGTACAAAACTACCGTAAGTAATGATAATATCATGCAAAAGTGTAATGATTGTAAACACACCGGCAGACCAGCCACTGATTTTTTTGAATCGCAGTGCAATATAGATAATCAGGAGCAGTGCTGCAAAAATAACAGCTACAATACATTTTGCAAAGAATTCACGACCGGAAGACGGGCTGACATCATTGCTTTCCAGCTCTTCAATGTTGTTATCCGGATAAGTTTCTGTCATGACAGCAAGCATTTGTTCCTGCTGGTCAAGCGTTAAACTTTGGTCATAGCTGAAAGAAACTGTTAAAATATTTGTATCAGCATCAAAGCTTTCCCCTTTCTGGAGGGTGACAGGAGTGTTTAAAATATCCTGAATAGCAGACTGACAAGCCGTTTCGTTCAAATCGCCTGTGTAGGAGTAGGAAACAATTGTACCGCCTTTGAAGTCAATGGAAACTTCCACACCGATAAATGTCATGCACAGAGAAGCAACAACTAAAACAGAAGAAATAATAAAGAATTTTTTCTTGTTTTCACTGAAATGGAAATATTTTGCTTCTTTGTACTTGTTTTCATTGTAGTTAAAGAGAGTTGGCTTCTGGAATGCTTTCAGTCTTGCAAGGGAGAAAGTCATCAGTCTTGCAGCAAACACGCCCATGATGAAGTTTAAAATAACACCCATGATAAGTGTGAAGCCGAAAGAATAAATAAAGCCTTCTGTGGTTGCACCGAAGAAATAGAAAATTGTTGCATTCAGGAATTTTGTCACAGCGTTGTCTGTGCCGAATGCGCCCATTAAGATTAAAGCAACAATTGCAAGCGTCAAGTTACCATCAAGAATTGCAGAAAAGGCGTTGGAATAGCCCGCTTTCAAAGCAGATTCAATAGATTTTCCTCTTGCAAGTTCTTCACGGATACGTTCCGCCGTGATGATGTTACAGTCAACACCCATGCCGACAGAAAGAATAATACCAGCAATTCCGGGGATAGTCAAAGTAGAACTCGGCATGAAGCCAAACCAGCCGGAAACAGCTGCCAGCATTCCGGCAACCTGACCGATTAAGCCAATAACTGCCACAAATCCCGGTAATCTGTAAAGCACCAGCATGTACAGACAAATAAACGCTAATGCAATTAAACCACTCATGACCATTGCATAAAGTGCGCCAGAACCTAATGTCGGAGAAAGTGTTTTCGTACTGGTGGAATGCAGTGAAAACGGCAATGCACCGGAAGTAATTTGGTCAGCAAGCTGTTTTGCTGTTTCAGAAGTGAAACTGCCGGAAATCACAGCTTCACCGGAGTTAATCGCTTCATTTACAGTTGCATTGGAAATACAAGTATCGTCCATCCAGATGGAAATTGTACCGCCATTTGCAGCCTGTGCAGCGGTTGCCGTTGCGAAAGCTTCTTTACCGGTTTCATTCAGTTTCAGCTGTACGACCCACTGGTCATTCTGCTGGTCATAACCGGGGGTAGCCGTATCGACACTTGAGCCGGTTAAAATCACATCACCGGAATAATCAGAATCATATCTGAAAGTTAATTCTGACATCTGACCAAGTTCATTAACAGCGGCGGCAGGGTCAAAATTTTCTTCACCGGACTGCCACGGGAAGCGGACAATAATACGGCTGTTATTATAATCCACATAAGTTTCACTGTCGTTAATGCTGAGATTGGTTAATCTAAGTTTGATAACCTGTAAAGCAGCGTCCATTTGTTCCTCTGTAGTAGTAACGCCCTCATCAGGTTCAAAGGTGACATCTACACCGCCCTGAATGTCGATACCCAAGCGGATATCCTCAAGACTATGCACCCATGTGTGTTTGATATCGCCGTTGTAAGTCGCCACGCCAAATACTGTTGTAAAGGCGAAGGCCAGAATCAGAACAAAGACGATAAAAAAGACGGGTTTTCCGATTCGTTTGTTCACGTTGTAATTACCTCCTGTTTTCTTTTGTTTATCAATTTAAAAATCAGCCGTTTTTCACGACAATCATAAATATTATATTACAAAATGCGAGTAAAGTCAATAGCTTTACAGATATTTTCAGCAAAATGTCATATCTGAAAGATTTTACAGGCATTTTCACAGCAGATTGTGATAAAATCCTGCAAAGGGATTTGTTTGATTTCAGCAATTTTCCGAGCGGTGTGGAGAATCATGGAACTGTCACAGCGTTGCCGGCGGAACGGAACAGGCGCAAGGTAGGGAGCATCTGTTTCAATGAGAATTCTTTCAAGCGGAAGAATTTCGAGAGCTTCAAGCGGTTTTCTAGCATTAGGGTAAGTGACGACACCGGAAAAGCTGAAATATAGTTCAGGGATTGCTAATAATTCCTGTGCAATTTCAGCGGAGCAGGTAAAACAGTGAAAAATGCCTTTTGGCTGAAACGTTTTCAAAATCTGAACCGCATCGCCGGTCGCTTCACGGAAGTGGAAGATACAGGGAAGCTGTAATTCCTGTGCAAGCTGAATCTGCTGAATTAAAATATTTTGCTGTAAAGATTTATTATTTTTATTCTGGAAATAGTCAAGACCAATTTCACCGATGGCTTTGCATTTAGGGAACTGAGCGAGTTTTCTTAGCTGAGAAAGCCAGTCGGGAGGAAGTGCTTCGACAAATTCGGGGTGAATGCCGGCACTGCAATAGAGATAATGATATTGCTGGGCGAGGGCTTGACTTTGCAGGCAGTCCGGAAGGGTAACGCCTGCAAGCATGACATATTGAATACCGGAAGCAGGGAGTTTCTCCTGCAAGAGAAATTCCCTGTCCTGCTGGAACGCAACATCTGCATAATGTACATGGGTATCGAAAATAGAATAAGATTGCATTACTGATTCACCGGCACATCAGGGGAAAGATTTTGGGGAGGGATAGTTTCCGAAACGGCTTCTGTAGCAGGAGCTTCTTCGGGGTAATCGGGAACGGGTTCATCAGGGAGATTTTCCTGATTTTCGTTCTCTTCGTCCTCTTCGTTATCTTCGTCATTTTCGTGATTTATTTCTTCCCAAGGGATAACTTGACCGTTTTCGTCTGTAGCAGGCTGAACGGGCTGACCGTCCTGATTGGTGGGGAGCTGTTCAGTTGTTGGTTCTTCTGTGGTAGTAATTTCAGGCGGAATGTAATTTTCACGTTTTGCGGGTTCATGTTCGGTTCTGTTGCTGAAATAGTCTGAAATGCTTTCCTGAAAGTCATTGCTGAGAATGAAAACATTATCTTCAGAAGTGCTTCCGGTTGCAAGGCGGAATGTACAGATACGGCTTCCGTAAGTATACATGAATTTCAAAGCAGATTTTTCATTGCTGTAGTCAATGGAAGAAACGTCTGTTGTCATCATGTTAATCAGTGTTCTGAAATTGGAATCCATAGAAGAAACGATTCTGTCGTAGTCTGTCTGGTTAATCATTTCAGAAATCACGTCTGAAACAACGGCACTGCGTTCACTTTCACCGGCTTCAAAGAAAGGATTTGTAATTAACTTTTCAATCTGGGCAGGCCCTAAATACTGTGGTTCAGAACTGTCTGTGAAACCCTGTGTGCCAAGGGGAACTTGATAATTCACGCCGGCGAAAATATTACAAATTTTCTGAAAAGATTCAGAATTTAAAATCATATATCTGTCGGGGTAAATGCCGGCTTCATTCTGAACTGCGGTAATAACGCCCTGAATACCGCTGGTCCTGTAAAAATTCGTCAAAGTGTCCTGTCTGTCGTCCACCATAGCGAGCATATTGGAAGGCAGGGAAATTAAAATCATTTTCTTTTCCAGCGGAAGCACTCTGATGGTTAAGAACGTAACCGGACAAGCATCTTTCGGTTCATCGAGTACGAACATTAAAGTCATATTATCTTCTTCTGTGGGTTTATCCACATTGCTGACCATCTGACGGGTATCATTTTTCGCACTGATTTGATTGAACAGGTACATTGCAATACCGCCGATACCCAGAATACCGAGCAGAAATGCCAGTAAAAACGGGATTGCGACATGACCTTTTTTTTTGGATTTTGCCATAAAAATTCCTCCTTGAAACTGAAAAAATTGTGTTTGTTCTGCATAATTGCATAATGCAGAAACTGATTTTTTGATTTTTCTGGATAAGCTGCTAAAAATCTGAAAGTTTCACATGCCACTTGCTTTTTTGCAAAAACCGTGTTATAATAGAATAGAAACATATGACGCATGGTCAGAAATCTGATTTTTCAGCAGGCCATTGTGAGGGTGCAGGGGTATAAAGCAGTTTGGGATTAGGTTCGATACGGCAGAAAGCAATCTTTTTCTTTTTTGCGTAATTGAATGTTTGTTTTGAGCCGGAGCGGTTCAGTGAGCAGACTGCAATTAAAGCACTGGCATGGTCAACCAGAAAATAATTTCTTTTCTGGAAAAGGGCATTATTTTTTTCGTTGTTATTGTGAGAATATTCTCCTTCCATGCAGAGAATGCCGTCAAGCATCTGTTGCATGTGGTGCAGGTGGTTCAAATTATAATTTCTGTCCTGAAAGAACGTTTCATAATTTGTACAAGGCTGTATGCCAACCACACGAATGGAAGGAAATTCCGCACGTTTCCGGAAAAGATACTCCGCAGCGAAATAATCAATTCCATCTGCCATGCCGTCCAGAAAAAGCCGGTAGCCTTGCTGGAGTGCTTCATCAATGTGATAATACAATACATTCAGCAAAGCAGAAAGCTGTTCATTTTTCGGAAGTTTTTCTGGTCTGTGACCGGTAAAGCAGAGTGTTTCTTCTCTGGGAATGCCGAATACGGAAAGGGACTGAATAAAATTCATAGCTGAATGGATTCACCTCCTGAATAAATTAACAATCAATTTCTATTATAGCATATCCGGACATAAACTACAAGTGAAAATCAGAATTTTTTTTAAAAAAATCCTGTAAAATTTTTCACTGGGGGCATTTTTATTATTTTTTATAATTTATAAATATATATAAATAATTTGTAAGGAGACGAAAGGAATTATGTTACAGTATCGCAAGAGGGCATGGGCTGAAATTTCATTGAATGCGCTGGAGGAGAATGTCAGGGCGATTCAAGCCAGACTGGAAGATACCACAGAATATTGTGCTGTGGTAAAGGCAGATGCTTATGGACATGGAGAAAAATTTATCTGTCAGAAACTGTATGAAATGGGAATCCGGTTTTATGCAGTTTCGAGCTTTGAAGAAGCGGTCAGAGTACGGGGGTATTGTCCGGAAGGGGAAATTTTAATTTTAGGGTATACTGCGCCGGAATGTGCGCCCCTGCTTGCGGAGTATGATATTCTTCAGGCAGTTGTTTCACTGGAATATGCAAAGGAATTAGCAAGTTTTGCAGAACATGCGCCTGTGCGGTGTCATGTGGCATTAGATACGGGTATGGGAAGAATCGGCTTAAAGGCTTCTGAAACAGGGCTTTGTACCGGACAATTGAAAGAAATTTCCAGTTTGTCGGGCTTGAAATTAGAAGGACTTTTCACGCATTTTGCAGTAGCTGATGAAGATGATGCGGAAAATATTGCTTATACCGTACAGCAACAAAAAACATTTTTCACTGTAGCAAATGCATTTCAGAAAGAAACTGCCCCTTTGAAGCACGTTCACTGCATGAACAGTGCAGCGATTCTTTACCGGAATATGCCGGAAAGCACGCTTGCAAGAGCTGGTATTATTATGTACGGCTTAATGCCAAATGCAAATTTAGCTGTGCCTTTGGATTTAAAGCCTGTTCTGTCTTTCAAGTCCAGAATCAGCCATATTAAAGAAATACATGCAGGGGACTGTATCAGTTACGGCAGAACTTACCAAGCGAAAGAAACCCGAAAAATTGCTACTGTCACAATCGGCTATGCAGACGGCTATTCAAGATTATTGTCGAATAAAGGCGAAATGCTGGTAAATGGGATTCGCTGTCACATTACAGGCCGTGTCTGCATGGACCAGACTATGATAGATGTCACAGACGTTCCGGACGTGAAAGCCGGTACAGTTGTCACATTAATCGGCTCAGACGGTCAGGAACAAATTACTGCTGATGACTTAGCCGGCATGTACGGCACAATCGGCTATGAAACAGTCTGTGATATTTCCAAGCGTGTCCCCAGAATTTTCCTGCAAGACGGAAAAATGATTCATGAAGACAGCTTAATTTGAATTTTGTAACAAATTGCTGAAAAACAGTTACTAATTGATATATGACAAAAAACTGGAGGAAATAAAATGAAATTATACGCTTTAGGAATTGATGTCGGCTCAACCACTGTCAAAACAGTAGTTTGTAATACAGCCGGTGAAATTCTGCATTCCGCCTATGAGAGACATTTTTCAAAAGTGAAAGAAACTGTATCAGAACAGTTGAAAATGATTAAAGAAAAATTTCCGGAGGCACAGTTCCGCACTGCAATGACAGGTTCAGCCGGACTGGGATTAGCAAATGCAGCAGGTATTTCTTTCGTGCAGGAAGTACATGCAGCATTTTTAGCTGTAAAAACTTGTTATTCTGACGCTGATGTGGTAATCGAATTAGGCGGTGAAGATGCGAAAATTATTTTCTTAACCGGCGGTGTGGAGCAGAGAATGAATGGTTCTTGTGCAGGCGGTACAGGCGCATTCATTGACCAGATGGCGACTTTACTAGGCATTACCGTGCAGGAATTAGACCAAGCCGCTTTAAAAGCAAAAAGAACTTATCCAATTGCTTCCCGCTGCGGTGTATTTGCAAAATCAGATATTCAGCCGTTATTAAATCAGGGTGCAGCCCGTGAAGACGTTGCTGCAAGCATTTTCAAAGCCGTTGTTGACCAGACTGTTGCAGGCTTGGCGCAGGGCAGAGAAATGAAAGGCAAAGTATTATTTTTAGGAGGACCTTTGTCTTTCCAGAAAGGATTAAGAAAAGCCTTTGTAGAAGGATTGAAGCTTTCAGAAGAAAATGCTGTTTTTCCGGAGCAAGCCCCTGTATTTGTCGCTTTAGGGAGTGCGCTTTACGCTGAGGAAAGCAAAGAATCTCCGAAAACTGCTGAAATGCTTTTAGAAAAAGTGCAGAATGCAAAGGCGAATTCTGATGTTATGACCGGAGAAAAATTATTTTCTTCCCATGAAGAATATGAAAAATTTATTGAACGGCATAAGCGTTTTGATTTAAAATTTGCAGATTTAAAGACCTATGAAGGCGATGCATATTTAGGGATTGACTCCGGCTCAACGACAACGAAATTAGTATTGATTACAGAAGACGGAAAGCTTTTATACAGTCATTATGCTTCTAATGAAGGACAGCCGTTAGATAGAATTGCTGATAAATTAAAGCAGATTTATCAGGAGAAAAACCCGAATTTAATCATTAAAGCGAGTGCTGTCACAGGTTACGGAGAAGACTTGATTAAAGCAGGCTTGTCTGTCGATTACGGACTTGTGGAGACAGTGGCGCATTTTAAAGCAGCTTCTTTTTTCTGTCCGGACGTAGATTTTATTATTGACATTGGCGGACAGGATATTAAATGTTTCAAGATTAAGAACGGAGCAATTGACAGCATTATGTTAAATGAAGCATGTTCTTCGGGGTGCGGTTCATTTATTCAGACGTTTGCAATGGCATTAGGCTATGACATCGGGGAATTTTCGCAGATGGGGTTATTTGCGGAAAAGCCTGTAGAATTAGGTTCACGCTGTACTGTATTCATGAACAGCAGTGTCAAGCAGGCACAGAAAGACGGTGCAACTGTGGAAGACATTTCCGCCGGTCTGTCAGCGTCTATTATTAAAAATGCAATTTATAAAGTCATTCGTGCGAAAAGCGTGGACGAATTAGGGAAAAATATTGTCGTTCAGGGGGGAACATTCCTGAATGATGCTGTATTAAGATGTTTCGAGCGGGAAATTGGCAGAAATGTTATCAGACCAGCTATTTCGGGGTTAATGGGCGCATTTGGTGCGGCATTGTATGCCAAGGAACAGCAGGAAGAAAACGGCGAAACCAGTTTAATTTCACCGGAAGCATTAAAAACATTTTCTTACACGTCAAAAAATGTCAGATGCGGAAGATGTACAGCGAATTGTCTGTTAAATGTCATTAAATTTTCAGATGGCGGAAGATTTATTTCAGGAAACCGCTGTGAAAAGGGTGCAGGCATTAAGCGAGAAACAGAAGTACCGGATTTATACAATTATAAATATGACCGTTTAATGGAAATTTTAGAAAAGAAGCCTGTACAGAAAAGGGCAGTTGTGGGGATTCCGCTGGTTTTGAATTATTATGAACTGTTGCCGTTCTGGCACGCATTTTTCACGAAACTGGGCTTTGAAGTGATTATTTCAGGAGAAAGCAGCCGGAAAATGTATTTCAGCGGACAGCATACAATTCCGTCAGATACAGTATGTTATCCGGCGAAAATTGCTCACGGGCATATAGAAGCGTTGCTGGAGAAAAAACCGGATTTTATTTTCTGGCCGTGCATGACTTACAATTTAGGCGAACCAGATACAGATAACCGGTTCAATTGTCCGGTAGTAGCTTATTATCCGGAATTGATGAAAGCCAATCACAGCGGTTTAAATGATAAAAATTTCTGCAATCCGTATTTAGACATCAACAACAGAAAAAACGTCATCAGCGTAATGAAAAAAACACTTGCAAAATACGGTGTACAAAAAGAAATTCCCGAAGCCGTCAATGCAGGCTATCAGGCTTTAATAGACTTCCGGAAGGAAATGACAGCGAAAGCCCGTGAAATTATCGCTCAGGCAAGAGCGGAAGGCAGAAAAATTATCGTTTTAGCCGGCAGACCTTATCACTTAGATAAAGAAATTAACCACGGCATTCACAAGCTGATAACAAGCTTAGGTTTAGCAGTGATTTCAGAAGAAAGCATTGCACCTTTAGGGAAAATGCCACATTTGCATGTTTACAATCAATGGACTTATCACAGCAGATTATACCGTGCAGCGCAGTATGTGACCACACAGCCCGACATGCAGTTAGTACAGTTAGTATCTTTCGGGTGTGGAATTGATGCCATTACCACGGACGAAGTCAGAAGCATTCTGGAAAGTTCCGGCAAGCTTTACACACAGCTTAAAATTGATGAAATTACCAATTTAGGAGCTGCAAAAATCCGTTTAAGAAGCTTATTAGCTGCAATGAATCAATATCATAAGTCAAAATAAACAGAAAGGAGTATCATTTTGGAGACAGAAAGAGATTATCCTATTTTCACACAGGCGATGAAAGAAACGCATACTATTTTAATTCCGACCATGTTACAGATACACTTTCAGCTGTTAATTCATGTATTTGGAATTTACGGCTACCGCTGTGAAATACTGAAAAGCGAATCCAGAAAAGTCATTGAAGAAGGGCTGAAAAATGTGCATAATGATACTTGTTATCCGGCATTGTTATGCATTGGGCAATTTATGGAAGCCTTGAAAAGCGGACGTTATGACCCTGACAAAGTGGCTTTAATGCTTCCGCAGACCGGCGGAGGGTGCAGAGCCTCTAACTATATTTATCTTTTAAGAAAGGCTTTAAAAGACACATTTCCGCAAGTGCCTGTCATTTCTTTAAATTTCGTAGGCTTGGAAAAAGACCCTGAAAACGGCTGGCATATGACTTTGCCGATGACCATCAGAGCCGTTTACAGCATGATTTACGGCGACATGTTACAAACTTTATATAATCAGTGCCGTTCTTACGAGCTTGTCAAGGGCAGTTCTGAAAAAGTATTAAACAAATGGATTGCAAGAACTTGTGGTATTTTACAGTCCAATCAGTACACCAATACAGGCAAGTATTACAAGCAAATGATTGCAGATTTCGCTAAAATTGAACGTTCTTCCGTGCCAAAAATCAGAGTGGGCATTGTCGGGGAAATTTATGTGAAATATTCTCCTTTAGGAAACAATCATCTGGAAGATTTCTTGATTTCAGAAGGCTGTGAACCGGTTGTGCCGTCCATGCTGGAATTTATTTTGTATTATATGGTCAATAAAGTACAAGATGCACATCTTTACAACAAGTATACCAAAGCAACCCCTGTTTTTCAGATGTTATACAAGATGTTTTTAGGCGAACAGAAGAAAATTATTAAAATCATGAAAGAACAGGGCGATTTCAAACCGCCTCATGAATTTGAACATTTGCTGGAATCTGTGCAGAACTATATTCATCTTGGTGTGAACATGGGGGAAGGCTGGCTTATTCCGGCAGAAATGGGCGCATTAGCTGAAAGCGGTACGGAAAATATTATCTGTACACAGCCTTTCGGTTGCCTGCCGAATCATATCATTGCAAAAGGCATGAGCAGAGCCATTAAAGAACATTATCCCAATGCAAATATTATTGCAATTGACTACGACCCCGGCGCAACAAGAGTCAATCAGGAAAACAGAATTAAACTGATGCTGGCAAATGCAAGAATTTCCGCTGAAAAATAAGTATTTACAAATGTGAGGAATTATGCTATAATGGATACTGGTTTAATACTGCGTTTCGGCTTGAAATGTCTGGGTGTATTTGCACTAATCTTTTTGGCAGCGGTATTCACTCCGAAAATAGCAGAAGCAATTGACAAATGGAAGGCAGAACATAGTAAGAAAATTTCTGTGAAAAACCCAAAAACAAAAGAAGAAATTTCTATTCGTTCGATATATGAACTGCCTCCCGAACCGGAACAGCCTAAAAAAAAGGCTTCCGTCCGGAAAAAAAAATAATTTATCTCAGAAAGGATTATTGAATCATGGCAAAGCAGGAAAAAAATAAAAAATCTGTAGAAGCAATTACTTCCATGGAGGAAGATTTTGCACAATGGTACACGGATATTGTGAAGAAAGCAGAGTTAATCGCTTACACAAGCGTGAAAGGCTGTATGGTAATTCGCCCTTACGGATACGCCATCTGGGAGAATATGCAGAAAATTCTTGACGGCATGTTCAAGGAAACCGGTCACGAAAATGTATGTATGCCGATGTTTATTCCGGAATCTTTATTGCAGAAGGAAAAAGACCATGTAGAAGGCTTTGCACCGGAAGTGGCTTGGGTGACACACGGCGGAAATGATAAGCTGGAAGAAAGACTTTGTGTCCGTCCGACTTCTGAAACGCTGTTTTGTGAACATTATGCGCAGACTGTGCATTCTTACAGGGATTTACCGAAGCTTTACAATCAGTGGGTAAGCGTTGTCAGATGGGAAAAGACAACAAGACCGTTTTTACGTTCCAGAGAATTTTTATGGCAGGAAGGTCACACCATTCACGCTACAGCAGAAGAAGCCATTGAAGAAACTGAAAAAATGTTAAACGTCTATACAAAATTCTGTATTGATGCGTTAGCAATGCCGGTTGTACAGGGCAAAAAGACAGAAAGTGATAAATTTGCAGGTGCAGTTTCTACTTATGCGATTGAAGCGTTAATGCATGACGGAAAAGCTTTACAAGCAGGCACATCACATTATTTCGGGGACGGTTTCGCAAAGGCATTTGACATTCAGTACACAGGGAAAGACAATAAATTACAGTATCCGCACCAGACAAGCTGGGGCGTTACAACCAGATTGATTGGTGCAATCATCATGACACATGGTGATAATAACGGTTTAGTATTACCTCCGGCAGTTGCTCCGATTCAAGTCGTTATTGTTCCGGCAGCAATGCATAAAGAAGGCGTACTTGAAAAAGCACATGAATTGTACCAGCAGTTGAAAGATGCCGGCATTCGTGTGAAATTAGATGATTCTGAAAATTCTCCGGGCTGGAAGTTCGCAGAATATGAAATGAAAGGCGTTCCGGTTCGTGTAGAAATTGGACCTCGTGACATTGAAGCAAATCAATGCATTGTTGCAACCCGTCACAATGGCGAAAAAACAAGCATTTCACTGGATACGCTGATTGAAAGCGTACAGCAGAAGCTTCAGGAAGTGCATGACGGTTTATATCAGGCAGCTTTAGAAAACCGTAACAAAAGAACTTACCAGTGCAAAACCATTGACGAAATCAATCAGGTGCTGAATGAAAAAGGTGACGGCTTTATTGAAGCCATGTGGTGCGGTGAAGAAGCTTGTGAAGATGAAGTGAAGGCACAGACTGGCGCAGGGTCAAGATGCATTCCCTTTGAGCAGAAGCAAATTTCTGATGTATGCGTTTGCTGTGGAAAACCGGCAAAACATATGGTATTATGGGGCAAAGCGTATTGATGAAGAAAATTTCTCTGTTACTGGCAGGAATTTTCGTTCTCAGCTGTACAGGGTGCGGAATAAAAATTGAACAAACGCAACTGGAAAATTTGGAAACTTTTGTCACGGAAACAGAAACATTCACGGAACAGGCAGAAGAAACAAAATTACAAGCTGTGAAGCCTGTCAGCGTTCCCAAAGCACAAGCAACAGAATCAGGTTCTGAAACAGAATCTGATTCTGAACTTGCAACAGTACAGACAACTGTTTCAGAAACTGCAATTCAGACAACAGTCACAGAAACTGTGAAAGTTTTCGTCACTGAAAAGACTGCTGAAAAAGCAACTGCAAATACTACTGTAAATACAACTTTAAATACAACTGCAAAGCCAGCAGTACAGACCACAACGGCAACAACAACCGTTCAAACTGCACCGCCTGAAACAATTCCTGAAACAACTGAACCGGAAATCCAGCATTTCACAGGGAATGCATGGGATATTTTAAATCAGATGACTTTAGAGCAGAAGATTTATCAAATGTTCATTGTTACACCGGAAATGCTGACTGGTGCAGGCACAGTAACACAAGCCGGTTCATGGACAGAACAATGCATTTATGAACAGCCGGTCGGAGGGTTCATTTATTTTGCAAACAATTTACAGTCATGGGGGCAGACTTCCGCCATGCTGGAAAATACGCAGAATTACGCAAGAAATACCGGTGTCGGAATGTTTCTTGCCGTTGATGAAGAAGGCGGACTTGTGGCAAGATGTGCGAAAAAATTAGGCACAACTGCTTTCAGCCCTATGGCAGAATATGGAAGCCGTAACGACTGGAACGAAGCTTACAGCATCGGGCAGACGCTGGGAAATGACATTGGTCAGTTTGGCTTTAATGTCGATTTCGCACCAGTGGCAGATGTGAATTTAAATGCCGGAAATGAACTGGGAAACAGAATTTTCAGCGACAATCCGGAAATAGTCGGAAATATGGTTTCCGGAGTTGTGCAGGGCTTGCAAAATACCGGAGTTTCAGCGACTTTAAAGCATTTCCCCGGATTAGGTGCGGAAGACGGCAATGCACACTATGATGATAAAATTTTAATTGACAGAAGTCTGGAAGAATTAAGAAATGCAGAATTCAAGCCATTTCGCTCAGGGATTGAAGCCGGAGCGGATTTTGTGATGGTCAGTCATCAGATTATCACAGGCGCAGGAGAAAGCAGACCTTCCTGTTTATCGTACACAGTATGCACGGACTGGCTCAGAAATGAATTAAATTTCAATGGCATTATTATTACAGACTCTTTCCAGATGAATACCATTGCAGGGAGTTACAGTGCCGGAGATGCGGCAGTACTGGCAGTAGAAGCTGGTGTAGATATCATTTTAATGCCAGCTGATTTAAACAGTTCTGTACAGGCTTTAGAAAATGCCGTTGCAAACGGAAGAATTTCAGAAAGCCGGATTAACGACAGTGTTTACAGAATTTTAGCAGAAAAAGAAAGAAAAAATCTTTTGGGGTGAGCGCATGGAGAAAGAACGATTTTCCCAGCAAATCGCATTTATTTTAGAGCTGGACAAATTAAAGAATATTTACCGGCAGACGCTGGTTTTGCATGAAGACCGTCAGGAAAATGATGCAGAACATAGTTTTCATTTAGCCGTGATGGCAAGTATTTTAGCAGAACACGCACGGGAAGAAGTGGACGTTCTGCATGTGATGAAAATGGTGTTAATGCATGATGTTGTGGAAATTGATGCAGGCGACACATACTGTTATGATGAGAAAGGCAATCAGGACAAGGCACAGCGAGAACAGAAAGCCGCTGACCGGATATTTGCGTTATTGCCGGAAGAACAGGCAAAAGAATATAGAGGATTATGGGAAGAATTTGAAGCACGGGAAACACCGGAAGCGAAATTTGCAAATGCACTTGACCGGATTCACCCCATGCTGTTAAATTATACAAAAGGCGGCATTTCATGGAAAAAGCATCAAATTCACGCTGAACAGGTCACAAACAGAAATTGCAGTGTAATTGCAGACGGAAGTCAGAGCCTTTCTGCATTTGCAGAAGAAATCATTCAGGCAGCCAAGGAACAGGGCATGTTACTGGAGTAAAAAAGGAGGATTTATGGACTGAGAAAATACAAAAATAAGATTAAGGGGGATGAAGAAATTGCTAAGAAGCTATAAAACTGAAATCTTCCCTACACTTAAACAAAAGCAAATCATTCACAGAACAATCGGTGTGTGCAGATTCGTTTACAATTTTTATCTTGCACATAATAAAGAAATCTATGAAAAAGAAGAAAGATTCGTTTCAGGCTATGAATTTTCAAAATGGCTGAATAATGAGTATTTTCCACAAAATCCTGAATTTTTATGGATTCAGGAAGTTAGCAGTAAATCCGTCAAGCAGAGCATCATGAACGCCCAAAGAGCATTCAGAAACTTTTTTGAACACAGAACTAAATTCCCAAGATGGAAGAAGAAAAGGAATTCTGACGTGAAAATGTATTTTGTAAGAAATGGAAAAACACAGCCCATTTCCTGCGAACGGCACAGAATCAAAATTCCTACTCTGGATTGGGTAAGGCTGAAAGAAAAAGGCTATATTCCAACAAATTCAGAAACACATATGATTAAAAGTGGTACAGTCTCCATGAAAGCAGGAAGATATTATGTTTCTGTTTTAGTGGAAGAAACTGAACCTGAAAAGCCCACTCTGAATGATTTCGGAATTGGCATTGACTTAGGTGTGAAAGAATTTGCAGTCTGTTCAGACGGCAGATTCTTTGCAAATATCAACAAATCTGTCCATATCAGAAAACTTGAAAAAAGTCTGAAACGACAGCAGAGAAAACTTTCGAGGAAATACGAAAGTCTGAAAAAATTACCAAATAACCTGAAAGGAGAAGCTACTCGACAGAATATCCGGAAACAAACGCTGAAAGTACAAAGACTTCATCACAGACTTGACTGTATCAGAACTGATTATATTAACAAAGTGATTTCTGAACTGGTGAAAACCAAGCCAATGTGGATGACACTTGAAAATCTGAATATTAGAGGTATGATGAAGAACAGACATCTTTCAAAAGCAATTGCACAACAGAAATTCTTTGATTTCAGGACAAAGCTCACTGCAAAATGCAAAGAATATGGTATTGCGCTCCGATTAGTGGACAGATTTTATCCGTCAAGCAAATTGTGCCATCAATGTGGCTGTATCAAATCTGATTTGAAATTGTCGGATAGAGTCTATATCTGTTCTGAATGTGGATATACAGCAGACAGAGATTTCAATGCAAGCTTAAATCTGAGAGATTGTCAAATCTATCAAATTGCATCATAAAGCAATGGTAGATATGTACCGTAGGCTATACGGGAATTTACGCCTGTGGACTGTACATGAACTTGTGAGTTACTAAACAGGAGGTGAAAATATAGTCAAATATAGATAAATGCTGACAAAAATGCCCAGGCGGAAAAGAATTTCTTCAGGATAAGAGATTCTCTTGACACAAGCGGATAATGTGACAGAATTTATGTCCGAAGATACCAGAATTTATGACAGCCATGGTATAGTTCGTGCTGACTTTACAGCAGGCGGAACTGCGGAAATGAAGCCCTTGCCGGCTGAAATATTACGGCATAACAAGGGGACAGTACCCTGTGGGTGCAGTTGGTCAATGGTAATGTAACGAAAATTTATTTTATTATTATGAAAGGAAAAGCTACCAGAGAAAATTTACAGGATACACCGAAACGTAACTGTAAATATGTACCGTAGGCTATACGGGAATTTACGCCTGTGGACTGTACACGAACTTGTGAGTAGAGAAAGATTTGTCATTCTCCAAAGCATACAGGTTGAAGCAGGAATTTTCTCAATATGGATATGTTTGTCCATATTTTGAGTAGCAGTAGATAGTGACTTGTCACTATCAAAAGCATACAGGGCGAAGCAGGAATTTTCTCAATATGGGTATATTTGTCCATATTTTGAGTAGCAGTTTGAAATTTTATGAAAGAAATTGTAATCGGCGAAAATGCTGAAGTTTACACTAAAGTAACAACAGATAAATTAGCCATTGCTGTGGGGAGCGGTTCTTTAAAAGTATTTGCAACACCTTCCATGGCGGCACTGATGGAAGAAGCCGCCTGTGCAGCAGTGAAGCCGTTTTTAGACGAGACTGAAACAACGGTCGGAACATCTTTGCATATTGAGCATACGGCCTCCACACCGAAAAATATGCTTGTTTATGCAGAAGCCGAAATTATTGCAGTCAACGGACGGGAAATTACATTCAAAGTCACTGCACGGGACAATGTGGGAGAAATCGGCCACGGCACACACAAGCGTTTCATTGTCAACAGTGAAAATTTCCAGAGCAAAACGGATATAAAAGGAATGGATATATGAATAAGTCAGAACTTCCAAGAGAAATTGAACGAAAATATTTAATTCAGAAACCGGATTTGGAAATGCTTCAGCAAATGCCGGACTGCCGAACAGATGATATTACACAGACGTATTTAATATTCAAAGAAGACGGCTTTGTCCGGAGAGTGCGCAAACGTGGAAAACAAGGGCAATGGGAATACACTTACACCAGAAAGAGAAAAATTGGCTTTGGAGAGCGGATTGAACTGGAAGATACGATTTCAGAAGCGCAATATTTGGAACTGCTGAAAGAAGCAGACAAGACACACCAGAGTGTCCGGAAAATCAGATGCTGTATTCCTTATGAAAATCAGCTTTTAGAAATCGATATTTATGATTTCAGCCAAAGATATGCAACACTGGAAATAGAACTGCCGGACATTGCAACGCCGGTACATTTGCCGGAATGGCTGAAAGTGATTGCAGACGTGACGGAAAAGAAGGGATATAGTAATTTTGCATTATCGCAGAATCTGGCATTTCCGGAAGAACAGAGTGAAACAGTAGGAGGTCAAAATGTCTGAGGAAAAAAATCAAGGCAAATATCTTTGTGCAGATTTTCTGGCAGTATTCGGAGCAATCTTATTGCTGATGCTGGAGTATATGAAAGCAGTCGGATTTATGGAAATGCCTGTTACAAAGGACAGCACAATGATGGTAGCCGGCAGATGGTACTGTCTTTCGGGTGCAATGCTGTTATCGGGGTGTGTGGGGTATGTCATGAGCAAAAAGCATCTTTCATGGCATCATGTTACTTCGCTGTTAAGGCTGTTCTATATTTATGTTGTAAGCAGTTTAATTGCCTTATTAGGGAAGCGGTTAATTCTGGACGAATATCTGACGAAAGAAGAATTGCTGGATATGATGCGTTCATTCACGGCAACGGATACAGCAAAATTTGCAGGAATGTATGTCATGCTGTTATTATTTGCGCCGTTTCTGAGTGCAGCGTTTCGGGAATTAAAGACGTATAATGCAAGGCTTGCATTTTTAGCTGTGACAGCAGGTGTGAGTACATTACAGCCGATGCTGGTACTTTCTGGGAAGTATCTGATTCCGGAGTGGTGTAAAATGCTTGCACCGTTTGCAGGGTTTATCGGGGGTGCATTTGTCCGGAAGTATGCAAAGAGTTTAAGCAGAGGGGCATATTTAGTATTATTACTATTATTATGCGGACTGCAAACAGCAGCTGTGATGTATATTTGTACGCAGAGAGGGATATTATATTATCCGCAGTTTGACAGCATGGCAGCATTACCAGCTTTAATGACGGCATTACTGACATTAAGTTTCTTTCACAGTGACAAGAAAAAAGATACAGCAGTAAATCGTTTTTTCTCGAATGCATCGGGGGGAATGATAGCTGCATTGATTTTAGGGGATACGCTGATAGATTTTTGTATTCCGTCATTAGCGGAATATTTTCCAGACCAGAAGTCTTTGCTTTCAGCAGGGCTTGTAGCAGTGCCGATAATTTTCATTTTATGCTGTGCAGGGGGAATATTTTTGCAGATACCGGTCTTTCTGCTTCGTGCGCTGTTCGGGGAAGAAGCTTATGAATATGTAGAAGAAGAAGCGGAAGAAAAGCCTGTACAGAAGAAGCAGGACAAAATCAAGCCCATACGGAAATTAGAGCCGATAGAAGAAACACCTTTTCCGGATACTATGCATTTACCCAAGCCGAATGCGTTTGAAACGGAAACGGCACATATTCCAATTGTTGCAGAAGAACCGCCGACAATGCATATTTCTGAGCCGATTCCTGAGCCTGAACCTGAGCCGATTCCTGAGCCTGAGCCTGAACCGATTCCCGTACCGGAGAAAAAACCCGAATGCACAAGAAGTTATTACGATTCCAAAGAATCTATTGACGAACTGATTGCCAAAATCACTGGAGGTAGTAAATGAAATTATTATTTATTGGTGACGTGGTGGGAAATGTTGGCTGTCAGTTTTTAAGAAAGCGTTTGCCGGAACTGAAACGGCAGTATCAAGCAGATATTGTCATTGTCAATGGTGAAAATTCAGCAGACGGCAACGGAATTACAGCGTATTCCGCAGAGCAGATTTTTCAGGCGGGAGCAGATGTAATTACAACAGGCAACCACGCATTTCAGCGAAAGACGGATTTCAAAATCTATGAAAATGACTGCATTATCCGACCGGCAAATTATGGAGAAGCCTGTCCGGGGAAAGGCATTACTGTATTAGACATGGGGAGCTGTCAGGTGGCTGTTGTCAATTTAATGGGTGTGCTGTTCATGGAAAATTTAGAAAATCCGTTTACCACAGCAGACAACATTTTAAAAGAACTGAACACACCGAATATATTTGTAGATTTTCATGCAGAAGCGACTTCTGAAAAAAGAGCAATGGGTTTTCATTTAGCCGGAAGAGTCACCGGAGTCATTGGCACACATACGCATGTGCAGACAGCAGATGCCTGTATTTTAGAAGCGCACACAGGCTATTTGACAGATGCAGGCATGACCGGCGCAGAAGATTCCATTCTTGGAACAGATAAAAAAATTGCTTTAGACCGAATGCATTTTCACATTCCCAGACGCTATCAGGAAGCCAGAGGCACATGTTATTTAAACGGCGTTTTACTGGAATTTGAAAAAAAATGTGGTAAATGTACGAAAATTCAACCCCTGATTGTGAGATAATTCACAAATTTTCAAAAAACTATTGCAATTTTATAAAGAATGTAGTATAATAAAGCTAAGGCAAAAATTTTATATTTTTGTCTGCTAAAATCTATTATTATTTAATACTACGCAGGAGGTTATTGTATGGAAGTTTTAAAAGTATCTTCCCGTTCTGTTCCAAATTCTGTTGCAGGTGCTATTGCAGGAGTTATTCGTGAAAACAAAAATGTAGAAATTCAGGCAGTTGGAGCTGGAGCTGCCAATCAGGCGATTAAGTCCATAGCAGTTGCAAGGGGGTATCTTGCGCCAATCGGCATTGATTTAATTTGTATTCCAGCATTTGCGAGCATTCAGATTGATGGTGAAGACCGTACTGCAATCAAGCTGATTTGCGAACCCAGATAACTAAAAAAATACGTCCAGCGGCTGTCGAAAGGCAGTCGCTTTACTTATTAGAAAAATGTCTCTTTTCCAGACGGAACAGAGACATTTTTACATTTATAAAAACAGTTTTGCAAAACTGGAAGAATTAGTAGAAACTGTCCTGATAACACCAGAGCATTGTCCGGAAACCGTTTGCACTGAATGAAGCATGCATTCTGCAAAGCGGTTGACTTTGAATGAACGTGTTATAAGAAATGCTGTCGCCAAGCGTTTCATTTCGGAAACCGTTGTAAATGAGGTATTTTGCACGGGAAGCCCTGTTGGAGTAATGATTTCGGAATGTTAAAGCAGAATCAGGGTCATGACGGAAAGAATTGTCAAAAGGAATTTGTTTATGGCGGACGATATGCAGACCGGAAGCAAAAGGGTTTTCCTGCTGGTAGCCGTTGGGATTGCCGAGAATGTCCTCCATGTGGTAATGGCTGATAAGTCTGGTGGTATTGAATTCTGAACCGGATTCCAAAATTTGATTTGCTGTGAAAGAATGTTCAGGGCGGTTCTGAGGGGGAGAAAAACAGATATGATTTTGAAGAACATAAGGATAATGACCAGTAAGCTTATAGCCGAAACTGACAACACCGTCCCACATAGTATTACCGGCTTTCACGAAAATATAGCCACTTCCGGAAAGATTTTCATAAGTGACGAACGGAAATTGATAGAAACTTGTCAAAAGAGATTCCACAGTTAAATTGCTGTGCATACCGGCTTCGAGTTCATTTTGTAGAAGAAGGGAAGTAAAACTTTTAGACTTGATTCTGACAAAAGCAGTATGATTTTTCTGATACTGACGGATTTCATCGGGGAGACCGTTAAAAATACAGGCAGTTTCAAAATCAAGGGAAATTCTGTCAATGAGGGAGTAATCCACGGAATCTGCTAAAAATTCCGCTGAAAGGGTATCATAAGGAGTATAAATTTCTTTGTCCAGAGAAAAGGAAAGGCATTGGGAACGGGTGGTACATTCCTGACCGTGCCAGAGGGAAAGCGTCAAAGGTGAAGTCATGAAGCATTCACCTCTTGTAGGAGAACAGGATTTTCCGGACAGTAGAAAAGAACGGAAAGTTCAGGAACATCTTGTTTTTCAGAAAGGGTATAACCGCAGAGCATGGCATTGGAATAGGAAAGTTTTCCAAGAGTGACAGTTTGTTTCAGGAGCATCATTTGTGTGAGCTGGTAAATGACGGTTTCAGGGGGAATGTCGGGTGTTAATTTGCCGTTTAATTTAATACGGCAACCTTGTGGCCAGTAGCCGGAAAGGACGAAAGAACCGTCAGCAGTACCGGCTTCTTTGAGGGTACTGCTTGCAGAGAGCTGACAGCCGGAAAGATAAATTGTCACATTTCCCAGAATGACAGGAAAGGTTTTTAAATTTTGAATGACATAACTCACGGAAGCACCTCCTGTTCAGGGATATACAAGCCTTTCAGCCGGAACAGACCGGAATAGACAAGTTTCTGCAATTTAAGGTCAATTTTAGGAGAATCGGACTGCATTTCACAGAGGAAGCAGTTGGAATCATGCAGTTTGGGGACAAGCACGGAATAGAAATATTCCAGCAATTTTTCATGAGGGGTATTCATGGAGGACAGGAGAGAAAAACGAAAATCCGCTGTAAATGGTGAAATACCGGAATTTCCGTCAGGGAAGGCCTGCGACATGCGGAAAGTTTCAGGAGAAATGACAAGAAATAATTTTTTAGATTTGGAAGAAACAGGAAGCATATCAAAAGAAGCGTAAACTTCAAGGAATTCAGAATCCGGCTGATTTCGGAAAAGATTCAGAAGCATAGCAAGCAGTTCATTCATGCAGTTCACCCCCGAACACCGGCAAAGAAAAACTCCTGTTCCTGCACAAGGTCAGCACAAAGGGATTTATAAGAACGGACAAGCTGTTCTGCAAAACGGATTTGATGGGAAAGGTCAGATTCTTTAGCGACATTGCCGGCATAAGTGGCAAGGGCTTTCTGCTGTGCGCCGAACATTTGTGTATAGCGGAGATTGGCAACAGCAGCGGCAAGATAACAAAGCCTGACTTCCTGTTCAGAATCCGGATTTAAAAGAGAAGCCTTGACTTCCTGCACAGAAGCGGTTAAAATAGGCATATATTTCTGAGAATCTTCCTCACCGGAGAAAAGCCGGAAAAGGGAATAAATCATTTGCATGTCCATGAGAAAAGACCTCCTTAAGACAGTTTTTGACGGAAATCTGCAAGCTGTACTTCAGCATTCCGGAGGGAAAGTTCCTGTTCCAGAAGAGATTTTTTAAATGCGAGAAGTTCCCGCAAGTCCATTTTTTCGGAAGCGATGCAAAGGGCTTTTGAAACAGGTTCTTGGGACTGATTCCGGCAAAGTGTGAGAACTTCGGAGCGCATTTGCTGTTCGAGTTCGGAAAGCAGGTCATTCAGCTGAGAATCGGGAGCGGAAGCAGAGTGAAAATATTTGGTAACACCGGCAGCAGTTTGAGCAGGAACGGCAACGAAACTCCATTCGTAAGCGTCCTGAATATCGTCTAATATAGTAAAGCATAATTTCTGACCGTACATTTTGCCGGAGACGTGACGGCAGGAAGCATTTTTTTTCTCCTGACCGCAAACGGAACAAATTTGTTTTCCGGCATGGCAGGAAACGCTGACTTCTTTTTTGATACCGGCATCAATTTCTTTTATAAAATCGGCATTGGAGCTGGTACGAATCATATAAGCACTGGCTTTTAAAGAAATCAATGGTCTGCCGTCTTTGGTGAGCTGGTCAGGGGAGCGCACCAGTTCCGTATCATAAATTCTTGCTGTCTGGCCGGCGGATTTGAGATTATGGTCAAAAATGCCGGTTTTGCCGATAAAGAGTTTCTGCATCTGTTCAAGGGCTTTTTCAGAAAAGGCTTCACAGTCACGGTCAATGTTATTATCACAGAGAATGATATCAAAGAGATATACTTCTTCTTCTGAGAGTTCTCTTCTGGCAAACTGGTTAATTTTTTCAAGATTTGTCATAAGCAATTCTCCTTTCATAGGGAATGCAGAGAGAAAAGTCTCTCTGCGGAAATCAGGTAAGAGCCAGCTGTCTGGTAGCATCTGCGATAAAGGGGCGGAAGTTCATACTAGCAGAAACAGTAATAGAATCCAGCTGACGTTCAATAATTTTATCTGTTTCGAGAACTAAATCACCATTTTGGATTTGTTCGAGCGCAAAATCAGAATCAAGTCCGAGAATGGTATTATCATCAATCTGAGCGCAGGTGATGAGTTTTGTTCCGAAAGGCATACGGATTTCGTTCACATTCTGAGAAGAAATTTCAATCATCTGGCTCATGGTGAGGATTTTTGCGATATTAGCGGGAGAAGCGAGCAGGATTTTCATTTTGAAGCTGGTAAATCCGCCGTACAGTGCAACAAGATTGTTGTAATTGAAATTAGCCGTTGCAACAGAAATTTTAGTAGTGTTATTAGAAACATTTTTCAGGACAGTAATTGCTCTTTCTGCAATGCTTCCGGCAAGTCTCATGCCGACTCTGCGGAGAATGCGTTCATAGATATTCAGTCTCTGCTGACGGATAGCCTCATAAGTTGCCTGAATATTTCTGCCGTACTTGAGGAGAGCGGTAGTAGAAACAGCTTCTATGATAGAAGTAATCGGGAGCGCATTTCCGGCGGAAGTCGTTGTATAAGCATTAGAGTCAGAGAAGTCACAGCCGTAATAGCTGGAGCAGTTTGTTTTAGACTCAAGAGCGACAATTTCAGGGAGGAAGGTATCTTCCATACCTTGCAGGATAGCACGGCGGATAAATTCAGGGAAAAGGACAGCACTTTCAGTAGTGGTGAAGAATTTTTCTACTTTATCGCAGTTAGAGCCGGAGACGTGAATATCAAAACGTTTCAGCTGACGTTCATAAGCATCGAGATTAGCGAGCGGAGAGCCGGAATACTGAGAAGAAGGGTCAGCTTCTTCAAGGGCTTGCAAAAAGCTTTTGTTTGTAAGATGGTACATACCTTTTTCGAGTTTCACAGATTCATACTGATACATAAAAAAATACCTCCTAAAAGATTTAAAATTATGACAAGCGGGATTCAATTTCCTGCGCCTGAGCGGAATAAAGCCTTGCATGAGCAAGTTCAATTTCATCTTGAAGATTGATATAGTCCCATGAAAGGGAAATGTCTGAGAAAGAACCTTGACTTTGCAGGAAAGTTCTTGCAATTTTAAGAATGACGGGTTCTAAGAGACGGCGGTAGTATTCTAATTCAGAAGTGAGGATATCCGCTTGTTGAGCGGACATTCTTTCAGTAGAAGACCAGTTTAAGCCGAGAAGAAAGGGGGGAACGGAAAGTTTGGAAATGATTTGTTCAAGAAGCTGACGGGCAGGAATTTCGACATCGGGCATATTGCCGTCTGCGCCAATGACTTTAATACCGACATCACCGACAGAAATGAAATCACGGATTTCACCGGATTTTGCGGCCTGCATACCGGCTGACCATTCTCTTGCGATTGTTTCGGCACGTTCTTTCGCAAAGGCCATATCAGAGCCGTCAGAGGAAGGCTTATAAGTGACTGCATAGCGGATATTGCCTGCACGGTCGAAATTCTGACCGATACATTCGTAAATTCTGAGCAGAATGTCCGCAAGTGCCGGAAGCCCTTGCAGAATGGAAACACCATAAATACCACCGCTTGGGGGTTTAAGAGCTGTAAAGAGTATGCGTTCCGGATAAGGAAGAAGATAATCTCCGTCCTGTCTGCGGAGAAGATACTGACGTTCCATAGGGGAAGAACCGGCTTTGACGGAAATATCTGCAATATTGCCGTTCCAAAGTCCGGCAATACAGGACTTTTTGGAATGAAAGACAATTTCACCGACAGCATTTCCGTAAACAAGAAGGCTGTCCAGATAACTGTCAATAAAACAGTAAATGGACTGACCTGTTAAACCGACAGGCACATTCCGGAAGAAGTCGTTTAAAGCGTCCTGTTGTCTGGGGTCATCACAAATGACTTGAAATGAGCCAATCAAACGGATAATTTTAGAAATAGCGGCATCAATGACCGGAACAGTACGGCGGACTTTGTCAAACAAATCGTAAGTGTAGAATTGAACGGGGAAATCATAGGCAGTTCTTGCGCCGGCAGTCTGCACGGCAGGGAGAGAAGGAGATTTTTTGCGGAAGTTCAAATAAATTCAACTCCTTTCTGAAAGGGTTATCTTGTAACGGAGAGGGCAAAGAAGTTATCTTTTCTGCCGAAAAGGATAGTACTGACGAAATAGCGCATATCGTCCATAGCATGGTCAAATTCTTTTCTGGGGACATCTTTGGCGGAATTGGAGTCCCAGCAGTATTCTGAAAATTCTCTTAAAATATCACGGCAGGAGGGGTGAAAGAGGATTTTATTTTGAGCGAGCATGTCACTGACATGGCGGATACCGGAAATGACATCATTTTCGGCTTTTATGGTTTTAAAACGCTGATGGGAGCGGATACAGGCGATAAAGCTTGCAGCGGAAGGGTCAACAATGACGGAATCAATTTCAAGTGAACCGGCGAGACGTTCCAGAGCGGTATAATGTTCTTCATCTGTGCGCTGAAAGCCTTCTTTTCTGGAGTCGTAGTAATATTCTTTAATTCTGTACCAAGTGCCTTGATATTCGCCCCAGAGCCCCATAGAAGTGGGATTAACAGTACCGTAATCGCAGGAAATGACATAACGGGAAAAATTTTGAGGGAAGTTTTCTTCTTCAACGATATGGCGGAGCGGATTGAACATCGGATAGACGACACCGTGAGAAACTGTCCATTTTCCAAGAACGAAGCGTTCATAGAAAACGCCTGTGTAAATTCTGGTATAACGGTCTTTCACGTATTCAGAAAGTGCAGGGTTATCGTCCATAGTGAAATGCAGGTAAAAAATATTTTTTTGTTTTTTCTTAAGAATCCATTCTTGATAGAACCAGTGGTACGGATTTTCGGGGTTACAGTTAAACCAGAGCTTTGCATTGGGGAGGGAGCATCTTGCAACGGCCTGTTCCACGAAAGAACGTGGCATAAGGACGACTTCATCAAAGAGGACACCGCCGAGGGTCATGCCTTGAATCATGGAAGCAGAGCCTTCATCTTTTCCGCCGAAAAGATAGAAACGGTTTGTTCTGCCGACAGCTGTAATGTCAAGATAATGTTTGGAAAGAAACTGACGGACAGTAAAACCGCTTTCTTCCAGAAGCTGGACAAGGGGGCGAATGAGATTACGTTCCGCAGAAGTAATGGTTTTACCGCAGACAGCAAAGGAAGTATTTTGAAAGCTTGCCATTGCCCAGCAGATAAAGCTGAAAGACATGCAGAACGTTTTACCGCTTCTGACAGAGCCGTCACAGATAAGCGCATCAAAGCTTTTATATTCTGGGAGAGACCACCACCGGAGGACTAATTTCTGTTTTGGGGAGAAGGTATTAAAGTGCATGGTCATCATCTCCGGACGCTGTGGAAGTAAGGGCTTTCAGTAAATTTTCAGAAACTTTGTCATTTTGAGTAGAGAGGGCGTAATCGTAAAGTTTTTCGAGAGCTTTTTGCCGGTCGAAGAACTGAATTTCGACACCACCGCCCTTGACCCGTTTCACAGAGGAGACATTAAAGAGATTCATTTTTGCAAGAGCGGAAGGGGGAGGAATATCTTCTGCAAAGACAAGAGAAATGGGGTCATTGACTTTTCCGAAAGCTAATTTTTTAAGGCCGTTCAGCACAAGCTGGGTATCTGATTTTTTATTCATGAAAAAACCTCCTTTCACTAGTACAGTGAAAAGAGGGGAAAAATGTATGGAAATATACAATTTTTTTGAAAAGATTCAGAAAAAACAAAAAAATCAGCATTCTGCACAAAGCAGAACACTGAAATTTGTGTAAAATATGGATTAAGAGATATAATTTCTGACATGCAGGGGGATATGCAAATCATCAGCGACTTGCTGGGCAAGCTGAATTTCTTCAGGGGGGATAACGTCCACAACAGTGAAGGAGACTTCCAAGCCGTTGGCTTTGCAGGCAAGGGCGAAAGCAAGCATGGTATGATAAGCGTTTTCAGGTTTATTTCTGGGATTGGTGACAGAAAGGTAAGTTTCAATATTGCCGGCATTCAGGCTGACGGAAACTTTCTGGAAGCAGTTGGAAACAAGTTGAGCAGATGTGCCGTTTTGAGAGGGGGAGTAAATATCTGCAAGACCGTTTGTATTTAATCTGAGAGGGATTTCAGGGTGAACAGAGTGAATCCATTGTGCCAGTTCACAGATAAAGTCAAGGCGCATTGTGGGTTCACCGTAACCGCAGAATACAATTTCCTGATATTTGGAGAAATCACGCTGTTGTAAATCTTTTTGAAATTCTTGGAGAGAAGGTTCATGTTCCAGCCAGAGCGGGTCAGAACCGTAAGCCCCGTCATCATTTTTGCGAATGCAGAAAATGCAGTTGCAAGAGCATTGATTTGTCACGTTTAAATAAAGATTTTCGCCGACTTCATAAGAAAGCGTCATAGATTTTTTCATAAAGCATACCTTCTTTAAAATAAAAATTATTTATGATAACCAGTATTTTTTTCAATCTGGAAAGCACGGTAAATTTGCTCCATCAGCATGACCGAAGCAAGCGCATGAGGAAAGGTCATTGCAGACATGGAAAGTTTGAAATAAGCAGAATTTTTCAAAGACTGGTCTAAACCGAATGAACTCCCAATGACAAACGAAACAGCAGAATTCTGCAAAGGAATTTTTCTGGTTAAAAGTTCGGAAAACTGTAAACTGTCCAGTTGTTTTCCCTCAATGCACAGAGGAATAAACAGGCCTTTTAAATTTTTCTGAATGAGTTCCGCTTCCTGAGAAAGTGCTTTTAAAATTTCCTTGTCAGAAGGGTTATCCGGCAATCTGACAGCAGGAAGTTGCAGAAAAGAGAATTTACAGAAAGGGGAAAGCCGTTTCTGATAAAGTTCCTGCGCCTGTATGAAATGCGGTTCTTTTTGTTTGCCGACCGTGATTAAAGAAATGTTCATCAGAAAATAACAGCACCTCCTGCGGATTCTGCGGGGGCAATGCCAAGCAGATAGTCATAATTCCGGCGAAAGGCTTTCAAGCCTTCAGAAACGGTTGCAGAGGCTAAAACAGGGGTATTGTTGTGCGGGCTTAAATGCCCTAAAAGTAATCTTGTTGTACCGGAACGAATTAAGTAATCTGCAAACTGAGCAGAATCTTCATTGGAAAGATGACCGTATTCGGAAGTGATACGGCGTTTGAGTTCGTAAGGATATAAGCCGTTCCAAAGCATGGAAGGGTCATAATTGGCTTCTAAAAGCACCATGTCACAGCCGGTTAAAGCGTTTTTAACCTGAGGGGTGACAATGCCTAAATCTGTGCAGACAGCACAAAGTTTGTTGTCACTGGTCTGAATGCGGTAGCCGACAGAACCAACAGCATCATGCATAGTGGGAAATGCCGAAATCAAACAGTCTGCACATTCCACTGCATTGGTATTCACAGGACAAAGCGGTACATCAGGAGCAACAGAATCCTGATGAGAAAGCATTTCCAGCGTGAGGGAAGAACCGTAAACAGGGACTTTGAGCTGTTTGGAAAGAACTTTCAGTCCTTTGACATGGTCAGAATGCGTGTGCGTAATGAAAATGCCTTTGACAGCAGTTTTGTCAATGTCATTGCAGGCAAGGGCATTTAAAATTTTTTTACAGGAGACACCAGCATCGATAAGAAAGCCTTTTGCGTTTGAGCCGACAAAAGAAGCATTGCCTTTGCTGGAGCTGAACAAGGGGAAGAATTTCGCCATAAAGAACTATCACCTCTGGGAGAAAAAGCAGGGCAGTACAGGGAAACGTACTGCCTGAGGGGGAATATCAGATTTTAAAGATGTCTGCGCCGATACCTCGGAGCTTGCCGGCGATATCATCATAGCCACGTTCAATATGGCGGATATCGGTAATAGCAGTTTGACCGGAAGCGGCAAGGCCTGCAATAATCATCGCTGCACCAGCACGGAGGTCACAAGCTTCTACAAGTGTACCTTGCAAAACGGCACTGCCGTGAATCAGTGCGCCGCTTTGGGTAATATCAATTTGTGCGCCCATTTTAGCGAGTTGTTTGACGTAGAGAAAGCGGTCTTCCCAGACATTTTCTGTAATTGTGCTTTGACCGTCAACAAGGGTTAAGAGAACGGCCATTTGTGGCTGCATGTCAGTCGGGAAACCGGGGTAAGGTTCAGTTTTAATATTAGTAGGTTTCAGGGTGACATCTTCTTTGACAGAAACGTGTACCGCCTCTTCGTCCTCAAGTTCTTCGACAGTGACACCGGCATCACGGAGCTTTGCAGTAATGGCTTCGAGGTGTTTCGGGATAACGCCTCTGACAGTGACATCACCTCTGGTAGCAGCAGCGGCAATCATGAATGTACCGGCTTCAATCTGGTCTGGCACGACAGAATAGCGATAATCCATAGTAGAGCCTTCGCCGGCATTACCGGAAAGGTGTTTGACACCTTTAATTTTGATAGTATCTGTACCTGCGCCTTTGATGTGTGCGCCCATATAATTGAGGAAATTAGCTAAGTCTACAATATGGGGTTCTTTGGCAGCATTTTCAATCACAGTAATTCCGTCCGCCTTGACAGCGGCTAAAATAGCGTTCATAGTTGCGCCAACAGAAACAACGTCCATACTAATGACATCGCCCTGAAGGGTATCGGCACGTAAAGCGACAATATCAGAATTGGGGTCATTGATAATTTGTTTTGCGCCGAGGATTTCAAAAGCTTTTAAATGCTGGTCAATAGGTCTTGCCCCGATAGGGCAGCCACCGGGCATGGCAGCTCTTGCGCTGTGGCAGCGTCCGAGCAGTGCGCCGAGGAAATAATAAGAAGCTCTCATTTTTTTGGCTTCTTCGTAAGGGACATAATCATTGGATACTTTCTGGCAGGAAATCCAGTAAGTACTGCCAATCGTGCTTTCGCTAGGGAGTTTCCGGATATCTGCGCCGAGACCTTTGAGGATTTTGAGGCAGATATTGACGTCACTGATATCAGGAACATTTTCGATAATGCAAGGGACATCGAGAAGGAGAACGGCCGGAAGAATTGCTACTGCTGAATTTTTCGCACCGCTCACCCATATGTCGCCTTTCAGCGGGTTACCGCCATTGATGATAAATTTCTCCATCTCCACGTTATTCTCTCCTCTGATGACGAGTGTTCTATTTTTATTGCACTCCTGATTCTGATTGATAATCTGCTGGATACCAGCGAATCTGACAGTTGTCATACGGTTCTGTTCTCACACTTTCTATATACACAGCATTTTTTGGTTTATCATTAGCGTCAGTTTCAGTCTGGGAGATTTGAAAGACGATATCCAGACCGTCAATGACTTGACCGAAAACGGTATAATTTCCGTCAAGGAAAGGCGCACCGCCGAGCTGTGTATAATAATTTCTTGCTTCTGCGGAAAAGTACATTTTCTGGTTTTCGGTAAGGTCGTCCAGAAGGGAAGTATCGACTTGCTGACCGGTGACGATGTAAAATTGACTGCCGTCTGTGGAAGTCGTACCGCCGTTTGCATAGGCAAGCGCACCGGGGAGGTGAATCAGCTGTTTAGAAGTACCGCCGTCAAAGAAACCGCCCCAGCAGGATTCACCGCCAGTGCCGTCACCTTTAGGGTCACCGCCCTGAATCATGAAGTCCGGAATGACTCTGTGAAAGATTAAGTCATCATAATAGCCTTGATTGGCAAGCGTCGTAAAATTTTCGCAGGCTTCGGGGAGAAGGTCGGGAAAGAGTTTGAATTTAATTTCTCCGTAGTCTTTAATTTTCATGATGACGATTTCCTCATTTTGCTGAGGCGGGGAATAATTCAGGACAGGGAAATCCATAAGCTGAATTTGTTTTCGTCCGCAGCCGGCGGAAGCGGTAAGCAACAGCAGGCTGAGGGAAAGGGGCAGGAATTTTGATTTGAACATGACAGTGCTTCTTTCTGGAAAAGATTACCGGCAGGTGTATGTACCTGACACCTGATTAAGAATATTATACAACATTCCGGAAAATTTGTAAAGTGAAAATACAAATTTCCTGTAAGTATTTAGAATTTTTAATAATAATCCAAGCCGGCGAAATAAAATACTTGTGAAAAAGTACAGGTTACTGGAGGGAATCTGCAAGCTGATTCAAGGTTTTGTCTTCCTGTGTGTAGGAAGAAATTTGAATGGAAAGGATTTGAACTTGCTGTGCAGGGGGTGTGAAACCGGAAGTATCCGTCTGCTGCGTTTCAAGAGCGGTAATTTGACGGATAACAT
This sequence comes from Oscillospiraceae bacterium, assembly GCA_045541055.1. Classification (GTDB taxonomy): domain Bacteria; phylum Bacillota; class Clostridia; order Oscillospirales; family Ruminococcaceae; genus UBA3855. Next base: position 36,726 of record JAZQIL010000049.1, read on the forward strand.
CTAAACCGGAGTAAGCTTGTCCGAAAATGGTCATTTGCTGGGCGAAGTTCGGGACACCGCCAAGCTGAATGAATTTGTCAGCGAGTTCCTGACTGCCGGAAGCTTCACGGAATTCAGAAACGAAAGTTTCATCAGAGAAGTCAACGGAGTTTAAGAACATGAACTGACTGCCGGAATAGAAGGTTTCTGTTTTGAAAAGACGTTTGGAAAAGCTGGTATCTTTGGAAGTATTGACGGCACAGAGCGCACCGGCAAACGGCCAGAGATTTTGGTGAAGTTCCTGAGGTACTTGCTCCTGATTTTCAAAGACGGGTGTTTTGGAAGTACCAGAAGCATCGGAAGCACCGGCGGAAAAATAAACGGGGTTTTTGACGTCAAAAATATAGGTATTGTCATACCAGCCTTTTTCCGCAAGGGAAATGAACTGAGAAACGGTTTTTGGAGCGTATTCGGGGTAGAGAACAGCACGGATTTCACCGAGGGAAGTTTGAATAATGGCAGTGGGCGCACCTTCCGGAATTTCCTGTGTCTGAACGAATACAAGGGTATCAGGGTCAATGTAATGATAATTTTGCTGGGAAATCATGACAAGAATGTAAAAGACAAGAAAGCTGAGGACTGCCGCCGCCAGCAGGAAGATACCCATCACAGAAAGGGTTTTTTTCTTTTGATTTGGCTGTATCATGATAATTTTGTAATTTCAACGCCCTGACGGGTTTCCTTGACAGCGTAGCCAAGTTTCCGGATTTCATCACGAAGGCGGTCAGCTTCTGTGAAATCTTTGGCTTTACGGGCAGCGGCTCTCTGTTCGACCAGTGCAAGCACTTCCTGAGGGATAGTATTTTCTTTGCGTTCGTAGAGGAGACCAAGAACGGAAATTAACTCTTCAAAAAGGTCAGAACCTTTCCGGAGCTGTTCTACAGGAGTATTGGAATCAGAAGCCATGATATTCAGTTCACGGACAAGTTCAAAGACAGCGGTCAAAGCGTCAGCGGTGTTCAGGTCATCGGAAAGAGCCTGAATGAAATCAGCTTTTAATTTGGAGAAAGTTTGCAGAGCCTGTTCGGAAGGAGAACCGGAAGGCGCAATTTTCAAGGCATTTTTCAAAGTTTCTCTGCACTGGTAAAGGCGGTCAAGAGAAGCTTTGCAGGCGTTGAGGAGTTCGACAGTATAATTCATGGGCGCACGATACTGGGCTTGAATCATTAAATAGCGAATGACTTCATAGCCGTAAGTTTCGGCAACGTCTTTAGTTAAGAAGAAATTACCTTCTGACTTGGACATTTTTTTATGGTCAACGTTGATATGTCCGTTATGCATCCAGTAATTTGCAAAGGGTGCATCATTAGCAGCTTCTGACTGTGCAATTTCGTTTTCGTGGTGGGGGAAAATCAAATCATGACCGCCTGCATGAATGTCGATGGTATCACCGAGGCAGTGTTTTGCCATGCAGGAGCATTCAATATGCCAGCCGGGGCGACCCGTTCCCCAAGGGGAATCCCAATGCTGTTCGGAAGGGTCACAGCCTTTCCAGAGGGCGAAATCGAGAGGGTCTTGTTTGATTTCATTGATTTCAACTCTTGCACCAGCATTCAAATCATCAAGCGACTGATTGGAAAGTTTGCCGTAAGAAGGGAATTTTCTGGTTTTATAATAAACGTCACTGCCAGCCTGATAAGCATAGCCTTTGTCAATTAAGACCTGAATGAAGTCAATAATTCTGGGGACGAATTCAGAAACTTTAGGGTGTACGTCCGCAGGGAGAACATTTAAACCCTGTGCATCTTTCTGGTAAGCCTGAATGTATTTTAAAGCGCATTCTTCGGGAGAAATATTTTCAAGTTTTGCCTGTTTAATAATTTTGTCATTGACATCAGTGAAATTCTGGACGAACGTAACCTGAAAGCCCATATATTGAAGAAACCTTCGGAACACGTCAAAGACACAAATCGGTCTTGCATTGCCGATATGGATATAATTATAAACAGTTGGTCCGCAAACATACATTTTGACCTGACCGGACTGCATGGGTTTAAATTCTTCTTTCTGATTAGTAAGCGTGTTAAAAATCTGAATCATAAAAAAATCGTCCTCCTGAGTGAAATAAAAGAGAGTTCCCCTGCATTACCATAGGGGAACACTGCATTATATTTATTATATACAAAAACAGAAAACTTGTCAAGAGGAAATTACAGCGGAAAGAAGAGTGTCATACAAGTGCCTTTTCCTTCTTCTGAATCGAGTTGAATTGTTCCGTAATGCAAAGCCATGCCGTGCTTGACGATGGAAAGACCTAATCCTGTACCGCCGACTTCTTTGGAGTGGCTTTTGTTGACTCTGTAAAAACGCTCAAAAATACGATTCTGGTCAGGCTGTGGAATGCCAATGCCGTTATCCTGAATGCGGACAACAGCAAATGTTTCTGTTCTGGAAAGAAAGACTTTGACAAAGCCGTCAGGAAGGTTGTATTTAATGGCATTGTCACAAAGATTATAAATAATTTCTTCTATAATTCTGGGAATGCCGGTAACAGAAACGGGTTCGCCCTCACAGGAAAGGGAGATATGATTTTTCTGAGCGTTCAGTTCGAGGCGGTCAAGCACGTTTCTGCAAAGGGAAAATAATTCTACAGAAGTTCTTTCTTCTGAAATTTCTATACTGCCGTCTTCCAGCCGTGAAAGCTTTAAAATATCATTGACAAGAATGACAAGTCTTTGTGCTTCTTTGTAGATGTTATCGGCGAAATGGGAAATATCTTTCTGCTGGACGTAGCCGTCACGGATAATTTCAGCAAAGCCGGAAATAGAAGTTAAAGGGGTTTTAAGTTCATGGGAGACATTTGCAGTAAATTCACGGCGCATGTCATCTTGTTTCTGATGTTCCAGCTGTAATTCCTGCATCTGGTGCTGAATCTGCTGATTCTGAGCGATAAGCCGGCGAAGAAAAGGTTTCATTTCGCTGTAAATATTTCTGTCGTCAGGGTTTTCAGGGTCAAGCTGAAGAATGGGGAGCATAATTTTTTTAGAGCTTTCAGAAGCAAGAATCACAGAAAGCAGAAACATTAACAGCATAATGAACACGACAGAAGAAAGCATAGAAACAATCAATTTGAAAACAGTATCCTGTTTTACAGAAATACGAAGAATCTGACTGTTTTCAAGTTTCACGGCATAATTGACAGTTTTGGTGAGAAGAGAATCGGAATAGCGTTCACTGTCGCCTTCACCAAACTGAGACGCTTCTAAAAATTCTTCTCTCTGGGAATGATTTTCCATTTTATGCGGGTCTAGATGAGTATCCAAGAGAACTGTTCCGTCCGCATCAATCAGCGTAATTCTGACATCACCGGTTTTGACAGAAGCAAGAAATTCACAGCCGTACTGATTGACCGCAGAAGCAAGCAAAATTGTTCTGTCTTTCAGTTCTGCAATATTTCTTTGCATAAGATAAGAATTGATAACATAGAAAATTAAGCCGAATGTCAGAAGAAAGATAGTAATACAGGCAATGAAAATTCTTTTTGTGAGTTCATTCCGCATGAGGGGAATCACCTGTTTCTTCGATTTTGTAGCCGATACCCCGAATGGTTTTGATATAATTTCCGGCAGAGCCTAATTTTTGCCTGAGCGTGCGGATATGAACATCAACAGTGCGGTTTTCGCCGTCAAAGCTGTAGCCCCAGACACTGTTCAGAAACTGTTCCCGTGTAAGGACAATATCTTTATTTTTAAGCAAAAGGCAAAGCATTTCAAATTCTTTGAACGTGAGGACAATTTCCTGACCGTTGACTTGTACAATATGTTTTTCAGGGCTGACAAAAAGCGAGCCAAGCTGGTAAGCATTGCCATCAGAGGGAGCAGTTTTCTGTGTTCTTCGCAGAAGCGCACGGACACGGGCGATAAGTTCCATCATGCCAAACGGTTTGGGAAGATAATCATCTGCACCGGCATCAAGACCAATTACTTTTTCATATTCGCTGGATTTTGCAGTGAGCATCATGACAGGAATATTTTCCGTATCCGGAGAAGCCTTTAATTTTCTTAAAACAGAAAGCCCGTCCTCTTCCGGAAGCATAATATCCAGCAGAATCAAATCCGGAAGCTGTTTTGCAAGGGCAGACCAGAACAGGGAAGGCTTTTCAAAGCCGTCCGCAGGCATTCCGGCACTGCTTAACGTATAAGTCACTAATTCCCGAATGCTGTTGTCATCTTCAACAAAATAAATCATGTTAAAAACTCCTCCGCAAGCTGTAAAAGATTTTCTTTCCGGTTAGGTGTGCCGGAAATCACAGACTCCAGCAAAGCATTTAAGACAGCACCGACTTGTTTTCCACGAAAGCCCAGAGAAAGCAAATCATTTCCGGAAACAGCTAAATCTTTCATTCTACAGCAAAGATTCTGTTCTTTGCAGATTTTAAAGAAATTTTCTGCTCTGTCGATTTTAAAGCGTTCTTCCGGCTTGCCGTTCAGTTTAGAAACTCTGTCCGCATCAAGGACTTGCAAAAAGAGTTCAAATTCTTCATAGCGCAAATCAGAAAGCATTTTCCGGACAGCATAAAGAGAATTTGGTGTATCTCTGTGATAAGTAATCAGTTTGCAGACTAATTTTCTGGTAGCATTGTCAGATTTTAATCTAAGTAAAATATGATTTGCAAGCAAAGCACTTTTTTCAGCGTGCATCTTGAAATGACCGCCTTTTGTATCCCATGTAAAGCAGGCAGGTTTTGCAATATCGTGAAACAGCATGGTTAATCTGACAGTTAAATTTTTCGGTGCATTGCCGACTGTTTTTGCAATATGTTCCCATACAGTGAAATCATGCCAGTGTGTGTGCTGGGTAAAAGCAATGCAAGGCAGAATTTCAGGAATCCGGACAGCTAAAATTTCAGGATAAGAAATTAAAATTTGTGTGATATTATCTCCCATGAGCATGGAACATAATTCAGAATAAATTCTTTCCGCAGAGATAAATTTCAATTGAAAGGCACTTGCTCTCATTGCAGAATCCGTGAGCAAATCCGGTTTGAAACCAAATCTTGCACAGAAGCGCATACCCCTTAAAATTCTTAAAGCGTCCTCACGGAAGCGTGCAGAAGGAACACCGACACAGCGTAAAATTTTATTTTGAATATCCGCCTGACCGCCGAACGGGTCAACTAAAATTTGTTTCTGCACGTCGTAAGCAATCGCATTGCAAGTGAAATCCCGTCTTGACAAATCATCAAGAAGATTCTGAGCGAATTTCACTACAGCTGGGTGGCGGTAATCTTTGTAATCCGTTTCAGTCCGGAAAGTGGTAATTTCAGCAAAGCCATTCTGAAATTTTACGCCGACTGTGCCAAAGGCTCTGCCATATTCGGAACAGTTTTCTTTTCCGAAAATCTGCATAATCTGTTCAGGGGTAGCATTGGTTGTAATATCATAGTCATGCGGTGCAAGTCCAAGCAACATGTCACGGACACACCCGCCCACGACAAAAGCCTGAAACTGATGTTCATGAAGCAGAAAACACATATTCCGGACGGACGCAGGAACAGAAAAATTCATTCAGGAAGCCTCCTTTTCTGGCAGCAGGTCAATGCAAACAAATTCAGGGGGATTATTTACTCTGATTTTGCCGATACCGGCAGAAACATTCATCAGACAGGATTCAAATGCATAAATGCCTTTGGTGTATTTGGGAAAGAGTTTTCTTTCAGGGGAAAGCACTCCGCCAACTAAAGGCATTCTGACAATTCCCCCGTGAATATGACCCGAAAGGACAACATCAGCCCCCCATTTTGCATAGGCTTCAAATCCTATGGGCGAATGCGCCAGCAGTACACAGGGGTGAGAAAGACAGTCCCCCACACAGGAAAAAATCATTTCCGTTGTAATGGGTGTAAGACCAGTGTAAAAGCCGTTTTCATTTTTGTAAACGCTTTGAGGAAGCGTTAAGCCTGTAAAAACAATATCACGAATCAGCACAGAAGAATTATCCAGTACTAAAATACCAGCTTTTCTGCATTTCTGGAGCATCTGAGCAAGAAGCGCAGGCGGAATATCTTTTTCATGATTGCCGAGGGAGTAAGCCACAGGAGCAATTTGTTTCAGTCTGACAAGCAAATCAATTGCATCAGGAATGGTAAATTCGTTATAATGTCGGGAAATTAAATCGCCTGTGACGGTGATAAGCCTGTCACGGCAGGAGGGAGGAGAATAGAAATCGGCTTTTTTAAGGATTTCAGAAATCATGGTTTGATTTTTCTCATGGGAAGTATGACTGCTGAAATGCACGTCAGAAATATGCAGAATTCTGAACGGTGCGGAAACACCGTTCAGAATGATTTTTTCCTGTCTGTCAGTCATATGATAATTTCCTCATTGCCTTCGGAATTAAATTCTTCTGGTTTGGGGGAACTTTCGACAGAATCAGAAGCATTATCTGAATCTGTATCTTCTGGGGCTTCATGTTCCGCACGGGTGAAAGCGACAACAGTATTTCCGTCAGAAACTTTCATGACACGAACACCTTTGGAGATTCTGCCCAGAATTCTGACATCACTTGCTAAAATGCGGATAATAATCCCTTCTGTGGAGATTAAAATAATATCATCATCTTCATCAACGACTTTAATACCACAGACATCGCCACGAACGGAATCAACAGGATAATTTTTGAGACCGTAACCGCCACGGCCTTGAATGCGGTATTCGTCAAGGGCGGTACGCTTACCGAAGCCGAATTCTGTTACTGTGAGCAGGCTTGCACCGTCACGGACACGAGCCATAGAAGCGACTTCATCACCGGAGCGGAGAGAAATGGCTTTCACACCATGTGCAGAACGTCCCTGAGGGCGGATTTGATTTTCTTCAATTCTTAAAGCCATACCTTTTTTGGTAGCGATAATGAGCTGATTTGAGCCGTCAGTCATACGAACGCTGACGATTTCGTCATTTTCGTTTAAGCCGATAGCGATTAAGCCTTTTCTGTGGATATTTTTGTAAGCGTTGAGGGGAGTGCGTTTAATCTGACCGAATTTTGTAATCATGGTTACAAATTTATCGTCATCGAAATCCTTTGTTCTAAGCATAGCGGAAATACGTTCCCCTTCCTGAAGCTGTAAGAGATTTGCAAAATGGAAACCTCTGGAAGCTTTTGAGCCGTCAGGAATTTCATAGCATTTGAGTTTATGCATATAGCCTTTATTCGTGATAAATAAAATATTATCATGAGAAGAACAGATAAACATTTCAGAAACGAAATCTTCTTCACGCTGTTTCATGCCTTGGACACCACGACCGCCACGCTTTTGTGTTTTATAAGTTTCAAGAGCCATGCGTTTGATATAGCCGTTATTGGTATAAGTGACAACGCAGTCCTCGACTTGGATAAGAGATTCAATATCGACTTCACCGCTGACGGAAGTAATTTCCGTTCTTCTGGGGTCGCTGAATTTTTTACGGATTTCCTCAAGTTCGGAAGAAATGACTTCATAAACTTTCTGTTTGTCAGCGAGGGTATCTTCAAAATCAGAAATTTTAGCGCAGAGGGAGAAAAGTTCGTCAGTAATTTTCTGACGTTCAAGACCGGTTAAAGCACCTAAGCGCATTTGCACAATAGCGTCCGCCTGTTCTTCGGAAAGTCCGGTTGTATGCGGAAGATGAAAAGCAGACAAATCATATTCTGCTTTTGCAAGAAGTTCGAGCATATCGACATCTTTGAAATGTGCAATCAGTTTTTCCTTGCCTTCTGCAATGCTGGAGGAGCTTCTTAAAATCGAAATCACTTCGTCAATGTCATCTGCTGCCAGCATGAAGCCTTGTAATAAATGCGCACGTTTCAGGGCTTTGTCCAAATCAAATTTCACACGTCTTGTAATGACTTCCACTTGGAATTCAAGATACTGTTCCAGAATTTCTTTAAGAGAAAGAACTTTTGGAACGCCTTTGGAAAGAACAAGCATATTCACGCCGCAGGTATCCTGAAGCTGGGTATAAGAGAATAACTTGTTTAAAACGACATCAGCAATGGCATCTTTGCGTAAACCGATTACAATACGCATTCCGTCACGACCGGACTCATCACGAATGAAAGAAGCCCCTTCAATGCGTTTATCTTTAATCAGTTCAGCGATATGTTCGACAAGGCGAGCCTTATTGACCATATAGGGGATTTCGTGAATGACAATATGCTGTTTGCCTTTTATTTCTTCATAAGAAGTTTTGGCACGGACAATAATTTTTCCTTTTCCGGTAGCGTAAGCGGAGCGAATGCCGGCTTTTCCCATAATGATGCCGCCGGTCGGGAAGTCAGGACCTTTAATGCATTCCATTAAGTCGTCAAGCGTGCAGTCGGGGTCTTTAATTAAAAGATTCAGTCCGTCAATGACTTCACCTAAATTGTGAGTGGGAATATTGGTTGCCATGCCGACAGCGATACCAACAGAGCCATTGACAAGCACATTCGGGAATCTGGAAGGCAAAACGACAGGTTCTTTCAGTCTGTCATCGTAGTTTGTGCCGAAATCGACAGTATTTTTCTGAATGTCCGTCACCATTTCGACAGAAAGTTTTGACATTTTGGCTTCTGTGTAACGGTAAGCGGCCGGAGGGTCGCCATCGACAGAACCGAAATTTCCGTGACCGTCCACTAAAGGATATCTTAAAGAAAAATCCTGTGCTAATCGGACAAGCGCATCATAAACAGAAGCATCACCATGTGGGTGATAACGACCAAGCACTGCCCCGACAGTATCAGCGCATTTTCTGTAAGGCTGGTCAGGTGTTAAGCCGTTTTCGTGAAGCGTGTAAATAATTCTTCTGTGAACAGGTTTCAAGCCGTCACGGACATCAGGAAGCGCACGGGAAATAATAACCGACATTGCATAGGCTAAAAACGAATCATGCATTTCATCGGCCACATCAACGGGAATAATTTTCTGCTGAGGGGAATCCTGTAAATTTTCATTTTGTTCTGTATTCAAAATTAAATCACCTCAAATTCAAGATTTGTTCAGATTCTGCTGAAAAGTGCTGTCTAACCGCTGAGAAAAGTGAACTCTTAAAATTTCAAGTTCTTCTTCTGAGAAGTCCGCTTTCGGCAGAACGTAAAACATTGTTTTTGACTGGTAAAGCATGAAAAAGCTTTGATATTCCGTCACATGAAGATTTTTATTATAATAAATTCTTGTACCGGAAAAATTTTCTTCTGGAGCGTCATCAAAAAGGGCATCAGAAACATTTTGTGTGCTGTTTTCTTCTGGAGGGAGAATTGTACCGATTTCGAGATATTCAGGGAAAATTCTGATTCGGTAGCTGTCCTGTTCAATTTCTTTGACGGCAAGCATTAAATTCCGGCGGATTTTTCTGGGGTTGTACCACTGGAAGCCAATCAGAAGCAGGCAGATTAAAATTATCATGCAGTAAAGGGGTCTTTTTTCGTCAGAGCCTTGCATCAGGAAATAAGAATAAATGCCGATAATCAGAGTTAAAATGCCCATTGTGAGAAAATTTCTGGGGTAGACGAATTTTTTCTGAAAGGCGGTGAAAGCCGTTTTGAAAAGCTCATAAGGAATATGATAAGATTTTTCAAGCAAAAGACCGGAATCGTTCAAAAACTCACCTCCTGAAAAAGATTTCAAGATTTCAACAATTCCACAGTGGAAAAGTTAAATATCCAGATTGTGAACAGTACGGGCATATTTTTCGATATAGTCTTTACGGGGGAGAACTTTGTCACCCATAAGGATAGTAATAATTTCGTCAGCCTTAACAGCGTCCTCCATGCTGACTTTCAGAATCGTGCGAGTTTCGGGGTTCATTGTTGTTTCCCAAAGCTGTTCGCTGTCCATTTCGCCAAGACCTTTGTAACGCTGTACAGCGACTTTGGAAGAATTGCCGTTTGCATCGGAAAGTTCAGTAATATATTTATCACGTTCCGCATCACTGAAAGCATAATAAACTTTTTTACCACGGGCGACACGGTACAAAGGGGGCTGAGCGATATAAATATTTCCGTTTTCGATTAAAGGGCGCATATATCTGAAAAAGAACGTTAAAAGCAAAGTTCTGATATGACAGCCGTCCACGTCCGCATCAGCCATAATAATGACTTTGTCATAGCGTAATTTTTCGATATTGAAATCTTCGCCGATTCCAGTACCTAAAGCAGTCACAACAGGCATGAGTTTATCATTGCCGTAAACTCTGTCAATACGGGCTTTTTCGACATTGAGCATTTTGCCCCAAAGGGGAAGAATGGCTTGATATTTTCTGTCTCTGCCGCCTTTTGCAGAACCGCCGGCGGAGTCCCCTTCGACAATATAAATTTCCGTATTTGCAACACCGTGTTCAGAGCAGTCAGCAAGCTTACCAGGGAGAGAAGCACTTTCCATAGCAGTTTTCCGGCGAGCAGTTTCACGGGCAGCCTTAGCGGCTTCTCTGGCACGTCTGGCAGCCAAGCATTTATCTAAAATTTCTTTTGCAACAGCAGGATTCATTTCAAAATAATTCATCAGTTTTTCCTGCACTAATTTTTCAATAAAAGGCTTTACTTCGGGGCTGTTTAATCTGCCTTTGGTCTGACCTTCAAATTCACGGTCAGTAATTTTAACAGAAACAATTGCAGTGAGTCCTTCTCTGGTATCGTCACCGGAAAGCTTGTCATTTTCTTTGAGAAAGCCGAATTGTTTACCGTAATCGTTAAGGACTTTGGCAACGGCATTTTTAAAGCCGATTTCATGAGTACCGCCGTCTTTGGTGTGGATATTATTTGCAAAGGAAAGAATTAAATTATTATAGCTGTCGTTATACTGCATGGCGATTTCCGCAAAGGAAGAATCCTGTTCACCGGAAAAGTAAATAATATCGCCAATTGTTTCATAGCCTTTTGTTCTGTGGATATGTTCGACAAACTGACGGATACCGCCTTCATAATGCAAAATTTTATCCTGAATTTCGTCCTTTATGCGAGTATCAGAAATATGAATTCTGAGACCTGCATTAAGAAAAGCCTGTTCTCTCATGCGTTTGAGAAGCACTTCATAATCATAGTTCAGTGTTTCAAAAATTTGAGCATCTGCTTTAAACTTGACAGTTGTACCAGTTTTATGAGTTTTTCCGATAATTTTAAGGGGTTCAGAATATTTTCCACGTTCAAAGCGTTGAAAATGAACATGTTCTCCGTCATAAACTGTTAATTCAAGCCATTCAGAAAGGGCATTGACGACAGAAGCCCCGACACCGTGGAGACCGCCGGAAACTTTATAGCCGCCGCCGCCGAATTTACCGCCGGCATGAAGGACAGTATAAACAATTGTTGCAGCGGAAATGCCTTCTGTAGGGTGAATACCGGTAGGAATACCACGACCGTTGTCAGAAATACGAATGACATTATCAGGTAAAATTTCAACAGTAATTTCTGTACAGTAGCCGGCTAACGCTTCATCAATGGCATTGTCGACAATTTCATAGACAAGATGATGCAAGCCGTCAATGCTGGTAGAGCCGATATACATGGCAGGGACTTGGCGAACAGGCTCAAGACCTTCCAGCACTTGAATTTGTTCTGCACCGTATTCCTGAGGGGACTGTTCCTGTAATTTTTCGTTACTCATAATAAAAAATTCACACTCCATTTCTGCTGATAAGCATCAGCGCAGAGAGGGGACTGAACATGTTTTTCCACAAAGTTTTCAACTTTTCAACATTGCCAAAAAATCCCCATATATCAAATAAAATTTGATATGAAAAAAATATTTTAACAAGTTTTCAACATAGTTTTCAACAATGGAGTTGAAAGCTTGTTTATAAATTCAAGTTATAATTCAGTTAAATTTCCGTTATGCATTTGAAAGAGTTTCGCCTGCTGTCCCAGCCTGAGCGAAGAGGCATGACAAAGCGTGATAAATACTTGCATTTCCGAAATTGTACCGTAAAGAAATTTTTGACGGCGTTCATCAAGTTCACCCATCACATCATCAAGCAGTACCACAGGCGAACGATGCAGTTTCTGATTGTATAAATGCGCCTGCGCCAAGCGAAGCACTAAAGAAGCAGATTTTTTCTGACCTTGTGAGCCGAATTGCTGTAAAGGCTTGCCGTTGACTGTGACAGACAGGTCATCACGCTGAAAGCCTTTCTGCGTATAGCCAAGCCGGATATCTTCTGAAAGATGTTCAGCAAGCATTTTCTGATATTGTTCTGCTAAAATCTTCATAGAGGGGTCTGGCAGGCTTTCTGAGGAGCGCAGAGAAGTTTTATAGGAAATATGCAGGGTTTCTTTTCCGCCCGTTATTTTGGCGTACAGAGCCTCGCACAGCGGTGCAAGGGATTTGACATATTCAGAACGCATCAAAGTTAAATATGCACCTTCCTGTGCAAGCTGTGAATCCCAGAGCATAATATCCTGTTTGGAAATCTTATGCTTCAAAGCATTTTGAATGCTTGCATTTCTCTGTGCAAGCAGAAGAGAAGCACGGCTCACATGACGGACGCTTGCAGGGTGAAGCTGACAGGCGCATAAATCCATAAAAGAACGCCGTTTGTCCGGTGTGCCGGTGATTAAATCCATATCCGCCGGAGAAAAGGCAACACAGTGAAATGTTTCAAATAATGCACTGGTTTTCTGACTTTCCACCCCGTTGATAAGAACAGATTTTTTTTTCTGCTGACCTTTCTGAAGCGTGTAAAGAATCGTCTGATTTCTGACTTCATCAGAGAACGCCATTTCACAACGGAAAAATTCTGCATCAAAGCCAAGATAATGCCGTTCTTTAATGCCGTGAAAGTTCCTGCACCCAGTCATGAGCCAGACAGCATCTAAAAGATTTGTCTTTCCCTGCGCATTGTCGCCAATGATTAAATTTAATTTTTCATCTGGCTGAAAGTGAACATGCCGGAGATTCCGGAAACCGTCAGCGGAAAATTCTGTAATATGCATTATTCTGCTTCAACCTGAACAGTAAATTTATCAACGGAAACCACATCACCGGAACGGATTTTTTTTCCACGCATTGTGCAGATTTCGCCGTTGACTGTGACTTGTCCCTGCTGAATCAGTTCTTTTGCAAAACCGCCAGTATCACAAAGACCAGCGAATTTCAACAGGGAATCCAGCTTGATAAATTCCGTGTGAATTTTGACAATAGAAGTTTCAGAATTCTGAGCCATAAAAGAAATTCCTTTCCAAAATTAAAAATTTTCAACAAAGTTTTTCACAGCTGTTTAAAACTTAATTTTTCAGCTGAATCGGCATGATTAAATAAATAAAGCTTTCATCATCTACAGGGGTAATTTTAATCACTTTATTGCTTCCGCTCATCTGGAAGCGAAGCTTGTCGCACTGGCAGGAGCGAAGGGCTTCCAAAAGATATTTATTACTGAATCCAATTGTTAAGCTGTCGCCGATAATCTCCGCCGGAATGCGGTCATTGACTGCACCAATACCAGTTTTGCAGGAAATTTCCAGTGAACCGTCAGCAAATACACAACGCATAGGAGCTTTATTCTTATCGTTAATTAAAAGCGAACAGCGTTCCGCACAGGCGAAAATATCTCTCTTGTTAAGAACAACATTTGTTTTAGCATCTGACGGAATACTGGAGCGGAAATTGTGAAACTGTCCTTCCAGCAGTCTGGCAAACAGTTCAAAGCCATTCACTGCAAATACAATATGCTTTCCATTGGTGAAAAACTCACAAGGCTGTTCTGCATCGTCTTTTAACATGCTGATTAACTCGCTGAGAGCCTTTTTCGGCACAACGAAATGAAAGTCCTCCATTTCCGGAATGGCTTCCTGACGAAGTGCAAGGCGGTATCTGTCCATAGCGACAATATAAAATATGCCCTCACTGGATTCAAATAATTCACCAGTCAGAATCGGCTTATCCTCTTTCACAGAAGCAGCAAAACTGGATTCCTGAATCATAGAACGAAGCAACTGCTGAGAAACAGCTGATTTTGTCATCGTTTCCACAACAGGAAGTTCCGGAAATTCCTCTGCACTCATTGCAGAAAGCTGATATCTGGTATTTTCACTGGAGAGGGAAGCATTGAGAGCATCATCAATTTCAAGTGTAATTTCTTCACCGGACATACGTCTGGTCATTTCACTAAACAATCTTGCATTCAGTACAAACGTAAATTCCTCTTCACAATCTGCAACAACAGCAGTACGGATTCCAATTTCCAGATTATATCCTGTCAGGACAATTTGTCCCTGCTGTAACTGAACACAAATTCCTTCCATAACAGGAACAGGAGATTTTGCAGAGACTGCTTTCAGGACATGTGTAATGGCATTGCACAAATCCGTTTTATTACAAGTAAACTTCATGATAAAAATAATCCTTTCTGAAAAAATTCAAAAATTCCAAAAACTGTAAAAGTTACAATTTGTAACTTTTAAGCGAAAAACTGAAAAAATTTTTTTTTTGAAAAAAAGTCCAATTATTTATAGTAGTAGTAGTAGGGGGTGTTGAAACTGTTGAAAACTTTTTTTTCGCCCATATATGGATAAAAAAAGGCAAAAGTTTTCAACATTCAACATGTTGAAAAAATGTGGAAAAGTTGAAAAGTCAAATCTCGTGTGAAAATCAGCTCTGAACTGTTGAAAAGTTGAAAAAATGTGGAAACATTGTGGAAACATTGTTGAAAGATTTTAACCTTTCTGTAACTTTTGAAAAGTTTTCAACAAACTGTTGAAAGTTGAAATGTTGAAACTGTTGAAAGTTTTGTTCTTTTTTTAATTTACGCCGATATTGCTTTAAAAAAGGGCAGTGTTGAAAGTGTTGAAACTGTTGAAAGTTTTGTGGAAAAGTGTTGAAAACTTTTTTTCAACATAGTTTTCAACACAGTTTTCAACAGCGTGTTGAAAGTTTGACCGCTTTCGCAGAGTAAAGTGAAGGCACTTTCGCAGAGTAAAGTGCCGCTCTCAAAACTTGGAAAAAAGGGCTGTTGAAAAAGTTGTACAAATGATACAAATACAAGATTTACAACACAGTGGACGGGTCAGGATTCTTCTCCCGTATATCTTTGATAATGTCGTCTACAAGGTCACGAAGGTTGGAATCTTTCTTCAGGGCATCGTTGACGGTGTTAATTGCATAAACGATTGTAGAATGGTCTCTGCCGCCGAATTCCATGCCGATGGCTGCCAAAGGCATTCCAGTGACTTCACGGACAACATAAGCAGCGACTTTACGGGCAGTGGAGATTTGAGAAGTGCGCTTGCTGGAGCGGATATCCTCAGCGGTAATGCCGTAAACATTAGCGACTTCTGCAATAATTTTTTCGACTGTAATCGGAATAGGCTGGTCATCTGTGAGAATGTCTCTGATAACGCTTTGCGCCATGGAAATGGTCGGGGAACTGTTGGCAAGTGTTTTCAAAGCCTTGAGCTTTTTAACTGCGCCTTCCAGCTGACGGATATTGGTTTTAAGCCTTGTAGCGATAAATTCAATCACTTCATCTGGAATTTTGAAATCAAGCAGTTCTGCTTTCCGGCGGATAATGGCATATCTGGTTTCAAAGTCCGGTGCGCTGATGTCAGCGATTAAACCGCATTCAAAACGGCTTCTGATACGTTCCTCAAGGGTTTTGAGTTCTCTGGGGGGCTTGTCAGAAGTAATGACAATCTGTTTTCCCTCAGAATGGAGCTTATTGAACGTATGGAAGAATTCTTCCTGCATTCGTTCTTTACCGGAAAAGAACTGAATATCGTCAACAATCAGCACATCTGCCTTACGGTACTTATCATGGAACACAGTCGTATCACGCTGGTCAATGGATTTAATCAGCTCATTGCCGAAGGCTTCACCGGTGACGTAAATTGCATTTTTATCGGGGTTTTGTTTCATCATTTCGTGCTTGATGGCTGTTACCAGATGAGTTTTTCCCAAGCCGGAAGCACCATAGATAAACAGGGGATTGTAAGATGCTGCTGTATCAGAAGCAACAGCTTTACACGCAGCAAAGGCGAATTCGTTGGAACGTCCTACAATGAACGTATCGAACGTATAGTCATATTTGGCGATTTCATAGCTTTTCTGGAGTTCTTCGTGTTTTTCGTCTATTTGTTCAAAGTCGGCATTATCTGCCGGAGAGGGGGTTTCTTTGGTTTGTATATTGACAATCACATCAACTCTGAAGCCAAGAAGAGATTCAAGCGCAGTTTCGAGAAATTTTTTATAATTAGAAAGAATAATGCCTTGCTGAAATTCAGTATCTACCTGAAAGACGGCTTTCTGTCCGTCCAGAGAAACGGGAATCATTGTGTTAATCCAGGTATTCATAGCAACCGGAGCAATGAGTTCCTGCTCAGCACAGTAATTTTTTACCTGTTCAAACACATCATCAAAGGAATTCATGTCTGCAACCTCCATTTCATAATTTTTGCTTTCTTTTATTCTAACATATTTAAAGTAAAAAAGCAAGCTTTTTTTGAATTTTTTCAACGGCTGACAAGAAAAAAAACGCTTTTTTTGACATGCTATACAGAATCAATAAAAAAATCCCGAAATGTTGAAATAAAAAGCATTCTTATACAAAAATGATATGAAAAAGAAACAAAACTGTCTGAATGTTTCGTGTTAAAATTTGGTTTTCCGTGATAATTTATTATTTTCTGCACAATTTCTCCACAATCGAAAGCATATTGCACTGTTGAAAAGTTGAAAATTATAAAAAAAAGGCAAAAATCAGAAAAAACTATGAACTTTTCACAAAAAAGAATCAATTATCTGTGAAATTAGCTTATAATTAGCAAAAATTTGTTCGATTTCCGTTGTTTTCACCACAAAATAAAAAATTTCAGTCTAAAAATTATGTACAGTCACGGATTTGTATAAAAAGCGCATAGTTCCTAACAGTTGTGGAAAAAACTGTAGTCAGATTACAGTTGTACATATTTCGTTCATAAAGTATTGCAAATATTGCACTTTTTTTATTGCAAAAACGATTTTTTTATTGCAGATTCACTCCTCCAGCGTCATTCTTTGTATACAATTCACAAAAATTCGCAAAAACGTTGAAACGGAAATAAACGTTGCACAACCGTACATATTTCGTTCATAAAGTGTTGCAAAAATTGCATTTTTTTTATTGCAAAAATGATTTTTTTATTGCAGATTCACTCCTCAAAGGCGATTCTTTATGCAATATCACGGAGATGTGGAAAAAACGTTGAAACGGAAATAAACTTTGCACAAACGCACTGGAAATTTATAGCATATTTCTAAATTTATACAAATTTTATATTCAATTCGCTGTAGTAATCTTGTATTTTGTTCAGAAAAATATACAGATTCACGAAAATTCACAATTTCGCCACAGGTTTTGTCATCTGACTACAGTTTTTTCCACAACTGTTGAACCCCGTTGACATCTTTTCTACCATGCCGAAAGTATCCTTTTTTCTGGTGCTTCAAAAATGTGGAAAATTTTTTGATGATTTTTCGCTAAATATCGCCAATAATCCGATAAACATTTTTTGCTTTTGTGCATTTCGCCATGTTGAAAACTCGTTTTTTCCCATCTTTTCCCATCTCGAAAAAAATTTGAAAAAAACCCTTGACAGAATCCCTCAGATAGGCTATAATAAGAGAGTATGGAAATACAAAAAACGGAGTTGCACTGACTGGCTGTCAGGGTTTCCCGTGTCCCAGAAAGGAGGGTTTTTGCAATGAAAAGAACTTACCAGCCTAAGAAACTGCACAGAAAAAAAGAACACGGTTTCATGAAGAGAATGTCCGACAGAAACGGCAGAAAGGTTTTAGCTCGCAGGAGAGCAAAGGGCAGAAAGAGACTTTCCCATTGACGAGTCAGACCACAAATCTTAATTTGTGGTCTTTTTGTTTTATTTTTCTTTCCGGAGGCTCTTATGCTCTATACTGAAATTATGACGCAAAACAGAGATTTTCAGCTCTGTTACAGAAAAGGAAAATCTGTCATCTCCCAGAATGTCATTCTTTACGCCCGTCCCAATCATCTCCCGTTTAACCGGCTCGGTATTACAACCAGCAAAAAAATCGGAAATGCCATATGCAGAAGCAGAGCCAGACGACTAATCCGGCAGGCTTGGCGGGAAAATGAAATCCTTGCTCCTGTCGGTCTGGATATCGTCATTGTTGCAAGAACACACCTCATGGAAGTCAATTCCACAGTGTTAAGCCGTTATTTGCAAAAATACGGCATTCCTGCCCTGCATCAGATTTATCAGGGGAAATCCGCATGAAACGGCTTCTTTTATGGCTGATTCGCTTCTATCAGAAATGCATTTCTCCGCTGTTCCCCCGTTGCTGTCGGTATTATCCGTCCTGCTCCCATTATGCAGGCACTGCCATTGCACGCTTTGGCGTATGCAAAGGCTCTGCATTGGCTTTGACAAGGCTTTTGCGGTGTAATCCGTGGGCAAGGGGCGGTGTCGATTTCGTGCCGGAAACGTTCTCTTGGAATGCCTTAGTGCAGAAAAAGCAACAATCTTGTTTTCCCCAAAACAGTACAGATATAAATTCAGAACATCAGGAATGAGGTAACTATTTTGAATTTTTTAATTGATATTATCGCTTTACCACTCGGATTTATCATGAAGCTGATTTACAATCTGGTCGGAAATTACGGTATTGCAATTGTTCTCTTCACATTTGTGACCAGAATGATTCTTTTCCCCGTTTCCTACAAACAGCAGAAAAATACTGCCAGAATGCAGCTTCTGAACCCGAAACTGAAAAAATTACAGGAAAAATATAAAAATGACCCCAGCAAGCTCCAGATGGAACAATTTCAGCTATATCAGGACGAAAATATTAACCCTTATTCTTCCTGTTTAACGTCTTTTATCCCGTTAATCCTGCTGTGGGGTGTGCTGGCTGTTGTTTACAAGCCTATGACTTACATGCTTGACTATGACAAAGAAACCATCAAAGAATCCGTTGCTATTGTCGTTTCCATTAATCAGGAATCTGAAAAAAATTTGTCAAAAAACAGTATGCGTCAGGAACTTTTCATCATGAATGAAATGCTCCAGAATCCGGAAGCTTTTTCCGCTGTTGTGGAAAAAGGCGAAGTGACATTTATGCAGGACGGCGAAGAAGTGACCAAAAAGCTGAATTATGTAGACCAGCAATTTCTTACCAATGTGACCAATTTCGCCCACACCTTTACACTTGGCAGTGTCAAGCTCAGTGAAATTCCCAACATCAATCCGGCGAAAAACTCAAATATTTTCCTGTTTTTCATTCCGATTCTTTCGGGCTTGGCGCAGTTATTTTTCACAATTTACACACAGCACATGCAGAAAAAGCGCAATCCGGACATGCCGAGCATGGGCGGTATGAACATCATGCTTTATACAATGCCGTTATTTTCCGTGTGGATTGCCTTTACCGTACCGGCTGGCGTAGGCTTTTACTGGGTATGTTCTTCTGTGTTCTCCTTCCTGCAAAGCGTGTTCCTGTACTGGTGGTTCAATGACGAACGTGTGGAAAAAATCGGCGAAATTGAACGTGAAAAAGCCAAAAAAGCAACAAAACGCCCGTCCATGATGCAGAAACTCATGGAACAGCAGGAAGAAATGATGCATCAGCAGGAACAGCAAGGCAATTCCGGCAACAGAATTCGCTATTCTGACAGTGACCAAAACCCGAAATTTTCACGTTCTGAAGTAGAAGAATATAACACTGCTGTCATTCGTGAAGCCAGAAAGCGCATTGCTGAAAAATACGGCGATACAGAAGAAGATAATAAATTAACCAAAAAAGAAAAATAACCCGTAAGGAGGTTTTTATATGCTAAAGATACAGACTTTTACTGCAAAAACTGTTGAAGAAGCAAAAGCACTTGCTGCCCGTACATTTGAAGTTTCTCAGGATAAAATTGAATTTGAAATTCTGGAAGAACCGAAAAAGGGCTTTCTTGGCATTGGCAAGAAGGGCGAAGCGAAAATACAAGCTTCTTATCAGACTCCTGACGTTCCGGAAGCAATGAGCGAAAATGCAATAACAGATTCTGCTCCGGAAGCAATGAGCGAAAATGCAATAACAGATTCTGCTCCGGAAGCAATGAGCGAAAATGCAACAGCAGATTCTGCTCCGGAAGCAATGAGCGAAAATGCAACAGCAGATTCCACTCCGGAAGCAATGAGCGAAAATGCAATAACAGATTCTGCTCCGGAAGCAATGAGCGAAAATGCAATAACAGATTCTGCTCCGGAAGTCATGAGCGAAAATGCAACAGCAGATTCTGCTCCGGAAGTCATGAGCGAAAATGCAACAACAAATTCCGCAGAGGAAAAGTCGTCCATTCAGCCAGATGAAGCTTTAGTAACTGGTGAACCTTCTGCTTCTGCTTTGCTTAAAATCGAAAAAGCAAAAGAATACTTAACACAAATTCTTTCTGCTATGGACATTCAGGCAGAATTGAAAGTCAGTGCCGGCAGTGACAGCGCAATTATTGAAATCATTACCCCCAACAGTGGCGCAGTTATCGGCAAACGTGGCGAAACACTCGATTCTCTCCAGTATCTCACATTCATGACGGCAAATCGCACAGATAAAGAATATTACAGAATTATTCTCAATACTGCCAATTACCGTGAACGCAGAAGAAAAACCCTCGAAGAATTAGCTTCTAAAATTGCAAAAAATGTTCTCCGTTCTCACCGCTCCACAACCCTCGAACCTATGAACCCCTACGAACGCAGAATTATTCATTCCGCTATTGCAGAAATTGAAGGTGTCAGCTCCAAAAGTATCGGTGAAGACCCTTATCGTAAAGTCGTTATCTCCTCTGATGAAGCCCCTGCAAGACCCCCCAGACGCAAAAATCATGACAAAAACGACAAACGCCACGGAAAAACTCGTGGCAGAAGAGACAATAAAAGAAATTCTGATACACCACCGTCAAGAATTTCTATGGATTCCATGAAAACAAGCTTTGAAAAAGACTATAAACGCCCAAAGCCGGAAGATGATATCAATGCCGGTCTTTACGGAAAAATTGAATTCTGATTCTCAGGAGGCTGGACGGGTTTTCGTTCAGCCTTTTTTCATGCTTTTTCACAGGAGTGAAAATGCAACAATTTGTGAACAAAGATTGGAGGAGCGAAAATGCAACAATCAGTCAATACCATTTCTGCAATTGCTACCCCTTCCGGCTCTGGCGGTATGGCAGTTATTCGCATTTCAGGAGAAAAAGCCTTTTCCTGTGCTGACCAGTTCTTTCAGCCTCTCAGAGGGAAAAAACCTTCTCAAATGGCTGGTTATACCTGTTCTTACGGTTATTTCCTGAACCAGAAACAGGAGGTGCTGGACGATGTTGTAATAACTGTCTTTCAAGCACCGCACAGCTATACCGGTGAACATGTTGTGGAAATTTCCTGTCATGGCGGAAGATTTCTTTCTCAGAAAATTTTAAGAACCATTCTTGCAAATCCAGATGTCAGACTTGCAGAAGCAGGAGAATTTACAAAACGTGCTTTTTTAAACGGAAAACTTTCTTTAACGCAGGCGGAAGCTGTTGCAGATTTAATTTCCGCTTCCGGTGAAAATGCCTTGAAATATGCAAGAACTTTAAGAGACGGTGCGACATTCCGGAAAATTTCTGCTTTTTCCGGCACAATTCTGGAAATGCTTTCAGATTTAGCAGTCTGGGCGGATTATCCGGACGAAGATATTCCAAACGTAGATGCAGAAACATTAGGAGCGAAAATGCAACAATTGCTTTCTGACATGAAACAGTTAATGTCAAGTTACGATTACGGCAGAATTCTGAAAGAAGGTCTGCATACAGTCATTGCAGGGAAGCCCAATGTGGGGAAATCGACTTTATTCAACGCTTTAAGCGGTTGTGAGCGCAGTATTGTGACAGAAATTGCAGGAACAACCCGTGACGTTGTGGAAGAGCAGATTCGTTTAGGAGATGTCATTTTAAGGCTTTCCGACACTGCCGGAGTACATGACACTTCCGACAAAGTCGAGCAAATCGGCGTGGAACGAAGTCTTTCCAGCTTAGAACAGGCAGATTTAATTTTAGCAGTATTTGATATGAGCCAGCCACTTTCAGAAGAGGATTTGCAACTATTGCAAAAATTGCCTTCTCAAAAAACGATTATTGTATACAATAAGTCAGATAATATCAGCCCTGATTTTCAACAAAATCCATTTTTCCACTTTTCGCCTGTTGAAACTGTTGAAATCTCTGCCAAGCATCAGCAGAATCTTTCCAATCTGGGGCAGGCTGTGGAACGTTTTGCAAATCGTCATGCAACTCCAGCGGAGGACGGCATGATTGCAAATGAACGTCAGCGCACATGTCTTGAAACTGCCATAGAAGCCATACAGGAAGCTTTAGAAGCATTGACAATGGGGCTTGCCTTTGATGCAGTAACCGTCAGCCTTGATGCGGCAGCAGATGCTTTATTACAGCTTACCGGCGAAAAAGTTACGGATAAAGTTGTAGATACTGTTTTTCAGCGTTTCTGTGTCGGCAAGTAAAATTTTAAAGTTTTCCACTTTTCCATGTGGAGAGTGTTGAAAACTTCTTTCTGAACTTTCAAGATAGGTTATGACAAGATAAGATATGTTTTGACAAGTTATGATAAGATAAGATAAATGAAATTTTTTGAGTTTTCCACTTTTCCATGTGGAGAGTGTTGAAAACTGTTCACTCTGAAAGAAAGTTGTGATTTTATGAAGCAAGAATACACAATGGGAAATTTTGATGTTATTATCATTGGTGCAGGTCATGCAGGAGTGGAAGCTGGTTTAGCTTCTGCCCGTTTAGGGTGCAAAACGCTTTTATTGACGATATCGCTTGACCAGATTGCAAACATGCCGTGCAATCCTTCAATTGGCGGTACGGCAAAAGGGCATTTAGTGCGGGAAATTGACGCTTTAGGCGGTGAAATGGGAAAAGCAGCAGATGCCTGTTTTTTACAGTCAAGAATGCTCAACAGAGGGAAAGGCCCTGCTGTTCACAGCCTTCGTGTGCAGGCTGACCGTGTGCAATATCATCAATATATGAAACATGTCTGTGAATTGCAGGAAAATCTGTTTGTCAAGCAGGGAGAAGCAGCACAGGTTTTAATCGAAAATCAGCAAGTAACCGGCATTATGACCAGATTAGGAGCTGTTTACTCTGCAAAGGCGGTTGTGATTGCCACAGGTACATATTTAAAAGGAAAAATTCACATCGGACAAGTATCTTTTGAAAGTGGCCCAGATGCAGCACTTCCGGCAAATGCGCTTGCAGAATCTTTAAGAGCTTACCTGCCTTTAAGAAGATTTAAAACCGGCACGCCCTGCCGTGTGCATAAAAGAAGCATTGATTTTGACGTTTTGGAGCGACAGGACGGAGATGCACAAATTGTGCCGTTTTCTTTCAAGACCAGAAACCAGCATTTGCAGAATCAAGTTTCCTGCTATATCAGTTACACGAATTTGAAAACGCATGAAGTCATTAAAGCAAATTTACACCGTTCACCGCTTTATGCCGGAAACATTGAAGGCGTAGGCCCTCGTTACTGCCCGTCTATTGAAGATAAAGTTGTCAGATTTGCAGATAAGGAACGGCATCAGCTTTTCATTGAGCCGATGGGCTTAACGACAGAAGAATATTATTTACAAGGCATGTCCTCTTCCCTTCCGGAAGATGTGCAGTTAGCTTTTTTACGAACGATTAAAGGGCTGGAGCATGTGGAAATTCTTCGTCCTGCCTATGCAATTGAATATGATTGCATTGACCCGACTGCTTTAAAGCCCACACTTGAAACAAAAGCTGTTTCCGGACTGTTCGGGGCTGGGCAGTTTAACGGCAGTTCCGGCTATGAAGAAGCCGCTGCACAGGGGTTAATTGCCGGCATTAACGCAGCACTTTCTGTTCAGAAAAAGCAACAGTTAATTCTGGAGCGTTCCGGCTCTTATATCGGGACTTTAATTGACGATTTAGTTTACAAAGGCTGTAGCGACCCTTACAGAATGATGACTTCCAGAAGCGAATACAGATTAGTGTTAAGACAGGATAATGCAGACTTCCGCATGATGCCAATCGGGCATAAACTGGGTTTAATTTCAGATGAAGCTTACCAGAATATGTTAAATAAATATTCTCTTGTGGAATCTGAAATTGACAGATTAAAGCATTCCAATCTTGCGCCTTCTCCTGAAATTAACCAATTTTTAGAAAATTCCGGTACTGCGCCTTTAACTACCGGCTGTAAAATTGCAGATTTAATCCGCCGTCCACAGCTTGGTTATGAAGCTTTAAAGCCTTTTGATTCTGAACGTCCCGAACTTTCAACAGAAGTTTGTGAACAAGTTGAAATTCAAATCAAATATGAAGGCTACATTCAAAGACAATATGACATGATTCACAAAGCGGAATCTTTAGAAAAAAAGAAACTTCCTCAAAATTTTGATTATCATGAAATTCACGGTCTTCGCCTTGAAGCGATTGAAAAGCTGAATAAACATCAGCCTTTCAGCATTGGTCAGGCTTCCAGAATTTCGGGTGTTTCGCCTGCGGACGTTTCTGTATTGCTTATCTGGCTGACACAAAATAAATAATGTTCCACGTGGAACATGTTCAGAATTTTAAACAGGAGGAATTTTTATGTCAATACTGCCGGATTTTGAAACGGCTCAAAAAATGTTTCAAACTTATCAGATTGATGTTCCACGTGGAACATTTGAAAATTTAGAAATTTATGCTGATTTCTTAGCAGAGTATAATCAGCATGTCAATTTAACCGCTATCACGGACGGCGAACAAATTTTAAAAAAGCATTTCTTAGACAGCTTTTTATTATATCACTTCGCTGAAAAATATTTTCCGGATTCTGCAAAGATTTTAGATATTGGAAGCGGTGCAGGTTTCCCCGGCGTGCCTCTGGCTTTGCTGAAACCTGATTTTCAAATTACTTTGCTGGACAGCCTTGGAAAGCGCATCACATTTTTAGAACTTTTAAAAGAAAAATTAAACTGCAATTATCAAGCCATTCACGGCAGAGCGGAAGAATTTGCAAAACGTTCAGATTACAGAGAAGCCTTTGACGTTGTGACCGCCCGTGCAGTTGCTTCTTTGCCGATGTTAGCAGAATTTTCCCTGCCTTACGTCAAATTAAACGGCTATTGGCTCGCTATGAAAGGCAAAGAAGATATTTCTCCGGCAATATCCGCCATTCAAAAGCTCGGCGGAAATTTAGAGCAGACAATTTCCTATCAGTTGCCTGACGGCGATGAAAGAACGCTTTTCATCATAAAAAAAATATCGCCCACTCCGACAAAATTCCCCCGCAAATTCGCTCAAATTAAGCAAAAGCCACTGTAAAAAAACACGAATATGTTCGGAAATCCGTTATTTTTATTGAAAATAACGGATTTTTTTTCTAGCATTGTCTGTCTTTATCTGGTATAATTAGTTTATAGAGAGATACAACAAAACATTTTTCAGAACATTTGAAAGGAGCTTTTGCTTTATGTCCCCAGCCTTCACCGTCCAGAAAGGACAACCCCTTACAGAACAGCGTGTCATGCATATCCGGATTGAGGATATCCGCCCGAATCCCCATCAGCCCAGAATCGTCTTTCAGCCCAATGAACTGAAAGCCCTCTCTGACAGTATCCGCCAAAATGGTATTTTACAGCCTTTAACGGTTCGTCAGTGCGGTGATTTTTACGAGCTTATCGCAGGAGAGCGCAGGCTTCGGGCTGCAAAAATTGCCGGTCTCCGGTGTGTTCCCTGCATTGTGATGGAAATTAACGACAGAAATTCAGCGATTCTTGCACTTGTCGAAAACATTCAAAGACAAGATTTAAATTATTTTGAAGAAGCCGCTGCACTGGAAAAGTTAATTACTTACTACGGCATGACACAGGAAGATGCTGCTGTTCAGCTTGGCAGGGCGCAAAGCACAGTTGCTAACAAGCTCCGCCTATTAAGGCTCACGGAAAAAGAAAGAGCTTATATTTTAGAAAATCAGCTCACCGAACGCCATGCAAGAGCATTATTGAAATTAGCCAGCCCTGAAGAACGAATGAAAGTACTTGAAAAAATTACAAAGCTTGGTTTGAATGTCGAAAAAACAGAACAATTTATAGAAGAAAAAATTAACCAGTCCAGAGAACAGGAAAATTTTAAAAAAAGAAGTGTTCTTTTCCGTGATGTGCGCCTGTTCACAAATACCATTCAGAAAGCGGTTGAAACAATGCAGGCCGCCGGCATTTCAGCGGAATCACAGAAAATGCAGTTTTCTGATTATATTGAATACAGAATTCGTATTCCGCTGGATAAGAAAAATTAACTTGCATTCTCCTCAATGTTCCACGTGAAACATGTTTCCGGTTTCCTCCTTCCGGTCATGTTCCACGTGGAACAATTTCTTTCTACAAATTTCCGGAAACTTCTTTACAAATCTGCTGAAACATGCTATAATAAAAATGAAGTCTATTTCAGAAAGGAGTTTCTCCCCTATGGGTAACATTATTGCTGTTGCGAACCAGAAAGGCGGTGTCGGAAAATCTACTACGACTGTCAATCTTGCCGCTTACCTCGGGTCTCGTGATAAAAAAGTACTTTGCATTGACATTGATGCACAGGGCAATCTGACAACCGGTTTCGGCATTCGTAAAAAAGAACTTTTATATTCTTCTTATCAGGTTCTCACCGGAAAATGCAGTATAAAAGATGCAATCATTCAGACAGAATTTCAAAACGTTTCCGTTGTTCCGGCAAATGCCGATTTAGCAGGCGCAGAAATTGAACTGATGCAGCTTGAACAACGGCACAACCGCTTGAAAATGCAGGTATTAACTGTCAAGAATGAATATGATTTTATTTTAATTGACTGTCCGCCGGCACTTGGTCAGCTGACCCTGAACGGCATGAATGCTTGTGATGAAATTTTAATTCCGATGCTTGCCGAATATTACGCTTTAGAAGGCTTGACACAGCTTATCAATACGATGAAACTTGTGAAAGCAAATTATAATCCAAAGCTTGAAATTTTAGGAATTGTCTTTACCATGTACGACAATCGCCTGAATGTTTCCCGTCAGGTCGTGGAAGAAGTGGAAAAATATTTTCCGGATAAAATCTTTCAAACGAAAATTCCCCGTAATGTCCGCTTGTCAGAAGCCCCCAGCTACGGAAAACCCGTTATGTATTATGACAAGCACTCCAAAGGCACACTTGCCTATGAATGCCTTGGAAAGGAAATGCTTGGCGAACCTCTCAGCAGTCTCATGAAATTAAGAATGAATATTACCAAAGATTAAGTTTAAAATTTTGCAGAAAGTGATGTGATATTATGGCGAAAGGCGGTCTCGGCGGTGGTCTGGGTTCTCTCTTTGAGGATAATGCCGCTGAAATTCAGACGAAAAAAACAATTCGGCTTTCCGAAATTGAACCGAATCGGAATCAGCCCAGAAAAAATTTTGATGAAGCGTCTATTTCTGCTTTAGCAGATTCTATCCGTCAGCACGGCATGTTACAGCCGATTTTAGTCCGTCCGCTTGCACTTGGCGGTTATCAGATTGTTGCCGGCGAACGCCGCTGGAGAGCTGCCAGAATGCTTGCATTGACGGAAGTCCCTGTGATTGTACGGGAATTCACTGACCTTGAAACGGCTGAAATTGCATTGATTGAAAATTTACAGCGTGAAGACCTTAACCCCATTGAAGAAGCAAAAGCGTTTCAACGACTTCAAGATGATTTCAACATGAAGCAGGAAGACATTGCGAAAAAAGTCGGCTGTTCCAGAAGCAGTGTCACAAATGCTTTAAGGCTTTTAAAACTTCCCGAAGAAGTGCAGGAAATGTTGATTCATGGAGAAATTACTTCCGGTCATGCAAAGGCTTTGCTTGGGTTCAGCGATAAGAAATACATGATTCAGACAGCACAGAAAGCAGCACAAGGGCTTTTAAACGTCCGTCAGATTGAAAAATTAGCCTCTGATTCAGATTCTAAAGATTTAGATGACGTGCCGATTTATAACACAGGTTCTTATTTCGGTGAAATTGAACATGCGTTGCATACTCGCTTAGGCAGAAAAGTGAAAGTACAGTTTAAGAAAAACAAAGGCATTCTGAGCCTTGAATTTTATGACGAAGAAGATTTGAAACTGCTTGCAGAACTGCTTTCTCCAGATGAAGGATATTTTGACGGTGCGTTTGAAGCTGCTTTTGAGCGTCCGGACGATGAAAAAATTTATGATGATTAACATGTTCCACGTGGAACATTGCAGAAAGGATTTTTGACTATGTTAGATATGAAATTTTTAAGAACCAATCCTGAGATTGTGAAAGAAAATATTAAGAAAAAATTTCAGGACGAAAAACTTCCGCTTGTAGATGAAGTGATTGCATTAGATAAACAGTTCCGTGATGCGAAACAGAAAGGCGACCAGCTTCGTGCGCAGAGCAACAAAAAAAGTAAAATGGCTGGCGGTATTATGGGCAAGCTCAAAGCACAGGGCATGACGGAAGAAGAAGCTTTAAACAGCGAAGAACTGAAAGCTATTAAAGCAGAAGTTTCCGCTATGGACGAAGAACGTTCTGCACTGGAACAGAAAGAAGCACAGCTTCAGGAACAAATTAAAAAAATTATGATGGTCATTCCGAATATGATTGACCCGTCTGTTCCAATCGGCAAAGATGATTCTGAAAATGTCGAAATTGAAAAATTCGGCGACCCGTTTGTACCTGAATTTGAAGTGCCTTATCATGTGGACATTATGGAAAAGCTGAATGGAATTGACATTGATTCCGCCCGCAGAACTTCCGGCAATGGTTTTTATTATCTTTGCGGAGACATTGCAAGACTGCATTCTTCTATTTTGTCTTATGCAAGAGATTTCATGATTAACAGAGGGTTTACTTATTACATTCCGCCTTTCATGATTCGTTCCAATGTCGTGACAGGTGTCATGAGCTTTGCAGAAATGGAAGGCATGATGTATAAAATTGAGGGTGAAGATTTATATTTAATCGGCACTTCTGAACACTCCATGATTGGAAAATTTATTGATACAATTATTCCGGAAGAAGAACTGCCGAAAACATTGACAAGCTATTCTCCCTGCTTTAGAAAAGAAGTTGGCGCACACGGCATTGAAGAACGTGGCGTCTACAGAATTCACCAGTTTGAAAAGCAGGAAATGATTGTTGTCTGCAAGCCGGAAGAATCTATGCAATGGTTTGATGTCCTCTGGAAAAATACTGTTGACTTTTTCAGAACATTAGATATTCCGGTGAGAACGCTGGAATGCTGTTCCGGTGATTTGGCAGACTTAAAAGTGAAAAGCTTAGATGTAGAAGCATGGTCTCCCCGTCAGAAGAAATATTTTGAAGTCGGAAGCTGTTCCAATCTTGGAGATGCGCAGGCAAGAAGACTTGGAATTCGTGTCAGAAAAGAGGACGGTTCTAAATATTTAGCACACACATTAAACAATACCGTTGTTGCACCGCCTAGAATGTTAATTGCATTTTTAGAAAACAATTTAAATGCAGACGGTTCTGTCCGTATTCCGGAAGCACTTCGTCCTTACATGGGCGGAATGGAAGTCATTTCTGTTCCTGAAAAATAATGTTCCACGTGAAACATTTTCAGAAAGAAAATTCTATGAATTCTGTTCAGAAATGGCGAATCGCTTATGTGATTATTTTAATTATTTTAATCATTATCCTGATGATTACAATTTTGAAAGCACCTGAAAATAAAAAATTGCTAAGTAAATTAGTTGTCACAATTGCTGTTTACATCGCTGCAATTTTTAAATTAAGAAAAAAATAAAATGTTCCACGTGAAACATTTCTGTATGAGAAATTGTTCCACGTGGAACTTTTTGAATTTAATCTATAATTTGTGCAGAGCCGGTGCTTAAAACCATTTCTGTATGATTATCTAATAAAATTTTCAAGCCTGCCTCTTCGGTGAAACTTGTTGCAAGTCCTTCCAGTCCGGTATCTGTGCGCACTCTATGCCCCAGTGTGCAGGAATTCTCTGTGTAAATTTTTAAATAAGTTTTTTCGGAAATTTCATCGAAATATTTTTTCATAGATTTCAAAATGCTTGCTAACAGCTGATATTTATGAATATTTTTTCCGGTTTCCGTTTGAATGTCTGTGACAATGGGCTTTAATCCTTCGGGAAGGTTCACATCAGGGTGCAGGTTAATTCCAATGCCAATGACTAAATAATCCATTTTTAAAAGTTCTGCATTGAAACTGCCTTCGGATAAAATACCGCAAATTTTTTTATCATTCAGAAATAAATCATTGACCCATTTAATTTTGGGGAATACTCCGAACTGAGTGAATGCTTCAAAAACTGCTGCTGCTGTGCAGGCAGTGACACTCATTGTAGCAGACAAAGGCAAATCCGGACGGATAATCACTGAAAAATATAATCCGCCTGCTGGTGAATGAAAGCTTTTCCCCATGCGCCCACGGCCGGAAATTTGTTTATCTGCAACAATCACAGTTCTGGAAGGCGCATTCTGAGCGGCTAAGTCTTTCGCTAAACGGTTTGTAGAATCGATTTCATCATAATGCTGTATCTGAAATTTTGCATCTTCCAGTAAAGCGTCCATGTAAAGCGGATTATAAATATCCGGCATATTTTTTAATAAATAGCCTTTATTGGTGACAGCGTCAATGATACAGCCCTGTTGTTTGAGCTGTTCAATTGTTTTCCAGATAGCAGTACGGCTGACCCCGAAATCTTCTGCTAATTTTCTTCCGGACAAGTAAGTTTGCTGAGAAAGCATCAGCGCAGATAATACTTTTTCTTTCAGATTCATTGTAAATTCCCCTTTTTTATATAAACTTGATTTTATTATAGCATATTATCCGTATAATTGCAAGACTTTTAATATATTTTTTATGTTCCACGTGGAACATTTTTTTGATAATGTCATATAATGCAGGAGATTCTTTTCAGGAGGGGAAAGCCTGTATGTTGGAAAGTTGTTTGCTTGCCTTTGCGGTTTGTACGGATACATTTCTTGCATCGGTGGGGTGCAGTCTGCATGGAATTCAAATTCCGAAACGCTGTGCCTTGCTGATTAGCTTAGTAGGAACAGTATTTTTAAGCATTTCACTTTTGAGTGCAGAACTGTTAAGCCGGATTCTTCCTGAAATGTTTTTCCGCTATGCAGGTTTCAGCATATTGTTTTTGCTGGGGAGTTCTCAAATTATGAAAGAATGCCTGACAGCAGTATTTCAGAAACACCGTCCGCACTGGAACTGGAAAGCATTAGGATTAGTAATTGACATTTGTTTTGATGAAACATTAGCCGATACTGACCATTCCAAAACGTTAAGCCTGAAAGAAGCGGCAGCTTATGCAGCGGCATTGTCACTGGATTCTTTAGCAAGCGGTTTAGGCGCAGGCATTGCAAAAGAATCTATTTTCATCTGCTTGATTTTAACATTTTGTACAGGATTTTTCCTGACGATGCTCGGAACGAAAATGGGAAAAATGTTTCACACGAAAAAATATTTTTCATGGCTGGGGGGCGTGTTGCTGTTAATTTTAGCATTTTGCAGGCTGTAAATTTCACATGTTTCACGTGGAACATTTTTAGTTATAGAAATAATCTATTGCTTTGTCAAAAAAAATAGTATAAGGCAAGTACTTGTATTTGTTTCCAAAACATGTTATAATAAATATATTGATTGCTTTTTAGAAAGGATTATTTCATATGAAGATTGAAACAAAATGCCTGCATGAAGGCTATACCCCTAAAAACGGCGAACCGGGAGCATTGCCGATTGTACAAAGTACGACTTATGTATTTGATACAACACAGCATATTGCTGACTTGTTCAATTTGCCAACAGAATATATGTATTCCCGTTTTGCAAATCCGACAGTTGACGCTGTCGAAAAGAAAATTGCTGCCCTTGAAGGCGGTGCTGCTGCAATGTGTACTACCAGCGGTCAGGCGGCTTCTCTGCTTTCTGTTTTAAATCTCTGCAATGCAGGGGACAGCATTTTAGCAGTAAGTTCTTTATACGGCGGAACGATTAACTTATTTGCAGTTTCTTTGAAGAAATTAGGCATTGAATGCATTTTTGTTGACCCTGAAGCAACAGACGAAGAACTGCAAAACGCTTTGAAAGAAAATACAAAGCTTGTATTTGGTGAAACGCTTGCGAATCCGGCTTTAAATGTATTTGATATTGAACGTTTTGCAAATTTTGCACACAGAAATAAAATTCCGCTGATTGTGGACAATACATTTCCGACACCGATTTTATGCAGACCGATTGAATTCGGAGCAGATATTGTGGTACATTCCACAACGAAATATATGGACGGTCACGCACTGCAAGGCGGGGGCGTGATTGTAGATTCTGGTCGTTTTGACTGGACAAACGGAAAATTTCCTGAATTTACTGAACCGGACGAAAGTTATCATGGTGTTGTATATTCTGAAACATTTGGAAATATTGCATATATCATTAAGGCAAGAATGCAGTTAATGAGAGATTTCGGCTGTTATCCGGCGGCAAATTCTGCATTTTTATTAAATCTTGGTTTAGAAACGCTTCCTGTCAGAATGGAACGTTATTGTAAAAATGCATTAACAGTTGCAGAATTTTTAAGCCAGAATGAAAATGTAGAATCTGTCAGCTACCCCGGACTGAAAGGCGATGTGTATTATGAACGTGCAAAGAAGTATCTTCCTGACGGTTGCAGCGGTGTCATTTCCTTTGTAATTAAAGGCGGTCGTGAACGTGCAGCGAAATTCATGGATGCGCTGAAACTTGCTTCCCGTGAAGTGCATGTTGCAGATATCAGAACTTGTGTATTGCATCCGGCAAGCATGACACACCGTCAATTGACAGATGAACAGTTAATTGCAGCAGGCATTAACGCTGGAATGATTCGTTTTTCTGTAGGCTTGGAAAATGTAGAAGATATTCTTGAGGATATCCAGCAGGCTTTTGCAAATTCTTGAATTTAAAATTTTAAAATGTTCCACGTGGAACATTGACTCTGACTGTGAAACATCAGTCAGAGTTTTTTATTTCAGTATTGGGATAGTAATAAGCTAAAATTTCTTTATAATCTGCACCGGATTTTGCCATTTCGTTTGCACCATACTGGCTCATGCCCACGTCATGCCCGTAACCGTGCGTAATAAATTGAAAATTTTGATTTTCATACTGAATGCTGAATACGGCAGAACGTAAACTGAAAACAGTTCTTAACTCCTGACCGGTGAAAATGCTTGTCCCGACTGGAATCTGCAATACTGTACCTGCTTCGGAATATTCCGGCTCTCCGAACCAGTGCGCCGTATCTGTGCCAAGAAACAGCCCTTCCCGTGAAGATAATAACATGGTTTTCACTTCTTCCGCACTGTAAGTGACAGTTTGTTCAAACTGAGGCGCATTTTTATCGGCTTTGCTGTCGACTGACTGCAAGTAAGCAATGTCACTGCCCCAGACATTTTGAGCAGACTCTGTTTTTCCGCCTGACATAGCGTGAAAAGCCGCAATAATTGGCTCATTTTCGTAGTAAATCATTTCATTTAAAACGCTGTCTGCAACAGTTTCTAATTTATGATAATATTCCTGAAAATTATCGTTGTATAATTTTTCTAATTCTTCTTTGGTGTAAAAAGCCTGATATTGGCTTGCATCGTTGGAAAAGTCTGCTCCTTTCAAGTCAGGTCGTTTGTCTGCAAGTCTTGCCTGTCGTTCTGCGTAAGTATGTGCAGCTACGGCTTGTGCTTTTAATGCTTCCAGTTCAAAGCTGACAGGCATTTCCGCACCGACTGCGCCAATTAAATAATCTCTGACAGGAATTTCTGAAATTTCCCCAGTATCTTTATCTAATACATGATAGCATTCCCTGCCGGAAGGCGTGGGAACAGTTTCTGTTTCCGCTAACTGTTCCGGCTCTTTCGTGGAAAGCTTCTGCCCGAACAGTTTAACTGGTAGCAAGGGAATGCTTGTCAGCAGTATGCATAAAAATAAATAAAATAAAACTTTCTTTTTCATCTTCACCACTCCAGTTTCATTTTTGGCTTACCTCTTGACTTGACGTTGAAAAAATGCTATAATAATACCTATAAAGATATTATGAAAATTAAAGGAGGCAGCATTTCATGGAAAAAATGTTTTCAAATGCTGATATGCAAAATTTATGCAGAGATTTAGAAAATCATTCCAAAATTGACCAGAATCTTTATCACAAGTTTCATATTAAAAGAGGTCTGCGCCGGAGTGACGGGACTGGTGTACTTGCCGGCATTACAAATATTTGCAATGTTCACGGTTATGTTGTCAATGAAGGCGAAGTAGAAGCAATTCCGGGGGAATTGATTTACCGTGGGTATGATATTTATGATTTAGTGCATAACGCTGAAAAGGAAAATCGTTATGGCTATGAAGAAACGGTTTATTTGCTGTTATTCGGGAAACTGCCCACTCGTGACGAACTGGAAGCATTTCAGCATTATCTTTCTATGCACAGAACACTTCCGTCCGGATTTGTTGTAGATATGATGATGAAAGCCCCTTCTAAAAATATTATGAATAAATTAGCACGGTCTATTTTGTCATTATATTCTTATTATGATGCTGACTGTGAAAGCACAAATTTAGAAGACGAAATGAAAACGGCTATCAGCTTAATTGCAAAAATGCCCATTATTATGGTGAATGCGTATCAAGTGAAACGCCGCCATTTCGACAATCAGACGCTTTACATGCACCCGCTCAGACCAGAGGAAAAAACGGCTGAAACCATTCTTTCCATGCTCCGCCCTGACAGACAGTACACCAGAGAAGAAGCACAATTACTGGATTGTCTGTTAATGCTCCATGCGGAACACGGTGGCGGTAATAATTCCACTTTCACATGCAGAGTGCTGACTTCTTCCGGAACAGATG
Organism: Oscillospiraceae bacterium; assembly: GCA_045541055.1. Lineage (GTDB taxonomy): Bacteria > Bacillota > Clostridia > Oscillospirales > Ruminococcaceae > UBA3855. Next base: position 71,608 of record JAZQIL010000049.1, read on the forward strand.
CTTATTCAGCGTATTCTTCAGCAGTCTGTGCGCTCAAAGGACCGAAACACGGCGGTGCAAATATTAAAGTTTCTGCTATGCTGGAAGATTTTAAAGCCAATGTCAAGCACTGGGACAATGAAGGCGAAGTTGCTGACCATATCCGGAAAACACTCCGCAAGGAAGCCGGTGACAGAAGCGGTTTAATTTACGGAATGGGTCATGCTGTTTACACGCTTTCCGACCCAAGAGCTGTCATTTTAAAGAAAAAAGCCTTTAAACTTGCCGAAGGAAAAGACATTGAAGCAGAATTCCACTTGCTTGACACGATTGAACGCTTAACCCCTGTGATTATGAAAGAAGTGAAAGGCACGGAAAAAACGTTCTGCGCCAATGTAGATATGTATTCTGGTTTAGTTTACAGAATGCTCCAGATACCGGAAGAATTATATACACCGCTTTTTGCTGTGTCCCGTATGGCTGGCTGGTCTGCGCACCGTATGGAAGAACTGCTCACCGGCGGAAGAATTATTCGTCCTGCTTACAAAGCCATTCCCAAAAAGAAAAACTATATTCCTATCGATGAACGATGAATTTTTTTAAAAAATTTCTTTTGTGCCTGTTTCCGCTGTTATTGACTGGCTGTTCCGTTGAAATCAATGTGGATACCATGCTGACACCGCCCAAACTCAGCGGAGAACAGGAACAAATTTATCAGGCTCTTCAGGAAGCCGCTGGTTCAGATATCCGCTTGAAATACCCGAAAAGCGGAAGTTATCTTTCTGCTTTTATTATTGCCGACATTGACGAGGAGTCCGGAGAAGAAGCCATTGTTTTCTATGAAAAAAATAATCTTTCTCCATCTGGTCTGCGAATTAACATTTTAGATAAAATTGACGGCCGCTGGCAGTCCATTTGTGACAGAAGTGCAGAAGGCTCTGAAATTGAAAAAGTGATGATTTCCCAGCTTGGAAGCAGTGACAGAATTAACATTATTGTCGGCTACAGCACAGCGAATCAGTCTGAAAAATATCTTTCTGTATATGCTTATGAAAACAGTTATCTGGAACAGACTTTAACACATAGCTATGCATTGTTTGATGTTGCCAATACTGGCGGACAGAATCCGGATTTAATTCTGTTAGGAGCAGTCAGTGCAGCAGAACAGGCATATGCTGCGGTTTACCGGCTTGCAGAAGATGACCGCTATCACGAGTATAAATGCCGGTTTACAGATAATTACACAGATTATCAGCAATTGATTTACGGAAAACTTCCTGACGGCAGAACCGCACTTTATGTAGATGCTGCGACAGGTACAGCGAATTTACAAACGGAAATTCTTAGTTTAGATACCGTTCCTGATGCGAAATCTGATACAGATTTACAGCTTTGCAACCTTTTGCAAAGAATGGGGCTTTCTGCTGAAAAAACAGTCCGCCGTCTTGGACTGCCTTCCAAAGACATTGACCTTGACGGTGTGCCGGAAATTCCGGTACAGGAATTATTTCTCGGCTATGAATCCGCTCCCGAATCGGAACAGCTCCGGCAGACAAACTGGCTGACCATGCAGGAAAATCAGCTTTTTACAGAATATCAAAGCTATTACAATATCAATGACGGCTATTTGTTCATGCTTCCACCGCTTTGGAAACAGCATGTCACTGTCGTGAACAATACCACGGAAAATGAAATTCAGTTCTGTGCTTATGATACGGCTGACCTGCAAAACCAGCCTGTTTTACTTAGAATTTACATTGCCTATGATGATGCCGACAAAAATGACCATTTACATGCCGGTTATCAGCTTTTACACACAAAAGGTACAGCGTCCTGTCTTGTCCGTTCTGAATCCGGTCAGGCTCTTTCCATGACAATCAGTGATATTTTGCTGTACTTTCGTTTTCTTGATTAACGAAGAAAGGAGTTTCCTATGAAACGTATTCTTGTTTGTGAAGATGAAGATGTCATTCGTGACTGTGTCGTGATTAACCTCAAACGTGCCGGCTACGATGTCGTTGACGTGAACTGCGGTGAAAGCGCACTGAAAAAATTTGATGACGAAAACGGAAATTTTGACATTGTTCTGCTGGATATTATGATGCCGGGGATTGACGGTTTCACTGTCTGCAAACGGCTCAGGGAAAAAAGCTCTACACTGGGAATTATCATGCTGACCGCACGCACACAGGAAATGGATAAAGTCAGCGGTTTAATGATTGGTGCAGATGACTATATTACAAAGCCGTTTTCTCTTTCTGAATTAACCGCCCGTGTAGATGCCATTTACAGACGTGTCTGCATGAGTTTCAATTCCGATGAGAAAAGCCCTGTTATAGAGTCAGGCCCTTTCACGCTTGATTTGAAAAGCCGTACCGTTGCCAAAAACGGCGTGCCGATTGATTTGACACAAGTGGAATACCAGATTCTGGAATATTTCATGAATAATAAAAATACTGCCCTTGACAGAGCAAGCATTTTAAATCACATCTGGGGCGAAAATTATTATGGTGACTATAAAATCGTAGATGTCAATATTCGCCGTATCCGCCTCAAAATTGAAGATGAACCTTCTAATCCTCAGTATATTGTCACTATCTGGGGCTTTGGCTATAAATGGAATGATAAATCTTAAAACTTTCCCCAAAAAAAGCAGTATCACAAAACGCTGGATTACAAATAATTTAGCAGTAATCATGTTAATCATGATTTCAATTGTTCTTGCGTTTGTGTACGCTGTGCAAACGTTTTACTATGCCAGCGCACGGCAGACCTTAACAGGGGAATTAACTTCCGTGGTGAATCTGTTAAGCCGTTATGCACAGGATTCTGATACAAATCTTTCTTCTGAAATGAGAAGCACATTTGAAAGCTTTTCAGCGAAAGACAAAATGGAATTGATGGCAGTCAATGCAAAAGGACGAGTTATTTTAACTTCTTCCGGATTTTCGCCCTCAGCGGATACAGCTATTCCGGATTATGAAAATTTATTAAACGGCGGTGACGGCTACTGGGTCGGCAAGGCGGAAAATCAAGAGAAAATTATGGCAGTTTGTGTGGATATTTCTTCTTTCAGTACAGAATTTCATGCAGTACGGGTAGTTTGCTCTTTAACCGAAGTGGATAAAGCAGTCGGGTCAATTGTCATTGCTGCAACAGTAGTTTGTGCATTGATTTTGCTGTTGCTGATATTAACAGGGATTTACTTTGTAGGGAGTATTATCAAGCCTGTGATGCAGGTCAGCAACATGGCTGGAAAATTTGCAAAAGGAGATTTTTCCAGCCGGATTCGCTATGAAGATTCTGACGAAATCGGCGATTTGTGTACTGCTATCAATCATATGGCAGATGAGCTTTCCACTGCCGAAGAAATGAAAAATGAATTTATTTCTTCCGTGTCGCATGAATTAAGAACGCCTTTAACAGCTATTAAAGGCTGGGCGGAAACAATTTCCTATGCAGACAACGACCCCGAAACAGTAAGAAAAGGTATGAATGTCATTGTCAATGAAACAGCCCGTCTTTCTCAGATGGTGGAGGAATTACTTGACTTTTCCAGAATGCAGAGCGGTCATTTCACGCTACAGAAAGCCACAATGGACGTATTGGCGGAACTTGGTGACGCTGTATTGATTTACATGAATAAGAAAATTCAGGATAATATCAAGATTGAATATGATGAACCGGAAATGCTTCCGTTCGTTTACGGCGACAAAAACAGAATCAGACAAGTGTTTATTAACATCATTGACAATGCGGTGAAATATTCTGATGCCGGCGGACATGTCAGAATTAAAGCGTTTGAATCAAACGGAAATGTTTGTGTAGAAGTTTCTGACGATGGCTGTGGCATTAAAGCTTCTGACCTCCCCAAAATTAAAACAAAATTTTACAAGCCGAATCATACAAGACGTGGTTCAGGTATCGGCTTGGCAGTGGCAGACGAAATTATTAAAGAACATGACGGTACAATTGATATTTCCAGTACGGAAGGCGTGGGAACAACGGTTTTAATTACGCTTCCGCCGGAGAACAGAGACATGTAAGGAAAATCGTATGAAAAATATTATGGATATCCGATATCGCAGTTACGGCGAAAACAGAAATTTAATGACAGCACTTATCATTGTTTCAGCAGGCGGTTTTCTGCTGACAGAATGCTTTGATAAACTGTTAAAAGCAAGTTCTGATGTGATAATTGCCTGTTGTTCGCTTTGGCTTCTGGCTGTCGCTGTATTACTGTTTATGATGCGTGCTAAAAGCCGTTGTATTGCAAATGATTTTAACGTGACTTTTAAAAATGTGCTTTCCCGTGATATTGTCATCAATTATTTAGACATTGACGAAATCACGGTATATACACAGATGGCACAGGTCAAAGGACAGTATGCAAGTTATCATAATATTTATGTGGAAGTGATAATATTTAAAACAATTGACGGAGAAGAATATACATTCAAAACAATTATGGACATCAGCCCCGATTCCAAAGCAGCCGCTCTGCTGGGAATGGATAAAATTTTTGAAATGGGAAAATTTAAATTATTAAAGCAGTTTATAGAACGAAAAATGACTGCTTTAAAGACTTCTCCTGAATCATTTTAAAGGACGTGACTTTATGAGCAAAGAATTCAAACCCCATAAAAGCAAAATTGGCGGTCAGGCTTTAATTGAGGGTGTCATGATGAAAGGCGCATTAAAAGGTGCAATGGCCTGCCGTTTGCCGGACGGCTCAATTGATGTGGAAACTTGGGATTTGAAGGGCGCAGGCAAAAATAAACCTTGGTATCGGAAAATTCCGCTGATTCGTGGCTGTTACAGTTTTATCTTTTCCATGGCGGACGGCTACCGCTGTTTAATGAAATCCGCTGAAAAACAAATGACGGAAGAAGAACTCCAGCAGGAAAATGAAAAAGAAGAATCTAAATTTGTAGAAATTTTAATGATGATTGGCATGGTCTTAGGCGTAGTCATTTCACTGGCATTGTTTTTATTTCTGCCGAAATTTGTTGTTGGTTTGATTCCGGCTTTAACAGCAAACAGAATTTTACAGTCTTTTTCAGAGGGCTTGCTTAAAATTATTCTGTTTGTGGGGTACATGGCAGTAACAAGCTTGATGAAAGACATTCGCAGAACTTACGAATATCACGGCGCAGAACATAAAACAATTGCCTGTTTTGAAGCAGGTCTGCCTTTAACGGTGGAGAACGTTCAGAAACAAATCAGATTACACCCCCGTTGCGGAACAAGTTTTATTTTCTTAACGCTGTTTATCAGTATTTTAGCGATGTGTCTTGTGCCGTATACAATCCCGTGGCAAAGGTTTTTATGCAGTCTTTGTCTGCTTCCGATTACAGTGGGCTGTTCATTTGAATGCATTCAGTTTGCCGGAAGAAGTGACAGTGCCATTGCAAAAGTGCTTTCTTATCCGGGGTTACAGTTGCAAAAAATTACCACTAAAGAACCGGACGCTTCCCAGATTGAAATTGCAATTGCAGCGTTAAAGCCTTGCATTCCGGAAAATTTAGAGGACGATTTATGGTAAATTTTGAAAAGCTTTGCATGATAGAACAGATTACCGGTAACAAATATCCTGCTTCCCTCACACCGGAACAGGAAAAACTGCTTGCTTCCATGATGCAAAGACGTGAACAGGGAGAACCTTTGCAGTATATTTTAGGAGAATGGGAATTTTACGGTTTAAAAATCTTTGTCGGAAAAGGTGTGTTAATTCCCCGACCAGAAACAGAACTGTTAATTGATAAAATTCTGGAATTTTCTAAAAACCGGAAAAATTTAAAAATTTTAGATTTATGCACCGGTTCGGGGTGTATTGCCTTAGCTTTAAAAAAATTTCTTCCTGATGCGGAAATTTCGGCTGTCGATACTAGTGAAAAAGCACTTTCTTATGCTCAGAAAAATATAGATTTTCATCATCTTGAAATAAAATTATTTCATGAAAGTGTGCTGAATTCGGACTTTGCACGGCAGTTTCAGAATTATGATATTATTGTCAGCAATCCGCCTTATCTGACAAGCGAAGAAATGGCAGATTTGCAGATTGAAGTCCGGCATGAGCCGGCAATTGCTCTTTCCGGCGGTTCACCAGACGGAACTTATTTCTATCAGAAAATGACTTCCATCTGGAAAGATTCTCTCAAATCCGGTGGTCTGCTTGCTTATGAAATCGGCTGGAAACAGGCTTCCCGTGTCCGTGAAATTTTGAATTCCAATGCTTTCCAAGAAATTCAAGTTTTTCAGGATTATGAACACCGTGACAGAGTCGTCACCGGAAGAAAATTTGAAAAACTTTTTCAGTTGTGCAATTTCTGAACATCTAATATGATATAATCATATCATGATATAGATAAGCTATTATTTTTAGGAGGTAATTTTCATGGCAAAGGCAAAAACTGAAAAAAAATCCGGTGTGTTTCAAGCTCCCATTTCTTCCGAAGAAAAAAGAGCGGCTCTTGACCACGCTATTAAAATGATTGAAAAACAATTCGGTCAGGGTGCTGTCATGCGTCTTGGTCAGCAGGCTAAAATGAATGTAGATGTTATTCCCACAGGTTCAATGACATTAGACCTTGCACTTGGTGTGGGCGGTGTTCCCCGTGGAAGAATTATTGAACTTTATGGCCCTGAAAGCTCCGGTAAAACAACTGTCGCCCTGCACATTGTCGCAGAAGCACAGAAAATGGGCGGTGAAGCGGCTTTCATTGACGTGGAACATGCGCTTGACCCGAAATATGCAAAAGCTTTAGGAGTAGACATTGACAGACTGCTGGTTGCTCAGCCTGACAGCGGTGAACAGGCTCTTGAAATTGCAGAATCGTTAGTACGTTCCGGCGCAATTGATGTGTTAGTGGTCGATTCCGTTGCAGCAATGACTACCAAAGCCGAAATTGACGGCGAAATGGGTGATAATCACGTTGGTCAGCTTGCCCGTTTGATGTCTCAGGCAATGCGGAAATTAACTTCCGTTGTTTCCAAAACCGGCTGTGTGGCTATCTTCATTAACCAAATCCGTGAAAAAATCGGCGTACTTTACGGCAACCCCGAAACTACCCCCGGTGGCCGTGCTTTAAAGTTTTACGCTACTGTCCGCATGGACGTCCGCAAAGGCGAAATCCTGAAAGAAAACGGCGTTCCCATCGGCAACAGAATGAAAGTGAAAATTGTGAAAAATAAAGTCGCTCCCCCTTTCCGTGAATGCGAATTTGATAATATTTACGGCAAAGGCATTTCCAGAACCGGTGAAATTATGGACTTAGCCGTGGAACTCGATGTCATTCAGAAAAGCGGTTCATGGTTCAGCTATGACGGAAAGAAATTAGGGCAGGGACGTGACAATGTCAAGCAAATGCTTGCAGATGATGAATCTTTCAGAAAGGAAGTAGAGGCCAAAATCCTCGCTCATATGAATGAAATCGACTTGACTTCCGGTCTTTCTGATGAAGAAGATGCAAAAGAACTTGCTTCAGAAGCGTTAGAAACTTCTGTTCCTGAAACAGCTTCTGAACCGGAAGCTTCTGCAAATATTGATGTCGATGCAGAAGACGATTTTGAGGAATTCGACCCCACAGAGTAAATTATGAAACTGCTTAAAATTACGCATAAAAAAACATATTATGAAATTACAACAGAATTCGCCGTCTATGAAGTGGACGGCGAACTTCTGCGTCAGTATCACTTGCAGGAAGGGGACTCTCTTGAAAAAGAAACCCTTGAAGAACTGCATAAAAAATCACGTTTCCGGAGAGCTTACCGGAGAGCATGTTATTTGCTCGACAGCAGAGATTATTCTTATTGCATGATGTATCAGAAACTGATGCAGACCTATCAGGACAAGGAACTTTGTGTGAAAGTTATGAATCAGCTTGTTCAGTGCGGTGCAATTGATGACAGACGTTATGCAAAACGCCTGACAGAGTATCTTGTACAGCGGAAACATTACGGTATTTACCGCATTCGTCAGGAACTGCTTCGCAAAGGCATTGAAAAAGAACTGACAGAACAGTGTTTAAGAGCCTTTCAAGATGAAGCACTCAGCCAGCTTCCGACAGTGCTGGAAAAAAAATATGGTGCAATGCTCACTGACCCGAATGATTTCAAAACCCGTGAAAAAGTCGTTGCTGGTATGTCACGCTTAGGCTATGACATTTCCAGTATTAAACATGCAATTGAAGAATATTTTGCAGAGACAGAAGAATAACAGGAGGGTTTTTATGGCAATTAAAGTAAGTCTGGTATCGTTAGGGTGTGACAAGAATCTTGTGGATTCTGAACGAATGCTGAAAAAATTACGTGCTCACGGTTATGAACTTGTAACGGAATTCGGCGATTCTGACGTAGCTGTGGTGAATACCTGCGGTTTTATTCAGTCCGCCAAGGAAGAAGCCATTGAAACAATTTTAGAAATTGCAAAGCTGAAACAGGAAGGACAGGTAAAGAAGTTAATTTTAACCGGCTGTCTGACAGAACGCTATCAGCAGGAAGCTGTAGAAGAATTTCCCGAAGCAGATGCCGTGATTGGAATCGGAGATAATAAAGATATTGTGGAAATTTTAGATAAAGTGCTTCATGGTGAAAAGATTGTCAGATTTTCTCCGAAAACAGATGTTGAAATGACCGGAGAAAGAATTATTTCCACTTTGCCGTTTTTCTCTTATTTAAAAATTGCAGAAGGCTGTTCTAATCATTGTACATACTGTGCAATTCCGATGATTCGGGGAAAGTACAGAAGCGTTCCGATGGAGGACGTCCTTGAGGAAGCGAAACTGCTTGCTTCCTACGGTGTAACGGAATTAAATATCATTGCACAAGATGTGACACGTTACGGAGAGGACCTTTATCAGGAAAATAAACTTTGTGAACTGCTTCATAAATTATGCGAAATTCCGGAACTGAAATGGATTAGAATTTTATACTGTTATCCGGAACGCATTACAGATGAATTGATTCAGACAATGAAGCAAGAACCGAAAATTCTGCATTATCTGGATATGCCGATTCAACATGCAGATGATGCTGTATTAAAGCGCATGAACAGACCTATGACAAATCAGAAACTTCGGGAACTGATTCAGAAACTCAGAACGGAAATGCCGGATATTGTGTTGAGAACGACTTTAATCACAGGTTTTCCGGCTGAAACAGAAGAACAGTTTCAGCATCTTGCAGAATTTGTGCAGGAAATGAAGTTTGAACGCTTAGGCTGTTTCGCTTATTCTCAGGAAGACGGCACACCGGCGGAAAAGCTTCCTGACCAGATTGAGGAAGAAATTCGACAGCACCGTGCTGATGTGATTATGGAACAGCAAATGACAATCAGTGCAGAATATAATGCATTACAGCTGGGTACGATAAAAACAGCCGTTGTAGAAGGGTTTGACAAATGGGCAGAATGCTATTTCGGACGAACAAAAGCAGATGCACCGGACATTGACGGGAAAATTTTCTTTTCTTCTGCTGAACCATTACAATGCGGTCAATATGTACAAGTCAAAATTACAGATACACTGGATTATGATTTATTAGGGGAGGTTATTTCTAATGAATCTGCCAAATAAGCTGACTTTAATGAGAATCATTTTAGTACCGTTTTTCATGTTGTTTCTGTACTGGGAAATTCCGTTTCATTATACAGTAGCGTTATTTATTTTTGCAGTGGCTTCCATTACAGACGCTTTAGACGGCAATATTGCAAGAAAAAGAAATTTAGTGACGACATTCGGAAAATTCGCTGACCCTTTAGCAGATAAAATTTTAGTATTAGCCGCTTTTGCCTGTCTTGCGGACATTTGCCCTGCAATTTCCAACGGAATTGTGATTACAATCATTGCTTCAAGAGAATTCATGGTTTCAGGGTTAAGGCTTGTCACTGCTGAAAAGGGTGTTGTGGTAGCGGCTGGCATCTGGGGAAAGCTGAAAACCGCATTCACAATGGTAGCAATTGTTTTAATTTTGCTGAATCTGGTACTTTCAGCAGATTTTCAAGTATGCACCATACCGGATATTGTATTGCAAATTCTTGTCTGGATTTCCGTTTTATTGACAGTCATTTCCGGCGGTATCTATTTAAAAGGCTATGCAAAATATATTGACATGAAATAACAGAAAACTGCTGCACTTTGAACAATGCAGCAGTTTTTTTTAATTATCTTAATTTTGCACCGCAGGGGTAGGAGTCATCTGCAAACTGAACTTTCACGCTTCCATCAGGAAGGTCAGCTGCACAAATCATACCATTGCTTTCCACACCACAAAGCTTTGCAGGTTTTAAATTAGCGACAAGAATAATTTTTTTGCCGATTAAATCTTCCGGAGCGTACCACTGTGCAATGCCGGAAACTACTTGCCTTCCGCCCATGCCGTCATCTAACTGCAAACAAAGCAGTTTTTTAGATTTCTTGACTTTTTCAGCGGAAAGAACTTTTGCAACCCGCAAATCGACTTTTGCGAAATCTTCAATGCTGATTTCTTCTGAAAGCGGTTCAGGGGTATTAGCAGGTTCTTCTTTAGGAAGTGAACTTTTAATAATTTCGTTCAGTGCTTCAATTTCCTTTTCAGCGTCAATGCGTGGGAAAAGAATTTCACCTTTATGAACGGTTACAGTCTGAGGAAGAACATTGAAACGGTTTGCATTTTCATAAGTGACATGTTCCGCAGATGCGCCAATCTGTTCCCAAATTTTCGGCATTGTGGAAGGCATGAACGGATACAGCAGAGAAGAAATGATTCGGATACTTTCCAGCAAGTTGTATAATACGCTTGCAAGACGAGCTTTTTTCATTTCGTCCTTGCCTAAAATCCATGGAGCAGTTTCATCAATGTATTTATTGGCACGGTCAACAAGCTTGAAAATTTCAATTAAAGCGTTTTTCAGCTGTGTTTCGTCAAAATAATTATCTACTGCATCACGGATAGAAACGGCTGTCTGAATTAAATCGCTGTCAATGGCTTCTTCCTGACGGGCTTCGGGAAGTGTACCGCCAAAATATTTTTCTGCCATTGCAACGGTTCTGGAAACTAAATTGCCAAGACCGTTGGCTAAATCGGAATTCATTCTGTTAATCATGATTTCATTGGAGAAATCGCTGTCTGCGCCAAGAGCCATTTCTCTGAGAATGTGGTAACGGATAGCATCTGCACCATAGCGTTCGCCTAAAATAAACGGGTCAACGACATTTCCAAGAGATTTACTCATTTTTTCGCCGTTAAAGGTAATCCAGCCATGTACAGCTAAATGTTTCGGCAAAGGCAGTTCTAAAGCCATTAACATAGCCGGCCAGATAATCGCATGAAAACGCATGATATCTTTTGCAACCATGTGAACGTCAGCAGGCCAGAACTTTTCAAAATCCTGATAAGCGTGGTTGTCATAGCCTAAAGCAGTGATATAATTGGAAAGCGCATCAATCCAGACATAAACAACATGCTTTGTATCAAACGGAACAGGAATGCCCCATTTAAAGGACGTTCTGGAAACACATAAATCTTCCAGCCCTGGTTTGATGAAATTATTGACTAATTCCACGGCTCTGGTTCTGGGCTGTAAATAGTCTGTATTTAAGAGCAAATCTTCGATTCTGTCAGCAAAAGGAGACATTTTGAAGAAATAAGCTTCTTCTTCGGCATCAATGACATCACGTCCACATTCAGGGCATTTTCCGTTTTTGAGCTGGGAAGAAGTCCAGAAACTTTCACAGGGAGTGCAATATTTTCCGGTATATTTGCCTTTATAGATATAGCCTTTGTCGTATAAGTCTTTAAAGATTTTCTGAATGGCTTCTACATGGTAGTCATCAGTTGTACGGATATATCTGTCATAGCTGATATTCATGTAAGACCATAATTTTTTGAAAATTTCCACAATATTGTCAACGTACTCTTTGGGAGTAATGCCGGCTTCCTGTGCTTTCTGTTCAATTTTAAGTCCGTGTTCATCTGTACCGGTTAAGAACATGACTTCATGTCCCTGCATTCTTCTGTAGCGTGCAATCGTATCACAAGCCGCTGTGGTATAGCAGTGTCCGATATGCGGATTGCCGGAAGGGTAATAAATTGGAGTCGTAATATAAAATTTTGACATAATGGCATCAACCTTTCTTATTTAGTTACTGTTACACCGCCGTCCGTCCAGCCGATAACGCCGTCCGTCACCCAGTTTTTTTCGTTGTTGTTCCAGACATGCGCCTTTGCTCCATGAGAGAAACTTGCATATGTGATGGGGAACGTGTCACCGGCAGAAGCCTTTTTAGGAAGTGTCAGATACAGCAGAATTAAATTGCCGGGCTGGTCAATATTTTCCGAAGAAGCCCACGCTGTCCAGAAAAAATGATTTTCCTCGTTAATGGAACAAACTGTATTGAAATCGACATCATTTCCGAAAGACGTGTAATTAAGTGTACATCTGGAGTCATAGTCTGCACCCCATTCGGCATAAGTAATGCCTGCATTCTGGTCAAGTTCTACATAAACAGGAACAGTATAATCATTTGCTTTCAGGTCAGCTTCTGAAATTTCCACAGATTGAATGGTAATGTGAATGTCACAAGTGCCATCTGCTTTAGTTTCATTCACGGGGATTTCGTCAGCGTCTGCCACATCAGACGGATTTTCCTGTTCCTGCCCAAGCGTGACACTGTCGGAATTGGAATTTTTACAAGCCGTGCTGAACAGGAAACTGCTTGCCAGAACCAGCAGAAAAGCTTTGTTCAAAGTTTTCAAAAAAGCACACCTCACTTGTCAAATCTCATGGAAATGTCAAAACAGGTGACAGAATGTGTGAGCGCACCCAGTGAAATGATATCTACACCAGTTTGAGCAATTTCAGCAATATTTGCTTCTGTGACATTGCCGGAAGCTTCCAGAAGGGCTTTTCCGTTTGTAATTTCAACGGCTTTTTTCATATCTTGGCAGGACATGTTATCCAGCATGATAATTTCACAGCCGACAGCAAGAGCTTCCTGTAATTCTTCTAAATTTCTGACTTCGACTTCAATCTTGGTCATATGACCGATTTTTTTTCTTAAAGCAGTCACTGCCGGTGTAATTCCGCCGTAAACGTCAATATGATTATCTTTGAGCATTGCACCTTCGGAAAGGTTATATCTGTGATTTTTACCGCCTCCGACCGTGACAGCGTATTTTTGCAATCTTCTCAAACAAGGCAGTGTTTTTCTGGTGTCTGTAATTTGCGCCTTTGTGCCTTTGACTAATTCTACACAGCGGTTAGTTGCAGTGGCAATACCGGACATATGCTGTAAAATATTTAAAGCCGTTCTTTCGCCTTTCAGCAATGTTTTGGAATCGCCTTTCATTGTTGCGATGATATCGCCTTTCTGAATTTTGTCACCGTCTTTGAAATTGGCTTTAAATTCGACATTTCCGCCGACTAATGCAAAAACTCTTTCTGCAACGTCCAGACCGCAGAGAATGCCGTCTGCTTTGGAAATGTAGTAAGCACTGCTGGTGTGACCGTCCGGAAGTAAATAATCTGTTGTTACATCAACATAATGAATATCTTCTTCCAGTGCGGTATTGATGACAGAATCAATATAACTTTGTAATAACTGCATGTTTAAGCTCCTTTCTCTTCAATCAAGGCTTCGTTCAGGATTAAAAAGGCAATTGTAGCGGTGGAGCGTGCTTCGACATAATCCTGATTGACTAAATAATTACCGTCTTCTAAATCGTGTAAAATTTCGCAGACTTTAGAGAAATTCTGCTGAATTTTTTCAGCATTGGGAATGACGAAATAGCTTTCCTGCAAGATATGTCTTAACTGTGTTCTGATGCCGTGGGGAACAGGGACAGAATCTGCATGAGCGTTAAATTCTGCTTCTGTGAAGTCTTTGGAAGCGTGAGGGAGCTTTTTAGCAATATCCTGAGCGGCATGTCTGGAAAAAACAAGAGCTTCCAGCAGGGAATTGCTTGCAAGTCTGTTATTTCCGTGAACACCAGTATTGGAGCATTCACCGCAGGCGTATAAATTGGGAACTTTCGTTCTGGAATGGGGGTCAACCTGAATTCCGCCCATTAAATAATGCTGACAGGGATAAATTGGAATTTCGTCTTTGGTCATGTCATAGCCCTGTTTCAGCAGATTATTGTAAATCATGGGAAATCTGTTTTTGACTTCTTCAGGGGCTTTGTGAGTAATATCTAAATAAAATTCATCTGAGCCGGTTCTTCTGCTTTCGAGAACAATCGCATTGGAAACGACATCACGGGGAGCAAGTTCTAATCTGTCGTCATATCTCTGCATGAAACGTTCATGATTGCAGTTTAATAAATATGCGCCTTCTCCTCTGACAGCTTCGGAAATTAAAAAGCATTCTCTGGTGTGCCGGTTATTGAATGCAGTGGGGTGAAACTGAATTAAGCTTAACCCCCGAATCATTGCCCCCATATTGTAAGCGAACATAATGCCGTCACCGGTAGCAATGGCGGAATTTGTTGTAAATTCGTAAACTCTGCCAATACCGCCCGTTGCCATGATGAAGAAATGACTGTGAAATGTTTCATAATTTCCTTCATGGAGCGTGAATGCAGAAAAACCTGTTTTTGTTTTTCTGACATCGCATAAAAGGGTATTTTCACGAATGTCGACATTTGGCAAAGTCTGCACATAAGCTAATAATTTTTCAGCGATTTCTTTTCCGGTAGCGTCTTTATGATGGAAGATTCTTCTTCTGCTGTGACCGCCTTCAAGGGTTCTGTGATAATCGCCGTCTTCTTTTTTGTCGAAATCAACGCCAAGTTCAATAATTCTGCCGATATCCTGAGCGGCTTCTTCCACGAGCATATGCACAGTAGTGTGATTATTTTGAAAACCGCCGGCAATGTAGGTATCATTTTCATGCAAAGTGGTTTTATCTTCGGGAGAATTGTACACACCAGCAATACCGCCCTGTGCAAGGGCAGTATTGCAAAGTGAAAGTTCACGTTTTGTCAAGAGTAAAATTTTTGCAGTTGCTGGCAAATTGATTGCTGCATATAATCCGGCAGCACCACCGCCGGCAATTATCACATCATAATGATTCTGATTCATGAAATTTGCATCTCCTTAGTTTTCAAAGCTGACGGGCTGAATCTGCCAGATTTGTTCTGCATATTCCTTGATGGTTCTGTCAGAACTGAATTTACCTGCATTGCAGATATTATGCCACTGCTTACGGGCAAATGCCATGCGGTCAGACTGGTAGTCTTTTAAAGCCTGTATTTTCTTGTCGCAGTAATCCTGCAAATCAAGCATTAAATAATAATGGTCAGGCTTGTGCCAGCTTGCGCCTTCTGTGATAGCGTCATAAAGTTCTTTGAAGTCACCGCTTCCGCCGTCTGAGAATGTGCCGTCCATTAAAGTCTGTACAACTTTCCGGATTTTCTCATTTTCGGCAAGAATTTTCCGGCTGTCGTAGGAATCTTTGATTTTTTCAATCTCTTCTACTCTTGCGCCGAAAATATAGTTATTTTCTTCTCCGGCTTCCTGTACGATTTCGACATTTGCGCCGTCATAAGTGCCGAGTGTCACAGCACCGTTGAGCATGAGTTTCATATTGCCAGTGCCGGAAGCTTCTGTTCCTGCTGTGGAAATCTGTTCTGAAATGTCTGCACCGGCAACTAATTTTTCTGCATAAGAAACATTATATTCAGATACGAAGAAAACTTTGATTTTGCCGGAAACGTCAGGGTCATTGTCAATCATTTCTGCAATTTCGTTAATATATTTGATAATTGCCTTTGCTCTTCTGTAGCCGGGGGCGGATTTCGCACCAAACAGGAATGCAACAGGCGGTAAATCCTGAATCGAACCGTCTTTGATACCGTAGTACAGATAAAGAATAGAAAATGCATTTAAAAGCTGACGCTTGTATTCATGAAGTCTTTTAATCTGAATGTCGAATACAGTATTTTCAGCATCAAAGAAGTTTTGACAAGCTTCTGTATTTTCAAATCTGTCTGGTTCTCTGAAAGCGATATAATTTACAAGCTGAGATTTTTTCGCTTGCTTGATATTGATAAATTTTTGCATGATACTGTCATCATCAGCGAATTTGTCAAGCGTTTTCAGCAAGTCGAGATTTTTCACCCAGTTTTCCGAGCCGAGCAATTCGGTTAAGAGGGCAGAAAGTTCTCTGTTGCAAAGGGCAAGCCATCTTCTTTGCGTAATGCCGTTTGTTTTATTCTGGAAGCGTTCGGGGTAGAATTCGTACCAGTCTTTTAAAGCAGTGTCTTTCAGAATTTGCGTGTGAATTTCTGCAACGCCGTTGATATAGCTTCCCATGAAGATTGCCATATGTGCCATATGCACCGCATCGGATTCAGGCTGAATGATTCTCATTCGGCGAATCTGGTCTTTAGAAGCGTTTTTCTGGTAAAGTTCAGCAATTAACAGTTCATTCAGCCGGATAATAATCTGATATACTTCGGGGAGTAAGTCACGAATCATCCAAGTACACCATTTTTCGAGGGCTTCTGCCATAATGGTATGATTGGTGTATCTGAAAATTTTTCTTGCCATGTCAGCAGACTGTTCAAAAGAAACGCCTTCTTTCATCAGCAGGCGGATAAGTTCCGGAATGGCAATGACAGGGTGTGTGTCATTTAACTGAACGGCTAATACATCTGCTAAGTTTTCATAAGTGCCGTAATCTTCAAAATGTTTTTTCAGCAAATCCTGCAAAGAAGCACTGCTGAAGAAATATTCCTGCTGTAATCTGAGTTTTTTGCCTTCGTCCGTATCGTCATTAGGGTAAAGACAGCGGGAAATGTTTTCAGCGTAAATTTTTTCAGAGCAGGCTTCTAAATAATGCTGACTGTTGAATGTGTGGAAATCAAATTCTTTGAGGGGTTCAGCCTGCCAAAGTCTTAAAGTGCCGATATTTTTTGTACCGTAGCCGATAATGGGCATATCATAAGGAACGGCTTTTACAGTCAGACCAGTATATTTGACGAATACAGCCTCATCTTCACGGCGGACAGACCACGCATCACCGAATTTTGTCCAGTCGTCAGCCTCTTCACACTGGAAACCGTTTTGAATGGACTGTTTGAACAAACCATATTTATAACGAATGCCGTAACCGTCTAAAGGCAAATCCAGAGCGGCGGCACTGTCCAGAAAACAAGCTGCTAATCTTCCAAGACCGCCGTTTCCTAAAGCAGCATCTTCAATTTCTTCAAGCTTGCTGAGAGAAGTTCCCATTGCATTGAGAGCTTTTTCGACTTCGTCATAAATGCCCAGACAGAGTAAGTTATTATAAACGGCTCTGCCCATGAGGAATTCCATGGAAAGATAGCTTGCATGACGGGTGTGTCTGTGAGCGTTTGTGCTGTCTTCCCAGTCTTCGGACATTAAATTCATTATCATGTCGCCAATAGCGTTGTGCAGTTCTTGAGGAGATGTTTCAGAAGCTGGTTTTGTGAGAACACCTTCAAGGTATTTCTGAAAAGTTTCACTGGTATAGTTTATCATTGGTCAACTACCTCCATAGTGGGTTCAGCAGGCTGAACGGGCTGTGTATTTTTTGTTTTTGGGGTGTATTTTTTAGGAGTTTTTTCCGGCTGTTCTTTAGGTGTAAAGGCTCTGCCGTAAGTGCGGTTCAGTTTGCGGATTTGTTTTGCAAGTTCGGGGGAGAAGTCTTCTTCACTGGTTCTGTACTGCCAGTTTCCGCCAAGTGTGGAAGGCGTATTCATGCGGGCGGATTTGTCCTCATGCAGAAAATCCTGCATCTGAGCAACGGCTAATTCTGCAATACTCTGCCAAGCACAGGCAATCATTGCATCAGGAATATTTGATTTTCTGCTGACTCTGAGATATTTTTTCGCATATTTGACAGTAGATTTTGCAGAAGATTCTAACCAGCCGTTTAAAGTTTCGTTATCGTGCGTGCCGGTGTAGACAACACAGTGAGAAGTCTGGAAATTATGCGGAAGATGTTCATTTTCAGGTGTGCTGTCGAAACCAAACTGCAATACTTTCATACCGGGGTAGTGCAAAGCTTTGAGCATTGTACGGACAGCCGGTGTAATGAAGCCTAAATCTTCTGCAATGATGTTTAAATTGCCGAGAGATTTTCCGACCGTCTGGAATAATTTTTTATTAGGGCCTTTGCGCCATCTGCCGTGAATAGCGTTTTCACTGCCGTAGGGAACGGCATAATAGCTTTCAAATCCTCTGAAATGGTCAATCCGGACAATGTCATATAAATTTGCTGTATGCTGGAGTCTGGAAGTCCACCAAGCATAATTGGTTTTTTCGTGGTAATCCCAGTTGTAAAGCGGATTTCCCCAGAGCTGTCCTTCTGTAGCGAACGGGTCAGGCGGACAGCCGGCAACTTCAACAGGCTTTTTGTTTTCGTCCAAGTCGAATAATTCCGGTGAAGCCCAGACTTCAGCACTGTCGTAAGAAACGTAAATCGGCATATCTCCGATAATTTCCACATGGTGCTGATTGGCATATTTCTTTAAAGCCGTCCACTGCTGAGAGAACAGGAACTGAATGAAATAATATAATTCAATTTCTTCTGCGTAATCTTTTTTCGCCTGTTCGAGGGCTTCGGGCTGACGCATAGCAAGGGGTTCTTCCCATTCGTACCAAGGCGCACCGTCATGAGCGGATTTCAACGCCATGAATAAAGCGTACTCCGGAAGCCAGTGTTTATTATGATTTTTGAAAGAACGGAATCCTCTCTGAGAAGTTGTTTTAAATTTTACAAAGGCTCTTTTTAATACAGTGATATTGCTCCGGTAAAGCATTTCATAATCGATAGTATTGGCTTCTCTCTGCCAGAGCATGGAAGCATAATCTTCATGTGCAAGCAAGCCCTGTTCTTCAAGCTTTTCAAAATCGATAAAATAGGGGTTTCCTGCATAAACAGAAAAGCTTTGATAGGGGGAATCACCGTAGCTTGTGGGGGAAAGCGGTAAAATCTGCCAGTAAGCAGTTTCGCTTTCCTGTAAAAAATCGACAAAGTCATAAGCAGCTTTTCCCATTCTGCCGATGCCGTAACGGGACGGAAGGCTAGAAATATGAAGTAAAATTCCACTTTTTCTCATAATACATTCTCCTTAATAGTATTAGTATGATGTCATATGGTTTTATTATTCTGAAAAATTTCAGAATCGTGTTCTTGTATAAAACCTGTCTTTTGTGGGAAACTTAAAAATAGAGCCTGAAAAATCCGGAAAGGGAGGAATTGAAATGAAATATGCAAGATATGCTGTGACATTTCTGATGGGGTATTTTCTCTATGCTTTGATTGAAATCTTTGCAAGAGGGTATACACACTGGACAATGGCATTGACAGGAGGGGCAGTTTTTACAACGCTTTGCATCTTATTTCAGTATGCACCGCCAATGCCGGAACAAGTGCTGTATTTGCTGGGGGCGGTTGTGATTACGTCCTATGAACTGGCAGTGGGAGTCATTGTTAATTTGCGTCTGCACTGGGAAGTGTGGGATTACAGTGCATTACCGCTGAACTATCATGGGCAGATTTGCCTTGTACACAGCATATTCTGGTATTTCACAAGTATTCCGGCGAAATATGTTTATGACAGGTTAAAGCCGGATTATTTCACTGACTAATTTATTATAGCATATTTTCGTGATGGATACAAGCATTTCCTGAATTTTTGTCAGAATCATCAATGTTTCTGTTCTTTAATTATGACATTTCACAGAAATTTGAGAAAAATTTTGTGGAAAATTCCATTCCGCCGGTTTCAAAAAGAAAGTGCCGGCGTTTTTTTTATTTTAAATTATATATTGACAAAGATAGTTTTTTAGTGTAAAATATACATGTATGATTTTTTGAATTTAAAGGAGCTTTTTTTATGTTAGAATCCAGAATTTATAATCCGGAAATGGAATGCATGAATCCGGAACAAAAAAGAGAATTGCAGGGCGAACGGCTTCGCAAAACCGTAAAGCATGTTTATGAAAATGTGACACTTTACAGGGAACGCATGGACGCAAAAGGCGTTTCTCCAGAGGATATCAGGACAGTAGAGGATTTGAAATTACTGCCTTTCACAGAAAAGACAGATTTAAGAGATACATTTCCATTCGGGCTGTTTGCCGTTCCGAAAGAGCAGATTGTCAGAATTCAAGGTTCTTCCGGTACGACCGGAAAGCCGATTGTTTCCGGCTATACAGAACATGATATTGAAAACTGGACGGAAATGGTCGCCCGTGCAATGGCTTCCATTGGCGCAGATGAAAAAGATGTGATTCAAGTTTGCTATGGATACGGACTGTTTACCGGAGGACTTGGCGCACATCAGGGTGCAACGAAAGTCGGTGCAATGGTCGTGCCAATGTCCAGCGGAAATACACAGCGTCAAATTATGATGATGCAGGAATTGGGCACTACAATTCTGTGCTGTACACCATCTTATGCTGCTTACTTAGGAGAAGCCATTCATGATGCCGGACTTGTCCCTAAAAAAGATATTAAATTAAGAGCCGGTTTGTTTGGCGCAGAGCCTTGGACTGAAGAAATGAGACAGCATATTCAGGAATCTCTTGGCATTGATGCAAGAGATATTTACGGTCTGACCGAAATTGCTGGCCCTGGTGTTTCATTTGAATGTCCTGAAAAAAATGGCGCACATATCAATGATGACCATGTCATTGCAGAAATTATTGACCCTGTGACAGGAGAACAGCTCCCTTATGGTACGGCAGGCGAACTGGTGTTTACGACTATCACCAAAGAGGGAATGCCCATGCTCCGCTACAGAACACATGATATCTGCACCCTTTACAATGAAAAATGCAAGTGCGGAAGAACAACTATTCGTATGGGACGCATTACCGGCAGAACAGACGATATGATTATTGTACGTGGCGTGAATGTTTTCCCCTCTCAGATTGAAACCGTTCTTGTCAAAACCCCCGGTGTTGCACCGCATTACCAGTTAATCGTTGACAGAGTCAATAATTCCGATACCCTCGAAGTCAAAGTGGAAATGACAGAAGAAATTTTCTCCCAGACAGACAGCCTCGGCGAAATGCAGAAACTTCAAAAATATATTCAGGCACAAATTAAATCTGTTGTCGGCATTTTAACAAAAGTCACAATTACCGCTCCAAAGTCTCTCCCTCGCTCCGAAGGTAAGGCAAAACGTGTTATCGATAACAGAAAATTATAATTTTATCATTAAGAGGTGCTGCTATGAGTTCCGATATGCAGAGTATGGAAAGTATTCAGTATAAATGCCCCAATTGTAACGCTGATTTGCGTTTCAGCCCCAAAAAACAAGGCTTTGAATGTGAATTCTGTGACAGCTTTTTCACGCTTGAAGAGTGTAAACAGGCAAATGAACAGATGCAGGCGGAAACTGCTCAGAATGCACCGGCTTCAGATGAATTCGCTGAAGGAAATCAGCTTTACCATTGCCAGAGCTGTGGCGCAGAGTTAATTACTGACTTGAATACAACAGCAACAGAATGTGTTTACTGTCATAATCCTGTTGTGCTGAAAGGCAGATTGTCCGGTGAATACCGCCCTTCTAAAGTCATTCCGTTTAAAGTCCCCCGTGAACAGGCAGTGAATATTTTTAAAACTTGGTGCGGAAACAGAAAATTTCTGCCAAAAGATTTTTTATCTGACAGTCAGTTAGTTCATCTGCATGGTGTTTACGTTCCGTTCTGGGTGGCAGACTGCCACATTCGGGGAAGAATGCAGGCAGAATGTCATAAAATTAGAAGATGGTCATCTGGTGAATATCAGTACGCTGAAATTAAAGAATATCAAGTGATTCGTGATGCAGAACTGGATTTTGAAGGCATTCCGGCAGACGGAGAATCAAAAGTGCCGGATAATTTAATGGAAGCCATTGAGCCGTTTGACTATCGGGAGACTGTTCCGTTTGAAATGGCTTATTTAAGCGGGTTCATGTCAGATAAGTATGATGTGAACAAAGCACAGGTATTCCCCAGAGTGCGAAACAGAGCCGTCAACGGCAGTGACCAGATGATTCGTTCTTCCATGGTCGGCTATGATACAGTGAGAGTGCTACAGTCAGATATGAACGTTTTGCAGACAAAATGGCAGTATATGCTGTTGCCGGTGTGGTTTATGTCTTATATATATAAGGGAAAGCAATATGATTTTGCAATTAACGGGCAGACCGGCAAGCAAGCCGGCACACCTCCTCTGGACACCGGAAAATTGAATCTTTTGGGATTAAGCATTGTTGCAGCCTGTACATTGATTGGGATATTAGGAGGGTTTCTGGCTTGAAGAAATTTAATATTGTCCTGCTGACGGTTCTGCTGATGCTTCTGCACATGACGGCAGTATCTGCATTTGCCGGAGAGTTTCATCTGTTTGATAAAGGAAAACGGCTTTCAGATGCTGATTTTGCGGAAGTGACGGAACGGCTTCAAGAAACAGCAGACACCACGCATTTAAATGTGATTGTCATTCTGGGAAATGAACAGCTTTCCGATATCACGATTGAAAGCCTGACAAATGAAACATATGACCAGTTATTTTCAGAAGGTTCTGACGGGGTTTGTTTTTATCTTGATTTAAGCGGTGCAGAACACCCTTATGATTATATTTCAACGTCAGGAATGGCGCAGTTTTACTACACAAACAGTAATACGAACAATCGTATTGACCAGATGCATTATGCAATTGATAAATATTTATATCCCATTGGAAATGAAGATGTTTCAGGCGCATTGAATGCCTTTGCTGACCAGCTGGAAAATTATTATGAAATCGGCATTCCGGATAATTACTATGTATATGATGATTTATATCATCAATATTATCATGTGGAAGACGGTGAAATTATTACAACTTCCAGAAAGCCTTACCATGATGTGGAACGTCTTTTCTTAGGCGGAATGATGGGCTTGCTGATTGGCATTATGATTAGTGCAATTGTCAAAGGTGCTGTGAAATTAAAATACAGATTTATTTATGAACTTTCTCCTGTGAATTATATTAACAAGAAATCTGTACATTATATTCAGCAGACGGATACTTTTTTGAGAGAGCGCACGACAAAAACGCATATTTCCAGCGATTCCGGCGGAAGAAGCGGAGGAAGCCATCATCATTCCGGCGGACATTCTCACGGCGGTCACGGCGGTGGCGGTCATCACAGATAATCTATAAAGTTTGCTCCTGTTCCGGCAGGAGCATTTTTAATAAATTTTCATTGTTTTTTCTTTACGAATTGTATACTACAGATAATTTTGTAAATAATTTATGAAATTTGTTGTATTTTCTAAAAAAGCGTGTATAATAAAGTTATAGGAAATTCAGTAAGAAAGTTACTGACAGATTACTGATAATGTAATTATACAAAATGTAATTTCAGGAGGAATTTGTGATGAAGATAAAGAAAATACTTGCGGTTTTATCTGCCTGCACGCTAATGACTGCTGTAAGTGTACCGGCTGAAAATTTGATAAAAGTCTCTGCTGTATCTGAAACAGTAGCTGTTCATACAGTTAAGGCAGAAGAATTCTTAGGTACATGGGTCTGCGGAAGATGTGCTATCACCATTTCAGAAGAAACTGACGGAAATGGTTATGCTGCTTTTGTACACTGGGGAAGCAGTGCGGCAACTTCAACAGAATGGACATATCGGCATTGTAAATTCTCTTCTGTAGATGAAGCAGCTTATTTCATTTGCAAGGGGGAAGCTTCCTGTTCAGAAGTCACTTATGCAGAGGACGGAACATCAACTGTAGTCGGAAAATATATTGAAGGCAACGGCAGTTTTTCTATTTCGGATAATGTTCTCACTTGGGAAGAAGAAGCAGAACACAGCGGTGCAGACATGGCTTTTACAAAAACAGATATTGTAGTCACTGACGAAAGTGCAAAGCCTTATCTTGGTACATGGATTTGTGACAGATGTACTATTACCGTTTCTAAAGAACTGGACGGCAGTGGTTATCAGGTTCTTGTAAACTGGGGAAGCAGTGCCGATTCTTCTTCTGAATGGGTATACCGTCACTGTACATTCCTGAGCGGAACGACAGAAACAAGTTTCACTTGTCAGGGGGATGCCACTTATTCAGAAATTACTTATTTGTCAGACGGTTCACGAACCAGAACAGAAAAACGCATTACCGGAAATGCTGTTTTCAAAATTACAAATCACTCTCTTACTTGGAATGATGCAGAAGAACCCATTGGCGCAGATATGATTTTCACAAATCCTGAAAATTATGCTGATGTGACAACTGATAAAAATGCAAAGCCTTATCTTGGCATTTGGGGAAGCCAGAAATTCAGCGTGGAACTTTCAGAAGAAGCAGACGGCAGCGGTTATCAGATTGTGGTACTTGGGAAAAGCGGTGCAGCAACTGCAACAGCATGGACATATCATCACTGTGCATTTGTGGAAGGAACAACAGAAGCTAGTTTCATTTGCAAGGGTGAGGCATACCAGACAGAAATTACTTACTCAGAAGACGGCTCAGAAACCAGTACAAGAAACTTTATTGACGGAAATGCTGTTTTCTCAATTGCAAACGGTACACTTATCTGGAATGATGCTGAAATAGATTTCAGTAAAGAATTAACTTTTGTAAAGGCAGAAACCGGCTTGGAAATAGATGCAAATGCAGAAGATTATTTTGGCATTTGGGGAAGCGGAAAATGTAATATTCAACTTTCCAAAGAAACAGAGGGCGAAGGATACCGTGCTGTGGTATACTGGCCAAATACCGCTGCTACTGCTACAGAATGGATTTGTAAAAACTGCACATTCAATGTGGAAGAGGCTGGAGTCAGCTTTATTTGCAACGGTGGTGTTTCACGCATGGAGCTGACTTTTGCAGAAGACGGAACAGAAATTTCTGCTGAAACATATACAAAAGGCAGCAGCAGTTTTATTATTATAAATGATACACTTACATGGAATGATAATGAAGAAGATTTAGGCGCAGGAATGCTTTTTGAAAAAGCACAGGTCACTTATCAAGCAGGCGATGCTGACGGCTCTGGAGAAGTGGATATTTTAGACGTGATTACAGTGAATAAGTCTATACTTGGAAAAGAACTCATGACAGAAGCACAGATAAAAGCAGTTGATTTCAACGGCAACGGCAAGCCGGATTCTTCTGAATCTTTGACGATTTTAAAATATATTGTTGGATTGATTACAGATTTTCATGCATAAAGCGTAAAAAAGGAGACAGCAGAAAAGCTGTCTCCTGATTTTTTTATCTCATTTTTGATTAAAGCGTGGAAGCAACAAAGGCATCATAAATGCATCTGATTGCCTGATGCAGGTCATGTTCATTCACACCGACAATGACATTTAATTCACTAGAGCCTTGGTCAATCATTTTGACATTGATTCTTGCATGTGCCAGAGAAGCGAAAATTCTTGCTGCTGTACCTCTGGTTTTTCTCATTCCTCTGCCGACAACGGCTAAAAGTGCAATATCAGGTTCAATTTCGAGGGAATCCGGATTTACGGCTTTTCTCAGTTCAGAGAGGAGCTGTTCTTCTTTGCCTTCAAGGGCTTCAGCATCAGCAATAACGCTTAATGTGTCAATGCCGGAAGGCATATGTTCTACCAGAATTCCCATATCTGCAAAGACATTCAGCACATCACGAACGAAACCGACTTCACTGTTCATCATTGCTTTTTCCATGTTGACAGCACAGAAGCCTTTTTTACCAGCGATACCGGTAATAGTTCTAAGGCTGACTTCATCAGCGTCATTGTCTGCAATGATGAGTGTACCAGCATCTTGGGGCTTATTAGTATTTTTGATGTTAATCGGAATGCCGACAGTACGGACAGGGAAAATGGCATCTTCATGCAGGACGGAGAAACCCATATAAGACAATTCTCTTAATTCTTTATAAGTGATGACCGGAATTACAACAGGATTGTCAACGACTCTGGGGTCAGCGACCAGCACACCGGAAACGTCTGTCCAGTTTTCATAGACAGAAGCATGTAATGCTCTTGCAACAAGAGAACCGGTTACATCAGAACCGCCTCTGGAAAAGGTTCTGACCACACCGCTTAAAGATTTTCCATAAAATCCGGGAATCACAGCGGATTCAACATTTTTGAGACGTTCACGGAGTTTTGCTCTGGTTTCTTTGCGGAGCATCACGCCTTCATCACTAAATACAATGACATCAGCAGCGTCAATAAATTCAAAGCCTAAATAAGCAGCAATAATTTTTCCGTTAAGGAATTCGCCACGGGAAGCAGCATATTCTTTACCGGCAGTTGCAAGATGGCTTTTAATATCTTCAAATTCTTTTTCAAGGGAGAAATCCATGCCGAGACCGGAAATAATGTCATTATATCTGGTTTTAATATTTTCAAAATCGTTTGTAAAATTTTCGCCGAGGCTGGCTTTTTCGTAGCAAGCGTAGAGCATATCCGTGACTTTGGTATCTTCTGAAAATCTTTTGCCGGGGGCGGAGGGAACAACGAAACGGCGTTCAGGGTCTGACTTTATAATATCGGCAGCCTTTTTAATCTGGTTTGCATCTGCAAGACTGCTGCCACCGAATTTCACAACTTTGACACTCATGATAAAAAATCCTTTCTTAGTAAATCATTACATTATTTATTATATGCGATTTCGGGAGAAAAAGCAATTGGAAATCACAACAAATTTTCAATGAGAAAAAATGATTTTTTGTCGAATACGACTGTATTTCACAGAAGGACAATCCGAGATTGTTATTATTTTATCAATATCAAATATAGACGTAATATTCATATTTTTTTAACAAAATAAACCAGAATATTTCATTGACAAACAGGTAAATAAGTGCTATACTATATCATGTCAACAGGGAAAAGCCAAAGCGTGCTTGACATCTGATTGACAAGCTGTGAGTGCTGACAAAGCGTTCAGCACAAAAAAATATTTATATATATTTAGGAGGAATTTCTCATGAGCGAAAATTTAAACTTAAACGACTTGGAACAGGTTTCCGGCGGTAATGACGGTATGGGCAGTTATGCACCTGCTAATGTAAAGACCGGTACAAACTACGTTATCAAGAGCGGTGATACTCTTTCTGCTATTGCAAGAAAGTATGGCTCTACTGTCAACAAAATCTTTGAAGCTAACAAGGAAGTTATCATTGCAGAAGCGAACAAGCACGGTGTTGTATGCAGCAATGTAAAGGATTATGCAAATCACATCTGGCCGGGTACTGCAATTGTTATCCCTGCATAAGTTTGAACAGGAGGAAAATTTATCATGAGCGAAAATTTAAATTTAAACGACTTGGAACAGGTTTCCGGCGGTAATGACGGCTTAGGAACAAGTCAGCCCCAAGTAGTCAGCTACATCATCAAAAGCGGTGATACACTGTATGCAATCGCTAAAAAGAATGGTACAACTGTTCAGAAGCTTTTCGATATCAACAGCAGAATTATTATCGGAGAAGCCAACAAGCACGGTATTGTATGCAATAATGTGAATGATTATGCAAATCACATCTGGCCGGGTACTGAAATCTTTATCCCAACAAAATAATGAAAATATTCCCTCTGTTTTTCAGCAGAGGGAATTTTTAATGTCCTTTTGGAATTCTGTTCAGCTGGTCTTTCTCCGTTTTCAAGTCAGCGTGAAGCAGGTCGAGAAATGTAATCAGCAACGGAAGCAGGGCAAACCATACCCCTTTTCCGGAAAAAGCATGACATGCAATTGTGGAAGAAATTCCGCCAAGTACAAATAATGCTAACATTCCAGCATGAAAACCCATTCTTTTAAAATGGGTTTTGTCTTTGTGGCGAATGCCTTTAGTGAAAAATACTCCCGTCTGTCTGACGTGATTCGTGCAGAAAGTCGTTGCCATAGGAATGCCGTCTGCCTGCCGGAATGTATTGTACTGCATGGAACAGATGAAATTTACAGCAATTTGTGAAATCTGAAACGGCGCACTGTCCGGAATCAACCCTAATATCAGCACAACCAGCATTTCAATCAGAATTAAAAGCGTATCCCAGCGGATAAAATGAAATTTTTTAATAGACCCTGCTACCGTTTCAGAAACCACTGCGCCCAGAAAATACGCTGTAATCGGAATGCAGAGATAACCTGCCTGATGCCAGTCCCCTGAACCTAAAGCCATTGCCAGCAGAACAAAATTTGCCGTCTGCGCATTGCAAAAAATTCCCCCTCGGACAGAATAAGTATATCCTCCGAAAAATCCCCCGACATACATCAGAAAGGCAAGTGTCCACCAGCGTTCACATTCTAAAAATTCGTTCTTTTTTTCCATCATGCACCAGCTTACTGAATATGATACATAATTCTGATATATTTTAAAATTCTGTTCCAGCTGTGCTGACTTTCCGGCATGAAATCACGCATTGTCGTGTAAATATGAAACATTTCCGGCTGTACTTCACAAAGTACCGGAATCTTTTCTTTTTTAAGCTTGTCGACAATCGTGAGTGTATCATCTAAAAGCATTTCATCTCCGCCGACTGTGAACATCATTGGCGGAAACTGATGATATTCTCCAAAGACTGGCGAAATATATGGGTCAGTTCTTTCAGCGTCCCCGATAAAGCTGTAAACGTCGCTTTCCAGAAGCTGACGTTTTTTCTGTTCGGTCATGAGCGGAAATTTCAAATCTCCGAATTCAATATCTTTTCCGTAATTGGAAACGAATGTGCCGGAAGAGCCTGTCATATCTGCCCAAGCGGAAATACAGAACGCTCCTAAAGGCATTTTTTCGCCGTTGTCACGGAGTTTCAGCATCATGGCAAGCAGTAAATTCGCTCCTGCGGAATCTCCGCCAAGAATGATTTTATCAGGGTGATAATGCTGATTTTCTATTAAATCGTGCCATAAGTCAAGGGCTTCATTTAACTGGACAGGATATTGAAATTCCGGTGCAGTGCGGTAATCCAAGAAAATCGTTTCTGCTCCGCCTGCCTCATAATAGAAATCTTCTGCAAAGTCTCTGTAATAGCCGAATAATCCGGCAAGATACGCACCACCGTGAAAGTACAGAATCAATCTGCCGTTAGGAACAGCATCTTTCTGCCGGATTCGTTCGTATTTCGTGCCGGAAGGCGTATGTTCCACGCTTCTGGAGAAGCCTTCCGGACAGTGTGTGTTTACAAGTTTTGCAGACATTTTCTGTATTTTCTTCACGACATCATCTGTATAATAAATATTAAAATTACTTACTTTATGCATAAATGCCCTGCAAATTGTTCCTTTGAAAGACGGCATATTTGCACCTCCGAGCTGTAAAAATGATTATAATTTTATTATAACAGATTTCGTCAAAAAATGCAAGAGAAATTTCAGATTAAGCCGACCAGCATTTTCAGCATGGTTAAAGCATCATCTGCATCAGGAATGCCGTTGCCGTTGAAATCTACATAAGAAATTTTATCTTCTGAAAGAATTTCTTTGCCAAGAATGGCTTTATTCACTGTGATAATGTCTAAAATATCCAGTTCTCCGCTTCCGTCAGCGTCTCCTGTAGCGGTGACTGTAGGAACAGGATTCACAGAAATCTTTTCTTCATAATCAGGAATGATAATTTCATTTCCGGAAACAATGAAATCATAAGATTTTCCGACTTCCATTTTATCCATTGCAATGGGAGCATTCGGAATATATCTTGAATTCATAGACGGATAGAGACAGTGGTAAACATTGCCGTCAGCATCTTCCGCACGAAGAATAACATTTTCATTGGAAGTCACTGTTAAAGTTTTCACGCCGTCGTAATAGTCTTTCGCTGAACCGAGATTTTCAATGTTCGTATCTTCCGGCTGTTCTCCGTTGTGCAGCGCATCAAGGAAAGATTTCGGGAATTTAATCACATCACCGTACTTTAAAGGCGCAGAATAATATTTTTCTAACTCCTCTTTTGAAATGTAAGCACCCTGAGTAAAGATGAAATTTTCATCATTTGAAATGCAGACACTAACTTGATAATCTTCCTGAACAGTCGTTTCTTTAGAAGCCGTATTCACAAGTTCTGTCACCAGCAGAATACGATTCTTATCAATGGCACACTTCAAAGTGTCGCCTGCCTGAAGATTTTGAATCGGAATGTCAAATTTCCACTCGCCATAATTGTATAAATCATAATTATAACGATAATCATTGCCCTCTGCATCTGTTAGGACAAGTGTCTTTTCACTAGGATAGTTCAGCGCAACAGTCATATCTTTCACAGTGTAAAGTTCTTCCACAGTACCGACTTTTTTTAGCATACTTTCAATACCGAACTGACAGGGATAAGATTCCATTACATAATAGATTCCTTCATAAACATCTCCATATGCAGGGAATTCTGCACCGTCTGTGTAGAGGAATACCTGTGAATCTCCTATCCTTCCAAATTCACCGCTGGGAGGTATCGCAATTCCGGATTTTGCTGCAAAGACAAGTCTGGAAGTATAATCACTTTCAGCATAAGGGGATTTAAATTTCGGTAGTTCAGGGAGTGTGCCGTCACCTTTTTCAATAGAAAGCACTTGTTTAGGATAAGAATAGTCATCATGAAATACTATTGCACAGGTCACAGTATCACCGATTTCCGTATCTTTCAAAGAGTAAACAGAATCATAGTAAAAATCATAATCTGTATGCAGTGTGACCTGCCCAGTTTCAGGGTCTGTTAAGCGAGTCCAGCAGAAAGTATTATTTTCGTCAAGATATTTCTTTGTGACAAGATACTGTTTTGTCTCTGTGTAATAGTCCTTATCACTGCCCTGATTGATGATAGAAGCATTTTCAGCAAAAGCGAATTCTGCAAGATTTCCCATTTTCATAGGAGCGTTCCAGACTTCCAGCACATCACCCACAGCAGGGAGTTCACTTCCGTCTGCAATGTAAGTCTGCATATCCTCCGCAGAGATGAGATTAAACTCCCTCATGTTCTGTGAAAGAATGTAACTTTCCGGCTGATTCTGGTCGTCGTAGTTAATCAGCGAAACTCTGCAAATCCAAGGATCATATTCTGGTTCTACTACAACAGCATTTGCCGGTACAGAAGCCGGAAGCACAGCCATCATAGAAGCTGTACAGCATAAAGCCGTTACCATAGAGAAAAATTTTTTCATAATAAGACCTCCTTAAAAATATTAGAACGTTCTTTTTTGAAAGCTTTCACTTATATAACACCTGAAACAGAAAAATATTGGAAATTTTTTTAAAATTTTTCAAAAATTTTTAAATTAAGCCGACCAGCATTTTGAGCATGGTTAAGGCATCATCTGCATCAGGAATGCCGTTGCCGTTGAAATCTACATAAGAAATTTTATCTTCTGAAAGAATTTCTTTGCCAAGAATGGCTTTATTGACTGTGATAATGTCTAAAATGTCAAGTTCACCGCTTCCGTCAGCGTCTCCGGTAGCTGTAACAGCCGGAACAGGATTCACAGAAATGCTATCATCAAGTTTCGGAAGAATCGGTTCATTTTCATACATGTAGAAAGTAATCGTTTCACCGGCTTTCGGGTTAAAAGTGGTATATGCTGAACCAAATTCATCATAAAATTTTAAATCACCCTTTTGATAATAGTAAATTTCTCCGTCTGCATCTTTTAAAGTAACAGTATTTGTTTCTGCATCAGCAACAGTCAAATCTTTCAAGGCGGCAATTTCCGTAATATTGCCGAGATTTTCAATCGTGTCTTCTTTATTGAAGTGCATACAGCCAGGGTAAATTTCTGCAATAGAGCCTGTAAAGTTGATGTGAAGCAAATCGCCTGTTTTAGGGCGTTCCTGTCCGTCAAGCTGACCATTCAGGCCGTCATTCATCTGTAAAGTTTCAGAACTCTGCTGTTTGAATTTGTAATCCGGAACTTGCCAATATTCTTTATATTCCTGCCATTCAGGGGTGTCAGGGATTTTATGGCCGATTTTCTGAACGGTGATTCCGTCATCAAGCACCAGATACAGCGGTTCAGGCTGAACAAGGTCAGCAAATTCTGCCTTCTTAGGATTTTCAATCATGCCCGTTGTAAACAGAGGTACATCATGATACGTCAGGTAAAGAACAGAATCATGTAACTGTGCATATCTGCTGTTAGCAGAATCATAATATTCTTCATCTTCGAGGATAGCACCAGTTTTTTGATTCTTATATTCAAAAACTCGTTTTTCTTTGAGGTATCCTGTCATTTCATAGGGAGTTGTTTCAAGATAATCAAAGGCATTTCCGCACCATTGAATAGAATCTTCTTTTGTGAAATGCATATAGCCCTGTTTGCCATTGCCCAGCATTTCATATTCTCCGGAAAAGTGCATATAAATCAAGTCGCCGTTATCCAGATAGACATCAGCCTGATAATCATTTTCAGATAAAGGATACGGATTGGAGCGTGGTTCAGGCAGGTCAATGAAGAATGCTTTTCCAAGATGTTCTTCCTCTAAAGGCATTACATATAAGCCATTAGAATTAGAATGATAGTTTGCATTCAGCACTACAGCATAAAAGCCGTCTTTCTTCTCTTCAAGATTGGGTGTTTCAGGCGCATCCAGCTGTTTTACCGGAAGAAGGGCAGTATTCCAGTCATCTGTAATGAATGCGATACAGTCACCAGTTTGACAGTCATTCAGATTCAGTGCAAATGCAAGGTCATCCCATTGTTTGAACGTATATTCTTTCTGGTAGTTATCTTTCAAAGTGAATTCTGTATAGCCGTCATAATCTGTCATTCCGGCCAGAATCAGCTTATGATATTCCGGCACATATTCCGGATAGAGGTAATTCTTTTCGGTCAGGTGAATATGAGAAGAGCTGTCTACTGTAAATGCACCGCCTTCAATGCAGAGATACATGCCGTATTCCAATTCGTCTAAGCTGTCTGCTCCGACAATGCGAATATTTTCGACTTCTTCACCGGACAGGAAGAAAGGAGTATATTCTTTACTTTCGAGGGGATTTTCTTCATTGTAGTCGAATGACATATCATACAGAACGTAATCAGGTGCAGAGCTGTTTTGATTTTCCTGAACAGAAGCAATCATATAAAAGCCCTGCTGTTTGGTTGTAAGTTCTTCGGCAGAGGCCGGAAGCACCGCCATCAAAGAAGCTGTACAGCAAAGAGCCGTCACCATAGAGAAAAATTTTTTCATAGTAAAACCTCCTTAAAAATGTTTCTTTACTTATATAACACCTGAAACGGAAAAATTTTTAAATTAAGCCAACCAGCATTTTCAGCATGGTTAAGGCATCATCTGCATCAGGTACGCCATTGCCGTTGAAGTCTACAGAAGAAATTTTATCTTCTGCAAGATTTTCTTTTCCGAGAATCGCTTTATTCACTGTGATAATGTCTAAAATATCCAGTTCTCCGCTTCCGTCAGCGTCACCTGTAGCCGTTACTGTAGGAGCGTATAAAGCGACTGGAATATTGTCATTCATCAGGCAAGTAACGTTATCTTCACGATTCAAGCTGGAAATATCCGGCGCAGGCAGTGAGGCAAAGCCCTCCGGAACATAGTACACACTGAAATAACTGTTATTTTCATTTCTGACTCTGACATAACTTTCATCTGTGACCATGAAAGCAAGTGTTTTCAGTTCTGCGGTTTCAAGCGTATTGATAACAGTCAGGTCATGCGGACGGTCTTCCAGGTCATTAGCGTAAAGCGTGAAATGGCCGTCACTGATATAGCCAATAGAAATATTGCGCATTTGAAGAATATCTCCGAGCTGTAAATTCTGTTCAGGGAGGAAATCTTTCAGTTCTTCACGGGTGAATACAGATGGTTTGTTTTTGCCCATAGCGAGATAATACTTCTGAGGATTTTCAACATCATCGACACCGATAACAGCAAGATGTTCCTCTTGAATAAAGTCTTTTGCATTTTCGTCTACAGCGATAAATGGTCTGCCGTTCCAAGTCAGACAGTAAACAGATTCACGCTTTGTCAGTGCTTCATGATTCAGGCAGGATTCCAGATAGTAGAAGTCATTCGTGAAAGTATCTGTGATGAAATCTGCACGGAATTCAAATTGTGTTCCATCCTGAGCGAGCGTGACAGTATTATCATCATAAGAAAGAATCTCAAATTTTGTAGAATCATGATGGCTGTCTCTGCTGACATACTGCGGATGATAAGCAATCGCAGGCGCAGACTTTTTAGGGATTTCCTCTAAAGTCAAGTCTATCGTTCCGAGCGGAGTAAGAGGCATTTCATATTCAGGGCCGACGAGATTCCGGAAACGAAGCACATCAGTAAATTTTGGTGTAACGTCTGCCAGCAGATAGGAATTCATTTTTTCAGTGCTGAGATAGTAAGTCTGCCCTGCTTCATCCATCAGAACAGAGTTTTCACCGTCTGCGCCTAAGTACAAATAATTCTGAAAATAGTCCCCCTGCGTTTCGTTAATCATGATATAAGGCTTTCCCTCGTAGGTGTAGCAGGAAACTTTATCGCCGTCCTGAAGGAAGTCATATTCATACTTGTCAGGCTGCCAGTAAGAAGCCGTTCCCCAGTCGAGGTAGAACCAGTAAGAATTTTCATCATCTTTCAAAAAGAGAAAATAATCTTCTGCGGACACAGTAAATTCAGCAATTTCAGCGTTTTCAATGATAGAGCCTGTTCTGGTAACAGAAGCTTTTTCCTTGTCAGTGTATTCCTCTTCAAACCACATATGATTTGTGCCGGCCTTAGCGTTTGAAACCCAGCCAAGATTAGAAAAATTCAGAACGTCACCGACTGTGAAATACTGTCCGTCAGCGAATTCAGCCACAGACTTTGCACTTATCCAGAAAGTATTGCCGTCCGTATTGGAAATGACATAAGTTTCTGGTGTTTTGGGGTCATTCATTGCAATGACGATGAACGTTTCCATTCTGTCTTGTGCAGAAGCCGGAAGCATAGCCATCAGAGAAGCTGTACAGCAAAGAGCCGTTACCATAGATAAAAATTTTTTCATAGTAAAACCTCCTTAAAAATATTTCTTTACTTATATAACACCTGAAACGGAAAAATATTGGAAATTTTTTCAAAAATTTTTAAATTAAGCCAACCAGCATTTTCAGTATGGTTAAGGCATCATCAGAATCAGGTACACCATTTTTATTAAAATCAATATGCGGAAGCCGTTCAGCAGATAATATTTCTTTTCCAAGGATAGTTTTATTGATTGTAATGATATCCAGAATATCAATTGCTTCATCTCCGTTTGCATCGCCGTCAGGGGCTGGAAGATAATAAATTTCTGACGGCTTGTTAAAGGCTTTCAGACCAAGCTTAATTTGTATTGGTGTACCGTTCTTGATGTAAAAATTGCCTCTGATAATAAAATACTTATCCTGTGCAAGCCTTTTGTTGTTTAAGCTGAAATCCGCTGTCACATGATGAGAAACACCGTTGATAGAATAATAATATTCTGCTAATTTCTGGTCTGCATCCGTCACAAGAAAAAAATCTTCAAAATCTTCTTCTGCATGTGCCGGCATCGGCTGAAAAATAACTGCCATGCTCAGAATAATTGCGAAATAGTGTAATTTCATAGTATGCCCTCCTGAAATAATGTTATTATTATTATAACATATTTCAAGAAAAAAGATTGGAAAATTTTTCAAATTCATAAAATATTTACAAATTCAGAAAAATTGCATTTATTTTTGACATTTTTCACAAATTCCTGAAAATTTTAAAAATCCCTGAAAAAAACAGGTGACAAATGCTTTGTTTTGTGCTATAATAAATTAGAGTATGGAACTAAGTATCAGAAGTGACCTAGAAAGAAAGGATTTTGTTTATGGCACAGAAAGCTAAAAAAAGACGCAGAAAAGACCATGCAAGAGAGGTCTTTATGCTGTTAATGTTAAGCGTTGTGTTAGTATTCGGATTCGGCTTGATTATCGGCAAACAGGAAAGTCAGAACTTTCAGCAGACAGAAGCCGTTCCCGTTGCGGAAGAAGTACCGGAAGAAGAAATACCAGCCCCTCCTGTCACAGAAACAGAAACCGAAACTGTAATGGATGATACACCGATTCAACTGCATCAGGCAACAAATTTCTGGAGTGTACAGCCACATGTCTATTTAAGAGTTAATCACCAGAAACAGCTTGAAATTGAATGTAATCCTCAAGTCAGCCTTTCAGAAGCATTATATAGTGTGACTGACCCCAGTATTGCAATGATAGACGAATTCGGCATGATTACAGGCGTTTCCAAAGGAAATTGTGATATTAACGTTGTGTGCGGTGATGAAATCATGCAGATTCCGCTGACCGTGCGTGAACTCACGGTGCAGAATGGCTGTACTTATGTAGACGGCATTTTAATTGCAAATAAACAAATCAGTCTCCCCGAAGACTATGACCCCGGAATGCTCCCCGAAACAGAAGAAGCCTTCAAACAACTGCAAGCGGCGGCGGCGGCGGAAGGGTTAAATATTTATCAGGGTTCAGGCTACCGGAATTATCAGTATCAGATTACTGTATATAACAGTTTAGTAAAAACTTACGGCGAAGAATATGCAAATAAAATTTCAGCAAAACCGGGGCATTCAGAACACCAGACAGGTTATACAGTAGACTGTAATTCTATCAATCCTAGCTTTATCGAAACGCCCGAAGGACAATGGCTTGACCAGCATTGCCATGAATATGGATTTATTATTCGTTATCCCGAAGGCAAAGAAGAAATTACTGGCTATGAATATGAATGCTGGCATATTCGCTATGTTGGCGTGGAAATGGCAACAGAAATATATGAACAGGGCTTGACACTGGAAGAATATTTAGATGTGCTGGACGTGGAAAGCCATCTTGATGAGGAAAATGAAACCTCTGCGGAAGATTCCGAAAAATCTACCGAAGAGGCGCAAAGAGAAAGTGAAGAAGATTCCACGGAGGAAGAAACGGAACAAGCGACTTTTCAAGATGACGTTCAAATCATGGACGCACCACTGGAAGCACCATAATGATGATGCAGAAAACTCCGCACAGCCGGAGTTTTCTTTCTGTTCCGGCAAAGAGAAAGCTTTTTCCTTGGTACAGGCATCACAGGCATATTTTGAAATAGTAAAAATTTCACGACATTGCCTTCTGTGACGGCTGACCACTTTGTATAAGGTGTGTGATAGCCTTCTGTGACATAACTTGTGAAAATGACATAATCCTGTCCGTTTCTGAGGTCATTCAGCAATACACTGCCGTAAGCCGTATGACAGACTAAAAAATCTGCTGTTTTGCCCTGTGTGAAAAGTGAACCGCCTTTTCGGACAGTAACGGCACTGTGACAAATAATTGTATTTGTTCCGGCGAGTTCGGTCATTTCCAATTCTTTTTCCGAAGTAATCTGTAATAGTTCTCCCATGTGCAGACTGTTGTTTCCAAGTGCAGACAAAATTTGTTTCGGAAGATAATAAGAACCGCCTTTTGCATCTGCAATGACGTAATGACCGGCATCACAGGCAACAGTCACGAAAAGATACTGATACATAATAAAAAAATGCTCCTTTTACAAAATGATTCTTACTTATATAACAATGCCGGAATAAAAAAATCAGAAGATTTTGAAAAAAAAAGATTTTTTTGTAGCAATGTACAAAAAAGCAAATCTGTTTTTGTGCATAATATTGAATTTCACGCAGGCTCTGGAAATTTTCACCGGAATATGCTATAATAAATTTAAGTATAAAATTTTAAACGGAGGGATAATTATGAAAAATTTTGTGAAAGCAGTGGGATTTATTTCGATTTCGTTGGGCGTGTTTTATTTCAGTTTCCGTCTGACGGACAAATATCTGAATAAATTCAGAAGAAATTATATTACAATTGAAAATGAACATGTCAATGTTTAAATGTTCATTTCAGAAAGGACACAGCAAGCATGAAAGAAATTGTGATTATCGGTGCAGGGCCTGCCGGATTAACTGCCGGCTATGAACTGCTTCGCCAAGCTCCGGAAGCGTATCATGTGACGATTTACGAAGAATCCAATACAGTGGGCGGTATCTCCAGAACCGTCAACCACAACGGAAACAGAATGGATATCGGCGGACACCGTTTTTTTTCTAAAAATCAGGAAGTCATGAACTGGTGGGAAAAAATGATGCCTTTTCAGGGTGAACCGTCTTTTGATGATATCCAGCTCAACCGGAAGAAAAATTTAATTCCAAATGGGGCTGACCCTGAAGAAACTGACAGAGTTATGTTAATCCGAAACAGAGTTTCCAGAATTTATTATAAAAAGAAATTTTTTGATTATCCGGTTTCTTTAAAATGGGATACACTGAAAAATATGGGCTTTGGCACGACAATGACAGCAGGAGTCAGCTATTTAGGTGCAACGGCTTTCAAACGGGAAGAAAATTCTTTGGAAGATTTTTATATCAATCGTTTCGGAAAGAAGCTGTATTCTATGTTTTTCGAGGGATATACACAAAAGCTGTGGGGACGGCATCCTTCACAAATTTCTGCGGAATGGGGCGCACAGCGTGTGAAAGGGTTATCCATTCGGGCAGTAATAGAAGATATGTTCCGCAAAGTGACAGGCATTCAGGACAGCTCTAAAAAAGAAACTTCTTTAATTGAAGAGTTTTATTATCCGAAATATGGACCGGGTCAGCTTTGGGAAGTGACAGCAGAAGAATTTCAGAAATTAGGCGGTGAAATTGTTTTTGGTGCGAAAGTCTGCGGTATTCAGACCAATGGCAAAAATCAGGTGGAAGCAGTCACTTATCAGCAGAACCATCAGAAATTTACTGTTCCGGCAGATATTTTCATTTCTTCCATGCCTGTGAAA
The DNA here is from genome assembly GCA_045541055.1 of Oscillospiraceae bacterium. GTDB lineage: Bacteria > Bacillota > Clostridia > Oscillospirales > Ruminococcaceae > UBA3855. Next base: position 110,321 of record JAZQIL010000049.1, read on the forward strand.
GATTTAATAGCTGGTATGAATGACGTACCGCAACGGGAAGCCGAAATTGCAAAGGGCTTGCCCTATCGTGACTTTGTAACAGTGGGCTTGCTGGTGAACCGTCTGGAACTGAAAAATGAAACCAATATTCCGACACTGGGAAATATTGTGCCTGACTGCTGGATTTATGTACAGGATACAGGGGTAAGGCTTGGCAGAATTCAGATTTTTAACAACTGGTCGCCTTACATGGTGCAAAATCCGTCTCAGCAAGTGTGGATAGGATTGGAATATTTCTGTACGGAAGGAAGCCGTTTCTGGAAGCTTTCCGCCGAGGAGTGCAAGGAATTTGCAGTGAAGGAACTCCGGAAAATGGGTGTGATTACAGACGAAACAGCCATTCTGGATTATCACAGGGAGCGTGTCAAGAAAGCGTATCCAGCATATTTTGACACTTATGCAGAGATGGATAAACTGATAGAATATTTGAATCAGTTTGAAAATCTTTACTGCGTAGGCAGAAACGGACAGCACAGGTATAATAATATGGACCATTCCATGCTGACTTCTTTTGAAACGGTAAGAAATATTCTTTCCGGCAGTACAGAAAAATCAAATATCTGGAATGTGAACACAGAACAGGTTTATCATGAAACAGATGTGCAGGAAACAGAAAAGGATACTGTACAATGACCAGAAAAACAATAAAAGCAATTTCTTCTCAGAAGAATCAGAAAGAAATTTTTTCAGCGTTACAGCTTGCCGGAAGTGTTTTGCTTCTGGCATGTTCTGTTCTGCTGGTAGGGTATTATATTTTATTTCCGTCAAGAGGGTATTTTCATTCTGACACGACAGATACAATTATGTGGGCGGAAGCGTCTTATGATGCAGGGAAACTGTTTAATCAAGATTTTTCCTATGCGTGTCTTTTGCCGTTCGGGACGAGTTTAATCATGACGGCATTGATACCAGTTACAGGGGTTTCAATGACAACGCATGTGCTGGGAATGCTGCTATTTTTCCTGCTGTTTACAGGGAGTTTGATTTTGATGCTCCGGCAGATGAAATGGAACTGGGGCTGGATTTCAGTTGCCGTTTTTTGTGAACTGATGATTTGTTCCGGCAGTGAAAAATTAAGAGAAATTTTCTGGGGGCATACAATTTATTATAGTTTAGGAGTATGTTTTCTGTTTCAGGGGCTGGGGCTGTTGTTCCGGCAGATGGAAATAAGAGAAAAAGCAGAGAATGCTTCTGAAGAACAGCAGAAGCAATACCAGATACATTTTGTTTTATGCACGGCAGGAATATGTTTATTATTTTTGCTGACAGGAATGAATCAGATTTCAGCAATAACAATATTTTCCCTTCCGATGATGGGAGCAGTGTTCTGTGAACGCTGGTTTGACGGCAAAACGAAATTATTATCTGAACGGAATTTATATGCAGTCATCTTGCTGGCAATCATGGGAACGGCAACAGCAGGGGGATATTTTTTAACGAATGCTCTTTCAGCAGGAATTACAGCGGATTATGCAGAAGCTTATTCCACTTATTCCGAAATAGACCAATGGGAAAGCCATTTAAGATTGTTTCCGGCAGCGTATTTTTCACTGCTTGGCGTGGAAGTTTCCGGAAAAGATGCCATGATGAGCGGAAAAAGTGTTCTTACTCTGCTGACAGTCGTCATGGGTGTACTGATGCAGATACTGCCTTTGATTGCTTTATTTTTCTGGAATGAAATAAAAGAAGCAAAATTAAAAATTTTATTATTAGCGTACTGGTTTATGACGCTGTTGATTATGATGGGGTATGTATTAGGAAGGCTTTCCGCAGCGAACTGGAGACTTTCTCCGATTGCAGCCATGTCAGCAGTTGTGTCAACTGCCTTTCTGCGCTGGGCATTTCAACAGAGAAAATGGCAAAGACTTGCTGTTTTGCTGTTGCTTCCGGCTTTGCTTGTCAGCACGGTTCATGCAAGAGAACTTTTCTGTATGCCGGCGGATAATACAGCAAGAAGTGATTTATACATGCTTTCCGAAGAACTTGAAAAAAGAAATCTTTCTTACGGTTATGCAACTTTCTGGAGAGCAAATGCCTTGACGATTATTTCAGATTCTAAAGTGAAATGCCGTATGATTGAACCTTGTGAAAGTGGCTTTTATATTAAAGAATATCAATGCAATCAGCATTGGTATGAAAACCAGCCAAATCAGGAAAAGTATTTTGTACTGCTTTCCGCACAGGAAGCAAATGACATTCGTCAAATTTTGGAAAATTTTTCACCGCAGCGGCTGGAAGCAATCGAAGAAATAGAAAATTATACCACACTTTCCAAGCAACATTCAGAAATTTCTGTTGGCAATTATGAAATCTGGGTGTTTAACGAGAATATTTTTTAAAAGAAAATCCCCTTGTTTCGAGTGAAACAGGGGGAATTTTTAATCTGCATTATCCAGCACCAAAGGAGCAGTTTCATCACTGGGGACTGCATCGGGGTCAAAATTCGGAGCAGTTTCAGGGGCTTCTTCTGTCCGGTCAGCAGGCTGTTCCTCTGTGGGGGCAAGGTCGGGAGCGGTTTCCAGTATGACGCCGGAATCGTCTGTATTTTCCACAGTGGGACTTTCCGTCACTGGGGGAGGGGCTTCTGTAGGAGGCGTTGTTTCAGACGGGGGAGGCGTTGTTTCGGGATTGCTTGCATAGAAAATTTTTAACGTTTCCGTTCCTGCAAGGTCAAACGTCTCTCCGGCATTTTTATTCATTTCGACAACATAACCTGTTTCAAAGCTGTAATTGACAATTGCTTCTGTGGTATACTGTTCGCTGGTTACGCCGAGCGCTTCCAGTTCTTCTTCATACTGCATTAAAGATTTTCCGGCACAGTCAGGAATCTGAATGACAGAAGTCCCTTTGCTGACGGTTACACGAACGACAGCACCGCTGTTAAAAGGCTGACCTGCTGGAATTTCCTGTTCCATAATGAGACCGGCTTTAAAAGTTTCGCTGAATTCATAAACGGGTTCAAGATATAACCAGCCGTCTGTTTCGAGCTGTTCTTTTTTCAGTTCGTAGCTCATGCCGATTAAAGCAGGCATCTGGCTGTCTCCGGTGGCTTCTGTGGGAAGTTCGGAAGTATTGACAGATTCTGTAATGATATTATCTGTAGGCAGTTCTGTGGAAAGTACTGTTGTTTCCGGCGGTGAATTGGGAACACTGCCACTTTTGTTCATAATGCTGAGAACAATAATTGCCGTCACTAACAGAATGCAGATGGTCATCACGGCAGTGATTAAAGGCATTCTGAACCGGTCTATTAAGTTTTCCTGTCCGGTGTATTCTTTCTCCTGATGAGATTTTTCAAGTTTTTTAAATTCATTCTTTTTTTTCTTAGGGGGGTCAGATACAAGAACAGGTTCTTGTTCTTCTTCGTCAGTTTGTTCAAAAAGCTGTGTGACTAATTCAGTAATTGTCTGGGTACGCTGTTCAGAATCGAGACACAAGCCTTTCATAATGGCTTCTGAAACGTTATGGGGGATATTAGGATTCAGTTCAGCAGGCGGAATTAAATTATCCTGCTGTAAACGGCTTGGTGCATCTACGGGCTGGCTTCCGGTGAGCAGTCTGTACAGAACGGCGCAGATACCGTAAACATCTGTAAATGTATCCTGTTTTGCACCGGGGGTATATTGTTCTGGAGCAGCATAGCCCTGAAAAATTTCAGAAGGCAGTTCCAAATTCATTGTTCTAACGTCATAAATGCTGAAACCGCATAATCTGAGTTCACCTTTGGGAGTGACGTAGATAGTATCCGGACTGATTGCCCTGTGGTACACATGGCTGTTATGCATTAAGCTTAATGTGGTGAAAAATGTCGGAAAAAGTTCGGAAACTTCCTGCCATGACAGTTCGCCGGCATTCTCTTTCAGATATTCCACAAGCTTGATACCTTCAAGATATTCATAAACAACATAAGTGGTATTATTTGCTGTGAAAATATCCAGCGTGGGGATAATATGAGGAAGATTGCGCATTTGTGCAAGGCTTTTGTTCAAGTCAGAAAATTCCGCCATTAAAGCTTTATACTGCACAAGATGTTCCTTAGGAATGGAAATTGTTGCTCTTCCACGGACACGGTTACAGAGACCAACAGGCATATATTCACGAATCAGGACTTTACAGCCGATAGAAGCATTATAGCCGATATAATTTGCACCTTCGCTGTTATGACCGATTTTAATGCCGATGGTATAGCGTTCGTTGAGTTCCGTACCAGGGGGCGCATAATTGGGGTCATAGGGTGTATCCTCTTCATAGCCACAGTACGGACAAATCCGAAATCTGGCGGGCTTTAATGACATACAGTTATAACATCGTTTTTTTTCGTCCATGAGCTGACCCCCCTTTTTTGAAATAGATAATAAGTCCTATTTATTATTTTAACAGTTTCCGCTGTAGTTGTCAACCTTTTAGAGAAATGTCAGCGGAGAATTTGCAGAATTGTATTTAATTTGTAACAATCTTTTCACATTTTGAAAAATTAGAGAGAAATAAAATGTTGACGCAGCATTTCCTGAGCGGCAAGTAAAATGCTGATTCTTCCGCTGGAATAGCTTAAACCGCCTTGCAGCCACACTGCATAGGGAGGTCTTAAAGGACCGTCTGCGGAAAGTTCAATTGATGCGCCGTTTGTGAATGCGCCTGCCGCCATAATGACTTGATTTTCATAACCGGGCATGTCCCAAGGTTCGGGGGTGACATAAGCGTCAACAGGTGAACCTTTTTGAATGCCCTGACAAAAAGCAATTAAGTTTTCCGGTGTATTGAGTTCAATCGCTGTGACAATATCGCCCTTGACTTCTCCTGAAGCAGGCGAACACTTGAAGCCGAGCATGGTGAAAAGTTCCGCTGCAAAGGAAGCTGTTTTCAAAGCATTTGCGACAATGTCAGGGGCAAGATATAAGCCTTGAAAGAGTTCTCGGTTCATGCCGAGGGTACAGCCGACTTCTTTTCCAAGTCCGACACAGGTCAGACGGTAAGCACATAATTCGACAAGATTCGACTTTCCGGCGATATAACCGCCAGTACGGGCAATACCACCGCCGGCATTTTTAATCATTGAGCCGATAATAATGTCTGCACCAATGGCAGGCGGTTCAAGTTCTTCTACGAATTCGCCATAGCAGTTGTCTGTCATGATGATAATTTCAGGATTTGCCTTTCTGATGACAGTGCAGAGTTCTTTCAGTTCTGCAATGGTGAAAGCTTTTCGCAAATCGTAGCCACGGGAACGCTGAATATAAGCGATTTTGGCATTTTTTAAATTTTCAGAAACGGCTTTTAAATCTGGTTTGCCTTCGGGAGTTAAATCTATGATACGATAGCGGACACCGAAATCTTTTAAAGAACCGTTTCCGGCTGTTCCGGTGATGCCGATAACTTCATGAAGCGTGTCATAAGGTGTTCCGGTTACGAAAACAATTTCATCATTCGGACGTAACAAGCCGAATAATGCAACGCTTAAAGCGTGTGTGCCTGAAACAAAATTATGACGGACTAAAGCATCTTCTGTGCCTAAAACCTGCGCCCAGACTTTATCCAGAACATCTCTGCCGAAATCGCCGTAGCCGTAGCCGGTACTTATACCAAAGCAGGCTTCACTGACTTTATTATCAGAGAAAGCTTTTAAAACTTTTGCAGCATTGTGACGGGCGGTTTGGTCAATCCGCTGAAAATATGCCGTACAATTTAATTCCGCCTGTTCTGCAAGCTCCTCTAAACGAGAATCAATTTCAAAAAAATCATGCATTGCCATTATCAAGAAGTCCTTTCAAGAGATTATCCGGAGCGTCAGAACGTTCCAGAACATATTCTGTGTCCACGACTTTAAAGCCGATTTCACGGTAGAAACTTTCACGGATATCAAGCGCATAAAGCACGGCTTTTTTGTCAAACTGGGCTAAAAAGCCGGCAAGCCATCTCAGAAAAGCCCTTGCATGTCCAAGTCCTCTTGCTTCCGGAAGTGTTGCAACCTGACCGACAAGCACATGATTGTCAATGTCAAACATAATTGTTGCAGTGGTACTGTTTTTATAAGTTAAGATATGGCTGACACCGTGCCGGCATCTGTGGGAAGTATCTGTCAGCCAAAGTGCATAATCTTCCAGATTGGGGAAACCTTTATGCAGAATCTGATAAACTTCTTCCAGTGAAGGGTTAAATTCCACAGCTTCTTCTTCAAAAGAGCTGTTCGGGTCTGGCTGGAGTTCAAAAGTCGTTCTGTGTAAAGACTGATATTCTGGTAAAAGCCATGCTAATTTTTCTCTGACAGGTTCATTGCATTCAATTCTGAAAGGCTGGTGCATTTTTAAAAATGCGGCTAAATTTTCTGTTTCAGATTCTTCTGCATTGACAATTAAGACAGTACTGTTAAATTGGAGCATAACACCATCTTCGCCGACAGTGTAAAATTGACAGAACGGGTAATCAATGCCATAGGCTTTATAATAGGAATACATTTTTCGGCCTCTCCAAGTTTTGCGGAGGAGGTAAGTATTCAGTTCATAATCTTTTGTAATTTTTCTAATCATAATTCATGCATTCTTTCCAGCATTTTTTCAGCGAGCTGAAAGCTTTGTGTCATATCGGAAATCTGAGCCGTGCAGTAAGGCGAATGCAGATAACGGCACGGAATGGAAATTGCTAAAGTTCTCACACCTTCTCTGGAAACGTGTACAGAGCCGGCATCATTACCGCCTGCAATGCGTGATTTGGTCTGACAAGGAATGTTTAAATTTTCTGCTTCCTGAAAAGCAATTTTATATAATTCTTTATCGTAGATTGTCGCCCTGTCCATGAAGAGAGCAACTGCGCCCTGTCCTAAACGGCAGACAGCATTTCCGTCATGAACGCCGTCCAAATCGGCAGCAGTAGTTGTTTCAAGGATTAAGGCAAATTCGGGAGCAATGGCATAAGCAGCGGTTTTGCTTCCTCTGAGTCCGATTTCTTCCTGAACGAAAAATGCAAACCATGTATCATAAGCAATTTCGCCCTCTAAAAGTTTTAACATTGCAGCACAGCCGAAACGGTCATCAATGGCTTTAGAAGCGACTTTATTTCCGCCTAATTCCGTCCATTCGCTGTAGTAGCAGACAGCATCACCCGGCAAAATATGCAAATCAATTGTTTCTTGTCTGGAGGAAGTGCCTAAATCTAAAATCAAAAGCTTTTTATCAGGCTTTTTTTCTTTTTCTTCATTGGTCAGCATGTGGACAGGTTCACAGCCAATCACTCCGAATCTGTCTGCTGTTGGAAGATAAACTGTTCTGCCAATTGCTACATCAAAGTCAACACCGCCGACTGTATCTAAAATGCATTTACCATCTGGAACAATTTCAGTAATGATAAAGCCGACTTCATCCATATGCGCACCAATTAAAACTTTATGCTTTGCAGGATTTTTGCCTTTTTTGAGAACTAATAAATTGCCTAAAGCATCTGTTTTACATTCGAGAATGTCAGGGAAATTTTGAATTTTATTTTCAAGATATTCACGAACTTGAGATTCATCACCGGAAATGCCATTTAAAGCGCATAATTCTTTTAAATAATTCAGCATGTTTTGCACCCCCTGAGATATTCTGCTAGAAGTTTACCAGTATATTTGATATCATTCAAGTCAATGACTTCCACAGGGGTATGCATGTAATACAAAGGTATTGAAACAGTACAAGCTTTCACACCCTCACGGCAAATGGAAAAATCATCTGCATTCGTGCCTGTTTTGCCGGACATCGCTTCAAACTGATAAGGAATCTTTTTTTCAGAAGCGAGATAAGCCAAATCATGAGAAACTTCTTTGGAAAGTGACGGAGAAAAGCCAATCATAGCACCTTCACCAGCTTTTCCAGTGCCTTTTGTGCCGTCCCCTGCAAAGGAAACATCTACTGCTAAGGCAATATCCGGATTTAAATAATAACAGCCCGTTTTTGCACCACAGCCGTTGACTTCCTCACGATTGGAGAATAATACACTCACTTTGCAAGGCAGATTTTCTTTATGAATTAAAGAAATTGCATAAATAATAGAAGCCATTCCTGCACGGTCATCTAAAGACGGAGACGTGAAGCGAGTTCCGGCTAAAGTTCCGGTTCTTCCGGTGAAGGTGACACTATCCCCTAAAGAAACTAAATTTTTCAATTCTTCACAGGAATAGCCTGTATCAATGCGGACTTGGTCAATTTTCTGGACTTTTTCCTCACCGTTGTTTAAGTGAGGGGGTAAAGTGCTGATAATGCCAGAAATGGTTTTTTTTCCGTGAATCAGGACTTTCTGAGCCGGAAACCATCTTCTGTCAAGTCCGCCGACATTGCCGACTGTTAAAAAGCCGTCTGCTGTAATGCCTGTGACAATGAAACCAACTTGGTCAAGGTGAGCGTCCAGCATGACATGAGGAGCATTTTCATCTGTAGAGCCTAAAATGCCAATGATATTGCCGTTTTTGACTTCTACAGAAGAACAATATTTTTTTAAATATTTGGCTGAAACTTCTATGATGGAAGATTCATCTCCGGAAATGCCCTGTGCCTGACAAAGTTCAGAAAGCATTTTTTTAATAGAATCTAGTTTCATTCCGAAAGCTCCTTTACTAATCTTTTAAAGTGCTGACCACGGATTTCAAAATTCGGATACCAGTCGAAGCTTGCACAAGCAGGGGAAAGGGTGACAATATCACCGGATTTTGCTTCTTTGTAAGCAGTTTCAACGGCTTCTTCCATAGAATTGACATGAATAATTCTTAACTCTTTAGGATTGTAATTTTTAGCAGAGGTGACTGCTTTTTCAATTTTATCAGCAGTTAAGCCCATGAGGATTAAAAGCTTGACTTTATCGCAGACTGTTTCTGCCATAGGTTCAAACGGAATTTTTTTATCATAACCGCCGGCTAAGACAATCAGCTTTTGATTGAAGCTGTTTAAACCGGCTAAAACTCTTGTAGGGCTGGTAGCGATACTGTCATTATAATATTTTACGCCTTTGAGTTCTCTGACGAATTCAATACGATGTTCGACACCGCCGAATGTTTTTGCTACTTTAATAATTGCATCTACAGGCACTTCCCCCCAGAGGACGGAAATCACACCAAGGAAATTTTCGACATTATGCATACCGGGGATTCTGATTTCATCTTTATGGAGAATGGGAGTAATTTCGTTATTTTCAATATAGCATAACATGCCGTCTTTACGGAGAAAAGCACCTCTTTGAGGGATTTCTTTTCTGGTGAACCAGTTTAATTTTCCACGGACAAGGGGAGCAAGGTCTTTTGTGCCTTGATTGTCGAGATTTAAAACCGTTCTGGAGAAAGCATTCTGATGAATGATTAAATTTGTTTTAGACTGGGTGTATTCTTCCATTGTGCCGTGAACGTCTAAATGATTGGGAGTGATGTTTGTGATGAGAGCCGTATCCGGCGACTTTCTCATAGAAATTAACTGAAAGCTGGAAAGTTCCACTACAGCACAGTCATTTTCTTTGATTTCCTCAATAATGGGGAGCAAAGCCCTGCCGATATTACCGCCTTTGTGAACGGTTTTTCCGGATTCTGAAAGAATTTCAGCAATTAAAGTTGTAGAAGTGGATTTTCCGTCTGAACCGGTCACACCGTAAATTTTGCAAGGGCATAAATCAAAGAACACTTCCATTTCAGAAGTAATGACAACACCGGCTTCACGGGCTTTCGTTAAAGCAGGGTGATTGAAATACATACCTGGGGTTCTGAATACAACGTCAAAATCTGTTAAATTATCTAAATAGTTTTCCCCCAGAATGAAATTAACGCCTAAAGCGGTTAATGTATCGTAAACTTCCTGAAATTTGTCTGCACTTCTTTTATCGCAGACGGTCACGGAAATGTCTTTCTGACGGAAAGTTTTAATTAAATCTGTATGGCTGACACCTGTACCGATGAAAGCCACACGTTTTGATTTCATATCATCAAAAAAAGCCTGAATTTTACTCATAACAGCCTCCTGTAACAGTAGAAATTTAATGTGTCATATTCTATTATAGCAGATTCTTTCTGAAAAATCAATGTTTTTCAGAAAAAACTTGACATTTTATCAGAATTATGTTATTGTTATAATAGAGAAAGAAGCAGAAAGGATGTGAGAAGATGGAATTATGTGCAGGACAGTACAGATATTTACTTTGCATTTACCGAATGGAACAGGAAAAGAAAAGAATTCGCTGTGTGGATATTGCAAATGAGTTAGGTGTTACTCGTCCAAGTGTCAGCAAAATGATGAAATGTATGGTCAGAATGGAACTGATTGAGCCGGATTACTGCGAAGCGGTGAAATTAACTTTTGACGGCAGAAAAATTGCAGAACATTTCAATGCTGATTATGATAATACATATGCGTTCTTCCGGAGAATTTTAAAAATGACTCCGGCAGAATCCAAAGAAAATGCATTTTTATTTTTATCAAATTTTTCAATGGACACGGTCAGAAAGTTAGGCAGTGTGACAAACAGAAGCTTGGAACATGCCAGAATGAAAAGCCACCCCATAGAAAGAAAAAAACAGAAATGCAATGAATGAAGATAAAGGAGTTTTTTTGTATGCCGTTTATTAACGTGAAAACAAATCAGGCTGTTTCTAAAAGTCAGCAGGAAACAATTAAAGCAGGTCTTGGAAAAGCGATTTCCACACTTCCGGGAAAGTCGGAACAGTGGTTAATGGTTGGCATTGAACCGGAGTATATTTTATATCATCAGGGTACAGATGCACCGGCTGCTATGGTAGAAGTACAAATTTATGGAAGTGCTTCCAGTTCTGCTTACAGCAAATTAACCGGACAAATCAGCGATATTTTAAATGCAGAACTGCATATTCCTAAAAACAGAATTTATGTAAGCTATACCAGCACTCCCGACTGGGGCTGGAACGGAAGTAATTTTTAAAAAATTTGCTGTGCTTGTAAAACAGGCACAGCATTTTTTTAGTTGATGTAATTTTCCATAGAAGCGGCAATGACCCACGGAATATAAGCACAGACTTCCAGCTGTAAGACGGGTTCAGGAAAATCCGGTAAAGTGGGGCTGGTATATTCAGGAATGAAAATGCCGAAATTATCTGACATTTTCCAGTCAGAATTTGCGCCGGGTTCTAAAATGTGACCGGCTACATGGTAAAAACCACCGTATAACATGCCGTTATGCCGGCGGTAATCTTCGGATTTCGTGCCGAACGGAATAATTTCAGCAATCCAGTTTAAGTCATCAATGCCGAAAGCTTGGAATTGTTCCAGCACATCAGGAGGACAATATTTTGTCCACTGCCGGAAATTCTGACAGCCCAGACAACTGCAATTATTTACATATTGTTTAGAAATATAGTAATTTCTAGTCGCATCTGCATCAATTTCAACAGTGGTATCTCCAAAATGAAAAATCATAGCTATCAGCCTCCTGATATGATTTGAATTTTAATAAAAAGTAGCAACTTCCTGTTCAGGAGGATTGGTCAGCACAACAGACTGAATCTGTAATACAGGACCTTTTCCCTTATACATTTTATGACGCTGAACGGAAATTTTAGCAGTTAAGCGAATCCACTGACGAGTGGCGAACATTTCAGCTTTTTCCCATTCGCAGACGAGCCAGCAGTATTGAATATCTTCTACACAGCAGGTCATAATGTGACGGCCGGCAGCAAAGACATTTTTAGGGAATTTTTTATCACGGGCAGCAGCAGCTTTAAACGTAATTGTTTTGCCGTGATATTTTTCAGGTTCTTCCATGATGTCACGATAGAATAAAGCATAATCTTCGTCTTTGATTTCGATTTCTTCTGCATTGACATCAAAGGGGAGGGGGTCTTGAATATCATCATAAGCGACTTCACCGGAGGTTGTTTCATAAGCGATTTGAATTCTTCTGCTCACACCTCTGACAATTTTATGAAATTCGAGCTGATTCATATTTTCCTTGTCGAAACGGTTAAAGACAACTAATTCACTGACGTTAAGTTTATCCACGACAAGGCTTCGCATATTAGCGTTATAATTTAAGAAAGTGTTGGAATCTACAAAACACATAGCCTGATAGACAGCCCATTCGACAGGGAGATTTTCAAACAAGTCGTTAATTGTCCACATGCCGTTATATTCCAGTACGACACGAGTTGCACCGCATTCCTTGAGGATTTTTTTCAGATTATCTTCGTTGAAGTCTTCCTGTTCTTCGATGACGTACTGAAAGACATTTTTAGAGGGGAAACGGGAAGGGTCATATTCTTCTTCGCCTTCCTCGCAGAGGAGCAAAAGGGTTTTTTCGCCATTATTAAAGCGTTTATCTTCTAAAGTTTCTTGAATAAATTTTGTTTTTCCTCCTTCCAGAAACCCGACAAACAGGTAAACTGGAATATCATCTTGTTGATTCATATTCATAATTTGAAATCCTCCTTTTGGAAATTTGAAAGAACATGCCGCTGACTTCCAGCGGCACGGAACGAGAAAAGAAATTATTCAGCGTGGAAGAGCTTAGCAATTTCTGTTTCATTGATATTTGCGCCGATAACGCAAAGGCGGCCGGTCGTAGCAGCACAGCCGTGACGAACGTCAGGTGTACCGGGGACATAATCGTAATGAATCCACTGACCGTCAGTACCGGCTACGATACCTTTTGCACGGAGAATTTGACCATAAGTTTTTTCATCTTCAAGGGCTTCAAGAGCGGATTGAATTTCTTCGACAGTGTATTGTCTTGCAGTTTCCTTGCCCCAGCTGGTAAAGATTTCATCAGCGTGGTGATGGTGTTCATGTTCGTCATGGTCATGATGATGATGTTCATGTTCTTCGTGTTCGTCATGGTCATGGTGATGATGTTCGTGTTCGTCATGTTCATCATGGTCATGATGGTGATGATGATGGTCATGCTTCTTTTCTTCTTCAAGCAGAGCCTTTAATTCATCATCGAGTGTATTTTTCTGGGTCATGGCTTCCGTGAGCTGTGCGCCGGAAAGTTCGTCCCATTCTGTAGTAACAATCGGTGCAGCGGAATTCTTTTCACGCAGACGCTTGACACAGTCGTCAAGTTTTTCCTGACTTAAGCCCTTTGTATGGCTTAAAATCAGACAGCTTGCATAAGTGATTTGATTGTCAAAGAATTCACCGAAATTTTTCTGATACATTTTGCATTTTTTCGCATCTACAACCGTGGTAAAGCCGTCAAGTTCTACGTCCTGCATTTCCAGATTCTGCACTGCTCTGATTACGTCAGAGAGTTTACCCACGCCGGAAGGTTCAATTAAAATTCTGTCGGGGTGGTACTGGTCAAGCACTTTCTTTAAAGCTTCGCCGAAATCGCCTACTAAAGAACAGCAGATACAGCCGGAATTCATTTCCGTAATTTCAACGCCGGCATCTTGTAAAAATCCGCCGTCAATGCCAATCTGACCAAATTCATTTTCAATCAGGACAAGCTTTTCATTCTGATACGCTTCTGCAATCAGCTTTTTAATTAAAGTGGTTTTGCCAGCTCCGAGGAATCCGGAGAAAATTGTAATTTTCGTCATAAGAGAAACACTTCTTTCTTTTTATTTAATCATGACAGCGTGAAGCTGTTTTTTACACTATATAGTATAGCACGTTTTTCAGGAAGTTGCAAGAGGGTTACTGAAATTTTCCTGAATTTTTCACAATTTCTGCACAGAATACCCTTCTGAAATGTTTTCCTGCGAGGTTTTAAAACGAATAAGCCTGCCGTCACAGTGTGTAAGTACACCGTTTTTCCGGAAAGGCATATCCCTGTAAGAGGATTTGGAACATTTCAGGAGTAAATGTTCCCCATTTTCAAGCTGAAAGACTAATTCAAAATGTTCATCTGTGATTTTGGTATGATGGTATTCGTTTGTAATGCGCCTTCTCTGGTCAATTTTCTGAAGCAGGAAAGCGTTTTCAATGTAAATTCTGGGGGCAGGCGGGACAACAGGAACGGAATGGTCAGTTGTTTTTTTCTTAGGGGGTCTGCTGTTTAAAAGAAAGATTAACAGCAGACCGATTAAACAAAAGGCGAAAGCAAATAAGATAATACTGGTAAAAGACATTACAGACCGTTCGGATTTTTCTGCATGAAGTTCCAGCTGTCCTGACACATTGTATCAATTGTTTCGTGCGCTTCCCAGCCAAGGAGTTCTTTTGCACGTTCTGCATTGGCATAGGAAGAAGCAATATCACCGGCACGGCGACCCGTAATTTGATAGGGGATAGTATGACCACAGGCTTTTTCATAAGCGTGAAGGATTTCCAGAACGCTGACACCGTGGCCAGTGCCTAAATTGATTGGAATGAAGCCGTCATGGTCTTTAGCGTAGTCTAATGCGCAGACATGGCCTTTTGCTAAGTCGACAACGTGAATGTAATCACGAACGCCTGTCCCGTCAGGTGTATCGTAGTCATTGCCGAAAACAGATAATTGTTTTAATTTGCCAATTGCAACCTGACCAATATAAGGGAGTAAATTATTGGGAATGCCGTTGGGGTCTTCTCCGATTAAACCGGATTTATGCGCTCCAATCGGGTTGAAATAACGTAAAGCAACGGCTTTGAAAGTCGGGTCAGCGGTGCAGATGTCGGAAAGAATCTGTTCAATCATGACTTTAGTATAGCCGTAAGGGTTAGTGGCAGAAGTGGGCATTCCCTCGATATAAGGGACAGGGTTATTCATGCCGTAAACTGTGGCGGAAGAGGAGAAAACAAAAGTTTTACAGCCAAATTCACGCATGACTTTTAATAATACGAACGTACCGTTTAAATTATTTTCGTAATATTCCAGAGGTTTTTGAACGGATTCGCCGACAGCTTTTAAACCAGCGAAATGGACTAATGCAGAAATTTCCTGTTCCTGAAAGATTTTTCTGACAGCGGATTCGTCACGCATATCGGCCTTGTAGAATGTCACGGATTTTCCGGTAATTTGTTCAATTCTGCGAATCGCTTCTTCTTTGGAGTTGCTGAGATTGTCGAGAACGACAATTTCATAGCCGGAATCTAAAAATTCCACACAAGTATGACTTCCAATGAAGCCAGCACCGCCAGTGACTAAAATTTTACTCATAATTCAAATTCTCCTGTTCTGTAGTGATTGCAATACAGCCCGTATTGCGAAGGGGGTAAATATGACAGCAGTCAACGCTTAAGAAAGATTCTATCTGCATCTGGAATTCGTTCAGAAAGTCCAGAGGGACATACGCTTGAATTGTTCCGGCAAAACCTCCGCCATGAATGCGGACAGCTCCCTGACCGTTTAAAATTTCCTTGCATAAAGCGATTGCAACAGCAGTTTCCTGCTGTTCCGGATAGCGATAGTCTGAAACGTTCTGGAGATACTGGAAAGAAGAATTTCCGGAAGCTTTGACCAGATGCAGAAATGTTTTGAAATCTTGTTTTTCTAACGCTTGTATCTGCTGGATAACACGTTTATTTTCAGCGAAATAGTGCATTGCCCGCAGGACAGCTCTGTCACCGCAGGTTCGGCGAAGTGCTGAAAAATGTGCTGTGAATTCAGTTTCAGAGATTTCAGAAAGTTTTTCTTTGCTGAACATTTTAGCAATGCTTTCCATTTCGGTGGGAATGGACGCATATAATGCAGTAGCATTTGTATGCTGTGAACCAGTGTTTAATACGCATAAAGCATAGCCTTCTTTTTGGAAGTCGAAAGAAAGTTTTTGCACAGCAGGAATTTCAGAATGAAAATCAATTGCTAATATACCGCCTTCCGCACATGTAAGCTGGTCAGCAAGTCCGCAGGGCTTGCCGAAATAATGATGTTCAGCAAACTGACCAATTTTTGCTTTCTGTAAAGAAGTGAGAGGCTTGTCAGCAAAAAAGGCTGAACAGATTGTAACAATCAGCACTTCAAATGCGCCGGAAGAAGAAAGTCCTGCACCTTGAGGAATATCGGAAACAGTATAGATATTCAGACCGGTGACAGGTGAGCCAAGTTCCTGAAATTTCTGAGCGATACCCCGAAGCAGTCCGGCAGAAGTGCCGAATTCTTCTTGTCTGGGGGATAAATCAGATAGTGTAATGCAGGTGAAAGGCATTGTTTCAGTATACAGGCGGATTTCCTGACTGTTATTTCTGGAAGCAACTGCAAAAATATCGGCTTGAATGGTGGCAGTCAGGACTTGACCGCCCTGATGGTCAGTATGATTTCCGCCAAGTTCGATTCTTGCAGGGGAGGAGAACAAGGAAATTTCTGTCAGTTCGTCTGTTTCAAAAATGTTTTGAAACGCATTGACAGCATTTGAGATTCTGTTTTTGAAAGGCTGGCAGTCCTGACAAGCATACAATTTTTGCAGACAGCTGTCAAATGCACCTTGTTCAAGTGCTTGCAGTGTGCCGTGAATGTTCATAAATTCCACTCCTAGTACTGATTTTTTTCTCTACAGTACTAGTATATAACAAAATGAAAGATTTTGCAAGTAGTTTTTGCAAAAAGTTTTATTTTTATGAAATTTAGCTGATTATTCAACCTGAAGGAACAGACCTGAGAAAGCCGGAAGGGAGAGAGGGAATGTGCCGTTGTCGCCTTCAATGACAGTACCGGCTGTATCAGGGCGAGAACCGTTGTAAATATCTGCACTGGAATCTAAAATGACAGTTAAGCGTTTTGCATCACAATGCAGAATGTAATGTTCCTGCGGTGTGCCGGCGAAATTGAATACACCAATCACGGATTCTTTGGAAGAATTTCGCTTGATAGCGTAACAGCAGGGGAAATTTTGTTTACAGTCGAGCCATTCAAAACCGCCTTCTGTGTAGTCTCTTTCAAATAAAGCAGAGTGTGTCAGATAAAGATGGTTTAATTTTTGGATATAATGATGAAAGGCATCATGCATGGGGTATTTAAGCAAAAACCAGTCTTGTTCTCTGGACTCGTCCCATTCACGGAGCTGACCGAATTCTTCCCCCATGAAATTGAGCATTTTTCCGGGGTGAACGGCGTTATACATATAAAATGCTCTTGCCTGCGCAAATTTGCCATCATAAAGGCCGTGCATTTTCTGGAGAATGGTTGCTTTTCCGTGAACGTTTTCATCATGGGAAAAGGGGAGAATGTAATATTCAGAATGATAGTACATCATAGAGAAAGTTAATTTGTCATAATTGCCGAACCGGAATAAAGGGTCAGTGCGGAAATAGTTTAAAGTGTCGTTCATGTAGCCCATGTCCCATTTATAGTCAAATCCTAAGCCGTCATTCCATACCGGAGCAGTGACTTTCGGATAGTCTGTCGAATCCTCCGCACAAAGAATGCAAGTAGGGAATTTCGCTTTCAAGCCGGAATTCATATTTTTTAAAAAGTTTAAAGCACTGTTGTTAACGCCACATTCTTTTTTGCCGTGCCAGTAAATCAGTCTGCTGATAGCGTCCATTCTCAAGCCGTCAAAATGAAATTCTTCCAGCCAGTAGTAAGCACTGGACTGTAAAAAGCTTTGCACTTCGCCTTTGGAGTGCATGAAGTTATAGCTTCCCCATTCGCTGATGCTTGCACCGGTATCAGGGTATTCATAAAGCGGTGCGCCGTCAAAATTGGCTAATCCGTAGCTGTCCACGGCAAAGTGAACTAAGACAAAATCCAGTAATACACCAATTTGATTCTGATGAAGCTTGTCAATTAAAATTTTCAGCTGTTCGGGTGTGCCGTAACGGGAAGTCGGAGCGAAAAAACCTGTATTCTGATAGCCCCATGATGCATCACAGGGGTGTTCTGCCAAAGGCATGAATTCAACGTAATTATAGCCCATTTCTTTCAGATAGGGAATCAGCAAATCGGCAATTTCTTCATAATTGTAAAATTCTCCTGCTTCATCTTCAGGGTTTTCTTTTTTCTGTTTCCAAGAGCCAAGATGCAGTTCGTAAATATGCAAAGGCTTGTCTTTGCAGTCAGTACGCTGTTTCAGCCAGTTGCTGTCATGGAAATGATATTTTCCCAAATCGCAAATCACAGAACAGAATTCTGGTCTTTTGTCCATTCCAAAGCCGTAAGGGTCACAATGTTCCGTGTAAGAACCGTCTTTATGCCAAATATTGTAAAGATATCTTTGACCTGCTTTCGCCTGCGGAACAGTCACTTCCCAGAAATGTGGGCTGTAACTTTGATACATTTCCCAGTCCTGCCAGTCGTTAAACTCTCCAACTAATGTAATTCTGTCCGCATGAGGTGCATATACCCGAAAAACATAGCCTTCTTTTGTTTTGTGTGCGCCAAGATGTTGATAAGCATCAAAAATTTTTCCTGTGTAAAATCCGTAAATGTCCAAAAAATATCCTCCTCATGAAAAAAAGATTAAAAAATGCTTGCATATTTTTATGAAATCTGCTATAATGAAATAAATGTGACAGGCATTATGATATTATAATGTATATTGCTGCTGAAAACAGCGTCTATCTTTTATTATAGTCTGTTTTCCAGAAATGTGCAATCTGTATTTCTCGATAATTGTCGTGTATGCGACAGAAAGCAAAAAACATCTATTTACAAGGAGGTGAGCTTATGGATTTAAGACAACAACGTACCAGACGTAATATTGTAAACGCTTTTCTTGCGCTCAGAAATGAAAAACCGCTTGAAAAAATTACAATACGGGAACTTTCAGACAGAGCTTCCATTCATAAAGCAACATTCTATCTGCATTACCGTGATATTTACGATTTATCAGAATCACTTGAAAACGAAGTCATCAATGATATTCTGAACGGCCTTTCAGACCCTGCTATGCTCCTCACAGATGCAGACAAATTCAATGAAGAATTATATTGCCTGCTCATGGCAAATGAAAGTATGTTAAGCATTCTTTTTTCCGGAAGCCGAGCCGGTGTCTTTGCTTCCAGACTGGAAACCCGTCTGAAAGAATATATCTTTTCCCGCCGTGAAGACTGGAATACCCTTGAAATCAATGTCATTCTGACCTACCTGATTCAAGGTGCTTACTGCGCTTACATGCAGTACCGTGATACCAATGCAAAAGAAGTTCTGCGCATGATTAACACAACAGCCGGAGCTGTCCTGCGAATGTATACCACTGATTCAAAAAATTCTCTTTCCTCTGATTGAAATTTGTTCATTTTTTCACTAAAAGATTTTAAAAAACAGAGGATTCTGTCTACAAATAAATTATAAATTTGTAGAAGTTATACAAAGAATAAATTCAAAAATCCCGTTTTTAAAAGTTAAATATGTTTACTTATGTAATAAATTCTTCGCAATCTGATAGTATTTTTTCTTAAAATATTACAAAAGGTATAATACGGTATCCCGTTTAGTGAAATTTTCTAAAAAAATTTTCAGGATTTATGTAAAAATACAGTTGCATTTTTTTCAGGCAAATGGTATAATTAAGATACTGGGATATTATGCTGAAATGCATGAATCCAAAAAAAATTATGCAGCCCAAAATTTATTGGAGGTGGTCGAATGAAAAGTTTTTCCTATGTTGCTACGACAGCAGCCGGTAAACAGGTCAAAGGTACTGAAAACGCTGAGGACGTAAAAGAATTTACCAAGCGTATGAAGGATAAAGGTTACACTGTTACCAAATATGAGGAAAAAGAAATCGAAAAGAAAAAGACTATCAAGAACTTTAAAACAAAAGAACTTGCGTTTAACTGCCGTCAGCTCGCTGCAATGCTGACTTCCGGTCTGACGCTGGTAAAAGCTCTTGATATTCTGAGCAAGGAACAGCCAACAGAAGATGCAAAAGCTGTCTGGCAAGATGTGTACGAAAATGTACAGAAAGGTGAATCGTTCTCGGATGCCCTCCTTGAATACAGAGGTGTGTTCCCTGACTTCATGGTCGCCATGGTCTCCGCCGGCGAACAGTCCGGTTCTCTGGATACCATCATGCAGGATTTGTCAGACTATTACCAGAAACAGAGTAAACTGAACAACACGGTAAAAGGTGCAATGACTTATCCGTTAGTGCTGGGTGTCCTGATGCTGGTTATCATTATCTTCATGTTCGTCTTCATCATGCCGACATTCGCCGGTATGTATGATAATCCAGATGATATGCCGGGCTTGACAAAAGTCATGATGGGCTTCAGTGACTCCCTTGTACATCAATGGTATATCTATGTCGTTGTCATTGTGGGTATTGTATTCGGCATTACTTATATGATGAAAATTCCAAGCACCCGCCTGAAATGGGATAAGCTGATTATTACAATGCCTACAGTAGGCCCGCTTGTCGGAAAAATTTATACTGCACGTTTCGCAAATACAATGGCTTCTCTGTATTCTTCCGGTATCTCTATGGTGGACTGCCTGAAGCGTTCAGCTGCAATCTTAGGCAACAGTTATATCTCTATGATGTTTGAACAGGTCATCGATGAGGTAAAACAGGGCGAAACATTGTCTTCTTCTATTCAGAGAACTGAAATCTTTGATTCCATGTTCTGCTCCATTATTTATGTCGGTGAAGAAGCCGGTGCGCTTGACTCCATCTTAAAAAAGACCGGTGAATATTATGACGAAGAAGCAGACTCCGCTGTTTCTCGTCTGGTAGGTTTGCTTGAACCGCTGATGATTATCGTTATGGGCGTGGCAGTAGGTCTGTTATTAGCCGCTGTATTCCCTGCACTGTACGGTTCATTCGATTCAATCGCTGCTTAACCTTAAAAAAGAAACAGAGAGGTGGAACTTTAAATGCTTTCATTTGATATTACTGATAAAAATATACGAATTATTAAAGGTACAGAAAGCGGCGGCAAAATTAAAGTAAGTGCTGCTGCTGAACTGGAACTCGATGAAGCCGTTATTGTCAACGGTCACGTCAATGACCCGAACCGTGTTGCCGGTATGATTAACAAAACACTGAAAAGCTCCGGCATTGCAGACAAAGAAGCAATTATTTCAATTTCTTCTAACCAGACCGTCTTTAAAGAACTCATGATTCCGCCTAATCCCAAGGAATCAGAATTTATGAAGAATGTCCGCATTGAACTGAAGAATCAGATTAACATTGATGATTCTTATTCTGTTGCTTACGTCATTGTCGGTGACCCCGAAGATGACGAAAACGGCGGTAAAGTACAGAAAGTACTTGCTACTGCCTGCCCTCAGAACGTTGTGGACAGCTACAAGAGAATCTTTAACATGCTGAATATTCAGCTCAAGTCTGTGATGATAGGATGTAATGCTATCACAAAAGTACTGCTCGCTGATGCAAAGACAAAAGCAAAAATGCCATTGCTTGCTGTACAGATTGATGCAAATTTCATCAGCTTGAACCTGTATGAAAACAATACTCTGTCATTCTCCCGTTTCGCTTCCATTGACCCAGAAGACTATGACCACCCCAATGATTATATTTTTGAAGCGGTCAATGAAAATATTTACCGTATGCTCCAGTTCGCAAGAATCAGAGGTTCGGAAGAAATCAGAAACGTTGTTTTCTACGGTGATGTGGACGCACAGCCTGACCTGTATAACCGTCTCCAGAATGAACAGAAAGCCAATGACCTTGAAATCAGCCGTCTGAATGTACCGCCACAGATTCATGGCTCTCAGGATTTGAATTTCTCCCTGTATGCCAATGCGATTGGCGCAATGTTCAAGCGTGACAAGCTGACAGAACATATCAACCTTCTGGAAACAGATGCTGCAAATGCCGGTATTGCCGGAAAAGTTCCGCAGGACGACCAGTCCTTTAAACTGATTGCTATTGCAGGTGTTGCTCTTGCTGTTGTCGTTGTCGGTGTTGCCTTTGGTATTCTCGCCGTTTCTGATGCAAGCTATAAAGCAAAAACTGCTGACTTGCGCAAAACAATTGATTCTCCGGAAACCGCTGCAAAACTCCAGCAGTATGACGACCTTCAGGCGATGAAGGAAAATGTCCGTCTTTATGCCGATAATATCACAACCGCAAGAGACGCTTATCAGAGCCAGCCTATTTTCAATGAAGCAGTTTATACTGCCATTGATGAGGCGATGGAAACAATCGTGACACAGACAGACGGTGTAACAGAACCGCCAACTTATTCTATTGTTAATGATGATAACGAAATTACTGTAGAAGTAGCAATTGTTACAACAGAAGAATTCACACAGAAGTATCCCTCCAATTTGGTAGATTACCTCTATACAACATATGGTGCAGAGGCATCTCCCAAAGAAAATCAGCTTTTCTCCTTTGTGGATTATGAAGGCTATGAAGTGAATACTGTTGAAGTAGAAGGCGCAGCTCCGGCAAATGTACTGCAATTTGACCTGATACTGAAACAAGTACCTGCACAAGAACCCGAAATTCAGGAAGAAGAAACGACTGAAGCAGAAACAGAAACTGCTGCTGCTGAACAGTAAAAAAAGGAGTGTGATATAATATGATGCGTGAAATGAGTTACAGAGACAAGATGATTGTCCTGATTATTACAGTGATTATTATTCTGGCAGTCGGCTTCTTCGCTTTGATTCGCCCGAAATATAATGCCCTTGTTGCTGATAGAAATACTTACGAAACAACTAAGAGCGAATGGGAAGGTCTGGAAGCAAAAATTAACCAGATTCCCGTTTTGAAAGATGCTATTACAAAAAGCTACAATGAATCCAAGGAAATCGCAGAATTATTCGTCAATGAAGCATTCCAGCCGGCAAATGATACATTCGATGATGCAAAAGTAAACCTCATCGTTGACCAGTACATTCAGCCCGCAGTGGACGAAAGCCAGCTTCAGGTAACAAAGATGGAATTAGAAGGCGTAGAACCTAGTGTTCTGGAATATTATTTCTATAAACCTGATGTTGTAACTTATTCCTTGCTGGAAAGTGCCGATATTAACGGCAATTATGCAAAAGAAGTGACTGACCTGCTCAAAGTCAGCACCGCTCTTGAAGAAAAAGAACTCGCTGAAGTAATGACAAATGAAGTGAAACTTACTGTAAACGGCAAAAAAGAAAATTTGATGACATTCCTTAATACAATGGCAGAAGATGAAAATGCAATTCGTATTACTGGTGTAGACATCAAGGACTATTCTTTCGGCGCAGGCCAGACACAGACCATTTCAGAACAGCAGACAGATGAAGCTGGTAACGTGACAACAGTGACCAGAGAAGTTCCTGTAGCAGCAGATGGTCAGGGAATGTCTGAAATTGAAATTACAATGACATTCTATAATGCGAAACCGATTGATGAACCCGTACTCGGCGACTAAAAACACGTAAGTTAGAATTGGTTCACGCCCTTTTCATAAGGGCGTGAGAGTTGAAATCATCGTGAAAGGTGGTACGAATGATGAAGGAGAAAACAACAATTCCAAAGCGTGTCAAAGGTACAGTGTTGTTTACCGTCGTAGCCGTTATGATGGTACTGATTGTATTTATGACCGCAACACTTGCGCTGGCAGCATCTGCAAATCGTCGTGCCTATGCTCAATTCCAGAAACATCAGACGGAAGCAACAGCAAGAACCGTTCTGGATGCGGCAATGCAGGCAATCAATGATGATATAGGTGATTCCGGCGGACTGAAAGACCAAATCAGCAAGACCAGCACTTCTATGACAATGAACGTTTCCGCCAGCGATGGTTTAAACGAAATTGTCACCGTCACCAATACCGGCAAAACCAAAAGCGTCTTTGATGCTGACCAGGGAACATGGGTAGAAGGTGCTGTATATGAACTGCGCACAACAGTTGTTAATGAAGCAACTGGTTCTGCAACAGATTACTGTGCTTATATCGTAGAAGGTTACACAGAATCCACAAGCGTCAACAATACGCACAACAGTGACGCATTCGTTGCTGGCGGAGCTTCTCCTGGTGCTTCTACTGGTGGTTTCGTCATGGGTGGTTCTTCCATTGGTATTGCATTGACACCAAAGCCGGCTTCATTAGGCATGATAAATGATTCCAGCTACATGGCTCCAATGTATATCAATACAGAAAATTATCAGGCAGCTGCAAACGTTACTGTTTATTTCAACAAAGTAGCTTCTAAATCTTATTTTGCCATGACAGGCGATTTCACACCGGCGAATAATTTCAGACTGGAAACAGCCGGAGATATTGCATGGCCTGCTGGTGATGTGAAATATACAGATATTCCCTGTATGTATATAGAAGGTGTATTCCACAGAAACAGCAGTGACCTTGATTTAAGATTAAAAGATTCTTCTGGCGATGCAGTAATTCCGCTGAATCTTTACTGTGGTTCAATTGCTTCTGACAGAGCAGGAGAAGATATCCCGAACAGATTTGAGGTAATGGGCAATATTTATTGCTTCGATGAAAATGCAAATTCTAATCTGACATGTCAGAATCCAGGCACAAAGCTGTATAAATGGACATCTGCACAGATTACAGGACAGGACGGCAGTACTTATAATGAAGTATTTGGTTCTGTTTATTCCAAAGGTTCTCTCCAGCTTGGTAATATCGATGTAGAAGGAGAGGCAAGAGCAGAAAAGGATATTGAAATTCGGAAAAATCTTAATGTTGGCACTGGTATGGTAGTCGGTGGCACACTGACAATTAACAGTGGCTGTAATTTAACTGTTGGCGGAGAAGTCCGTGCAGTCAAAATCGTAAACAATGGCAATCTGAATGTTCCGGCTGGTACAAATATTTACTGCTATGAATATTCTGGCCCAGCACTTCCCAATGTTGTAATGTTAGATGCAACTGGTCTCCCGATTAAAGATACTGTATCTGTATGGTACACAGATGATACCGGCGCAGGTGTCATGGTTGAAAAGAATCCTTGGTGGGACGGCTACAAAGCAAAATATCAGCTGACAAAGCATACTCGTTCTGCTTCCACTGGCACAGAAGCAACTGGACCAATCGCAAAGGCAACTGGTGAAGAATGGTCTCCCAATGAAGCAAACTACAGAGCTTCCAATCCGAATTATTTAGCATTACAGACAGAATACAACAACTTTATGGCTCATAATTCCGAAGCAACCGCAGAAGTGGAAAATATTTATGATTACAATATTTGTCCGGGTGAAGATATTTACCCTGCTGACTATGAAAAAGCAAACCTGAAATCCAATGTTGTAGCAACACCTGTAATGTCAGACTATGAATATCCGACAACACTTGCTGAACTTGATGACGGTTCTATCAGCATTTCCACAACACCTTATGCTTTAGGAACAGTCGGCACAGCAACAAACCCGATTACCACTTCCGGACGTTTGGAAGGCTACTATGACGGCAACCGTGGCGACATTTACATTAAGGCAGATTCTCCGATTGTTGTAGATATTTCCAATTTCACATTTGACGGCAGAAACTCCAGAAAAATTATCGTGGAAGAAAATGCTGCTGTATACTTCTTTGTAGAAAACAAATTTGAAATTATCAATGGCGGTCAGCTTATCACAAAAGACTATGACGAACTGCTGAATCATCAGAACGGTGATTTTGAAATCGAAGCTGTACAGTCAAATGAAAATTCTCCTTATTTCCCGAATATTTATATTTATGGTGCAGAAGGCTCAGAAATGAAGTCTAATAACAACAGCTTCATTACAGCGAATATCAGAGCGCAGAAAATGCGTTTTGGTTCTGCTACAGGCTGGTCTGGCTGGGGCGGCGGAAGAAATGACAGACAAATGACTTATGTTCAGTATGTTCCGCAGGATTCCAACGGTGACGGTGTGATTGATGCATCAGATACTTCTTTGAGAACCACTTTCCCGTTAAAGAGAAATGCCGGCAAAAAAGCAAGTCTTGGCCTGATTGGTCAGCTGATTTGTGATAATACAGATATCAGCAATGAATGGACACTGGTTTATGTTACTGTAAGCAACGGTGGCGCACCTGGACCAATTTCCGCAGGTGACTCCAGTATTCCTGACCATTACACCAACCTGTATTACAACTACTATTGATGAAAGGAGTGCAATATCATGAAACTGTTCAGAAAAAGCAAGAAAACTGTAAAAGGTATGACTTTGATTGAGTGTATTATTGCACTCGCCGTGCTTGCCATTGCAGGCACGGTCATGGCAAGAATTGTATCAGTTTCCTGCAACATCATGAGAAATACAACTCGTATGAATAACAAGATTGTTGTGGAAGCACCTGCTACAATTGTTCAGAATGGCTCAAATGACCCTGCACTTCCTGCTCCTGTGATTGGCGGTATAGAAGTGACAGATGCTGATTTGGAAGATGTACAGTTTACCGTCAGTGCAGGCGGAAGTACGACCACTTATGATGCAACAAAATATGATACTTGGGCATTGGCAAAAGCTTCCGACAGAGACTGCTATACAGGCAGTGACCCGACACGGACAGAGAGAGACGGCAATCTCCAGTTCTATGTACTGGATTAAGGAGGCAGTCTGAAATGAAAACAAGGAAATTAAAGGGTTTTACGCTGATTGAATTGATTGTTGTGATGGCAATTTTCGGTGCAATTATGGCGGCTGCAATGAGTTTCATTACGCCTGCTTCCAGAATCTGGAGCAATTCAGAAGCGGAAGCTGCCGGAAGCACAACAATCAACAATGTAGGCGACTACCTGAAAACTCAGATTACTTCTGCGGAATATCTGCATGTGTTCAATGATGTGGCCAGCAATGAAGCGGCTGTGGATACGTTCACACAGGCATATTACACTGGCACATTAAGAACAGGCAGTACACCCGGCAGTGTCAATTATGGAGAAGGACTTGTGCATGTACTGCAAATTGATAACCGTCCTGACCCTGCGACTGGTTACAGAGGTACAATTAAGAAATGGGATTATGAAGTAAGTTTTAATCCTTCTGGTACAGCAATCAGCTGTCTGACACCGGCAGGACAGGAACTGGCAGTCAACAGAACGTATTATGACAGCTATGATTTCTGTTTTCTCCCTGGCACTTACAGTTCTATTGATGAATTTAATCAAATCATTCAGGACGTTGCAACAGGTGCAGTAGATGTCACCGCACTGGAAACAGATACTTTAATGAACATGACTTCCAAACAGACAGCATTCACCATCAGAGCAACGACTAAAAAGAATATCAATGATAAACGCTATTCTTTCGTCAGCAGTACAGCAATGTCACTGGTGAATCTTTACAACCGTACACCACGTTCGGGACTTGTAAGAGACCGTTATTTCGTTGTTGGTTCTAAGCAGAAAGTAGACGGTTCTGGTAATCTGGTCTTTGAAGCAGACGGCACAACTCCGGTAATGGAAGCGGCAATTGTAGACCGTTCTGCACATGGTACAGGCGGTGCGCCGGTTTCTCCTTATTTCACGACTGACAGCGGTATCAATGTTGCATTGTCTCCTTCCGGTGACTTGGAAAATGAAGTGTATACATTCGTTTACAGCTACGGTGCAGAAATTGATACAGACTAATGAAAAAAATATCGGCAGTCGGAAGATTGCACTCCGGCTGCCGGTTTTTTAAGTTCATTCAGGCAAAGGCTTGTGTCGGGTCGTAAGTAACCCATGCAATGTACCAGTCCAGTAATTTTTCCCCGAACAGCGTACCCAGATATAACCCGATTGCAAGATAAGGACCAAAGGCAAATTTGGATTCACCGTTGATTTTTTTCAGAATCACTCCGCACACAGCGGCAATGCAAACACCAAAAAAGGCAGAAATGACAGTTGCTTTCCAGCCAATGAGCAAACCGCCCACAGCCATTAAAATTGTGTCGCCCAGCTCAATTGCCCGAAAGCGTTCCCCAAAGATTTTTTCAATAATCGGCTTGCTGATTTCTCCAATCAGGAAAAACGGCAGCCCGATACAGACCGCTCCAATGAAATGAGAAGACAGCGAAAGACTGCTGTCTGTTACAAATTTCGGTAAATGCTGAAATGTATCCGGTGATGTGAGCTGAATCACAGAAAGTATAATATCCGGTATCGCCAGCACAGCGATAAATAATAACACTCTTAAATCCATTTCCTGCGTGTCCCAGTCAATAAAGGCAATACAGATTAACGCAGAAAAAAAGAAACAGTATAATATCGTCTGCAAGCTGAAATCCAGCACGGTAAAGGCGATTAAATAAATAATACAGTTTAAAGATTCTACAATTGGATAGCGTTTGGAAATTGGTTCACCACAGCTACGGCATTTGCCTTTCAGCATGAGCCAGCCAAGCACAGGGATATTATCCCGCCACAGAATCTTTGTACCGCAGGTCATGCAGTGGGAAGCCCGCTTGACAAGCGATTCATCTTTTGGCAGCCGGAAAATCACGACATTCAGAAAACTGCCGATACATAACCCATAGAAAGATACAATGAGGTAAAACATGATGTAAAACGGCCATTCCATAAATTCATTGTGCAGCATTGTGTATGCCCTCCTTGAGAAAATAAATTAAAAATCTATATTTATTATAGCATAAACCGACAGGATTTACAAGCATAATTTTTATAAACATAAAATCAAATTGATGGAGGTAATTTTTCATGAGAAACATTCGTATTGGTGATTATCTTGTAGAACAAAAGTTAATCACACAGGAACAGCTGATGGAGGTACTGGCAAAACAGAAAGAACCTGAAAATTCCGGCAGACGTTTTGGTGAAATGGTTGTTGAACTGGGATTTATTTCTGAAATCAGTCTTTCCAAGGCACTCGCTGCAAAGTTGCGTGTCCCTTATGTAGATTTAGGCAATATTGATATTGATGAAGATGCAGTCCGCCGGATACCGGAATCACTTGCAAGAAAATATACAGTTATTGCTATCAGCATTCAGGGGCGCAGACTGACCGTAGCAACAGATGACCCGATTAACTTTAATATTCTGGAAGATATTAAAATGCAGACCGGTATGGATACAATTCCGGTACTTGCCACCAAGTCCGCTATTAACAAGGCAATCGGCAACATGTATTCTATGGAAAATGTTGACGATGTACTTGCAAGCGTGAACCAGTTCCGTGATGAAGATCAGGAAGATGATTCCAAGGACAGAATCGAAAGCGCACCAATTGTAAAACTTGCAACAACAATTGTAGAAAACTCTTTCAGAGCAGATGCAACAGATATTCATATTGAACCGTTCAAGACGTATACAAGAATCAGAATCCGTGTAAACGGCGACTTGGTAGAATTGATGAACGTTTCCAATGTGGTGCATAATGCATTGACAACACGTCTGAAACTGATTTCCGGCATGAACATTGCAGAAAAGCGTGTTCCTCAGGACGGACGTTTCACACAGGTTGTTGACGGCACAACACTTGACGTGCGTGTATCTTCGCTTCCGATGGTACACGGCGAAAAAATCGTTATCCGAATTCTTTCTACAGGTAATATCGCACTGAGAAAGATTACAGACTTAGGTATGTCTGATTATAACTATCAGCTGTTTGAATCTATGATTAAATGCCCGCACGGGGTTATTCTGGTAACAGGTCCTACTGGTTCTGGTAAAACAACAACACTTTACGCAGCACTTGGCGAACTTGCAAAGCCGAATGTCAATGTTATTACAGTAGAAGACCCTGTAGAAAAAGCAATTGACGGTATCAATCAGGTTCAGGTAAATTCTAAAACTGGTATGACATTTGCAGCGGCATTACGTTCTATTCTTCGTCAAGACCCTGACATTGTTATGATTGGTGAGATGCGTGACTCTGAAACGGCAGACATTGGTATTCGTGCGGCTATCACAGGACATTTGGTACTTTCAACACTTCATACAAATGATGCAGCTTCTACAATTGTCCGTCTGATAGACATGGGCGTAGCTTCCTACATGGTAGCGACTTCTTTAATCGGCGTTATTGCACAGCGTCTTGTAAAAGTGCTTTGTCCGAAATGCAAAACACAGCGTTTCTCTAATGAAGACGAAAACAAGCTGATGAAGCTGGACGATGTTTACACACCGATTCCGGTATTTGAAGCGCAGGGCTGTCCGGAATGCAATAATACAGGTTACAGAGGCCGTACCGCTATTCATGAAATTATTCATTGTACAGCTGGTATTTCTACGATTATTGCAAGAAACGGCAGTAAAGAAGAAATTGAAGAAAAGGCAAAGGAAAACGGTACAAAACTGCTTCGTGACAACGTATCTGAACTTGTGCAGAGAGGTGTTACTTCTATGGACGAGCTGGTTCGTGTAACTTACGCTGTATAATAATGATATTATAAAAATTTATCAAGTTTGGAGGAAATTCAAGCATGGCAATTGAAATTAACAGAATTCTGAATGAAGTTCGAGCAATTGGCTGTTCTGACTTGCATTTTACTTATGGAATGCCGCCAGTTGTACGTCTTCACGGTGCATTACGCAGAATTTCAAAGTATCCGGAATTAGATGACGAGGAAACAATGTCCATTGTCAACCAGATGACCAATGACGCACAGATGGCAAAAGTCCGCAGACATGAAGATACAGACTTTTCATTCCAGACAACGGCTGGTTATCGTCACCGTGTGAATGTATATTTTCAGAGAGGACATGCAGCAATTGCGATTCGTCTTTTAAGAAATGATATTCCGACACTGGATGATTTGGATTTACCGCCAGTATTAGCAGACTTTGCAATGCGTCCCCGTGGGCTGATATTGGTAACAGGGCCTACTGGTTCAGGAAAATCTACGACATTAGCCGGAATGATTGACTATATCAACGTTCACAGAAGCGCACATGTGATTACAGTAGAAGACCCGATTGAATATGTACATTCTAACAAGCTGTGCATGATTAACCAGAGAGAAGTTGGCGATGATGTGCCGGACTTTGCAATGGCACTTCGTGCAGCACTTCGTGAAGACCCTGATGTAATTCTTGTCGGAGAAATGCGTGACTTTGAAACGATTAGTGCAGCGATTACCGCAGCAGAAACGGGACATTTGGTACTTTCGACACTTCATACGACATCGGCAGCGGATACAATTAACCGTATTATTGATACTTATCCGGAACATCAGCAAAATCAGATTCGTACACAGTTAGCCGGAAACATGGTTGGAGTTGTATCACAGACACTGCTTCCGACACTGGACGGAAAAGGAAGAACTGCCTGCATGGAAATTCTGAATGTAACAGATGCATGTGCAGCAATGATTCGTGATGATAAAACACATTTGCTGTTATCTGCAATTCAGTCCGGTAAACAGTATGGTATGATGTGCCTTGACCAAGAACTTGCAAGACTGGTAAAGCGTGGCATTGTCGGCGAAAGTGCCGCTATTGAAAAGTGCCAGAGCAAATCAGAATTCTACAGATTTTTGAATGGTACAAATTAAATCAAATTTTACAAAGTCCTTCCGGATGGGAGGGCTTTGTGCATGTAACAGGAGGAATTTATGAGATTATTGGCGATTGACGGAAACAGTATTATTAACAGGGCATACTATGGAATCAGACCTTTGTCAAATCATCAGGGAATTTTTACAAATGCCTTGTTTGGCTTTATGAATATTTATTTTAAAGCACTGAATGAAGTGAAACCAGATGCAATTGCAGTGGCATTTGATTTAAGTGCGCCGACATTCCGACATGAAGCGGATAAGGAATATAAATCCAACCGAAAGGGAATGCCTGATGAATTAGCCATGCAGATGCCGTATTTAAAGCAGATTCTGAAATATATGGGGATTGTGTGTTTAAGTGCGGAAGGGTTTGAAGCAGATGACATTCTTGGAACGCTTGCAGAAGCAAGTGATTTTTCCGGTCAGGAATGCGTGATTTTAACCGGAGACAGGGACAGTTTACAGTTAATTACAGATAAAGTCAGGGTACATCTTGCAACAAATAAAGAAACAGTGGTTTATACACCTGAAAAGTTTGAAGAAGAATATGGATTTGCACCGAGATATTTAATAGATTTAAAGGCACTTATGGGGGATACATCTGACCATATTTCAGGCGTGAAAGGAATTGGAGAGAAA
Organism: Oscillospiraceae bacterium; assembly: GCA_045541055.1. Lineage (GTDB taxonomy): Bacteria > Bacillota > Clostridia > Oscillospirales > Ruminococcaceae > UBA3855. The sequence goes on from JAZQIL010000049.1 coordinate 142,177, forward strand.
ACAGCAAAGAATTTAATTCAAAATTATGAAAGCATTGAAAAATTATATGCAAATCTGGAAGAAGTGCAGGCAACACCCAGAGTAAAGAAATTACTTCTGGAAGGAAAACAAGATGCAGAAAAGAGTAAATTTTTAGCAACGATTGTGAAAAATGCGCCTGTTTCTAAAAAGCTTTCTGATTATGTTCCGGCAAAGCAGGATTCTGAAAATTTAAGAAGATTATTGACAGAACTCGAAATGTATAAGCTTTTAGAGCGTCTGCATTTAGAGCCATTAGCTTCTTTGAATGCGGAAGAAGAGGAAATACAGGAAGCTGTACCGGAATTGAAAACTGTCAGCTATGAAGAGATTCAGAAGTTTCATTTACCAGTTGCATACCAGCTGACAGAGGGCGAAAATTTCGGCTCTGAAAAGTGTTTGAAAATTTGTGTGCAGAATCAGGTATTTTGCACAGAAGAGGAAAATTTGATTTTAGAATTTTTAGAGTCTGCATTGCTGAAAATAACAGACGATGCAAAAGAACATTATCATTATGCACTGGAGCATCACAGGACTTTAAAAAATGTTATATTTGATGCTTCTGTAGCAGGCTATTTACTGAATCCGTCAGCAAGTGATTACAGCGTTTCAGCGTTATGCGCCCAGCTTCATGTGCCGTATTTTCCGGAAGAACTTAACAATCAGGCAGATTTACAGGCACTTGAAAAGTTAAGTCAGAAGGCTTTGCAACAGCTGGAAAAAGACGAAATGTTAAATCTTTACAATGAAATAGAACTGCCTTTGACAAGAGTGCTGGCTTCTATGGAGCATGAAGGCATTTTGGTAGATATACAGGGGATTCAGGAATTTGGCAGAACTTTGACTGCAAAAATTTCCAGTACACAGAAAAAAATTTACGAACTTGCAGGAGAAGTGTTTAATATTGCCTCTCCGAAACAGCTGGGGGTGATTTTGTTTGAAAAGCTGAATCTTCCTGTTAAGAAAAAAACAAAAACAGGTTATTCCACAAATGCGGAAGTGCTGGAAGAACTCAGAGACAAGCACGAAATTATTGATTTTATTCTGGAATACCGGCAGTATACAAAATTACAGTCAACGTATGTGGACGGATTATTGAAAACCGTTGCAGAAGACGGAAGAATTCACACGAATTATAAACAGACGGAAACCCGTACCGGAAGAATTTCTTCTACTGAACCGAATTTGCAAAATATTCCTGTCAGAACAGAACTCGGCAGACAAATGCGGAAATTCTTTCAGGCAGGCGAAGGAAATATTTTACTGGATGCCGACTACAGTCAGATTGAATTAAGACTGATGGCGCATTTAAGCGGAGATGAAGCCATGCAGGAAGCCTTTCAATCCGGAGCAGATATTCACACGGCAACCGCTGCAAAAATTTTACATCTTCCTGAATCAGAAATTACTCCTCAGATGAGAAGCAATGCAAAAGCGATTAACTTCGGGATTTTGTACGGAATGGGAGCATTTTCACTTTCTAAAGATATTCATGTTTCCAAACAGGAAGCACAGAATTATATTGATGACTATTTAGGGTCATTCCCGAAAGTGTCCGGCTTTCTTGAAAAAGTCGTGGAAGATGGAAAACGTTCCGGCTATGTCTGCACAATGTACCACAGGAGACGATACGTTCCGGAATTGCAGTCCAAAAATAAACAGATTCAATCCGCCGGAAAAAGAATTGCAATGAATACGCCTGTACAGGGAACAGCAGCAGATGTCATTAAATTAGCCATGATTCGAGTGCATGACAGGCTGAAAACAGAAGTGCCAACTGCAAAATTATTACTGCAAGTGCATGATGAGTTAATTGTGGAAGTGCCTGTTGCAGATGCGGAACAGGCAGCACAGATTCTGCATGAAGAAATGATTCATGTTGCAGAATTAGCTGTGCCGTTAATTGCTGATGTCAGCAGAGGGAAAACTTGGTATGATGCGAAATCTTAAAATGATGCAGTTAATGCCGGAAGATACAGAACTGCTAAAGGCTTGTGCAGAGCTTTCTGCACAGTGCCTTCCGGAAGAAGCTTGGAGTTTTGAAAGTTTTTTATCTGAAGCAGAAAAGCCTTCAGGGTATGTATTGGCTGTTTTAGATGAAAAGCAGGCTGTGAAGGGTTTTTTAACAGCGTCTTGTATACTGGATTCAGGAGATTTGACAGCAATCGCCGTTTCTCCGGAATGCAGAAAAAAAGGTCTTGCCGGAAAACTGCTGGAAGCGTTATTTGAAAAAACCGGTTCAGCGGAAATTTTTTTAGAAGTACGGGAATCTAATCAGAATGCAATTGCATTGTATCAGAAATATGCATTTGAACAGGTTGGCATCAGGAAAAATTTTTACCAGAATCCTCAGGAGAATGCAATTTTAATGAAACGTGGAGGAATGTAATTTATTATGTTAATTTTAGGTATTGAAAGTTCTTGTGATGAAACGGCTGCAAGCGTTGTAAAAGATTGTACGGAATTAAAGTCTTCCGTGATTGCTTCACAAGCTTTGGAGCATCGGAAATATGGGGGAGTTGTACCGGAATTAGCTTCCAGACGGCATTGTGAAAATATTTTGTCGACTGTACAGCAGGCTTTGACGGAAGCAGAAGTGACTGTTGACCAGCTGGACGGGATTGCAGTAACGTATACACCGGGGTTAATTGGTGCATTGTTAGTAGGGGTTAATTTTGCGAAAGGATTAGCCTTTGCAGCGGGGAAGCCTTTGATTCCGGTGCATCACATGACGGGGCATATTGCAGCGAATTACTTGGCACATCCGGAACTGAAACCGCCTTACTTATGTTTAGTAGTAAGTGGAGGGCATACCATGCTTGCAGAAGTGTTAAGCTATACAGAGTTTAAAATTTTAGGGACAACCCGTGACGATGCAGCAGGGGAATGTTTTGATAAATGTGCAAGGGTGTTAGGGTATCCGTATCCGGGGGGCGTGCAGATTGATAAAGCCGCCCAGCTTGGAGATGCTGAAAAATATCATTTACCCCGTCCAAAAGTCGCCGGAAGTGAATTAGATATGAGCTTTTCCGGTTTAAAAACGGCAGTCATTAACATGGTACATCACAGCGAACAGCTGAATGAGCCTGTAGATGCGTCGTCAATGGCGGCAAGCTTACAGAAAACAGTTTCTGACATTCTTACTGAAAAGGCAGAACTTGCTGCTCAAAAGACAGGCTATACAACCATAGCAATGGCAGGAGGCGTTTCAGCGAATTCGGGATTAAGAACTGCAATGGAAAAAATGTGTCAAAAGCATGGTTATTCGCTGTACATGCCGCCTTTGTCGCTTTGCGGAGACAATGGCGCAATGATAGCATGTCAGGGGTCATATAACTTTTTAGCAGGCATCACAGCAGACGAAACATTAAATGCGTATGCTTCGGGAACGGCAATCGGCGAAATGAAAGAAACATAAAAAACTCCCCCTCTGACCACTAGAGGGGGAATTTTAAAAAATATGATTACTTATAAATTTGACCACGATTATCAATATCTGTTATGTCAATCAATATAATTTCTTCTTTTTGTGGATTCATTTCAAATAAAATTCTATATCCGCCGACACGCAACCTGTACAATTTTTCATATCCTGACATTTTACGAACATCCCCAATTGGAAGGGCATAGATAGCTTTCAAAATTCTTTTCTGCTGTTTTTGCTCCTGTCCAGAAATAAATTTCATTGCTTTTTTTCGGATAGTATATTTATAAATCATCTGGACAAAACCCCAATTCTTTTACAAAACTATCCAGTGGGACAGATTCTTCATTATCGGTCATGCTGTCCTCTATCATTTTCATATCCCATTCATCTGGTTCGATTTCCGGAACAGGCATAACGCTTCCAGAAAAAAGTGTAATAAAAGCTTCCAGTTGTTTTTCTGTCAGCTGATTGAAAATATAAAAAGCACGTTCCTGTGTACTCATAATTATCACACTCCTTTTTTTTATTATAATGCAAAACAAAATCTTTGTCAAGCATTTTCTGAAAAAATAAAACTCCCCCTCCCGATAGCAGGAGGGGGAAAGTTTTAATTCATATATTTTTCCATAAATGCAGAGGGTGTTAAAATTTCCGGCTTGTCAATCTCCAAATCTGAAAAATCTTTATCTCCGGTAATCAGGATATCAATATTTTCCGTTACAGCACTGTAAAGAACGGGATAATCTTTTACATCACGGATATGAATTTCCTGTTTTTCAAAATTTGTAGGGGTATATACATATTCATATTTAATGCGTGAAAGAAGCTGTTCAATGGCGGGAACTTTGGCAGGAAATTTTCTTTCGGTTACTTTGTGAAGTTCATCGATGACATAAGAAGATAATACCATTGTATGGCAGTCCGAAATATAATCTATGATTCGCTCCATAGCAAAGGAATGAAACACTATATGCGAAATTAGAATGTTTGTATCAATCATGATTCTGAGCTTGTTCATCAGCAATTTCCTTTCTGACTTCTTTAATCATTGCAACAACATCATCCATATCTTTCAGTCCTAAGCGTTCTGCTTCCCCCTCAAAAGCTTTCTGCACTTCACGAAAAGCGGCTACAGTAGGATTTAATAAAACAATTTTTCCGTCCTCTTCCTCAAAGGCTACTTTATCGCCGTTTTGGATGCCTAATTTCTGGCGGATTGCATCAGGGATTGTTAGCTGTCCTTCCTGTGTTGTTTTTACAAAATACATAAAAAGCACCTCACTTTCTTTTTTACTATTATTATAACACAAAGCGTGCTTTCTGTCAAGATTTCTGAAAAAACGAAAACATTCCCCTCTCCGTGTTGCAGGAGAAGGGAAAAGTTTAATCATTTGGTTTTATGCTTGTTTTGTTTCACTCATCAGGTAGTAGCATCGTAAGTCGCAGAAAGGTCAAAAGTAAAGCTGGTATCACCATTCTTAGTGCCACTGGCGTCTTCTGCCGGAGCTGCCTTCGGATAACCACCAAAATATGCGCCATCCTTAACTAAAGCCCCCTTGCAGGCAAAGTCAACAATCTGAGCCTTAGCTTCATCAAGCTTAGTATAATCGAAATAATTCTTCACTCTGTCTTTACCAGCTGCCCAACCATCAATGCCACTTGCAGCCGAAGCACCATCAATTTCAGTTGCTTTCTTGCCTTCAGAATCCAGTTCAATCAAAGTAGTGTTAACAGCATCGTACAGGTTCTTAGCTTCTGTGTTAGCAGCGGAAACCTTAGACTTTCTTACATAACCCAGCATGGACGGTACGAGGATTGCAGCGAGTACACCGATGATTGCGATAACTACGATAAGTTCTACCAGTGTAAAGCCCTTGACATTCTTTCTTGTTTTCATAGTGAAAACCTCCTTATATAAATAAATTAAAGATAGAAATTCATCAGTTCTACTGCCTTGCGTTTCTGCTCCATTTGAGGGTGTACATAAAGATTCAGGGTGATGCCAACAGAAGCATGTCCCAGCAGTTCGCTGACGGTTTTGTAATCTGCACCGTTTTCAATTAAGCGTGTCGCAAAAGTATGTCGTAATCCGTGAAAATTGATTTGAGAAATACCAGCTTTTTTCAGCACTCTGTTGTAATAGTCACGGTATGTTCTCGGCTCAGTAGGCTTGCTTGTGCCGGTTAAAAGATATGCTTCCGGATTGTTCGGATTCATGCGCTGGAGTACTGGTATCAGCAGGCTGGAAAGTGGAATTATCCGGACGGAATGTTTTGTTTTTGGGGAAGTAATCATAATTTTTGTGCCGGAAGTGCCATCTTCTTCACGGGTAAAAACACGCTGTAATGTATGGCATACTGTGACAGTTTTCTGATTCAGGTCGATATGTTTCCATTGCAGGGCGCACAGTTCTCCGATTCTTAAGCCCGTATGCAGGCAGAATAAAATACCTGAATTTTTAGCATTTAAATGCAGATAAAGATATTGTGTCAGCAAAGCCTGTTCTTCTTTGGAGAGAGTTTGTATTTTTTTCTGTTTTTCCTTAGGGGGGAAGAGAATGTGTATTTCCTGAGTGGGACAGAATCCGGCTTTTGCAGCGGCTTTAAGGGTGAGTTTCATCAGCATGACAATACTTTTGACAGTACGTTCAGAAAGTCCGCCCTGACCGTCACAGCGACCGTTTTCAAGCCAGAAAAGCACAGTCTGCTGAATTTTTTCTTCTGTAATTTCTGAAACGGGAAGATTTCCAAAAGTGGGGAGAATATGTTTTTCGATATTCTCCTGATAGTTGGCGAACGTGGCTTGTTTCAAATAGGCTTCTTTCATAGAGAGCCATTTTCTGAGCCAGATTCCGTAAGTGATTTCGTTGTTGGTAAGCTTGTACATAACAAGCACCATCCTTTCTGTGTAAAATATTTGTGCGAAGCACAGAATCATGATAGCACAGAAAATGCTCCTCGGGATGAAACATAAAGGATGGTCTGACACAGTCTGTTCAAATATGTCTGAAAAATGAATGAATTATTTTAAAAATAAAAATAAAAGTCTATTACAAATTGTATAATTCAGATATATAATTACTTTTTGAAATTGATAAAAACCCCTAAATTCCGTCATTTACAAAATGGAATAATTTTCTTCAATATTATACAAAGTGCATCGAAACACGGCATAAACGGCTTATCAGCGTTATTTAAGAGTTGTATACAAAGAGTCATAGGTTTTGTACAATTTGACGAAAAAGCACTCGACTTAAACGTTTTAGATTTCGATTTCGTAAAAGTTCGTTCACAATTTGTTTTTTTTCTTGAAAACTATTGACAAAACTTTAGACATATGCTATACTATATTTGTAAGGAAAACACAGAGACCGAAAAATAAAAGCTGTGATTTCCAGAGAGGCAGACGGCAAAAACGCCACTGCAAAACATATTTAATTTATTTATATAAGGAGGTTTTCACTATGAAAACAAGAAAGAATGTTAAGGGCTTCACACTGGTAGAACTCATCGTTGTAATCGCTATCATCGGTGTACTCGCTGCAATCCTCGTACCGTCCATGCTGGGTTATGTTAAGAAATCCAAGGTTTCTTCCATGAACTCCAACGCTAAGAACCTGTTTGATGCTTGCAACACATCTCTGGTTGAAATGGACTCCGAAGGCTTCGATGGCACTTTCCCAGATGGTGAAACTGAACTGGCTGGTTCTACTACTACTTCTGATGGTTTCGCAGGCAAGGTTGCTAACTACTTCGAAGGCGTTAAGGACCTGAAAGTTGCTAAGGTAAACGTAGTAGCAAGAGTTGCTAAGTCCACACAGTGCTCTGACGGCACATACTATGGCTGCTTCCCGACAGCAAATTCTCAGGAACAGGCTACAGTAGCTCCTACACTGGGTTCTGATGGTGTCTATGCACCTGCTACCTGATGATTGAATCAGAATAAGCACAAAACTGAATAATTAAAACTTTCCCCCTTCTGCTATACAGGAGGGGGAGTTTTTATAGATTGGAAGAATACTATGACCTTTATGAAAAACAAAAAAGCAGAATGGATTGTTTTCTTGGTTTATTTGATTGGTTTGATTATCATTAGTGCTTTTCATGAAGAATGTTTTGATGAAACACAGGCATGGGAAATTGCAAGATGTGCTTCACTGAAAGACATTTTATTTAAAATTCCCCATTATGAAGGGCATCCGCCATTATGGCACTTATTGTTAGTGCCGTTTGCAAAGTCGGGAATGCCATTTAAATTTTCTCTTCATTTTTTAGCGATTCTGTTCAGTGCTTCTGCAATGGGGCTGTTAATATTTAAATCTCCCTTTCCGAAGCCTGTCCGGTGTCTTTTGCCGTTTACTTATTTTTTCTTTTATCAATACGGTGTAGTGGCGAGACCTTATAGCTTAATGATGCTTGCAGTCATGCTGTCTGCAATGACCTATACAGACCGGAATCAGAACCCTTTCAGATATATTTTAAGCTTGTGTCTGCTTTGTCTGACCTCTGCATTTGGCATTATGATTGCAGGGTGTTTGTGCATTGTCTGGACAGTTGAAATTCTATCTGAAATGATAAAGCATAAGACATTAAAATTTTTTTGGAAAGACAAGAGATTCTATGCTTTATGTGTGATTTTGACATTAGCCATGATTTTAATGCTGACCATTTCGCCGGCAGAGGATTGTTATTATAATGGGGTAGATGATAATGAAACATTATGGAATCATTTTACAGACTGGAAACGGGTAATACTTTGGCTGTTAGTTTCATTTGACGTATGGTTTGGCGAATATTTCAGCTATGCAAAGTGGAATGTTTCAGATACAGCACTTATTATGGAAATGCTGGGCGGTATTGCATTTTGGTCTGTAATGATACCGCTTCTGAAAAAAAATAAAAAATTCTGGACGTTTTTTCTCCCCCATACAGTACTTTCCTGTTTTATGCTGTGGTATTATTTTTCTATCCATCACATAGGAATTTTGGCAATGATTCATGTAATGGGCTTCTGGATGATGATGGCACAGCCAGAAGGAATGCAGATACCTGATTTTATGAAGAAAATCTGGAGCAGTCTGAACAGTGTCGTGCTGAAAAAAATGATTATCGGCATTGGAGGAATAATCTGTATGATTCCATTAGTATATACAGTAGTTTCTGTATATCATGAAGTGCAATATGATTATGCACCAGTACGACATGCAGAATTTATTAAAGAACATCATTTAGAAGATAAAAAAATCATGATTGCATGGAAAACAAAAACAGATGATGAATATGCAGACTGGTACCCAACACACTATATGCCTGCACCTCATGCAGAAATCAAAGCCAACTATACAAACATTGTTGGTCATGGCTCAACATTATCCGTATATTTTGATAAAAATATCTTTATGAATTTTAATATTGATTGTCCGGAAGATTTATATATGCATTATCAATATAAAGAGGATGTACAGGAAGTTTTTTCTAAATGGCGTGAACAGGGTCTGCCTGATTTTATTCTGGAGTATGCGCCGATTGATGAAGTCTATGATGAGGATATGCTGGAAGAAGTAGAATATGTCTGCATTCAAGAATTTGAAGCAGGCGAAGTATTTAAATTCAACCGCAAGCAAGACACACACCGTATCTTTATCCGGAAAGATTTGCTGGATGAATATCCCCAGTTTCATCAGCTTTACCCTTAAAAAATTTCCCCTCACGCACAAAGGCGGAGGGGTATTTTTATCTGAGGTCACAGCCACATTGTGCAAGCATATTCCAAGTCTGGCAGTCTACTTCACCAGTGACGGGAAGCCCACACATATTCTGAAAAAGCTGAACGGATTTGACTGTTTCTGTATCGTAATCTCCAGTGACTGTAACACTGGGAAGATTGCTGTATTTTTTGGAAAGTTCCATCAGAATGGCTTGAATGACAGCAATTGTGAAATTATGTTCCCCCAGATGCATGACAGAATTTTTCTTCATGGGAAAGGCTTCTAAAGGCTGAGGAGTACATTTCACATCATGGAGATAAACGGAAACAATTTTTTCCCAAGTTGTCTGATTAGTTTCGCCGGTTTCTGTTAAATGGTAAAGCTTTTGAAATGCCTGTACAGCATTTTTTGTTTTTTCGTCATAAATGCCGGTGGGAAGAATACAAGGAATTTCGGGGTGATAGTAGGAAATGGCATTTAAATATTTTTGCAGTTCCTGAATATGTGCTTTTTTCTGAGCCTGAGAGTAAGCCATGTGTTACACCTCGCTTCTGATGATATAGCCGGGGGCTTGATAAGGGCGTTTATCATAGCCAAATCTTAAATCAGAGTATAAACCGCTGACAGCGTCCCAAGTCACAACACCGACAGCACCATTTTCGGGCAGACCGGAATATCTTTGAAAGGCAGTGACAGAAGCTCTTGTCAAAGGGCCAAAGTAGCCGGTATTCCGGACAGCTGGAATTTCAGGGATAGTTTCATGTATGAAAGTAAGATATTCCTGTAAAATTCTGACATAATCGCTGGTAGTGCCTTCTTGCAGGACTGTACCGGGGTAAGGAACGGGAATACTGTCAGCAATATCTGTGGGAATAGATTCCACAATTCCGGCATAAGCACGGTAAATATCGTCCCAAGTGCGTTCATCTACCACACCAGTTTCAGGCAGACCAAATAATTTTTGAAAAGATTTGACAGAAATTTGAGTTTGTGCATCAAAAGTGCCTGTAATTTGCAAAGGCTGAACGGCTTCATAGTAAGCACCGACAACAGCAAGAAAATATTGTAATCCTCTGACTTGTTCATTACGCATGTTTTCAGTAAGCGGTTCTTGAAACTGTGAAGGGAATTCATTAGGGGAGATGCCTTCTGAATCAAGTTCTGCAAGCCGTTTGACACTGGTGTAGATATATTCAATTTTATACCAAGTTGCTTTGTCAATTGTGCCGGTCTGAGGGAGATTGAAAACGCTTTGAAAGGCTTTGACAGTGTTTTCAGTAGAAGAATCATAATAGCCGTTCGCATCTGGAATTTTAGGGATAGCAGGGTAATTTCTTGAAATGCGGTTAAGTTGAATCTGAGCAGTTTGAACAGGAATGCCGGACGTACTGGGAACAAGCGTAAAACCGGGGTAAGAAGTTGTATTTGTGCGGACAGGAGCATTTTTCACGATGCTGATATCATCTCCATAGTAATATTGTAAAATTTCATAAGGGAGTAAGCCTTGTTTAGCTAATTCGACAGTACCCCACTGGGAAAGGCCGCTGCAAGTAACTGTTGTTCCGTTGCAGAATGCAGCAAACAAAGGTTCAATTCTGCCTTCACGCTTAATATAATCGTCAAATAATTCATCGACAAGGCGGGAGATATTATCATAAATTTCTCTGCCTTCAATAAATTTCTGGTCATATTGGGTGACAGCGGTAATGTCAAAGGGATAACCTCTTGAGCGATACCATTCTGTATAGATTCTGTTTAAAGCGAAAGAAACAATTGCATAAATATTTGCTCTGAGGGAAGTTTCCGGCCATGTGGGATAGATTTCACTGGAAGCGACATTTTTAATATAATCCGGAAAGGGGAGTGTAATATTAGGAGCATTTTCATCGGGTGCGCCCAGATGAACAGTAATATTTAAAGGAATGAAGGGTTCACCGGTCAGCATTAAGAAACACCTCCTGTTTCAGAGGGGAATACAATTGTTTCAGCATCTTCTTCCACGGCTAAGGGAAGGGGAATCATTTGAAATTCCTGACGGGAAGTCACACCGGCAAAAATAGGAACATCTTTTGCTTCTTCACGGAAATAGCCGTTGGCATAAATTTTAATATCACAAACGGCATAAGGTAAAGCGTTGTCAGGGTCTTGAGAGAGTTCAGCCGGAGGAGCTGGCAAATTAACAACAGGGGTCATACCGCTTTTATCTGTCACAAGCAAATAATTCAGCTGTAAGCGGTCGCCGATTCTGGTATAAACAGTAACTCTTGCATCGGGGACGGGGTAAGCACTGTCAGCAGCGGAAGCGACAATATATAAACTCCCTTCGGAAGTATTACGTTTTTCGTAATCTTCCTGTGCCTGCCATTCGCTTGGAAGGGACGGAGAAACGGGCTGAATGTAATCTGGTAAAACGGGTTCTTCATAATGTTCTTCTGGGAGTTCCTCTGCAACGGGTTCGGGAAGTTCTGGTTCTGGAGGGACATCTTCAGCAGGTGCAGGGAGTTCTGATTCTGCCGGTTCAGCGGAAACGGGAAGGAAATCTCTTGGCTGAGGTTTTGGGGGAGGAGGCGGAGGACAAGGCGGACAAACAGGAGGAGGCGGAGGGGGCATAGGAGGGCGTTTCGTGCTGTACAGGCGGAGCATTTCTTCACGGTATTTCTTGGAAAGTTCGGAAAAAGAATCAGGCATGAAGCTAACCTCTCTTTCAGATAGATTCTGTGAAAGCTTATGCCGGAAAAAAATAAAATATACCCTCCTAATACAAAAAACCGGACATAATGTCCGGCTTTTTGTATTAGGAGTGAAAATAAATAGATTAGCTATGAACAGCAGCTTAATACCAGCCGCCAACTTTTCCGTTAGGGCCTACCTGCCCATTTGCCAATGAAATTTTATATAATTCTTCAGAATAGCTTTTTCCTACATCTGTATAAATCGAACTCCATACCCCTGTTCCAACAAAGTGTGCAGTTTTGCTTGTATTAGCAATATATTCACCGTTGACATACGTTACTAATATCCCTTTTCGGTAAAGCTGTAACATACGGACACTGCCGTCTCTGTTATACACAACAATCAATCCGAAGTTATTTCCACTTTTTATAAAATCCGCACAGTTCTTTGAATTACTGGAGTAACTCAGCGGATTTGCACCTGTACCTGCTGACCATACTTCAGAAAATGTATCATCCAGACCTTTAGCAATAACTAAGTCGACTGCCTGAGAGCCTTTCACATTATTCAGCTGACCTTTTTTATAGAGATTCCAGCTTTTATTTGTAAAAGCACCTACGATTTCTACTTCTCTGTCTGCTTTGTTCTTACTCTGGTCAAGGTAGAGTATTTTGTTAAAAGCGGCTGATGCATCGCCGTCAGTTATTACAAATTTTGTCATCAGAGAGGATTCTACAGATGTTTTAATTGTATGTGCATCTGCAATTGCAGCTGCAATTTTTGCTTTTTTCACATAGCCTGTTAAGGACGGTGTAAGCACTGCTGCCAGAATGCCGATAATGGCAATGACAACAATCATTTCCACGAGCGTAAAGCCTTTCATTATTTTTTTCATAATATCATCTCTCTTCGCTTGTAATTCTTCTACAAAATGTAAAATCAAAGAATACTTATTGTAATTTCTTATTGCTGAATCTGTATTATTATTATAACTTATTTTTCACAGAAAGTCAAGGGCTTTTATAAAAAAATATGAAAAAACAGGAAATTTTTATATACAAAAAGTAT
>JAZQIL010000050.1:0-75798 GCA_045541055.1 Oscillospiraceae bacterium
CTTACTATTAAAAATCTGACAAAATCTACTATCAAAAGCATTACAGGAAGAGATTGGATATTGTCTATATGATAATAGAGGAATAGTATTATTATGAAGAAATTAAAATCTATTTTGCTGTTGACAGCAGGAATTTTTTTATTAAATGGATGCGGAAAACCAGAAACTTCCGTTCAGTCAGAAACAGCAGATTTGTTTGCAATGGATACTTACATGCATTTGCAAGTCTATAGTGTCAACGGTCAGAAACCAATTGCACAGGCTTCTGAGCGCATTCAACAGCTTGAAAATTTATTTTCTGTGACCATTCCTGAAAGTGATATCAGCCATATCAATACGAATCAGCCAGTTGCTGTTTCAAAAGAGACAATAGAAGTTTTACAAGAGGCTTTACAAGTAAATCAGGAAAGTCAGGGTGCATTGACTGTTACAATTTACCCTGTACTGCATGAATGGGGCTTTACAACGGAAAAAATGCATGTCCCTGATGAAAAAACAATACAAACACTGTTACCCTTAGCAGATGATTCTGTAATTCAAATCAATGATAACACAGTTTTTCTTCCTGAAAACAGAAAACTTGACCTCGGCGCATTAGCAAAAGGCTATACCAGTGACGAAGTAATGAAAATTTTTAAAGAAAACGGTGCAGAATCTGGAATCATTTCTCTTGGAGGAAATGTACAGGCACTCGGCAGAAAGCCAGATGGTTCACTTTGGTCAGTAGGTGTAGTGAATCCGTTTTCGCCGTCAGAAAATATGTGTGTTTTGAAAATAGAAGATGCTGCTGTGATTACTTCCGGCAATTATGAGCGTTATTTTACAGATGATGACGGTCAAATGTACTGGCATATTCTTGACCCTGCGGATGGCTATCCGGCAGATAATGGATTTGTTTCTGTAACGGTTATCGGGAAAAGTGGCTTAAGATGTGATGCCCTTTCTACAGCTTTATTTGTAGAAGGAGAAGAAAAAGCTCCCGCACATTGGAGAGCTTGCAATGATTTTGAAATGCTTTGTGTTACAGATGACCAAAGAATTTTACTGACAGAGGGCTTGCAGGAAAATTTTCAAAATCTTACTGCAATGCCTGTTGAAATTTTAACAAAATAATTTATTGATGCAGACGATTAACAAGCATCTGCGCACAAAGTCCTGTAAATAATCCGGCAATACATCCGGAAAATAACAGTACTGGTAAATAACTTATTATAACAGCAGGTGTTCGCATTACTAGAAATGCTGCACAAATTTGTCCGATATTATGAAATACTGCACCTAACATACTGCAAAGCCAAATGAAATTTTTGGGAATAAAGCTTTTTACACTGAGCATACCCAGCAGACAGAAAACCGCCCCCATTACGGAATAAATAAAAGTTACAGGTGTTCCGGCAAATATTGCTCCAAGCAATAGCCGGACAGTAACAATCATAACCGTTTCAGCTGGTGTGTAACGAAATACTGCATAAACAGTAATAATATTTGCTAATCCAAGCTTTACCCCCGGAATCGGTGCTAAATTTGGAATTCTTAATTCTATGATGAAAATAATCAATGATACTGCTGTTAATAAGGCAAGCTCTGTTAATTTATGGGCTTTCAATTTTGCACCTCCTCATCAGAAAAGCGAATGATTAACTTATGAGGCAGGCAGACAATCGGCGGATTTTCCGCTTTTAAGATGCCCATATGTACACAGGTCTGGTCAGGACAATCCGCTTCTGAAATGCAAATTGTCCCGTCTTGAATCTGAATTATATTATAGCCGTTTCCGCATTCTACACGAATGACTTGATTTTCAGCAGAATTTAAATCAAATTGATAAAGTATCTGATTATCCAAAATCACTTCTGCAATTTTTGTTTCTGGCGGATGCAGATAACTCCAGAGCAAAATTCCTCCTGACCCGAAAAAAATAATTCCAATAATGATGATTAAAATCAATAATTTTGGATTTTTCGCCATAAAAAGCCCTCCAAAAAGTAAGCATTCACTAACTTAATTATTATAACATATTTTTTCATATAAAGCAATAGAAAATTTTTAAAAAAATTTTGAAAAAACACTTGACAAATGATTTAAAATATGCTATAATAATAAAGTCGTCAGGCAAGAATAAATTTTTCATTCACTTCATGCGGAAATACCCAAGTGGTGAAGGGGCTCCCCTGCTAAGGGAGTAGGTCGTGAAAGCGGCGCGAGGGTTCAAATCCCTCTTTCCGCGCTGAGAAAAGACTGTTGAAAAAACAGTCTTTTTTTGTTTTTTCAGGAAGTTACACAAAGAACGAAACAAGGATACACAAAAGACATATCTGTCTGGTATAATCAGTACATAAAGTAAAGGAGCTTCTTACTTATGAGAAAGATAATTTTAATCGAAGATGATTTGCAGATTTGTGAAGTGATTCAGGATTACTTTCAGAAGCAAGGAACAGAAATTCAAGCAGTTCACAATGGTTTAGAAGCATTGGAACTGGTCAGAGGGGATATTTCCGGCAGTGAGCTGATTTTACTGGATATTATGCTTCCGCAGGCAGATGGGTTCAGCATCTGCCGTGAAATCAGGAAACGTCATGACATTCCGGTGATTTTCATTACAGCACGAGGCAGGGAAGAGGATATTCTTTATGGTTATGACATCGGCTGTGATGATTATATTGTAAAGCCGTTTTCACTGGTAACGCTTTATGCGAAGTGTCAGGCACTTGTGAAACGTTCCAAAGGAATTGTGATTAGCCATATGCTGGAATGTGGTGCAATTCGTTTAGATACCAGAATGTTAAGGTGTTTTGTAAACGGAAAAGAATTGGAACTTCCACCGAAAGAATTTTCTATCCTGAAATATCTGCTTGAACATGAAAACTGGGTCATTGACCGTGAAACACTGTTAAATCGAATCTGGGGCTATGATTACTACGGTACAGACAGAGTGGTGGATAATCACATCAAAAAGCTTAGAAAGGCTCTGGGGACGGCTGGAAAGCAAATTAAAACCATTGTCGGCAGAGGGTATAAACTCACAAAATAGCATCATCTTCAGAACAGGAGTGATTTCTATGAAAAAACAGAAAATTTACAAAAGACCCAAGAGAATGAATTTTTTCAAATTATTTGCTGGATATACAATGCTTTCTGTTCTGGCAACAGGATTTTTTGGAATTGGTGTTTACCAGATAGGCACGCAACAGATTTACAACCAGACAAAAAATGAACTTTATGACCGTGAAAGTTCTATTATTTCAAAAATTAGTAGTATTTCAGCGAATACCACACTGGAAAGCTTGAATCAGGCTCTTGAAGGCTTAATAGTAGCCGGCAGTGACGAACGTTTTTTAGAAGACAGCATTACACATATTCAGCAGGAATATATGAAAACAAAATATGATAGCAGTTATGCTGATAATTGGAATATGGATGGCTATTTAAGTGCTTATACTTATTTTGATGTGTGTATATTTGATTTAGCAGAATATCAGCTTGTTTCCAGTCAAAGTGATGGCTGTTATGCAGTTTCTGCTATCATAGACGAAGATAAAAATATTTTGCATTCCAGCAAAGAACGTTTCTGTGCAATAATGAAATTTGATAATGAAAAAAATTCTCCTGAAACTGGCTGGTATACCTGTGAATTTGACGAAGCACCAGAACTTTATCAGGCATATCAGGAAATGAATCCTGATGAGAACCATTTTGTACAGATGGTGTTAAACTCTGCCTATGTAGACAAGAAAAATAGAAAATTTATCCCAAAAGATGTAATATTAGAATACTATCATTTGGAAGAAGTTGCAGATATACTCGGCAAAAAAATTGATGAAAAAGAATTTCATTCTGATGTTGAAAAATCTGATTATGAATTCTTTGAATTTTCTAGGTTGAATTCAAAGGAATATCCTGTAGCAACCTTATGTAATGTACATGGAACACAAGAAACAATTTACAACGAACTCTTAACACAAGTATTAGAGTGGTGTCCATCATTCAAAAATCAAGGCGTTGAGAGAGGTATGTTTGCATTAAGCGATACCAGAAGAATTTATTACAGCATGATGCCTGTACAGATAAACGGCAAAACACAAAAGCTTCTAACAGCTTTTCAGATAGAGTTCTGGAATGACCAGATAAGACAGGCATTTTATAAAATACTTTTGATGTGCTTCTTAGCCTGTGAAGTATTGGCTTTACTGATTAGTCTGCATAAGAATAAAATTAACAAACTTGCTTATCAGTATGAAGATTATCAGAAAGCTTTAACAAATAATTTAGCACATGATTTAAAGACTCCTTTAATGGCGATTCAGGGCTATGCAGAGAATTTACTGACATTCTATAAGATGGAAAATCAGCCAAAAGAGTATTTAGAATCCATTCTGGACAATATCAGCTATACGGATTCTTTAATTAACCAGACGCTGAAACTCAATAAAATGCAGGAAATTAAGTCGTTAAAAAAATCTTCCTGCAATCTGAACCAGCTCACAGAACAGGCTTTCAAAAAATATGCACTCCTGTTAGAACAACGAAATATTCAGGTAAGCACTGACGGAAAAGCAGAAATTTCAGCAAATCTGGAAACACTTTCCTCAGCGATTGAGAATTTAATTTCCAATGCGGTGAAATATACAACAATTGGAGGAGAAATTAAGATAAATATTTCAAATAAAGCGTTTCAAATTGTCAACACTGTTTCCAGCAGGACAGATACAACAGAATTATTGCTTCCATTCACAAAAGGCGATAAATCCAGAACAGGAAAATCCGGAAGCGGTTTAGGCTTATCTATTGCAAATCAGGCATTGCTTGCAAACGGCTTTAAACTGGAAATTTCCTGTACAGAAACAGAATTTACAGCGAAAATTCATTTTTAATTAAAAAAAGACTGCTTTTCACGGCAGTCTTTTTTGATTATGCTTTTCCGATAATTTCAAATTCTCGCCAAGAAGCACGGCAGTTTCTTTCTGATAAGAAAGTTTTGCTTCCCGTGCCGGAAGAATCAGAAATACATTCAGAATCTTTCCAGACAGTATCGCATTCATCACAAATTTTGATTATTTCAGAAGTTTTAATAATTCTGGCTTTTAAGATTTCGCCTTGCAGGCAGCATGGGCAAATCATAGCACACCTCACACGGGAGCCATCAAAATTTTTCCAACACCTCTGTAGACATTCACAAGCCCTTCACCAGAGGCAGCAGAACCGATTAAAGTTTTTGTAGTGCGTTCTACTGTAAATTTAAGGGAATTACTCCAAGCGATAGCCATATTTCCGTCAATTTTTACAACGTCATTAGGTTCAGTTAATTCCATGACGATAAGTTCATCACGAGGCACAGGGCTTTCCAAAACAGCAATACCTTTACCAGTCAGGCAGTTGTTGAAAAGGCCTTCACCGCCAAGTGCAGCAGAAGAAAGTGTACTTCTTGCAACGATTTTCATATCAACTGTATCTTCACAAGCATAGAATAACTTATCTTCAATCACCATACTGCCCCAAGAAGCAACATCTTCAAAGAGAATATATTTATAAGTTGGTTCTAAGACAAGTGTACCAGCTCCAATATAGCGAGGTTTGACAGCACTTTCACCGGTCACTTTACCGCCAATCAGTTTTTTAGCGAAATCTCCTGCGCCTTTAATATTAGTAGCGACATCAATATTACCAGCAATCCACTGCATTGCGCCGGCTTGAATGATAACGCCGTTTCCGTTCAGATTTGCAATGACCTGTCTTTTTTTGACATTCATCTGAGAAGCGAAAAATTCTGTCTGAGCAGTAGTTTTATTGACTGAGATATCACGGTCATATTCAAGCAGTGAAAAACAGCCTTGTGTTTCAACAATTCTGCGGCAGGAAGTTTCCTGCATAATATTTGTTTTTACCATAATTAAGCCTCCTGATTTTGGGATTTGGTTTGTTCTTCTTCAAGGCGAGCCTTGCAGCGGTCAAGCATTGTTTTAGCGGCGGGGTCTTTTGTAAGGTCATAAACGACATAGAGATAATAAACAGCTTCTCCCCAGTTCTGACGTTCTACAGCTTGATTTGACAATTCAGTAGCAACATGAAGGGCTTCCGGAGCAGGACCGTTTGGAATTTTATATTTTTTGAAAGTATCCAGAACTTGCTGCCGAGTCGGAGGAGTGATTTTTTCACCTGTTATGACAGAAATATTATGCAGTTCTGCCGGAACAGCAGGGTGTTTATGGAAAATCATACTTTCAAAATAGAAACAGACAGCACTTTGATAATCTTTGATTTCCGTGCAGTAATACCCCATATTGGTATAACATCTGGATAAGGCATAAGCAGAAGTACAGACAGGGAGAGTATCTTTAATTGTTTCAAGCAGCATTTTCCGGTTGCCTAATAATTTATAAGCTTCTGCGAGTTCAAATCTGGGGTCAGGGTTGACAGGATTAAACCGGATTGCTTCCTGCAAAACAGGGAGTGCTTCTTCTGTACGGCGGACTTCAATTAGATTAAAACCATGTAATGTAATATATCTGGTAAAATCAAAAGGAGTTTTTAATAGATTTTTCGTAGGATGATAAAGCTGATAATACAAATTGGATTCCAGAAGATTTCGGAAACTGAAAAATCTGGCAGTATCTGTTTCTTTAAATTTTTCAGTAATATGCTGATAAAGCTGTTTTGTAAGTGTCATAGATTTAGCAGTCAAGTGCTGATTTGCAAGATTAAGTGCTTCATCATAGATAGCATTCAAACGGCGTTCACCAATATAAATCATTTCGTTTAAATAATCTAAATTTTCTTGTGGCATTTTGCTCATAGCGAGCTGTAGAATGGCTTCTACAATTTCTGCACCGTCTTCACGGGACTCATATTCAACAGCTTTCTGCTGAAGGAACTGCATATCTTTAGGGGTATCGCCGGAAAGTTGTTCTTCCAGAGACTGGATAATTTGATTTTTTTCTGATTCAGTCATGTAATTACTCCTGTTTATTTTGTATTTGCTTTTTTGTTATTTTTCTTTGGTTTAGGAGTCCATTCTTCATAGCCTTCAATCATAGGTTCATCAGAAGAGGGCTTATGCAGGAATGGAGTTGTATCTTCACCCATCTGGTCAAGAGCAGAAACAGCATCGCTTGCAATCGCTTTATGCTGAGGTTCAGGCTTTTTTTTTGCATTTTGCGATGGAATCGGCTGGAGCGGGTCAGCAGGATTAAAATCTGCAAAGGACGGTACAGGAATACTTCCGCCTGGAATACTGCCTCCTTGCAAGTAAGGCATTGGAATTGGCTGAGCAAATAACGGAGACTGACCATAAGGGACTTCAGAAGAAACTGCTGCCAAATCGCTGGCAAGTTCTGCAATTTCCTTTACAAATTCAGCATCATCTTTTCTGTCAGCGAACAGTTTCAGGAGATTTAAAAGCAGGATAGTTCCTTTTTGTGGCTCTGTCATGAGCTGACTGCGGATAGAAGCATAAACAGCTTCACGCTTAATAGTTGGCATAGAAATTCCTCCTCATATAAAGCAATTCCGCAATGGAGCGTATCTCTTCATTCCACTGCGGAATTGCGAAATTTCAACATTCAGACTGGATTACAGACCTTTTTTATGGAGATTTTTCATAAAATCGGAACGTTTTTTATTATCTTTGGGTTTCCATTCTTTCACACCATGAATCACAGGTTCATTATCTTCTTTCTTTTTCTTGTTGAAAGAGCTGGTATCTTCACCCATCTGGCTAAGTGCAGACATAACATCTTTTGCCATTTCTACTTTTGTACCTTGCTGGTCAAAAATATTTTCACCTTGCTGTGTTCTAGCAGCTGTTTTTGCAATCGCATTGCGGACAGCATCTGGAACGACTGTTTTTTGTTCAATTGTAGAAACGTGTACACCTTGTGAAGCAGGCGGAGCAGACTGTCTTTGAAGTTGCTGAATCTGCATAGAATTCAGGGAGTTCATAGCAGCCTTCTGCTGATATGGTGCAGTTGTATGAACGGCTGCACCCTGAGAGGGCTGTTGCGGCAGATAAACGGACTGTGGCTGCTGTGGCATATAAACAGACTGTGGCTGCTGTGGCATATAAACGGACTGTGGTTGCTGCGGCATATAAACAGACTGTGGCTGCGGAGGAATATACATACTTTGCTGTGCCTGTGGGAAACGCTGTCCATAAGGATAGCTGGGAGTAGGTGTGACGGGAATCATAGGGTCTAAATCGTCATTGATGGTAGGTACAGAAAGTGTAGGTACTTCTGGAATATCTGCATTTGAATCTGCTTCAAACGGGTTGGAATCTGAACCGGAAAGGCTTGGAATATCTGGTACTGGAATATCCGGTACATCTGGCACATCTGGCACATCCGGTACGTCTGGCACACTTGGAATAGAAGGAATATCTAAATCAGGTAAGTCAGAAAGATTAGATAAACTGGATAAATCCGGAAGGTCGCTTAATCCGGAAAGTGGAGAAACAGCTGGTTTTGCGGCAGCAGTTGCAGCAGTAATAGCAGCAGCAGCAGCAGTGATTGCAGCAGCAGCAGCGGTAATGTCTGCGGCAGTCTGACCAGCATTTTGAGGAGTTTCTGTTACAACTGTGGCTGGAGCTGGCTGCGCTTTAGGAGCTGGAGCAGGTGCTTGATAAGAAGCTGGTTCAGGTTCTTCTTCCTCTTCTTCTTGGCCATTGTCACGAGGGGCATAGCTAGAACCATGATATTCTTCTTCATCTTCATCGTCATAATAATCATCGTCATCATAATCGTCATCGTCATCGTCATCATAATCTTCCAGACGGGTATTGACAACAAGAGACATATAATCTTCTTCTTCTTCTTCCTTGTTTTCAACTTTGGGAGCCATACCGACATTATCCAGTTCCATTGCATCATCGAGCATTGCAGAGGAAGATTTTGGAGCGGCTTCTTTTTTCAGTTCATCAAAAGAAGGTTTCTGAGGTGTAAGCTGAGGTACTTCCAAATTGCCGAAGTCGCTGACAACAGGTTTAGAAGGCGCATTCAGCTGAGGTACTTCCAGATTACCAAAATCAGAAACAGGTGGCTTGGGCTTTGGTGATTCTTTGTATTTTGCAAATAATTCGTCCAGAGTCTGAGACTCTTTATCCGCCGGAGCTTGACCGAATTCTTTTAAGAGTTCATCAACACTCTGTGTAGGAGCAGCTGGTTTCGGTGGTTCTGGCTGAGGGTTTGGACTTGGCATTGCGAATTGTGTAAGGGTGTCATCTATTAAACCAGAAGCAGCAGGTTGAGCAGGAGCGGCTGGTTTTGGTTCAGGCTGTGAAGCAGGCATTGCGAATTGTGCAAGGGTATCATCCATTAAACCAGAAGCAGCAGGCTGAACAGGAGCAGCTGGTTTCGGTTCAGGCTGTGAACCTGGAATTGCAAATTGTGCAAGGGTATCATCCATCAAGCCGGAAGCAGCAGGCTGAGCAGGAGCAGCTGGTTTTGGCTGAGGTTGTGAACCTGGAATTGCAAATTGTGCAAGAGTATCATCTATTAAACCAGATGTGGGATTAAAAGGCTTTTCAGCTTGTTCTGCGAGTGCATTTGGATTTTTGCTTGTATCTGCTGCAAAAGCTGCTGCTGTCAAATCTTCTGTAGGTTTTATCATAAATGCTGCGAGAGAATCATCGACATCTGCATTGATAGAAGGAGCAGTTTCTTTCTTTTTAGTGGGGGGAACCCATTCTTCGTAAGCGGGCAGAGCAGCATCATCTAATTCCGGAGCTTGTACAGCAGGTGCAGGAGCTGGCTGTTCTGGCGGCGGCAGCGTTGTGGAAGGCGGGGGGGGTAACGTTGTAGAAGCCGCTGGTGGTGGTAATGTGGAAGCAGATGGTGGTGGTAACGTGGAAGCAGATGGTGGTGGTAATGTGGAAGCAGACGGCGGCGGCAATGTAGATGCAGAAGCTGTGGAGGGAGGTGGGGCAGGTCTTGAAGTATGCTGCCGTTTACGTTCCTGTTCTTCTGCGAGGTTGACCATGTTGTTATCTTCTTCAGAATAACCACTTTTTGCTTGCTTTTTCGCTGCATTGACTTTTTCACGTCTTGCTTTGTTGTCTGCTGCAAGAATTTTTTTAGAAAATGCGTTCTGACAGTCCTGACAGTTGACTGCATCAAGAAAATCAATTAAGTCTGTAAAGTCTCTTGTACCAGCCTGATTGAACTGCGTTGCATTTTTCAGGTTAATTCTGCACCCAGTTTTTTTCCCGTTTGCAGATGCATGAACCTTATCTTCTTTTGTATCTTTGTACAGAAAAAGTTGCATAGCAATCCTCCTTTGTTATTAAAAAAATAGAATCCGGCGCAGTGCGCCATATACTTTGAATGCGCCCTCCAGTTTCAAAGTCCTTATTTATATTATAACATATAATTTCTATAAAATCAACCGTTTTTTAAAAAAAAATGAAAAATAACTATTTGTATTATTTATGAATAAATCTTAAATTAATAAACGTTTTCGATATTACAAACTGAAAAAATTTTAGAATCAGGATTGCAATTTTTCAGTAAATATGCTATAATAAGAAAAATACTTCTGGAGGGAGGGAACGTTTTGAGTAAAATCATTTGGAAAGGCAGTACCATGCTTGCACCTGTTCCGCCGGCTTTGGTGACTTGTGGAACGATGAAACACCCGAATGTGCTGACTGTTGCATGGACAGGGATTGTTTGCACGCACCCGCCAATGACATATATTTCCATCAGGCCGTCAAGATTTTCTTATAGCATTATCAATAACAGCAGAGAATTTGTTATCAATCTGCCGACTACTGCAATGAGCCGGATTACTGACTACTGCGGCATGAAATCCGGTGCGAAAGTGAACAAGATTGAAAAATGTCATCTGACACTGGCAGAGGGCAGTACAGTGAAAGCTCCCATATTAGCACAATGTCCGGTCAGCTTGGAATGCAAAGTCTGTGAAGTCCGGCATCTTGGTACACATACCATGTTTTTGGCAGATATTACAGCAGTACAGGCAGAAGAACGCTATATTGACAGCAAAGGAAAATTCAATCTCCAGCAGGCAGGGCTATTGGCTTATGCTCACGGAGAATATTTCGCACTTGGCAGGAAATGCGGTGATTTCGGGTTTTCTGTCAGAAAAAAAACTAAAAAATAATTTTCAGGAGGATTTTTATTATGAATCAATATCAAATTGCATCTTATGTGACAGCTGGTGCGCTTCGTGCGGCAAATCAGGAAGCAGGTCAGCCCATTGATGCCGGTACAATGATTACACTTTCCAGTACTGTCAGCACAATCATTTCCACTTATGGCTATAAAAACCACAAAGCCATTAAAAAAGCTGCAAAAAATATTACACCTGATTTCGATTTGATTGCAGAAGATTTCTTTCAAGCTCTTTCTGAAACACCTGTCATTGCAGATGTGACCCGTTCTAAAGAATATGATAAAATTTCAGAATTTGTAATTGAACACAAAGACCTGACTTCTAAAGAGAGATTGAATCTCTATGGTGAAGAATATGCTCCAAAAAGCTTAAAATTCTGGAAATATTTCCGGATTGTCTGCCTAAGTCTGACACTTATCTGTATACTGCTCCAAATAGGCATGTATGTATTCATTCCGGAATATCGTGAAAAATTTCTTGAAGATTTGAAAGAAATGAAAAAACATGCTAAAAAAGCAAAGAAATTCGCAACATTTTTTGGAAAATCCCTGAAATTTTTAATTCATCAGCTGACAAAATAATGCTGTACAAATTGTAAAAAAACTCTTGACATTTACAGAAAAAGGGATTATAATATAATTGTGTATAAATTGTGAAATTTTTCAGGAGGTTTTTTGAATGAAGTATTCTTTTAAGAAAAAAGTGAAAGCAGCCGCTGTTTCTGCTATGATGCTCACTGCAAGTATGCTTTCTTGTCTGAGTCCAGTGCAGGCTTCCGCAGAACTTACAGAAATGGACAATTTCGCTCGTCTGTTACAGCATTCTATGTATTTTTATGATGCAAATATGTGTGGTACAGGTGTAGAGGAAAATTCTCGTCTGACATGGCGTGGTAATTGTCATGCTTATGATGCACAAGTTCCGCTCCAGCCTATGAATGAAAAAAGCGTTGGAACAAACCTTTCAGCAGATTTTATCAAGGCAAATAAAGATGTTCTTGACCCTGACGGTGATGGCTGTGTAGATGTTTCCGGCGGTTTCCATGATGCTGGTGACCATGTCAAATTCGGTATGCCGGAAAATTATTCTGCTGCTGCACTTGGATGGGGCTATTATGAATTCCGTGACGCTTACAAGGCTACCGGACAAGATGACCACATTGAGACACTTTTAAGATATTTCAATGACTATTTGATGAAATGCACTTTCAGAGATAAAAAGGGAAATGTTGTTGCACACTGCTATCAGGTCGGTGACGGTGATATTGACCATGCTTTATGGCAGTCTCCGGAAGTTGACAGTATGGCAAGACCTGCCTTTTTCTTAACAGATGAAAAACCGCAGGTAGACTACTGTGTATCAGCAGCAGCTTCTTTGACTATCAACTACTTGAACTTTAAAGACACTGACCCTGAATATGCTGAAAAATCTCTGGATTATGCAAAAGCTCTTTACGATTTTGCTTGGAAGCATATTTCAAAATATGATGTCGGTAAAGGAGATGACTTCCTTAGAAGTGATAATGCAGATGGTCCGAAACAGTATTATCTTTCCAGCAAATGGGAAGATGACTTTGTCTGGTCAGCCGCTTGGCTTTACATTGCAACTGAAAATGTAGAATATTTAAATAACTGTCTGCCTTATGTAGATTACTATGCACCTCCGGGATGGGCTTTCTGCTGGAATGATGTTTGGAGCGGTGCAAATACACTGTTAGGTATTATTGACCTTCAGCATCCGGAGCTTGATTTACAAAATATGTACCGTAAGGCAAAAGGCAAAAATCAATATGATGATGCTGATTTCTGGCTTCAAATTGAGAAAGCCATTAAAACTTGGCAAACAAATTACTCCACTCCGCAGGGCTATGCATTCATGAGTACTTGGGGCAGCGCACGTTATGACACGGCAATGCAGTTAGTGACTTTAATCTATGACAAGTACAAAAATAATGATAAGCCCGGTTCTGGCAGTGAATGGGCAAAAGGGCAGATGGAATATCTTATGGGTGATAATGATATTACATTCCTTGAGCCTGACAATGCCGGTAAACATGGCAGCAGATGCTTTATTGTCGGCTTTAATGAAAATTCCTGCAAATTCCCTCACCATAGAGCCGCTTCCGGTCTTGTCAAATGTGAAGACCCTTCTCCGCAGAGACATGTATTATACGGTGCATTAGTTGGCGGACCTGATGGCAAAGATGCACATTTTGACATTACTTCCGACTGGACTTATAATGAAGTCACTATTGACTATAATGCTGCATTTGTGGGTGCAGCTGCCGGATTATACCACTTCTACGGAAGCCCTGATGATAAAATTGATGAAAATTTCCCTCCAGAAGAAACAAACTCCGGTGATGATGAAACTGGTGGTAGTGGCTATTGGGTAGAAGCATTCGCTGTGGATGACCTGCACGATGACGGTGCAGGCGTAACCAAAATTTCTTTCATGGTACGCACAAATTCCAGTAAGCCTTCTGATAAAATTTCCGTCAGATATTATTTCAATTCCAGTGAAATCAGTAATATTTCCTCCGTAGATGCAAAGGAATTATATGACCAGTCCAGCGCAGAAGCCGGAGAAGACGGCGCAGATGGCATTACTTCCGGTCCGTTCAAATATGACGGCAAAGAAAATACTTACTATGTAGAAATCAGCTGGGACGGCTATAAAATCGCAAATTCTGGTAAAAAATATCAATTCTCCATGGGAATGTATTATGGTGATAACTGGAATCCGGAAAATGACTACAGTTATCAAGGCTTGCCTGTCCTGTCAGATACAGAAATGTTCGCTGATAATAACGAAGCAAAAACAGATTATATCTGCGTTTATGATGACGGCGTTTTAGTAGGCGGTATCGAACCGGATGGTTCTACACCTGTTCAGGCTGAAAAACCCACAGAAAAAGCTACTGAAAAAGCTACTGAAAAAGCTACAGAAAAAACCACAGAAAAAGCTACAGAAAAAACCACAGAAAAGGCTTCGGAAAATATCTACATTACCGAACCTACAGAGAAAAATTCCACTGCCACAGAAGCAGCTGCTTCTCCAAAAAATGCCAGTGATAAAGCCATACTGCTTGGCGATGTCAATCAAGACAGTGAAATCGATATTTTAGACGTGATTACACTGAATAAAAACCTGATGGGTAAAGAAGTATTAACAAAAACGCAGCAGGAAAATGCAGATGTAAATGCAACTGGTTTGCCAGATACAGATGACGCTATGAAAATTCTGAAATATATTGTTGGTTTGATTACAGATTTTTAATCTTTCCTTTCCGAAAGCCCTTGTCTGAAACGGCAAGGGCTTTCTTTAAAATAAAATTTTATCAAATTTTCCAGTTGGATAAATTTTGAACATCTGATATGCTATAATAAAATAAAATTATTTTTAAACAAGGAGATTTTTCATTATGGAACAAAATTTTATTAAACCCCCTGTAGAAGTCCGCTATGCTGACCAGTTAGCTTTTTTAAAGGCTTGCGATACACAGAACAGAAAGCCGGAAAACTGGCAGCTTTCCCCAAAATCTGTCAGATTATTCATTTTAGGCGGTAAGGCGGTCAACCCTGAAACAAAAGAATCTATGGAAATTAACCGGAAATTTTACGGAAATGATGCCCTTGTAGAAAGATGTATCATCAGTTTAGCCGGAAACAGAGGCTTAATGCTTGTCGGTGAACCGGGTACAGCAAAAACAATGCTTTCAGAACTGTTTTCAGCGGCAATTTGTGGAAAAAGTACTAATACTGTGCAAGGAACTGCTGGTACAACGGAAGATATGATTAAATATAGCTGGAATTATGCGCTTTTACTTTCCAAAGGTCCTTGCAGAGAAGCTCTTGTGCCTGCGCCTCTTTTAATTGGCATGGAGGAAGGCATTTTCGCAAGATTTGAAGAAATTACCAGAACACCGGCTGAAATTCAGGACAGTTTAATTTCTGTCATGAGCGACCAGATTTTAAATATTCCTGAACTGGGAGAGAATGGCTTAATTTTAGCAAAATCCGGCTTTAACATCATCGGAACAGCAAATACCCGTGATAAGGGCGTTAATGAAATGTCAGGAGCTTTAAAAAGAAGATTTAATTTTGAAACAGTTGCTCCTGTTCGTGACGTTCGCCTTGAAAAGGAAATTATCATCAAAGAAGCAAATGATTTAGCGAAAAACGGCCATATTGACTGCGATATCAATCAAGATGCAGCAGAACTTTTAGCCGTGACTTATCATGAATTAAGAGAAGGAATCACAGCAGAAGGCACAATGATTGACAAGCCTGCTGCGGTTATGAGTACAGCAGAAGCAGTATCTGTTTATTATCAGACACTTTGTCATGCGTGGTACTACGGTGACGGCAGAATGGAACTCCCTGTTTTAACAGAGAATTTGCTTGGAGCGGTCTGCAAGGAAAACCGTGATGACCTTGAAACATTAAAAGGCTACTTCCGTACAGCTGTCAAGGCGAAAAGCTCTAAAATTGGCGGTATCTGGAAAGCTTACTATGAAACAGCTTCTTTCTTGAAATAATTTCTGAAAGGAGAAATACTATGGAAAATCTGTTTCATTCAAAAAATATAGCAGAACAAATGCCTTTCAATTTCCAAAATCAAGTGGTTTTCTTTCCTGTCAGGCATCACAGCCCTGTATGCAGTTATCACCTCCGAAATGTGATAAAAATTTATCAACCGGAAATCATTCTGATTGAAGGGCCTGAAAATGCTAATGATTTAATCTCTGTACTGACTGACGAAAAAACAAGACTCCCAGCAGCAATTTATTATTTTTATAAAGATAAGAAAAAATATGTTTCCGATGAAGCAGAAGATTATCATTGTTATTATCCGTTTTTGAATGCTTCTCCGGAATATACTGCTCTCAAAGAAGCCAAAAACTTAAATATTCCTGCAAAATTTATTGATTTGCCTTACAGCGAAATTTTAATTCACAGTCAGAAGCATTCTAAAAATTATGCAGATGATTCTTATCTTGTGAAAAGTCAGTTTTACAAGAAGCTTTGCGAAAAAACAGGCTTAAGGACTTTTGAAGAATTCTGGGAGAAATATTTTGAAATAGCTGGTTTAAGAATGTCTCCTGAAAAATTTATCCAGCAGATGTATACTTACTGCATTTTAACCCGTCAGGACAGTACACAGGAAGAATTAAATGCTGATGGCTGTACCGCCCGTGAACAACATATGGCTTTCAGAATTCAGGAAGCAATGCAGAATTATCAGAAAATTTTAGTTATAACAGGCGGTTTTCATTCCTATGGCTTGTCTGAATTGTTAAAATCTAAAGTCAAGCCTTTAAAACTTCATAAATTTACAGAAGAAGTGCAAAACTGTTATCCAATTGCTTATTCTTATCAGGCAGCAGATGCGTTAAGAGGGTACGCTTCCGGCATGATGCACCCTTATTTTTATGATAAAATTTCAGAAACTCTTGAAACTTGTGAAACACCTGAAACAATTTATCATCAGCAGGCACTGGATTTTTTGACAAAGACCGCAAAGGAAAGCTCTAAAAAAGATATTATGATTTCCATATCTGATATGACATCTGCTTATTCTTTAATGGAAGGTCTGGCAGCTTTGCGAAATTCTCCAGAACCGGGGATTTTTGAAGTATATGATGCCGTGACAGGCGCATTTATTAAAGGCGAAAAAACAGCGGCTTCTTCACTGCCTTTGGAAATTCTCTCAAAATTAGCCACCGGAGACAGTGTCGGGCATATCGGTGATAAAAAACATACTCCGCCTTTAATCGTTGATTTTGAAAGCCAGTGTAAAAAATTCAGATTAAAAGCAAATACTGTCGTTCCACAAGAAGCAGAAATTTCCCCTTTTACAAGTGAAAAAGACTTGGAAAAAAGCAGATTTTTCTACAGAATGCACTTTTTAGACACAGAATTCTGTAAAATGAAAAAAGGAGCTGACCTTCACAGCAATAAAGACCGCAGCAGAGTAAAAGAACTTTGGAGTTATTGCAGAAGTCCCCAGACAGATGCTGCTTTAGTTGACCATACTATAGACGGTGCAACCCTTTCCGAAGCTTGTAAGACAGTTGCTTCAAGGCGAATCAGGCAGGAAAGAAGATGTGAAATTACAGCACAGGTCAGTGTTGACTGTTTCCTGATGGGAATTGCTTTTTCAGATGCAGATATTCTTCTGATGGAGCAAATTTTAGCAAATGATGGGGATTTTTTCTCATTAGGGCAGGGATTATATTATTTTGACATGCTTCATGAACTTAGAAATTTATATCATTTTACAGATTCCGGCAATTTAAACTATATGGAACAGTGCTTTACAAAGTTAATTGCATTACTGCCTTCTATGGGAGCAGTTCAGCAGGAACAGGCACAGGACTGCATTAAAATCTGTAAATTATTATACAACGTGTCAGGAAGAGTTTTCCCAGAACGGCAGGAAGAATTCAAATCTGCTTTAAAAACGCTTTCCGAACGGGAACAGAAAGAATCTTCTGTATATGGTGCATGTATGGGCTTGCTGTATGCTATGGACGGAAATTATTTACATTTAGCAGAACAGGCAATGCAAAGCTATTTACAAGGTTCTTCTTCCATGAAAAAACAAGGGGCATTTTATTTAAAGGGCTTATTTGAAACGGCTCGTGACATTGCCCTGACAGATAAAAATTTCATTGCTATGACAGATACTTTACTTTCTGAAATGGAATATGATGATTTCATGGAAATTTTGCCATCTTTAAGATTGGCATACAGTTATTTCACACCGTTTGAAATTCAGGATATTGCAGAAGAAACGGCTTCTTTGCACGGCTTGAAAGACGACCTCACCAGACAAGCCGGTATTGATGAAGGACTGTATGCATTTGGTGCGGAACTGGACGCTGAAATTTTCAGAACCTTAAGAAACGATTCATAAAAATTTGATTTATAAGAGGTGGCATCATGGAGGAATTTCTTTTCTTAGCCTCTCTGGCTGGTGATGTATTGAATAAGCTAACTACTGAAACTTGGGATGATTTTGAGATTCGGAATCATATATTAAAAAAATATCATGGCCAAAGTGAAGCAGTTATTATTCCTAAACACATTCGTGGAATTGCTCCGGATGCGTTTAACAGGTGTACTCATGTGAGAAGTGTCAAAATGCCGGAACATGTCGAATATATCGGAAATAATGCGTTTTTCCGCTGTGAAAATCTGGAAAAAGTCAACATTCCAAAAAGCATTACACTGATTGACTTTATGACATTTTATAAATGTTACAATTTGAAAAGTATTACCATTCCGGAGGGTGTGACAAGTATCGGAAGCAGTGCATTTTCTGATTGTATCAGATTAACAAGTATCACAATTCCGGAAAGTGTGGAATTTATTGGAAGGATGGCTTTTTGGTGCTGTGAAAGTCTGACAGAACTCCACATTCCAGACAGTGTGACGAGTATCGGAAACGGTGCATTTTATAAATGTAAAAGTTTAAAAAGCATTACACTGCCGAAAAAGCTAACTTGTATTGCAGATGATGTTTTTGAGAGCTGTATCAGCCTGAAAAGCTTAATGATTCCAGAAAATGTCACAAGCATCGGAAATATGGCTTTTTACCGTTGTGAAAAGCTTGAAGAACTCCATCTTCCGGAACATCTTGTCAGTATCGGGGAACATGCATTTTATGACTGTAAAAGCCTAAAATATATCACATTCGGCAAGATACAGCTTCATGCAGATGTGCCTGTTTATGAACAGTTCAAATTGATTCGCAATAAAGATTATTCTGTGCAGATAAATCCGGAAATCAAATATGATATTATCGCTCAGATGTATATGCATGAGATAGATACAAAGGGGACTTATCATTTTATTCAATACAGAAGTATCAAAATGATAAAACTCATGATTCAAAAAAATTATATAAAAGCTGTTGAGAAAATTTTGCTTTCTGATGAACTTATTACAAAAGAAAATATTGATAATTTGATTCTTTATGCAATTGAACAGCAAAGCTATGAAATACAAGTTTTGCTGATGGACTATAAAACAAAACATCATTGGTATGATGACATGCAGACGACCATTCAGAAAAAATTTAATTTATAAAGGTGATTTTATGACCACAGAAGAACAGGTTTTAAACCGCTGGCGGTTAATTCTTGGAAAACAGTCAGAAAAAGATTTAAAATTTCATGCTTCAGAACAAGATTTGAAAAGTCTGGAAGAAATGGAAGATTTACTGGAATATCTCTACAGTCAGGCGGAAAATGAAGATGTTCGTCAGGAAGGCTCTTCCAGCCGGAAAGGCGGAAACGGCAATTCAAAGCTGAATGCTGCTGAATGGATTACAAAAGTCCGTGAACTTTTCCCGAAACAAACTTCTGAAGTCCTTGAAAAACAAGCTTTAGAAGAATTCCACATGACAGAACTGCTCACAGATAAGAAAGTACTTGAACAGATTCAGCCGGATATGAATTTATTAAAAACCGTTTTGCAGTTGAAGCACCTCATGAAGGGTGACGTTCTTGAAACCGCAAAGATAATTGCTCAGAAAGTCGCTGACCAGCTCAGAGAAAAATTAGAAAATGATATCAAACGTTCCATTTTAGGACGGATTGACAGAAATTCCTCCAGTCCTGTGCATTCTGCCAGAAATTTGGACATTAAGAAAACCATTCGCAGAAATTTAAAAAATTATGACCCTGAATCAAAACAGTTAGTGTTACAGGATATTTATTTCAATAACAGAGTCAAAAAATATAGCACTTGGCGAGTAATTATTGCCATTGATGAAAGCGGTTCTATGTTAGGGTCAGTGATTTACAGTGCGGTCATGGCACAAATTCTTTCAAAATTGCCTTTTGCAGATGTGAAACTGGTGATTTTTGATACAAATATTGTAGATTTATCCGGACACGCAGAAGACCCTGCTGAAATTTTAATGAGTGTACAGCTTGGCGGAGGAACAGACATCGGAAAAGCTTTAGCTTACTGTGAACGGCTGATTGAAACACCAGCGAAAACTTGTGTTTTATGTGTAACGGACTTATACGAAGGCGCACCGGAAAAATATTTATTAAATACAAGCAAAAATATTCTTGAATCTGGTGCAAAATTAAATTTCTTAACCGCTCTTGATGAAACAGCAAATCCGGCATTTGACAGACAGTTAGGACAGAAATTAGCAAATATGGGAGCATTTGTCGGTGCATTGACCCCAGAACAATTAGGTGATTATATCGGGAGAATGTTTTCATGAATCAAGAGTTTGAAATTGAGCATGGCAGATTGTACACAAGTGCTTGTATTGCTGGTTCAGCGTTTTTTATTACAAAAAAATATTGGTAAATGGATTCAATATGCTTTCAGAATCTATCAAATAAATTAAAACTATAAGAGGTGAATTTCATGAACAGTTTACAGCAAGCCCTTTCCGAAGCAGATGAAAATTATTTTATAGGCATTTCCAATAAAGGCATTTACAAACGAGCTTGTAAAGATTTAGAAAATATTGATGTTTCTGTAAATTATCAGGACGATTCCGCAGAGGTCATACTCAGCGGAGAAACTTGCATGATTAAAAATCCTTTATGGGAGAGTTCCTGCTCCTGTCCGTCAAGAAGCGTTTGCAGACATTTAATTACAGCTATGCTCTGGCTGAAAGAAAATCATCATTCTGATACAGATGAGTCGGAAGAAGAATTTGAAGAAATTCCAGCTGGATTGCCGGAGATGCTCAGACAGGAATTAACAAATGTTTCTACAGCACAGATAAAAAAAGCACTTGGCAGTCAGTTAAAGCAAATGCTTTCAGAAGTCAATCAAATTCAGCTGGAAGAAAGCAGTATTTTATCCGGCACGCTTCCGGACGGGACAGCTGTCAGATTATTATATCCTTTACAAAATGCTTCCTGTTCCTGCCATAAAAAAGAATTATGTTCTCATAAAGCAATTGTGATTTTGGCTTGGAAATTAAAAGAAAATTTAACAGAATTATCTGAATTTGAAACACCTGTCAATGTGCTTTCAGAAAATGAAACAAAAGCTGTTCAGGAAAGTGCTGAAAGAAGTTATGCTTTATTATGTGATGTGCTGAAATGGGGTTTGGTGCGCCTTCCGGAAAATATGGCGGAACATTTAGAAGCCTCTGCTGTGCAAAGCCATGCCCTCAAAATGGCAGATGCGGAAAGAATGCTCAGAGAGTTAGGAAACAAGCTTTCTGACAGCCGTGAAAGAAGAGCTATCTTTCATGCAGAATATTTTATGAAAAAATTATGTACCTGTGCAGATTATCTTGACACACTTCAAAAGCAGACGATTTCAGAAGAAATGCTCGGACAATTCCGCAGAAGCTATGAAACGTTAAATCATGATTTAACGATTCTGCCAGTTGGTCAGAAAACTGTGAATAATTCTGAATATGCCGGAGAAATTTATTATTTCTTAAATTTAAATCCTGATGCAGAACAAAAATTTCTGACTTTTTCAGATATTCGGCCGGTATTCTATGAAAGTACAGCAACCCCTCACCGCCGTGAAGTTTCAATCCCTTGGAATGCCAGCGTACCAATGAAAAATTTAATGAAATCTAAAATGGTTCTTCAAAATGCCAAAATCAGTGACGGCAAATTATCCGGTTCAAAAGAAACAATCATTGCATTACAGACAACTGCAAATTTAAACTGTCCAGAAATTCAGAATTTCATTTATACAGATTTCAGAAAATTAGCCATTGACATTGCAGAAAAGCAGGACAATACAGAACATTTGGTATTTCTTCAGCCTTCTGCATGTGTCAGCAGTGAATTTGATACACATGCACAGCGTTATCAAATGCGAATTGCAGATAATGCTGAAAATCATATTGCAATTCAAGTGCGGTATCAGGCCGAAACAAAAAATTTCATTTCAGAAATGGAAAAAATAGGAAAAGAAATGCTGAAACATTCTCATAAAGTTTATACTTGGCTGTGTTCAGCTTATTTTGAAAACGGTAAGTTGCTGTTATTCCCGATTGAAGTTTATGATTTTATTTCTGTTGCAAAAAAAGAAAATTTCACACTTCCTCAGAAATACGCTGATATAAAGCCAGCTTATGCCAATCAGATTCTTGCATTGCTGGAGGATATGCAGGACGAATTTTGCGCCCTTTTGCAAAGCGGAATACATTCAGCTTCTTTAGAGAATGTAAAGCAGTTTTCAGAAAAAGCGAAAAATTTCGGTATGCAGGGCTTATTTGATTTATTAACAGAATTTTACAAATCCGCAGAACAGGAACGACATTCTATCCAGACACATACAACACAGATAATGCAACATTATACAGCAGTTCAAAAATATATTCAGACGGGTCTTGAAAAATTGGAAATTCTATGTGCATTGGAACATATGAAGTCTGAAAAATAAAAAATTTTCAGTTGTAAAACTTTTGAACATCTGATATGCTATAATAAACCCATAGAAAACAGGATACGCTTAGAGCGAAAGGAGTTATTTTTATGATTTACGGAAAAGAAACTATTAACGGCAAAAGCTTTCCCTTGCTGATAGATGCCTTTAAAGATTACGGGGTTACAGAAAATTCTATTCAGATTGCAGAACAGTATCTGAATCTTGAAAACCCTCGTGACAACAGCCTGCTGGATAACATTCAGGAACAGGATTTTTTTAAATTTCAAGGTGTTTACGGTGTCAGAAACAGAAACCTTGAAAAGGCTGTGAAGAAAGAAATTTTAAGACCTAATTCCGATGAGCTGGAAGAACGCTATTGTCTGTTAATTGAAGCAATCGGTGGTATCTCCTGCATGATTTTAGGCTTGCACGAAATTGAACCTAATGCAGGATTTGACAGACGAAAAGAAAAGATTTTAAAAGCATTCTCTTCACGGTTCGGTCAGGAAGAGGCAGAGGTTATTTATCTTGCAATTCGGAGTTCTATGACTGGTAATTCCCGTATGATTGGAAGCTATGGTCTGATACTTATGAAAGAAAAACCTGAAATTTGCCTGAAAGCACTTACTTATTCCAAAAATTACTACCCGAAAATGATGCTTTTGCTTTCAGCAATGAACCAGATAGTTCCAAAAGAAGCATTAAATCTGAAAAATTTTATCAATACACTTTTCAGCCAAAAGCAATATCAGGAATTAACCCATCAGGTAATGAAAATTATGGACGAAGAAATCATTCCGAATAATAGTCAGCTCCCTGAAAAAAATCCTTATATTCTTGCACTGGCATTTGCAAGCGGTTATGATGAAAAATATTTCAGCCTTTTTGAGAAAGAGATTTATAATAGACGCTCTGTCATTGCAGAATGGGTTATGAAATCTGAAATCGACAAAGAACGTGTTCTTGATGTGATAGAACGCTGTGAAACACCTTCTTTGAAATATATCAGCTTAATTGCAAATGCGTATACAGAGGGACAAATGTATTGGCATACTGTATTGCCGACCCGTGATGCACATTTGAAAAAACTTGCTCAGAAATTTTCGTCAGAGTATAAACAGCAGATGTATGCTGAAAAAGATATCGAAGCTGCCAAAAATATGGAGAAAATTTTTAAAAAAGTTTATCCGGATTATGATGGTCAAAATACCCTCAGAGATAAGGCGAGAAGAGGCTGTGCTGACATACTGACAGAAAATAATCCGGACAAAAAATACGAAATCGAAAAGTTCTTATCAGGCTCGTTAAGCACAGAGGAATTTGTCAAGCTTCTGCCTGAAATTAAATCCTCTCAGGTAGCTTATTACGGTGTAGGTCCACAGCGATATATTTCTGCTTATGGCTTAGATGATTTTGCAGAAAGATGCATTTGCTACCGTGTCATGAAAGATTTTGAATTTTATCGTCCTCTGTCCTCTTTACCAGGGTTTGAAATAAAAAATCAGGAAGAAAAACTGGTTGATATTCTCCAGAAGCATCAAGTTCCAATGCCATATCTGCTCAATGGTATTTTTAAAATGCTGGATTCTTATGACAAGAAAAGCAAACCAAAAATTTTGAAAAGACTTTCTAAATGCTCTGACGAGATTGCACAGATGGATGTGAAGGATTTAAACGTTGAAGCAAGAAATGCCAGAGTTCAGATTCTTGGCAATACTCACCCGAAAAAATATAATGCAGAACTGTTCGCCGCTGCAAAAGACAGCAGTAAACTCGTCAGAAATACAGCATTAGAATTTCTCCCTGTACCAACAGAAGTATTGAATTCTGATATTCTTGCACTTCTGAATGGTAAAAAAATTTCTGAACGTGAAGTTGCAGTCGCACTTTTAGAAAAAAATCTCCCTGAATGCTACAAAGAAGCCGTTCAAAAAGCTTTTGAATCTGAAAAAACTGAAAAATTGAAAAATCGTCTGGCAATTTTACTGAATGGCGATGGTTCTGAAATTTCAAAACAAGCTTCTTCTTCCAATATCATTGATGAATACAGCAAAGGCAATAAGGCTAGAAAAGTTACTTGGCTGTTTGAAAATCCCTTCACACCTGTTCATGATAAGGACGGAAACGAAGTGGAAGAAAAATATCTGATTGCTTTAACCAATATGTACGCTTCTATGGATATTGCCAAACTCGCTAGAAATGAAATCGCTGACCAACTCGCTGAAAGTTTAAATCAGACAGAATTAGAGCGTTTCGCACAGGAAGTATTCAGCCGGTTCATTGACAAAGGCGCAGAAGCAAAACAAAGATGGGTTATTTATTTCACCGCAATTTATGGCGGATTTGACGCAGTAACTTCATTACAGCATTATATTAAAGAATGGGCTGAACACTCCAGAGGTGCAATCGCTTCTGATGCAGTGAAGGCTCTGGCTTTAAACGGAAGTTCAGTGGCTTTGATGGCTGTTGACCAGATGGCTCGGAAATTTAAGCACAGACAAGTCAGAAATACTGCCGGAACTGCCCTCTATGAAGCAGCAAAGGCTTTAAACATTACCCGTGAAGAACTGGAAGACAGAATTATTCCTGATTTGGGATTTGATGAAACACTTTGCAGAATCTTCGATTATGGTGCAAGACAGTTTCAAGTTTACTTAACTCCGGCATTGGAACTTGAAATTTTTGAGGGCGAAAAGAAACTGAAAAATCTTCCGAAACCCGGTAAAAATGACGATTCTGAAAAAGCAGAAAAAGCTTCTAAAGACTTCAAAGAAATGAAGAAGCAAATGAAAACAGTTGTACAGAATCAGAAAGCCCGTCTGGAATACGTTTTATTATGTGACAGAAAATGGTCTGCTGACGGCTGGAAGGAACTGTTTATTAAAAAACCTGTAATGCATTGTTTCGCTATCGGCTTAATCTGGGGCGCATATGACCAAAAGGATCATTTATTGCAGACATTCAGATATTTGGAAGACGGCTCTTTTACAACTGCTGAAGAAGATGAATATGAACTCCCTGAAAACTGTAAAATCGGCTTAATTCATCCGATTGAACTTGATGAAGAAACACTTTCCGCTTGGAAGGAACAGCTTTCAGATTATGAAATCAGTCAGCCATTTTTACAGATACACAGACCAATTTATAAAGTTCTTCCTGAAGAAAAAGGTAAAATTGCTTTGCAGAGATTTTCCGGTACAGAAATCAGCAATTTAACATTACTTAGCAAGATGGCAAAATTTGAATGGGAAAAGGGCGAAGCACAGGACGGCGGAGCGTTCTATGAATTCAGACGTCTTGATGTATCCAGACAAGATGTCGGCTATTATACTGAATTGAAATTCAGCGGTATGTATATCGCAGCAGGCTATGAAGATGCTGAAGATGTTTCTGTGGAAGATGTGCAGTTCTGGAAAAATGCTGAAATTATTCATAAAAAAGATGCTTTAAAATTAGATGAAGTTAGCCCCAGATATTTCAGCGAAATTGTTTCTCAGCTGATGAGCATATTCGGAGGTATGGAAAATAAGAATGAAGAATAAGTTTTTACTTTTAACAAGTATGTTAGCACTCACTCTGACTGGCTGTTCTGCCGGTCAGAGCGATGGTGTTTCTGTCATGAATCAGGGAAAAAGCCTTGAAGAGAATGCTTCTGTAGAAGCCACCAAGCCGGAAGTTCCCGAAGGGGCAATTACAGATGATGCAGGAAATTTCGTCTATGAAGGAAAATTACAGCCGATTGGAGACGATGAAAACGGCTATATGCAAGTTCCCTTAGGCTATCAGCCGTTTCAGGAGGAAGGTACAGAGGGTTTAACACAGTACACAGATGCAACCGGAACGAATATTTTCACACTGGATTATTATGAAAATATGTCCATGACAATGGCAGCCGAAAATATGCGCTATTATATGGAAAGTCAGGAAAATATTGAAGGCTTGCAGGGGAGTGTTACCACTGTAAACGGCTACAATGCAAGACAGCTTTACTGTCATTTCACAGATGCAAATTTATTCTGGATTATCTGGCTGATTGAAGACCCTGACAATTCAGAGACTTGCTATCATTTATCTTTGCAGTGTGACCCGGAACATCAAAATTTAATTGCCTGTTCATCAACGTTCCAAACAGTGAATGACTATCATAAGGAGCAGGGAAAATGAAGCTAGGCTATTCTATTTTCATTGCAGGATGTTGTCTAATTCTTTCAGGCTGTCAGCAGGCGGAAGTTATTCCTGAAACAACTGTTCTCGTTACCGAAACAGAAACTCTTGTTGAAACAACAGAAGCTACAGTAACAGAATCGGAAACACAAGATTCTTCTGAGTATGCAGAAGAACGGAAACTTATGGAAGATTTTTGTACAGAAGTTTATGGGGAGTTAATATCTCCATACCCTGTCCTGATAGCGGAACATACACTTTATGATTACGAAAATGAAGCTGTTTTTCTTCTGCATGAAGCCGAAAAGTTTTCAAAAAGAGTACTTGGCACTATCACTTCCGAAGAAGATTTAATTGCAAAAGCCAGACCACTTTTTATTGAACGAATGGGAGAAAAATATATCAATCATATTGAATCAGATTATGTTGATGTAGATGGTGTCAAAATGAAGTATGAAAGGCTTCATCCTCCGTATGGAACGGAATATTATGAAAAATTTGATATATGGTACATTCAGCCTAATGCCCCCAGCGGAACAAGAGAAGATGGTGTAAAATTTGCAACACCTGCACAGCCTCCATATTTGTTAATTCGAGGAGAGGACGGTAAAATTATGGGGGCTATGATTTGAAAGAAAGGCAGTTAAGCAATGAAAATAGTTATCAAATCAGGAATATTTTGTGATTATGCTAATCTTAAAAAATATCTTTCTGCACAATATATTTCACTAGTAAGTAAATGTTACTATGGCGAAATTGTAAATTTAGTATGCTTTCCTGCAGATGATACCATTACCAGCAGTAAAGTTATCAAAGCACAAAAAAAGATTACAAATACAGAAGTGCAAACGCTTTATTTTGCCCGCTGTTTTACAATGGAAGCAGTGGAAGTAATTTCTGAAAGTAATGGAACAGCATTTTATTTGAAAGATTTT
Organism: Oscillospiraceae bacterium; assembly: GCA_045541055.1. GTDB lineage: Bacteria > Bacillota > Clostridia > Oscillospirales > Ruminococcaceae > UBA3855. The sequence continues at coordinate 27,605 of JAZQIL010000050.1, forward strand.
CCTTGGACTGATGAAAGCTATAATAACGTCCGCAATAATATCTATCTTTGAAAAAATCTCCCCTGAGCGTTTCAGGGGAGAAATTTTTATACAAGGACAAATTCATTATTTTGATAGTCAATATTGAGTACCGTACCAGGTGCAGGGTCATTCTGAATGATATGCTTTGCAATGAGCGTTTCAAACTTCTGTTGCATATATCTTCTAAGCGGTCTTGCACCAAATGCAATATCATAGCTGTTATCCACAACGGCATTTTTCGCAGCTTCTGTAATAGTGACATCAAGCTGTTTTTCAGCTAAACGGTGTTTCAAGTCTTTCATTTGGAGGTCAACAATCTGGAAAATCTGTTCACGCATTAAAGGCTTGTAGAAAACAATTTCATCCAGACGGTTTAAAAATTCCGGACGGAACTGCTGATGCAGGAGCTTATTGACCTGATTTCTGGCTTCTTCTGAAATTTCGCCGTCTTCCTGCATACCCTCCAAAATAAACGGAGAACCTAAGTTAGAAGTTAAAATTAAAATAGTATTTTTAAAGTCTACGGTTCTGCCCTGAGAGTCTGTAATTCTTCCGTCATCAAGAACTTGTAAAAGCAGATTAAATACATCAGGATGTGCCTTTTCAACTTCATCAAGCAATACAACAGAATAAGGCTTTCTTCTAACGGCTTCTGTAAGCTGACCGCCTTCTTCATAGCCGACATATCCGGGAGGCGCACCAATTAAACGGCTGACGCTGAATTTTTCCATATATTCGCTCATGTCAATTCTGACCATGCTGTTTTCATCGTCAAATAATGCTTGGGCTAAGGCTTTAGCTAATTCCGTTTTACCGACACCGGTAGGCCCTAAGAACAAGAACGAACCAATTGGCTTATCAGGATTTTGAATGCCAGCACGAGAACGTAAAATTGCTTCACTTACTTTTGTGACTGCTTCATCTTGACCAATCACACGCTGATGAAGAATATCTTCCATTCGGAGGAGCTTTTCACGTTCGCCTTCCATCAGTTTTGAAACAGGAATGCCTGTCCAGCGGCAAATAATTTTAGCAATTTCTTCAGCAGTGACTTCATCACGAAGAAGGCTTTGCGCAGCACCGGATTCAGAAGCTAGTTTTTCCTGTTCTTCAAGCTGTTTCTGAAGTTCGGGAAGTTTCCCATATTTCAGTTCAGCGGCACGGTTTAAATCATAATTTCGTTCCGCACGTTCCATTTCTGCACTGACCTGTTCGATTTCCTCACGAAGTTTTTGCACTTTAGAAATACCAGATTTTTCATTTTCCCAGCGAGCTTTCATTTCTTTGAATTTTTCTTTTAAATCAGCAAGTTCTTTCTGGATTTCCTGCAAATGTTCCTGAGAGAGTTTGTCTGTTTCTTTTTTGAGGGCAGTTTCTTCAATTTCAAGGCGAATCATATGACGGGAGATATCATCTAATTCCTGAGGCATAGAATCCATTTCAGTGCGAATCATAGCACAGGCTTCATCTACAAGGTCAATCGCCTTATCAGGGAGAAATCTGTCTGAAATATATCTGTCTGAAAGGGCAGCAGCGGAAAGTAAAGCAGTATCATGAATTTTCACACCATGGAAAACTTCATAACGTTCTTTCAGACCACGTAAAATAGAAACAGTATCTTCTACAGTAGGTTCTGGAACAAGAACGGGCTGGAAACGTCTTTCAAGTGCTTGGTCTTTCTCGATATACTGGCGATATTCGTTTAAAGTCGTTGCACCAATGCAGTGTAATTCACCACGGGCAAGCATAGGCTTTAAAAGGTTTCCGGCGTCCATTGCGCCGTCTGTTTTACCTGCACCGACAATTGTATGCAGTTCATCAATGAACAGGATAATTTGACCGTCACTTTTTTTAATTTCATTCAAGACAGCTTTAAGGCGTTCTTCAAATTCGCCACGATATTTTGCACCGGCGATAAGCGCACCTAAATCCAGTGAAAAGATAGTTCTTTCTTTCAGGCTGTCCGGAACGTCACCACGGACAATACGAAGAGCTAAACCTTCTGCGATAGCTGTTTTACCAACACCCGGTTCACCAATTAAAACAGGATTATTTTTCGATTTTCTGGAGAGAATTCTAATCACGTTTCGGATTTCGCTGTCACGTCCGATAACAGGGTCAAGCTTGCTTTGTCTGGCAAGGTCAGTTAAATCCTGCCCATATTTTTTAAGAACATCATAAGTTTCTTCCGGATTTTCGCTTGTGACTCTGGTATTTCCTCTGACCTGCATTAAAACTTGTAAAAATTGATTTTTCTCAATCTGAAATTGATTTAAAATTTTTTTCAAGTCATTGTTAGGGAATTCCAGCAAGGCAAGAAAGATATGTTCTACGGAAACATATTCATCTTTCATTTTAGAAGCCTGTTGTTCTGCCTGATTGAGGACTTTATCGACATCTTGAGCAATGAGAATCTGCCCCGGCTGTCTTCCGCTTCCGGTAACAGCTGGAATGTTGTTAATGGCTGTTTGTACAGCATTCTGGAGCTGATTCAAGTTAATATTCAGCTTTTGGAGAAGCTGGCCAATCAGACCGCCGTCCTGCTGAATAAGTGCCTGAAACAGGTGTAGCTGTTCAATATGCATATTCTGTGCAGAAAGCGCAATACTTTGTGCGGACTGAAGGGCTTCCATAGATTTTTGTGTAAATTTCTGAGCGTTCATAAAAATACCTCCTATAAATCAGATAGATTTCTGGATAGTTTTTATTTCTTGACGGAACATATTTTCAAGTTCCTGAACGGATTTTCCGGCGAACCAGTCTTTAAGATAAGCATCAAAACGACGGATATATGCTCCAAGCAGTTCACCAAGCTGTGTTTCATTTTCAGCAGTATTGGAAACAGAGCGTTCCAGTCTGCCGGGGGAGAGGTGATATTCTGCATTGACGGGTAAATATCTCTGTTCAAGTGAAATCCAGAAATGGAAAAATTCATCTAGAGAGAGCAGAAGTGCAGTATTTTGAGTCCGGAGAGAAATTCGCAATTTTCCGGCCTGATTCTGGTCAGGATTTTTAAAAAGTTCTACAGAATACTGCACAGTAGGCTTATATTTATAATTAAGCTGACTTTGTAAAGCAAGCATATGAGCAGAAGTCTGTTCAAGAATGCGAAATTGCTGCATCAGTGATTCCATGCCGGAAAAAATAGACTGCATCCGCATTTCTGGAGTGGTGCAGGCGAGATGTTCTGCAAGAATCTGATTGATAATATTAGAACGGCTGGTATGCATCTGATAGGCGAGTGCATCTGCTTTTGCAACGACATCATCAGAAAGCACCAAACTATAAATACTTTTATTCACGGTTCTGATTCTCCTTTCGTAATTCTGAATTTTTAGTTCAGATTATTAACTTTGACTATGATTTTATTATAGCACAAGATTTTTAATTTGTCAATAGGTTTATTAAATTTTTTTGAAAAAATAAAAACGCCCGACCGACTGTCGGACGCTTTCATAAAGAGGAAGGTAAAATGTTATTGTTACAGCTTAAAATTGGACTACATCCATCTGCACTGCAAGCTGCAAGAAAAATCAAATCTTTCAACTGATTCAGTCTGACAGGAGGGCTGTCTGACTTTCACTGCGCTAAGTTAAAAAATTTAACTTTTCTACAGTAAGTTTGTAATTCCTGCTTTCATAAAATCTGAAAGAAATTCAAAAATATTTGAGAGGGGGGATATTTCTGAAATCTTTAGAAGAAAGCAAGTATGAACTTTACTGTTTCTATTATTTTACTTGATTTTTCCTGATATTTCAATACACAATAATATAAAAAACTGATTTATTGTTATATAAAAATGCATTTTTTAACCGTTTTTAAATTTTGCCCTGCCTATTTTGTGAACAAATTATGAAATTTAAGCAAAAAAAATTTAATTCATATTTTTAAAATAATTAAAAACAGGCAGAAAGAGATACTGCCGGACACATTTCAGCCGGCAGTATCTTTGCGTTTGCAGAAAATTTTTGTAAATATTTTTTCTAATTATTCAAAATCCGAATCATCAAAATCTGTCGGATATTCACTTGCAGAAACGGCAATGCTTAAAAGCCCATGCCACCTGTCTGGTTCAAGTTCTGTGTCGTGCAGAATAGGTTCTTCTTCAGACTCTGCCGAAACAGGAACAAGGGCGGAAGCGTTGGCAATCATCATAGCTGCTGTAAAGAGTCCGGCTATTTTTTTGAAAGTCATAATAGGAATCCCCCTTAAACGTTTAATTTAATTATATTATATCATATTTTATATAGAATTGCAAGCTTTTTTTGGATTTTTTTGTAAAGTTTTTGTGAACAAAAGTTTAAATTTCTTCTTGCATATTTAAAATATTGACTTATTTTCTTGGATATGCTATAATGAATAAAATTCATAAATAGAAAGGGCTTGACATAATGAAATATTCAGATAATTATCGTGGCTGTCTCATCGGCGGTGCTGCCGGTGATGCACTCGGCTATGCAGTTGAATTCAGAACCAGAAAACAAATCTTAAAATTGTACGGTAAAAACGGTATTACAGAATATGATTTATCACCTGGTATTGCTATCATTTCAGACGATACACAGATGACTCTGTTCACAGCACAGGGGCTTCTTGATGCAGATACTTCTGAGCATTATGCTGAATCTGTTCAAAAAGCCTATCTCGACTGGTATCACACACAGACAGAAAATTTTGAAGGCAATTCTGCAAAAAGATTATTCAATATTCCGGAATTGTTCAGGAGACGTGCGCCCGGTATGACATGCATGGATGCTTTATCCATCGGCGGAAACGGGACATTTAAAAAGCCTTTAAATAACAGCAAAGGCTGCGGCGGTGTCATGAGAACTGCCCCTATTGGATTAGTCAAAGATTTAACTGCTGAACAAACAATTCTGCTTGGCGCACAGGCAGCGGCTTTCACGCATGGTCATGAACTTGGCTGGATACCTGCCGGAATGCTTTCTGAAATGATTCGGCTTATTATTCAGGAGGATTATGATGTTCGTGGTGCTGGCTATACTGCTTTGCATACTGTCCGGAAATGCTTCTCTGATGCCAAATCTTTAAACGACTTTGCAGATTTAATGACTTTTGCACTTGAATTATCTCAGTCTGATATTCCTCCAGAAGAGGCTGTCAGTCAGCTCGGTGAAGGCTGGGTTGGTGAGGAAGCCCTTGCAATTGCGGTCTACTGTGCTGCAAAATTTGAAGATGATTTCGATATGTGCCTCAGAACGGCTGTCAATCATGACGGCGACAGCGATTCTACCGGAGCAATTGCCGGAAATATCCTCGGCGCAAAAGTCGGACTTGCTGGCATTCCTGAAAAATATCAGAATCATCTTGAATTATATGATTTTATGATTCAGATGGCAGATGATTTGTTTCAGAAAGGATAAATGCTTATGAAAAAAATTTTAGACTGGAAACATTATCTTGATACTGCTGTACAAGCCGTTGCAGAAGGCATTGTCATGCTTGAAAATAAAAATCATGCTCTCCCTCTGAAAAAATCTCAGGAAATTGCTTTATTTGGCAGAATCCAGCTGCATTATTATAAATCCGGTACAGGTTCAGGCGGTATGGTGAATGTTTCTCATGTGACAAATATTCCCGAAGGCTTACAAAATGCCGGAATGAAACTCAATCAGAAACTGTTTGAACGCTATCAGCAATGGGATAACATAAATCCTTACGACCTCGGCAGTGGCTGGAGCGGTGAACCTTGGTCTCAAAAAGAAATGCCTTTAGAAGATTCGTTCGTGAAAGAAATCGCTCAATCCTGCGAAACAGCAATTATCATTATTGGCAGAACTGCCGGCGAAGAACAGGATAATAAACTGGAAAAAGGCTCTTATCTTCTCACAGATGAAGAAGAAACAATGCTTTCCCTCACCAGAAAATATTTCCGGAAAACAATTATTTTGCTAAATACTGGTAATTTAATAGACATGCATTTCATAGACAAGTACCAGCCTGATGCAGTACTTTACATCTGGCACGGCGGTATGACTGGTGGTACAGGTACAGCAAAAGTTTTAACTGGAGAAATTTCTCCTTCCGGAAAGCTTCCTGATACAATTGCTTATGAAATTTCAGATTACCCTTCTCATCAAAATTTTGGCAAACAGGATAAAGATATTTATCAGGAAGATATTTATGTTGGCTACCGCTATTTTGAAACGTTTGCAAAAGACCGTGTTCGCTATCCGTTTGGCTACGGCTTAAGCTATACCAGTTTTGAAATGAAAGCCGGTGACTGGTTTATCAATGAAACAGATAATCAAATTTATATTCATATCACAGTTAAAAATACCGGAAAATTTGCAGGAAAAGAAGTTGTACAAATTTATTGTGAAGCCCCTCAGGGAAAACTTGCCAAACCTGCCAGAGTTTTAACGGCTTACCAGAAAACAAAACTTTTACAGCCTGATGAATCTCAGGAACTTGTGATGCCTTTAATTCCTCCGGTTTCTTATGATGATAAAAATGCAACAGAATTTCCGTTCTGCAATGTTCTTGAAGCCGGAACTTATCAATTTTACATTGGTTCAGATGTTCGCAATGCCAAAGCAGAAGCCTTTATTCAAATTCCTGAAATCGTTCCAAGCCCTCAGAAATGTCAGGCAATGCCTCCGGTAACGGCTTTTGAACGGCTCACACATGATGGTTCTTATCAGAAATGCTATGAACCTGTTACTTTATTGAATTTTGATGAATCAAAAAGAATTTCAGATGCTCTTCCGGAAGAATTTCCTCCTACAGAAAAAAAATCTGTTCTTGCAGATGTTCTTTCTGGAAAAGTCTCCATGCAGGAATTTATTGCACAGTTTTCAAATGAAGAACTTGCTCAAATCGTTCACGGCGAAGGTATGGGAAGTCCTAGAGTAACAGCCGGAACTGCTTCTGCTTTTGGAGGGGTTTCTGATGCACTCTTAAAATATGGCATTCCTGCCGGATGCTGTGCAGATGGTCCTTCCGGAATGCGTCTTGACTGCGGTACAAAAGCCTTTAGTCTGCCAATCGGTACAATGTTAGCTTCTACATTCAATAAAGAACTGATTACAGAACTTTTCACAGATGTCGGCCTTGAAATGACAGCCAATCAGGTAGATTGTTTATTAGCTCCCGGCATGAACATTCACCGTCACCCCCTCAACGGGAGAAATTTTGAATACTTCTCAGAAGACCCGTTTTTAACTGGTACAATGGCTTCTGCTGAATTGCAGGGTTTGCATAAATCTGATGTCACTGGCACTTTAAAGCATTTCTGTGCCAATAATCAGGAAACAAACCGACATTTCTTGAATTCTGTTGTTTCAGAAAGAGCTTTAAGAGAAATCTATCTTAAAAGTTTTGAAATCGCTGTCAAAGAAGGTCATGCAAAATCTATTATGACGACTTACGGCGCAGTCAACGGACACTGGACAGCCTGCAATTATGATTTATGTACTGAAATTCTTAGAAAAGAATGGGGCTTTACAGGTTTTGTCATGACAGACTGGTGGGCGCACCTTAACCGAAACAGACAAGAACCAAATAAAACAGATTTCGCTTCTATGGTTCGTGCCGGAAATGACGTTTATATGGTTTGTGCAGATGCTGTAACAAATGAAGATAATCTTTCTGAATCACTTCAGAATAATTCTTTGACCCGTGCGGAACTGCAAAGAAATGCCTCTCATATCTGTGAATTTTTAATGCATACTAATGCTATGAAACGACTGCTTGGCAATGCTCCGGAAATTGAAATCATTAACCGTCCGGAAGAAGAACATTCTAATTCTGCTCCGGTTACATTCTATGATGCAGAGGAACATTTCAGTTTGGATTTGAATTTCTCTTCTCAGAAAAATACAGATTACAGTTTTGCTTTAAATCTCAGCAAACCAGGCTGGTATGAAGTAATTTTAACAGCTTCCAGCACAGAGGGAGAACTTGCACAAATGGCAGTAACTTTATTCAGTATGGGAACGGCCAGCGGGACATTTATTTGGAACGGCACAGACGGAAAGCCTGTTTCTTTCTCCAAGAAAATTCCATTATTCTCCAAATACATGACATTTCGTCTGCATTTTGCTCAAAACGGTTTAAATATGCATAGTATTCAGTTCCATCTTGTTTCTGAGGATATTGATGCAACCAAACTTTCTGACCAGTAATTCAAAACCGCTGTGGTCTTGCGGTCACAGCGGTTTTCTATTTTTTGAATTAAATATGATAATAAATTCTCTGAACGCTAATGCTAAAGTTTTATTTTCAAAATTTTTTCTTACTATTTGTAATATTTTAAAATTTTAAATATTTTTCATGTTGCAAATATTACTTAAAGTATATTTTAAAGTGCATATTCACTGTTTTTTTGTGCATTCTGTATGTTTTTTGTGAAAATTCAAAGAAAAAAGCACGGATTTATAAAACTTTAAGATTTCTTTAAGGAAAGCATTTTATAATATAACTGTAATCAGAAAACAGTTTAACAAAACTTAAACAATTCCGAAATAAAATTAACATATTGCAGGTGTATCCTGAAAAAAAACAAAATTTATTGTAAAGGAGTTTTCATTATGGCAATCAGTACATTTATGAGAAAAGAATTGAAGTATATGCTTAATATGAATCAGTATGAAGCACTTCTGGTGGAAATTCATAAATATATGAACCCTGACAAGTTCTGTGTCGGTGGTAAAGATTATGGCATTTATAACTTGTACTACGATACACCAGATGACTATTTAATCCGCAACTCCCTCGAAAAACCTTACTATAAAGAAAAAATCCGCCTCAGAAGTTACTACTCTCCGGCAAATCCTGATGATAAGGTCTTTCTGGAAATTAAAAAGAAAGTCAATGGTATCGTAACAAAAAGACGTGTGACTTTGACACTCGCTGAATCAGATGCTTACATGCTCCACCGTCAGAAGCCTGTCAATATGTCTAAATACCTTCAGAAACAAATTTTCAGCGAACTGGATGTATTTATGAATTCTTACAATGATATTAAGCCGAAACAGTACATCAGCTATCAGAGAAGTGCGTTTTTTGGAAAAGAGGATTCTAATTTCCGTCTGACATTTGACCGTCAGCTGACAGAACGCAGATATGATTTGTCTCTTGGTTTACCAAGTTACGGTGCGCAGATTATCGCTCCGAATCAGAGACTTATGGAAGTGAAAATTGTCGGTGCAATGCCTTTATGGCTTGCTGATGCAATGTCAAGACTGCAAATCCGTAAAATCAGCTTTTCCAAATACGGCAGTGCGTATAAGAGATATATCCGTGAAAAACTCTATGCAGAAGGCAAGCTCCAGAAGCTTCAGGGAAGCTGGGGTGCTTCTCAAGTACAGCCCTCCGAAATTGTTCAGACAACAAATAATGCCAGTTCTATGATGTATATGAAAGGAAGTATGTAATTATGTTTAGTTCTATTATTCAGTATGACAGCCTTACAGGCTTGACAAATCTGTCTTTATCCACATTCTTAATTGTTTTTGTTGCTTCACTTGTGATAGGGTTCGGCATCAGTGCAATTTATATGATTACTCATAAAAAGGAAGGTTTTGCTCAGAGCTATGCAATTACATTGATTATGCTTCCGCCGATTGTGGCAGTGTTGTTAATGCTGATTGATACAGTTGCAGGCGGACTTGCATTAGCTGGTGTCTTTACGTTGACACGATTCAGAAGCATTGCTGCCGACCCTAAAGATGTATGTTATGTCTTCATGGCAATGGCAAGCGGTGTAATTATCGGAAAAGGCTATATCGCTGTTGCAGTTATCTTCTTCATTGTCATGGCAGTGGTTCTCTATGTTTTAAATATGATGAACTATGCAGCTCCTAAAGCCAGTGACATGACTTTGAAAATCACTGTTCCGGAAGACCTTAACTATGAACATCTGTTTGATTCTATCCTGAACAAGTACACTTCCAGCTGGAAACTCCGCAGAGTGAAAACAACAAACTTTGGTTCTCTGTTTGACTGCATCTACAGTATTCAGCTTCCTGACAACGTTGACCAGAAAAAATTTTTAGATGAACTGCGTACTTTGAATGGTAATATGACTATTCAGCTGACATTGTTCCGTTATGAAGATAAAATTTACGAGAAATAATCCTTCTCTTCTGTTTTAAGAAATACTGCCGGATTTGTGAGAATCCGGCAGTATTTCTATATTTTGGAAAGCTTTAAACAGATTTTTCATTTTCGGAGACTGCTTTCATACCGGCAACCAAACCGGCAAGCCCCTGAATTTCGCTGGGAATAATAATTTTTGTTGCTTTACCGTCAGCTGCTTTTGCAAAGGCTTCCATAGCTTTGAGTTTGAGAACGGCTTCACTGGGATTAGACTCACTTAATTTTTTCAGACTTTCCGCAAGAGCCTGCTGAACGAGTTCAATTGCTTCTGCTTCGCCTTGTGCTTCAAGGATTTTCTGTTCTTTCACAGCATCAGCACGGAGAATTAAAGCTTCTTTTTCGGCTTCTGCCTTTAAAATTTCAGCACGTTTGTCAGCTTCGGCACGAAGAATTTTAGATTCTTTTTCAGCTTCTGCGACAAGCACCTGAGATTTTTTTTCGCCTTCTGCCTGAAGAATTTTTTCACGGCGTTCACGTTCAGCTTTCATTTGTTTTTCCATAGATTCCTGAATTTCACGAGGTGGAAGAATATCTTTAAGTTCTACTCTAATGACTTTAATTCCCCAGCGGTCTGTTTCTTCGTCAAGAATCGCAGTAATTTTAGTATTGATGGTATCACGGGAAGTAAGGGTTGCATCTAATTCCAGTTCACCGATAATATTTCTGAGCGTGGTAGCAGTTAAATTTTCCATTGCAAGCATCGGGTCTTCAATGCCGTAAGTATAACGTTTTGCATCTGTTACCTGAAAGAATACAACAGTATCAATCTGCATTGTGACATTATCTTTTGTAATAACTTGCTGAGGTTTGAAGTCTGCGACACGTTCTTTAAGGGAAACCTTTCTGGAAACCCTGTCAAAAAACGGGAGAAGAAAATGCGGACCGGTGAGCCACTCTGTCTTAAATGTTCCTAAACGTTCAATTACATAGACATGTGCCTGCGGTACGATTTTAATGCACCGGATAAGAACCACCAGCAAAAAGACAATCACAAACATAATTACATAAGAACCTGTACTCATTATAATACCTCCTTAAGATAAGCGTTTTCTGCGGAACTGACATAAACAGTTGTACCTGAAATTTTCTCTACACAGACATTTGCGCCAATGGGAAACTGACTGCCGTCAAAAGCTCTGGCTTTCCAGTTCACACCACCGATGCGGACACGGCCAGTATTATTTTCATTACTGATAGTTTCAATAACCACAGCAATTTTACCAATTTCCGCATCTGCATTTGTAGGGAGAACATCTTTGACTTTGAGTTTCCGAATAAGCGGTCTGGTTACGCAGAGAAGCAGTGCCGAAATGACCGTGAACAAAATCATCTGACCTGCAAACGGAATGCCTAATGCACTGGCAATCATAGCAGCTGCTGCACCGGCAGCGAACCAAATTGTTACAAGCTGGAATGTCACAGCTTCAGCAATGACAGCCAATATCAGCGCGATTGCCCATAAAATCAGTGAACTTGTCATAATACCGCCCCTTCCATGTAAATATAATTTACAGAAAAATCTAAAAAAATAAATTTCCCTCCGGACAAGATTATTATAGCATATTATTTTATTTTTGTCAAGAGGTTTTAACAAAAAAGTAAATATTTTTTACGTGTTTGTAATCAGTCCGGCAGGTATTGTGAAAAATTTCAGAAAAAACAAGGAAATGGCATTGACGAGGAGCATTTTTTGTGTTATAATATATTGAGTACTGCATAATTATATGTTTCATTTAAGAGGAGGCAGCCAAAAAATGTTTCAGATTATAAAGAAAAAAAGACTGAATGCTTCTGTAACGATGATAGAAGTAGAAGCTCCGTTTATCGCTGCAAAAGTGAAAGCAGGACAGTTTATCATTTTCCGTGTGGACGAACAGGGAGAACGTGTTCCGCTTACAGTGGCAGACAGTAACACGGAAAAAGGAACAATTACTTTAATTTTCCAGATTGTAGGGCGTTCCACTCAAAAATTAGATGCACTCAATGAAGGAGATTGTATTTCTGATTTAGCAGGACCTCTCGGAATGCCGACAGAACTTCCCGAACATGCTAAAAATATTTGTATTATTGGCGGTGGTGTTGGTTGTGCCATTGCTTACCCACAAGCAAAAACTTGTTTTCAAAATGGATTGCATGTCGATGTGATTGCAGGCTTCCGCTCAAAAGAAATTGTCATTCTTGAAGAAGAATTTAAACAGCACTGTGATGAACTTATCATTTGCACAGATGACGGAAGCTATGGAAAAAAAGGCTTTGTTACAGATGCTTTGAAAGAACGTATTGAAAATGGTCATCACTATGATGCCGTTATTGCCATAGGCCCTGTTCCTATGATGAAATTCGTCAGTCTGCTTACAAAACAGTATGAAATTCCTACAATTGTTTCATTAAATCCGATTATGGTGGACGGTACTGGTATGTGTGGCGGCTGTCGTGTTACAGTTGGCGGCAAAATTCGTTATGCTTGCGTAGAAGGCCCTGATTTTGACGGCCATCAAGTGGATTTCGATGAATTGATGCACCGTAATGGAACGTTCCGTGAACGTGAGGCAGAATGCCGTATGATGGCACAAGCCGAAAAACTTTAAAACTTAGAAAGGAAAGTTGTTTACATGCCAAATCTGTCTCAAACAAAAGTTCCTATTCCGGAACAAGAACCTCAAATCCGTGCAAAGAATTTTGATGAAGTAACACTTGGCTATACTGCTGAAATGGCGGAAGAAGAAGCTACACGCTGCTTGAATTGTAAAAATATGCCTTGTGTTTCCGGTTGTCCGGTAAATATCAGAATTCCTGAATTTATTAAAAAAATTACAGAACATGATTATGAAGGCGCATATGAAATTATTCATATGTCAAGCAGCCTTCCGGCAGTTTGCGGAAGAGTCTGCCCTCAGGAACGACAGTGTGAAAGCAAATGCATTCGTGGCAAAAAAGGCGAACCTGTTGGCATTGGCAGACTGGAACGCTTTGTTGCTGACTGGCATATGCAGCACAGCGATGCACCTTTAAAGAAACCTGCTCCAAATGGCCATAAAGTAGCAGTTGTTGGTGGCGGTCCTTCTGGTTTGACCTGTGCCGGAGATTTAGCTAAAAAAGGCTATGCTGTTACAATTTTTGAAGCGTTTCATGTTGCCGGCGGTGTTTTGATGTATGGTATTCCGGAATTTCGCCTTCCAAAGTCTATCGTACAGAAAGAAATTGATAATTTGAAAGCCTTAGGTGTAGACATCATGACCAATATGGTAATTGGTAAAGTATTTTCTGTTGATGAACTGATGGAACAAGGCTATGAAGCTGTCTTTATTGGTTCAGGTGCAGGACTTCCCAGATTTATGGGCATTGAAGGAGAATCTTTCATTGGTGTCTGCTCAGCAAATGAATATTTAACCAGAATTAACCTCATGAAAGGCTACAAAGAAGGCTATGATACACCTGTTTTAAAATCAAAGTCAGTTGCAGTCTGTGGCGGTGGCAATGTTGCAATGGATGCTGCAAGAAGTGCGCTTCGTATGGGCGCAGAACATGTCTATATTCTTTACAGACGCTCTGAAGCTGAAATGCCTGCCCGTAAAGAAGAAGTACATCACGCAAAAGAAGAAGGAGTAGAATTTTTAACCCTTCAAAATCCTGTCAAGCTTCTTGGAGATGAAAACGGCCGTGTCCGTGCAGCTGTTTGTCAGCGTATGGAACTTGGTGAACCAGATGCAAGCGGCAGAAGAAGCCCTGTGCCAATTCCGGATTCTGAATATGAACTTGCTGTGGATACAGTGATTATGGCGATTGGTACATCTCCAAATCCTTTGATTCGTACCACAACAGAAGGCTTGGAAGCAAATCAGAGAGGCTGTTTAATTGTAGATGAAGCCATGATGACCACAAAACAAGGCGTTTATGCCGGCGGTGATGCTGTTACTGGTGCAGCAACAGTTATTTTAGCAATGGGTGCAGGCAAAGCGGCTGCACAGTCCATTGATACTTACATTCAAAATAAATAATTTAAGAAAGGAATCAGGATTTATGAAACAGAAAAAACTTTTACAAAAGTTGTCCGTTATTTTGGGTGCAGGAATAGTATATTATTCCAGTCATTTGACTGCATTTGCGGCAGATAATTCAGGTGGAAACAATGTTACTCCAACAAGTGCAATACTTTCCACATTCATTCTCCCGATGGTAGTGCTTGTTTTTCTGTATTTGCTGATGATTCGCCCTCAGCAGAAGCAGGAGAAGGAAACTCGTAACATGCAGGAAAATCTTCAGGTCGGTGATGAAGTCATTACTCGTGGCGGTATTGTCGGTTTAGTCCTTCGTGTCGATAATAATACCAAAACTGTTCTTTTGGAAACAGGCAGCAATCATGTGAAAATTCGTGTCATTCAGGAAGCAATTGTAAAAAATAATACTGCTGATGAAGCGGCGGCAGCTGAAAAAGCAAAAGAGAAAAAAGACAAAGCAAATGGTGTCAATCTTGCAAAATCAAAAGATGAATAATTTTTGACAAGCTTTGCATATACTTTCCATGAGGTGAAAATATATGCGGCATGTCAGCTTATGGAAATCAAGTATTTGTCGGTATTTCTTTTCCATATTGGAAGGGGTCTGCTGTTTAGCTCTTGGAGGGCTGGGAATTGCAGGGCTTTTCATGCTGGGGACAATTCCGGCACAGCTTGTCATTTGGCTGATGCATATTTTATGGAGCATCAGTGCATTTTTCACAGGTCGGCGGGCTGGTCTGCACGGTCGCAGGCATGGTATCATGACGGGCTTGTTATGCAGTTTCTTTCTCTGCATGCTTTTGTTTTGGGGCAATCTGGCATTGCATGAAGAAATTTCTGCAAGAATGTTGATAAGATGCCTTTGTATTCTGCCGGCAGGAATTGCCGGAGGAATGACCGGTGTGAATACCAGAATTAAAAAACCACCATATTAAAAACCCCGTTCGGGAGGAGATATTTAAAAAATGAAAAAAATCATTGCAATGCTGACAGCCACGGTTATGTTCTCTTTACTGCTGACGGGGTGCGGCATTTCGCTGGAAAACAACTCACCAGATGAAACAGCAGTTCCTGATATTCAAATTGCTGCAATTCCTATTGAAACACAGTCTGCTACTTCTTCTGCACCTGTTTCAGATACCAGACAGCAGGCAGAAACACAGGCGAAAAATCAAAGTCAGATAGAAACTACTGCACAAACAGAAATCAAAATCGGTAATTACACCGGTGAAATGTTTGAAAAAGCAATTTTTGCTGCTTTGCTTCGAGGTGCAATCAGTGATGAAGATATTGCTTATTATACTATCTGTGATGCTGATAAAGACAATGCAAATGAACTTCTGGCAATTATTCCATATACTGAAGGAAGCAGTGAGAATTTAGTCTTTGAACATCCAAGTTCACCTGGTTTTTTCTATTATGATGCAACTGGTGCGAATAATGACTATTATGCAATTGACCCTTCTACAGAAGATGTTTATCTTTGTGAAAATACCCGTTCCAGAGATGGTTCTTCCATTGTAGCAAGAGAGTATTTTCACTGGTCAGGCAGACTTTGGCAAAGTACTTGTATGTTGTATGGCGGAAAATGCTACTGGAATTACGCAAATACAACAGAAGAGGACTTCCTTGCAAAATCCAATGCACTTATAAGACTTAATGCAGAAGAGGATATTTTAAATCTTTCTCTGCCTGGTACACCTGAAACTGCCGCAGAAGCATTTTATAAATATCTTTCAAAATATTTTGCGGTTGACCGTCCGCTTTCTGTCGATATTGATGGGAACGGCTCAAAAGAACAAGTTGTTTTCGTACAGAATCTCCCTAAATCTTGGTGGGGGAATATGCGGAAAATTTATGAAAGTGATTCAGAACACACACTTGATATCAATATTTTTAAAAGCGCACATACAACTTGTTTTGTATTCGATACTGGTGCTGATGGGAATGTCAGAGTACGTTCTGAAAATTTCGACAGAAAATACCGTTTTGCTCAGTATAATGACACGCTCGTTGCTTATGATGAAAATAATGATTTGCAGACCATTTCTTATGCTGTGGAAGATGCAGGATTTGGAAAGCATATCATGTCTGTCATTAAATTATGGGAATAATTTTTCTGAAAATCTTTTCAGATACTCTTGCATTCTTTTGCTAAATATGATATAATAATAAAAAAGAGTTTTCTGACTCTCAGGAAAGGAGGAAATTCAAGCATGAAACACATTATGACAATCAATCAGGCTAATCTGGTGCAGAGCGCAAAGAAGGGCGGTTGTGGTAACTGTCAGGCTTCTTGTCAGTCTGCCTGCAAAACTTCCTGCACTGTCGCTAACCAGAAGTGCGAAAAAGAAGAAAAGTAATCTGTACTTTCAGGAATTTCTGCCCTGTACTCTGTGCAGGGCGTTTTTCTGTATACTAAAATAAAGGAGTTATTACTATGATTCACAAATATCAAATGAATGGTTTATATATTGTTTTAGATGTCAACAGCGGTGGTGTACATATCGTTGATAAATTAACGTATGATTTGTTAGAGTATGCTGTTCCGCCGTTCTCTGAAACCTGTCCTCAGGAAATCTTAGACAAATTACAGGAATATCCTGCTCAGGAAGTGGCTGACTGCTACGCTGAACTGAAAGAACTCACTGAACAAAAAATTTTATTTGCTGATGATGAATACGAAAAATATGCCCGTTTTGCTGTTCCTGCACCGATTAAAGCAATGTGTCTGCATATTTCCCATGACTGCAATATGAGATGTAAATATTGCTTCGCTTCAACAGGAGATTTCGGCACTGGAAGAAAATTGATGCCTGTGGAAACCGGAAAACTTGCAATTGACTTTCTGCTGGAACGCTCCAAAGACAGAAAATTTTTAGAGCTGGACTTTTTCGGCGGTGAACCGCTGATGAATTTTGAAGCTGTCAAAGAAGTTGTGAAATATGCCCGTGAACGAGAAAAAGAATATGGCAAAACATTCCGGTTTACTATCACAACAAACGGTATTTTATTAAATGATGAAAGTATTGATTTTATCAATAAAGAAATGTCTAATGTTGTTCTTTCTATTGACGGCAGAAAAGAAACAAATGACAGAATGCGCCCTGTTGTCAACGGAAAAGGCAGTTATGATATTATCCTTCCAAAATTTAAAAAGCTCGTTGACCAGCGTGATAAAAGTCTTGACTATTATGTCAGAGGAACTTTTACAAAATATAATTTAGATTTCGCTGAAGATGTGTTCAGCCTTCATGAAGCAGGTTTTGACCAGATTTCTGTTGAGCCTGTTGTCTGTGAAAGCAAATATCCTTATGCTTTGACAGAAGAAGATATTCCAGCCGTTTCTGCTGAATATGAACGTCTTGCACAAAAGATTTTAGAAAATGACAGAGCAGGGAAGCATTTTAATTTCTTTCATTTCATGATTGATTTAGATGCAGGCCCTTGTGCAATTAAACGTCTGAAAGGCTGTGGCTGTGGTAATGAGTATGTAGCCATTACACCAGACGGCGATATTTATCCCTGTCATCAGTTTGTCGGCATTGAACAGTATAAAATGGGCAATCTTGAAGAAGGCACTTTCAACGAGGATATGAAATATGAATTTTCACAGTCTCATATTTACAATAAGCCCAAATGCCGTGACTGCTGGGCAAAATTCTATTGTTCCGGCGGATGTAATGCAAATAATTTCCAGTATCAGGGAAATATTTTAGAATCTCATACACTTTCCTGTGAACTGGAGAAAAAACGTCTTGAATGTGCTATTATGATTCAGGCAGTTAAAAAAATGGAAAACCTTGCGCCTGATGAAATCAGCACAGCATTTAAGCACTGTTAAAATAAAAACCGGACTGATGTTTCTTTCAGTCCGGTCATTTTTATTTAATTTCGTTTTTCTGGAAGAATTCTTCTAAGCTTTTGACGTTGCCTGCGCCTAAATCAGCGGCATAAACCAGAATCCAAGAAGCATCTTTTGTATTGATAACGCCGTCATTGTTGAAATCAAGCGTAATCTGATTTTCTTTCATGTATTTGATGTCGTTGTTGGTTTCCTGTTCTGTTTCGGGCTGGGTTGGTTCTTCGGTAGTTGGTTCAGGAGTTTCGCTGATAGGCTCGAATGTGAAATTGTATTTTTCTGCGTATCCCTGAGCTGTGGAAAGTTCCTCGCCGTAAATAGTAATTGCTGTATTTTTTTCTGTGGCATAAGGATTACCGCCTAATGTATATGCACTGTTATAAAGCTCACAATAAGGATTTAAAATAGTAACAGATTTCAGTTTAGGGCACTCATTAAATGCACTAATTCCAATACCTTTCACACTTTCAGGAATAACAATAGATTCCAGCTTTGCACAGCCATAGAATGCATAGCCTTTGATTTCTGTCATGGTGTTGGGAATAGAAACAGAAGTCAATTCGGAACAGTAGGAAAATGCATGTCCATTGATACAAGTAATATTTTCAGGAATTACAAGAGAAGTGATAGGACAACCACAGAAGGCACTGTCTCCAATAGTAGTAACGCTGTCTGGTATTCTAACGGAACTCCATGAAGTACAGCCATTAAATGCAGAAATACCGATTGTTGTCACACCATCTGGAATGGTAACAGATTCCAGATTGGAACATTCATAAAATACATAATCTCCAATTTTGGTTATGCTGTCTGGCACCTTCACAGATGTCAAATTTTGGCAAGAGTAAAACACCTGATTTGCAATCTCTGTTAAACCATCCGGAATTTCAAAAGAAGTCAGACTAGAACAGCCACTAAATGCCGCTGCTCCAATTTTTTTGATGCTTTCCGGAAGAGTAACAAGTTTCAAAGTAGAACAGTTACGAAACGCACTATCTGCAATTCCTGTTACAGGAAGACCGTCAATTTCAGAAGGAACTTCTATTTTCAGAGCAAGGACATTACAGTCGGATACTTCTGCATAATCATCATATTTTGTATAGGTCAGCATGTCATAAGTGACTGTTTCAGCAGCATTTGCAGAGAGAACAGTTTTTTCCGGAACGGTATTTTCTGTAAAAGGCATTACCACACACATCATGCAGAGGGCAGAGACAACAGTTAAGATTTTTTTCATCTTCATAAAAAATTCTCCTTTCAGGTTCAAACAACCATTTTCATTATAGCATAAATCGTTTGAAAATACAAGAACTTTTTAGAATTTTTTAAATTATAGCTGGTCAGCAATTTTTAAAATCAAATCTGCTGTCTTATCCCAGCCGAGACAGGGGTCTGTAATGGATTTGCCGTAAATGCCTTCGCCGACTTTCTGTGCGCCGTCTTCAAGATAACTTTCAATCATGAAGCCCTTGACCATCTTTTTAATATCCGCATTGTGACGGCAGGCATGAAGCACTTCACTGGCGATTCTGGGCTGTTCTAAATACTGTTTATTTGAATTGCAATGATTTGTATCTACAATGACAGAAGGATTTTCAAGCCCTTTTTCAGCGTAATGATGATATGTCAGAAGCAAGTCTTCATAGTGATAATTCGGCTGTGATTCACCATGCTTATTCACAAAGCCTCTTAAAATTGCATGGGCAAGCGGATTTCCGGAAGTATGCACTTCCCATCCTCTGTAAAGAAATGTATGACTTGACTGTGCTGCATAAATAGAATTGAACATGACAGATAAATCACCACTAGTAGGATTTTTCATTCCTGCCGGAATGTCCATACCGCTGACAGTAAGTCTGTGCTGCTGGTCTTCCACACTTCTTGCACCGACAGCAACATAAGAAAGTAAATCAGATAAATATCTGTAATTTTCAGGATAAAGCATTTCATCTGCACAGGTGAAACCCGTTTCTTCAATGGCTCTTCTGTGGAGTTTCCGAATGGAAATTAACCCTTCAAGCATATCTTCCTCTTTGGTAGGGTCGGGCTGATGTACCATACCTTTGTAACCAGTACCGTTTGTACGTGGTTTATTTGTATAAATTCTAGGGATAATCTGAATTTTATCCTTGACTTGTTCCTGTATTTTGGCAAGCCGGTGAATATATTCCATAACAGCATCTTCACGGTCAGCAGAACAAGGCCCTATAATTAAAATCAGCTTATCAGATTCGCCTTTAAAAATTTTCGCTGTTTCTTCGTCACGTTTTTTTTTCATTTCTTCAAATGCAACAGAAAGCGGATATTCTGCTTTAATCTCTTTAGGGACGGGCAGTTTTCTAATAAATTGCATGTTCATAAATCTCAAACTCCTTAAAAAAATATGATTCTATACTATTATACACTTTTTTTGAAAATCTGTCAAGTGGATTTAATTTTTTTTTGAGGTCTACATGTTCAAAACAGATTATCCGGCAGACAATATTTTTCCAGCATGATATTTCAGTAATATAGTAATAAAGTCCAGAGTGCTATATTTTAGCATATAGCTGCATACACAACATATTGTGGTGCAGAACATATGTTCTTTTTTATATAAAGCACACTACTTTTTGCTTATTTTTTGAGAAAAACCACTAAATTAAATCAAATTTTATAAAACTTGTATAATTTCTGCTGCAACTTATTGTGCATTTTGACGGCTTGACAATTCAAAAAATATACGGTATACTAGTATATAGCACTTTAAGAAAAACACTAGATGTTGTATTTATAAAGAGGAGTTATGATAACCATGCTGAATGAAATTATTAAACGTGATGGACGTAAAGTACCCTTTCATATGGACAAAATTACAGAAGCTGTATTCAAGGCGGCACAGGCTGTAGGCGGCTCTGACCATGAAGAAGCTGCTCAGATTGCCGCACAGGTTTGTCAGGAATGCGAAGCAAAATGTACGGATAATCCGCCGACTGTGGAACAGGTTCAGGATATCGTGGAAAAAGTGTTGATTGAAAGAGGTCATGCACAAACTGCAAAAGCTTATATTTTATACCGTTATGACCGTACCCGTGCAAGAGAAATGAAAACAAATCTTATGACTGTCTTGAATGAATTGACATTCCATTCTGCGAAAGACAGTGATATCAAACGTGAAAATGCAAATATTGACGGAGATACTGCTATGGGAACAATGCTGAAATACGGCAGCGTTTCCGCAAAAGAATTCTATGAATTATACGTTTTAAAGCCGGAACATGCAAAAGCTCACAAAGAAGGCGATATTCATATTCATGACTTGGATTTTTTGACATTGACAACAACTTGCTGTCAAATCGATTTAGTAAAACTCTTTAAAGGCGGATTTTCTACCGGACACGGATTTTTAAGAGAACCAAACGACATTGCAAGTTATTCTGCATTGGCATGTATTGCGATTCAGTCAAACCAAAATGACCAGCATGGCGGTCAGAGCGTTCCAAATTTTGATTATGCAATGGCTGATGGTATTCGGAAAACGTATGCTGCACACTATAGACAAAATCTTTCCCGTGCTTTAGAACTCCTCACAGAAATGGAAAATCCTGTTGATTTTGTAACAGAATTTTGTAATGCATACAAGGAAAAAGAAAATCTTATCCCAGTGCTGGCGAATGATAACGGCTTTGAAGAAAAACTCAGAGATGCTTTGAACGAAAAATTTGCTCCGGAACTGACAGAGAAAATTTTAAAATTTACTGCAAAACATGCTTATCAGGAAACGGACAGAGCTGCTTATCAGGCTATGGAGGCACTTGTGCATAACCTGAATACCATGAACAGCCGTGCCGGTGCACAAACTCCTTTTTCATCTATTAACTACGGCACGGATATTTCTCCGGAAGGTCGCATGGTGACGAAAAATATTTTGCTTGCAAATGAAGCAGGTCTTGGAAATGGTGAAACACCGATTTTCCCGATTCACATTTTTAAAATTAAAGAAGGCATTAACTATAATCCGGAAGACCCGAATTATGATTTATTCAAGCTTGCCTGTCGGGTATCTGCAAAAAGATTATTCCCGAACTTCTCTTTCATTGATGCACCGTTTAATCTTCAGTATTATAAAGAAGGAGATTATAGAACTGAAATTGCTTATATGGGTTGCAGAACCAGAGTGATTGGTAATGTTTATGACCCTTCCCGTGAAATTGTTACCGGACGTGGAAATTTAAGTTTCACTTCTGTGAATCTGCCTAGATTAGCAATTGAAGCAAATCATGATTTAGATAAATTTTTCAAGAGTTTGGACGATATTATGAATTTAGCCATTGACCAGCTGAAACACAGATTTCAGATTCAATGTCAGAAGAAAGTTAGAAATTTCCCATTCTTAATGGGACAAGGTATCTGGCTGGATTCTGAAAAACTTAGCCCTGATGAAAGCGTTGCAGAAGTATTGAAACATGGAACTTTATCAGTCGGCTTTATTGGTCTGGCAGAAACTTTGAAATCGTTAATCGGCGCACATCATGGCGAAAGTGAAAAAGCCCGTAAATTAGGACTTGAAATTATCACCAGAATGAGAAAACGCCTTGACAAAGAAGCAAAAGAAACCGGTTTGAATTTCTCATTGTTAGCAACTCCTGCGGAAGGCTTATCCGGTAGATTTGTCCGTATGGATGCCAAAAAATACGGCATTATCGAAGGCGTTACAGACAGAAACTATTATACAAACTCTTTCCATGTGCCGGTATATTATCCGATTAGTGCATTTGAAAAAATTCAGATTGAAGCCCCTTATCACGCTTTAACAAATGCTGGCCATATCAGCTATGTAGAGCTTGACGGCGACCCGTTAAAGAATCTCGCTGCATTTGAAAAAGTTATCAGATGTATGAAAGAATCTGGTATTGGCTATGGTTCAATCAATCATCCTGTTGACCGTGACCCAGTATGTGGTTATACAGGCATTATCAACGATGTATGCCCGAAATGCGGAAGACCAGAGCGAGACCATCACAGAATCGGCTTTGAACGTATCAGAAGAATTACTGGTTATCTTGTCGGCACACTTGACAGATTCAATGACGCTAAAAGAAGTGAAGTCGAAGACAGAGTAAAGCATAGCCTTACAGAATAATATTACAAATTTCCGGCAGATTCAGCTCTGCCGGAAATCTCTTAAACTCACAGGAAGAAGGAATTTATCATGTTATTACGCATTTCAGGGACAGTGAATGATTCTATCGTAGATGGTCCGGGATTCCGGTATACTATCTTTACACAGGGATGCCCTCACCATTGCCCAGGCTGTCAGAACCCTCAGACACATGCCTTTGAGGGCGGAAAAATTGTCAGAACGAGCGAACTCCTTGACAAAATCAAGAAAAATCCATTGCTTGACGGTGTGACTTTCAGCGGAGGAGAACCCTTCTGTCAGGCGGAAGCCCTTGCTGAACTCGGCATAGAAATTAAAAAACTGAATTTAAATGTTATGACTTATACCGGCTTTGAACTGGAATATTTAGTAAAAAATCAGAATGAAAAAAATCATTATGGCGATTTGCTGGAAGTGACTGACTGGCTTGTAGACGGCAGATTTATTGAAGCTAAAAAAAGCTTGAATCTTCTGTTTCGTGGAAGTTCTAACCAGAGAATTTTAGATATTCACAAAAGCATGTCCGCACATCGTCCTGTCACAACGAATTTTGGAATGGATTACGCTTGAATTACGTTTATATTTTAGAATGTGCTGACAGTACACTTTACACAGGCTGGACAACGGACATTCAAAAACGCTTAAAAGCGCATAATACCGGAAAAGGCGCAAAATATACCCGTTCCCGCCGTCCTGTAAAATTAGTCTATACTGAAACGTTTGAATTAAAATCCGATGCACTCCGGAGAGAATACCAGATAAAACAACTCTCCAGAGTGCAAAAATTATCTCTTATTAAAAATAAATAAATTATGAATTAGTTTATAAATATTTTGAAATAATAGGAAAATTCATCAAAAGCTGGGAAAAATTATTTAAATCGTTTGAAATAAAATATAAAAAGTTATTTTTAAATATTTTTAGTCATTGAAATTCTGTATTATTTACGATAAAATATATTATAAAGACATGATTCGTTCATATTTTGACAGGAGGTTTTTCATGAAAAAATTACACAAAAAAATATTAAGTGCATTGCTTGCCTGTGCAATGGCGATACCGGCACTCCCTTCAGGGATATCAAACCGACTAACCGCTTCCGCAGCAACTGCAAACTGGAAGTTCGATTTTGGTAATGCCGGAACTTCTTCCGGTTATACAGGAGTAAGTGCTTCTACAGGCTATAATGCAAGTGCTGGTTACGGTTTCGCACAGACCGGAAATGTTTCTGATGTGACTGCCGGCGGAAGTGGTGCTGGAAGTGATGCTGTTTCTTTTAATTCTGATGACGGTGCAAATACATTTAATGTAGACTTGCCGAAAGGTCTTTATGAAGTGAAAGTAACTGTCGGAAATGCACCAAGATGTTCCATTAAAATGGAAGGTATGCTCCAGATGATGAATTTAACTCGTCTGAATGCTACGGAAACAGTTCAAATTCCAGTTACAGACGGACAATTAAACATTCAGGCTGTTACAGGCATTAAAAATGGTCAGCGTTCCATTTCTGCAATTGAAATTAAACAGCTGAATACAACTGGTGTGATGAATCCGCACATTTGGATTTGTGGAGACTCCACTGTAGCAAATTACTACAATCAAGCAGATACCGCTCAACATGGCTGGGGGCAATTGATTGGAAATTATTTAAAAAATACGCCCGTTTCTAATTATGTTGTCAGAAATATGGCAACTTCCGGACAATATGCCAAAGGCTTTGTAGACGGCGGTCAATTCGTACCAATTGAAACTTATGGTAAAACAGGAGATTATTATATTATTTCAATTGGCATCAATGATACAAATTATTCTAATGCTGATGAATATTATAATGTTGTCACTGACATGGTCAAAAAGGCAAAAGCTAAGGGAATGACTGTCATGTTAGTAAAACAGCAGGGCAGACACGGAGACTTAAACAGAAATCCAAAATTAGGCGGTCGTTGGTTTGGCGGTCAGTTAGATAAAATTGGTGCTGAACAAAATGTGAAAGTAATTGATTTGTTTACAGCTTGGCAGGATTTCGGCTTTTCAATTGGTGGCTATGATGCAATGACAGAATATTATGCTGCTGATGATGATTTGCATCAAAGCTTGAAAGGTTCTGACAAACTCGCTCAGTTAATGGCAGGACTTGCCTTTGAAGAAGAAGCTGCTGAAATTACTTCTGACGTGTTTATGCTCAGAAATGGAAACTCCGGTCAATATCTTTCTTTAACAGGCGCACCTGATAACGGTACAAATGTTGCACAGACCGGAACACCAGATATTACTAATCAATATTCTGTATGGAGAGCAAAATCTGCCGGATATGGTTATTATCATATTTACAGCTGTGCCGGAGATGGTTCAAAGCTTTTGGATGTTACTGCTGGCCGTGCAGATAATGGAACAAATATTGCTGTTTGGGAAGATACTTCCAGCGGTGCGCAGTTATTCAAGTTTATTCAGCAGGATAACGGCAGTTATGTCATTACAACCCGTGCTTCCATGGATAAGAGCGCAGTAGAAATTATCAATGCTTCTATGGAAGACGGCGCAAACGTTCAGGAATGGGAACGAAACGGACACGCTTGTCAAACATGGTTTATTGATACTGTCACAGTTCCTTCTGAACCAGAAGAAGAAATCGTTGGAGATTTAAATCATGACGGTGTTGTAAATATTTATGACCAGATTTTACTGAAAAGACAAATGCTGAATCAGAATATGACTCATCATGACAGAAAAAAATCTGATATCAACGCAGATACAAATATTGATGCAGCCGATATTCAAAGTTTAACAAACTTCTTACACGGAAAAGGAATGGAAAGCGTTCAAAAAGGCAAAAAAGTTTATTATGCAACAGATGCTTCCTATTCCAGAGGCTGGAAAGAAGATACCAATGCAGGATTTAAATCAGAAGCTTACTTGAATTTAGATAATACGGTTGGAAGCTTCGTGGAATTTAAAGTAAATGCTCCTAAAGATGGAAATTATCTGTGTACATTCGGCATTGCAAACGGCAGTACTGCTAACAGACAAATGAAAGTACAGGTAAATCAGAATCAGGATTATTGGATTCAGGATTTCCTTTCAACAGGAACTTGGACAGAATGGCAGGAAAGAGCGATTGTACTTCCATTAGTGGCTGGTTTGAATATTATCAGATTAACTTCTGTCACACAAGACGGTGGCCCTAATATTGATTATCTCCGCACAGAATGGACAGATGAACCAATTGCAGAAGTGTATGTTGCTCCAGAACCAGAACCTGAACCAGAAGTGAATAAACAAACAATTTATATTGCTGGTGATTCTACAGTTCAGACTTATCGTGCAAGCTACGCACCACAGCAAGGCTGGGGCTGTTACTTAGGAAATTATTTCACAGATAATGTTGTTGTTTCCAATCATGCGATTGCTGGAAGAAGTTCCAAGAGTTTCTATGATAACGGCAGATTACAAACAATTTTAGATGCAATGCAGAAAGGCGATTATCTGTTAGTTCAGTTTGCAATTAACGATTCTGCTTCCGGAAATGCGGAAAGATATGCTCCTGTTTGTGGAAATGTGAATAATCCGACAGAAGGCTCTTATGAATGGTATATGGAAAAATATATCGAAGGCGCACTTGCAAAAGGCGGTACACCAGTTTTAGTAACAACTGTTATCGGCCTGAAGGCATATTCTAATGGTAAATTTGTGAATAGTTACACAAATTACTGTGATGCCTGCAAGAGTATGGCTGCAAAATATAAAATCCCATGCATTGATTTAAATACTTTAATGGTAAATCACTATAATTCCATTGGCTATGATGCGGCTTATAAGTATCATTTAATCGGTGCAGTAGAAGGCTCTACAGATATGACACATTTCACTGAAACGGGTGCAAATGCAGTTGCCGGACTGGTTGCAAATGCAATCAAAGGCTTGAATGTAGATATTTCTTCTGAAGTCAAGTAAATTTTAAAATCCCTGTTTTCAAAATGAAAGCAGGGATTTTTTTAATATAGCTGTGTAAATGTCTGATAATGGTCATTGGTATAATAAATTGTTTCATAATCTTCCGTATAGATAAGCCTTTCAGCATTTCTTTTACCGCCTTGGTAGTTAATGTCACATTCAAAGTAATGATTTTCAGGAAGTAATTTTTCATTATTATAGAATTTGTTTCCGCCGATACTTTTACCTTGTGCATATATCCATACATCACCGCCCTGCCAGCCTAATTTTTTCAATTCGTTTTTAGAAATATAATTCGGTGGCAGTTCATGATAAGTATACAAGTATAAAGAAACTTCTTCTTTAGAAGTATACTCTGTATTCCATTCAATTTCAGAAGAAAATGTTTCTTCTTGGGTTTCTGGTTCTGTAACAGATTCAGATTCTGTTTCTGATTCAGTAAATAGTTCAGTTTCTGCATCTGTAGATTCTTCTGTAAAAATCACTAATTCATTGGAAGTTTCTTCAGGCACATAATTTGATATTTCATATTTGTTGACTTCAAAAAATTTATAACATCCACTCAGACTGAAACATAAAAAACTGCACAGAAACATAAATAATAATTTCTTTCTCATGTTATATCGCTCCTTTCTGAATTTTATTATAACATGAATTCTGAAAAATTGCAAGTAAAATACTTGACATTCTGAAAATTCTGTGCTATAATATGTTTATCCAAAAGCTTTGACGGAGAGAAGTACTATCAGAGTTCATGCACAGAGAGTACAGGTGGCTGAGAACTGTACCACAGAACTGGTAAGAATAACACTCCTGAGCTGCTATCCGAACATTTTTTATTAGTAGGTGATGCCGTTGCTGTGCGTTAAACAGAATGTTCATTATAGTGAACAGTTTGAGTGACTGCAAATGCAGTAATTCAGGTGGTACCACGGGAAATAACCTCTCGTCCTGATGTTCAGGATGAGAGTATTTTTATTTTATTCAGAAAGGAAATTATATCATGAAACATATTGATATCAAAGAAATTTTTGAAAACAAAGATTACCTCAATCAGGAAGTCACTGTCTGTGGCTGGGTCAGAACTTCCAGAAATTCTAAAACAATGGCTTTTATCGCCCTGAATGACGGAACAACGCTTCCACATATGCAGATTGTGATTGATAAGGCAACAGGAATTGCCTTTGAAGATGCAATGCCAGTCGGTACTTCTGTGAAAATTGTTGGTAAAGTTGTAGAAGCGCAAAACGGCGGTGTCGAAATTAACGCTCAGGAAATTACTGTTTTAGGAACATGTCCGGCAGAATACCCACTTCAGAAAAAACGGCATACACTCGAATTTCTGCGTACCATGCCACACCTCAGAGGCAGAACGAATACTTTTAATGCTGTCATGAGAGTGCGTTCTGTTTTAGCAGAAGCCATTCACAGATATTTTCAAGATAGAAATTATGTTTATGTGAATACACCTTTAATTACAGGCAGTGACTGCGAAGGTGCTGGAGAAATGTTTCAGGTGACTACTATCGGCTATTCACAGGATTTCAAAAATGAAGAAGACTATTATGCAAATGATTTCTTTAATAAAAGAGCAGGTTTAAGTGTGTCCGGACAGCTGGAAGGCGAAATGGCTGCAATGGCAATGGGTAAAATTTATACATTTGGCCCTTCTTTCAGAGCGGAAAACAGCAATACACCAAAACATTTAGCAGAATTCTGGCATATTGAACCGGAAGTTGCTTTCATGGAGCTTCCTGATGTAATTGAACTTGCAGAAGATATGATTAAATTCGTTATCAGAACAGTTTTAGACACTTGTCCGGAAGAAATGAAATTTTTTGACCAGCATTTTGAAAAAGGCTTAATCGAAAGACTGGAAGAGTTAATTTCTCATGAATTCGCTGTATGTGACTATACAGAAGCAATTAAATTATTGCAGGAATCCGGAGAAAAATTCCAGTATCCTGTAGAATGGGGCTGTGACCTCCAGACAGAACACGAAAGATATATTTCTGAAAAAGTCTTTAACAAAGCCGTATTCGTAACAAATTACCCGAAAGAAATTAAATCTTTCTACATGAAGCAGAACCCTGACGGAAAGACTGTTGCAGCAGTTGACCTGCTTGTTCCGGGAGTCGGCGAAATCATCGGCGGAAGTGAACGTGAATATGATTACAATAAACTTATCGCTGCTATGAACGAACGTAATATGAATTTAGACTTATATCAGGATTATCTTGATTTAAGAAAGTTCGGCTCTGTACCGCACGGGGGCTTTGGTTTAGGCTTTGAACGTTTAATTATGTATGTTACTGGTGTTCAGAATATCCGTGACGTGATTATGTTCCCAAGAAGTGCAGGCTATATCAGATAAAAAAATTAAGTTTTTCTGTTTGAAAACTTTTTAAAAAAACTTGACAAAAAGAATAAAATATGCTATAATAAGCATGTAATAACGAGAACAAAGGCGTTCCTGATTGCATGGCAATTGGAGCGTCTTTTTTCATAAGCAAGAAAGGATTGATTTATATGTCTAAAAGTCTGATTCTGCCGGAAGGGTATTCTTCCGCTTTAACACTGCGTGAAACACAACATGCTATCAAATATATTAAAGATTTGTTTCAGCAGACATTATCTTTTGCACTGACACTTGACAGAGTTTCTGCTCCGCTGATTGTCCGGAAGGGAAGCGGTATCAATGACGACCTGAACGGTGTAGAACGCAAAGTGGATTTTACTATAAAAGAAATTGATAATAAAGAAGCAGAAGTGGTACAATCTCTCGCTAAATGGAAAAGAATGGCTCTTTACCGTTACGGCTATCAGGCTGGTGAAGGCATTTACACAGATATGAATGCAATTCGCCGTGACGATGATACAGATAATATGCATTCTATCTTTGTTGACCAGTGGGACTGGGAAAAAGTGATTACTCGTGACCAGCGAAATCTTGATTTTCTCAAAGATACTGTGAAAAATATTGTCAAAGCTATCGTTTTCACAAAAAGAAAAGTAAATCTGCGCTATCCAATTTTTAAAACAACTTTGAAAGAAGAAGTTTATTTCATAACAACTCAGGAACTGAAAGACAGATTCCCTGATAAAACTCCCAAAGAACGTGAAGACCTCATCTGCAAAGAGCATGGCACTGTTTTCATTATGCAGATTGGCGGAAAACTGGACAACGGTGAACGTCATGATGGCCGTGCGCCTGACTATGATGACTGGAGTTTAAATGGTGATTTACTTTTCTGGAATGAAACACTTCAGAAAAGCATTGAAATTTCTTCTATGGGTATCCGTGTAGATGAAACTTCTCTCCAAAAACAGCTTGCAGAGGCTGATGCACTCGACAGAAATAAGTATGATTATCATAAAATGATTACGAACGGCACACTGCCTTTGACCATTGGCGGAGGTATCGGACAATCCAGATTATGTATGCTTCTCCTTGAAAAAGCACATATTGGTGAAGTACAGGCTTCCATCTGGCCTGATGACATGATTCAGGCTTGTGCGGAACATGGCATTACATTATTATAATTGCAATCTTCCTTTCCAATCTCCTGTTTTGAATTCTGAAAAAGAAACGGCTGTACTTTAGAGTACAGCTTGTTTCTTTTTCAGTGTGTCATCTTTGTAATTGTACAATTTGAACAAAACAAAAGTTCATGTTTTGTATTGTGTGACAAATCCAAAAATATTTCAAAAAAATTGAAAAAAACTATTGACTTTTTCAAAAAGCTGTGCTATAATAAAACCATGATAAGGATTGCAATCCCCTATATCAGACCCGTATACTTTCCGGAAGTGAAAGTAAATTTACAGAATTTCTGCTTAACAGAGTTTTGAATCCTTCTGTTGAATATGCGGATGTTCTGTTAGGAGGCGAAACCAATGGAAGAAATGGATTCACAGCAGCAGGCGGTTTCGTCTGTCGCAGGTAAGTGATTTAGGTTGAATCGTAAGCTGGAGATGTCGCTCTGGTTTCATTCCCTAAGGTTTTACTACCATGTCAATTCTGCGATAAAGCCGGAATTCGTCTAGTTCAGATATGTTTTTAAGTTTCAGTGCCGTATATCTGAACCATCTGCTAAGGCTTCAACATGGCGAGCGAAACTTTCTATATAGCATACATTCCGAAATTGTTAGAAACGAGGTATATTCCCATGGAAGGTTCTATCTTGTAAAATTCTGATGTGAAAGATGTGGTGCGTATGAAAAGTGCTATGAAGGAAATTCTTAAAAAACCTTAGTAGGAAAGGCGTGTGTGACCAATGCACAATTAAGTCTCTGTAACGGATTTTTCATCAGCTCTGTAGCGTAATATGTACAGATTGCGTAAAGCTGACTTACAATTGAATAAATTAAAACTCCCGATGAACGTGAATTAGCAATCGGGAGTTTTTTATGCTGTTCAGTCCCAGAGACCGCAGCAAATCAGAAGTATCTGATTATTTTTGATGCCGAAATATACATGGTCGAGAATATAACAGCCCCCAAGTTCAATACAGAATGCACCAGAAAGAAACGTTTCCAAAATATTTAAATCTTTTTTAATGATTTCATAATCCTGAATGGTTTCAGCAGTACTTCCATAATCGGAAATGATTTCCGGAAGTGAACTGCTGTCAATTATCTGAAAACGCTTTTCACGCAGACTGAGACAGAGATTCAGAAAATCTTCATGGTACTTTTCACGCCATTTTTGCAGAAGAGCAATTTTTTCAGAACGGTCAGAAGCAATATAATCTTCTTCTTTCAATTCTTCATCAAGAGCAGTATTTGTGATAAAGCATTGCAGGACGGCAGAAGTAAAATTTTGTGCAATATACGCTTCCGAAAATGTCATAAGCAGAAAATTCAATCCATCCGGATAGTTCAGATTCCAGAAATTTGAATAGAGTTCTGCATTCTGCCAGTTCAAAGAAAGAAAAGTTTCTTCGGCATAGTCGTGATTGTCAAACAGCTTTTTTATTTCTGATAAAATAAAATCAGGGTTCATAGAATTCACACTCCTTTTTCTGCATTATAGCATAAAATCACGCCGATGTCAATACACCAGCGTGATTTTTTCAATAATTGAACTTCATTTTGAGCATGTCATGTTTCAAATCCCAGAGCTTTTGAGACAAGTCTACATAATAAGTCTGCGGATTTTCAAAACGCCTGACTTCTTCCCAGAGGGTTTCGAGCTGGTCTTTGCAGTAAGCTTGCATTTCCGGAAGGGAAGGGCTTTGATAAACGCATTCGCCGTTGAGGAAAATCGGCACTTGTAATTTTTTAGCTGTGAAGTCTGTCAAAGTTTTGCGCTTGTAAGTGTGAATCGGGTCAAAAATTTCATAGGGCTGTGTATCGTCAATGACTTCATCATGGAGCGTTAATACATCAGCAACAGCTTTACCAGATTCATTGTCAAACAATCTCCAGAGCGTTTTAAAAGAAGGGTTTGTAATTTTGATGATATTTTCAGAAATTTTAATTTTCGGGATAATTTCACCATTTTCTTCAACAGCAGCTAATTTGTAAACACCTCCGAAAACCGGTTCAGATTTAGAAGTGACTAATCTTTCACCGACACCGAAGCTGTTAATTTGTGCGCCCTGCATGATTAAATCACGAATGATATATTCATCTAAAGAATTAGAAGCCACGATGCCAATATAATTTAATCCGGCAGAATCTAACATTTTACGGGCTTTTTTCGAGAGATAGGCCATATCACCGCTGTCAATGCGAATGCCTTTGCCCTTGTGACCCTGTGCTTCAAGTTCTTTAAAGACTGTGATAGCGTTTGGAATACCGGAATGCAGAACGCTGTAAGTGTCTACAAGTAAAGTACAGTCATCGGGATAAACTTTTGCATAAGCTCTGAAAGCTTCTAATTCAGAATCAAACATTTGTACAAAGCTATGTGCCATTGTGCCAAGTGCAGGAATTTGAAATGCTCTGTCAGCGATGGCGCAGGCAGTACCAGCTACACCGCCTATATAAGAAGCTCTTGCACCTAATACTGCACCGTCATATCCTTGCGCCCTTCTTGAGCCGAATTCCATGACAGGGCGACCCTGTGTAGCTGTAACAATTCGGTTCGCTTTTGTAGCGATTAAACTTTGATGATTTATGCTTAATAAAATCATTGTTTCAACAAGCTGTGCCTGCATTGCTTCTCCACGAACAGTTAAAATCGGTTCAGAGGGGAAAATTGGTGTACCTTCCGGAACAGCCCACACATCACAAGTAAATTTGAAATTTCTGAGATAGTCAAGAAATTTTTCACAGAATAAATTTTTACTTCTTAAATAAGCAATATCTTCTTCTGTAAATTTCAGATTTTTCAGATAGTGAATGACTTGTTCCAGACCGGCAGCAATTGCATAAGCGGCATCATCAGGAGCTTTCCGGTAGAACATATCGAAGTAAGCAATTTTCTGACCACAGCCATTTTCAAGGAAGCCGTTTCCCATTGTCAGTTCATAAAAGTCTACCAGCATTGTTAAATTTCTGTTATCTAAATTATTCATGATAAATTACCTCCGAAGTTAATTTTATACCAGCTTGATTCATAATTGTAAGTGCGGCATTCTGCATTGCATCAGCAGAATGATTAGGAGCGTCATAAGTTTCCACAGCATTCACAGGAAGCAGCACTTCAAGCTTTCTGTTTTGCTGATTGCAGTAAGTTTTAAGTGTTAAGCAGAACTGCATCACACAGATATCAGTGCAAACACCACAGACGACAATTCTTTCAAGCTGTGGATTTTGATTGAGAAATTTCTGAAATTCAGGTGTTAAAAAACCGTTAGTAGAATTTTTCTCTATCTTAATATAACCGCCGATTTCCTGTAAAGAGGGTGCAATTTCAGCTTCTGACGTACCTTTGATGCAATGAGGCGGAAAAGACTGGAATTCAATACAATCCGGTTCATGGCAGTCTGCAAATGCGATACAAGGAAGATTGTTCTCTTTAAAGAACTTTAAAAGCTTTTCGCATTCCGGAAGAACGGAAGCAGAGCGGGGACTAGAGAGAACGCCCTCTGTTAAAAAGCCATTAACCATATCGACAATGACTAAAGCCGTTTTGTTGTCAAGAAAAATCTTGCTGTTTGTAGAAATCATAAAATCAATCCTTCTTTCTGTAAAATCTGCTGGGGCGGTGTTTCGTACCGGAAGTAAATTTTTCAGTTTGCTGAATTTTATCAGCAATTTTCTTCCGGAAATTTGCTTTATAAAGTTTTTGACCAAGGAGAATTTCATAAATTTTCTGTAACTGTGGAAGCGTGAATTCTTCCGGCACAAGAGAAAAAGCAATATCTGTATAATTCACTTTATTACGGATACGTTCCCGACCGTAAGCAATCATTTCACAATGGTCAAAGGCGAGGTCATCACGATTCAAAACCTTTTCCACAGG
Source organism: Oscillospiraceae bacterium (assembly GCA_045541055.1). Classification (GTDB taxonomy): domain Bacteria; phylum Bacillota; class Clostridia; order Oscillospirales; family Ruminococcaceae; genus UBA3855. Next base: position 62,113 of record JAZQIL010000050.1, read on the forward strand.
GAAAAATTTTGCCTGTTCTGCATCAGGTATCTGCGAAAAGGGAACAAGTGCATAATAAGAAACAGAAATAATTCTCATTCTGGGGTCACGTTCAGGACTGCCCCAAGTATAAAGCTGTTCAAAATAAATATCATGCAGACCAGTCTTTTCATATAAAGCCCTTTGTGCAGCTTCTTCAAGTGTTTCTTCCATGCGGACAAATACACCAGGGAGTGCAAGCTTTCCAATAAAGGGATATTTTTTCCGTTCTGTCAAAAGCACTTGCAAAGTATTTTCTTTTACAGTAAATAAAATCAAATCTACTGTCACAGAAGGCTTTTGAAATATACTGCTGTCATAAGATTCTAAAAAATGTTCTTCATCCAAAATGCTCACCTGCCTAATTAGTATCAATTTGCTACTTAGCATGTTTTGATTATAGTATATTTTTGCTACTTTGTCAATAGCTTTTTTAAAATTTTAAAAAAATTTGTAAAAAATACAGAATAATCAAAAATAACATGCTGCTAATTTTGTAATAAATGACAAATGTCATTTTTTGTAGAAAAAATTGCTTTTCAGGAAAAAATAAAATCAAACAAATGTTTCTCGAAAACGTGTAAGTTCTTCTGAAAGCGTGAAATTTCCATGTTTTCAACATTTTTCTGATTCTGTTAAATTTATATAAAAAATAAATATAATATTTTGTAAATTTTGTAACTTAATCCAGTTGCTTGAATTCACTGAATGTGCTATAATAAAATCAGGCGAAAGCCTAGCATAGAAAGATAAGAACAAAAGGAAAAACACACTCGCTGAAAAGGAGCTTATTATGAAATTCGCACATATTCCCGTCTTACTGTCGGAAACATTGGAAAATCTGGCAATTCGTCCGGATGGTATTTACATAGACGGTACTGTCGGTGGTGCAGGACATTCTAAAGAAATCGCTTCCCGATTAGGCAAAAACGGGTTGTTAATCGGCTTAGACCGTGACCCGGATGCTGTAGCAGTTGCTACAGAACGCTTGCAGGACTTTCCGGCAAAGGTCATTCAAGGCAATTATTCCCAGATGCGGCAGATTCTTGAAAGCCTGAACATCTTTGCTGCTGACGGAATTCTGTTGGATTTAGGCGTTTCTTCTCATCAGCTCGATGAGGCGGAACGAGGTTTTTCCTATCATACAGATGCACCGTTGGATATGCGTATGAGTCAGGAAGGCTTAAGCGCATATGATATCATTAACACTTGGGACGAACAGGCACTGAAACAAATTCTCTATACCTATGGGGAAGAAAAATTCGCCGGAAATATCGCCGCTGCGATTGTCCGTGCCAGAACTGATGCTCCTGTGAATACTACTGGAGAACTCGCTGAACTCGTCCGTCAGGCTGTGCCGCAAAAATACCGGAGAGAGAAAAATCCCTGCAAAAAAACATTTCAGGCAGTTCGCATTGCAGTAAATGATGAATTTGAACATCTTCATCTTGGACTGAATGCAGCGTTTGCTTGCCTGAAATCAGGCGGAAGGCTTGCTGTGATTACTTTCCATTCCTTAGAAGACCGCATTGTCAAACAACAGTTTGCATTGTGGTGCAAAGGCTGTACCTGCCCGCCGGATTTTCCACAGTGCGTTTGTGGAAATACCCCTAAGGCAAAGTTAATCACTCGCAAGCCCATTACTGCCAGTCAATCTGAATTGGAACAAAATCACAGAAGCCATAGCGCAAAATTAAGAGTGCTTGAAAAATTATAATCTCCTGTGATTTTTAAAATATCCGGAAAGGTGCTGAATCTTCTGATTTTATGAATAACATTGACCAGAAACTGGATTATCCGGAACAGAAAACAGAAAAAAAAGTATCAGCTGTCAAAGTCATTCTCGGCGCAATCGTTTGTTTCGCCCTTCTGACAGCTGTTATTCTCAGTAATGTACAGCAGCTTCAGCTGTCAAACGAAATCGCTGCAAAACAAAAAGAATATACTGACATGCAAAGTGAAAATGTCAGAATGCAGACCGAACTCGCTGGAAAAGCTTCTAATAAAAATGTACAGGAGTACGCTGAAAATGTACTCGGTATGCATGTGCTGAACCCTTCTCAGGTTGAATATATTCAGATTCAGACAGATGATGTGGTGGAAATTCCAGAAGAAGAACAAAGCATATTTGTAAAAATTCAAAACGCTTTTGACCGCTTTGTGTCATACATGAGAGGGTAGTCTGCATAATGTTTGAATAAGGCAGAAAAAAGAAAGATACAACAAACGGGTGCTGCGGAACAGGGCTGCCGTCTGATGCAGAAAAAAGACGGCTGTCCTCCTACCCTTAGAATGAAACTACATGCAGGCAGGAAATCATAAAAATACCTGCCTGTTTTTTAAATAGATAAATTTTTTACAGAGGTGACGGATTTGAAAGAAAAACGCAGAGATTATGAGCCAACTACACCAATGAAAAAAAGAGCTGTACTCGGTGGATTTGGAATCTGTATGTTTCTGGCAGCTGCTGTAATATGCAAGCTCGGCATTCTGTGCCTTGTACAGCATGATACTTACGCTGAAAAAGCAAATAATAAGCATTTCAGCAGAATTACCATTACGGCAAACCGTGGCAGTATTTACGACCGCAACGGCGAACCGCTTGCCAGAAGTGCTACAGTATATAAAGTCTATATCGACCCGAATCAGTTTCAAAATGATATGGAAAAAATTGGCGAAATAATGGAAGAACGTCAGGAAGCTCAGGCAAAAGGCAAAAAACTTGCACCAGATACAATTATCATGCCCATTGACCAGCTCAAAGATGAAGTCATTCGCACTCTTGCTGAAACATTAAAGCTGGAGGAAGAAGAAGTCAGGGCTGCTTCTGAAAAAGATACAAAATATTATGTACTCCAGACACAAGTTGAGAAAAATGTTGCAGACGACTTGATGGAATATCTTGATAAATATGGTTTAACTTCTATTAAAACAGAGGAAGATACAAAACGTTATTATCCTCAGAATGAACTTGCTGCACAAGTCATTGGCTTTACAAATAGTGATGGTGACGGCCAATACGGTCTGGAAGCATATTATAATAAATACCTCGCTGGCACAAATGGCAGAGTGATTTCTGCTACTGATGCGAAAGGCAATGAAATGCCTTATCGTTATTCTACCACATTTCCGGCAGAAGATGGCAGTTCTTTATATCTGACACTGGATATGACATTGCAGTATTATCTTGAAAAGAATTTACAGGCAATGTGCGAACAGTTTGATGTTCAAAACCGTGCTTGCGGTATTATCATGAATGCGAAAACTGGTGCAGTTTATGCAATGGGAACATATCCCAGCTTTGACTTGAATGAACCTGCTTTAATTTACGACCAAGCAACGAATGATGCACTTCACATGCTCCCACAGGAACAGTATCAGGAAGCTTACATTGCTGCTCGTGAACAGCAGTGGAAAAATAAAGCAATTACTGAAATTTATGTCCCCGGTTCTGTTTTTAAAATTTTCACAACAGCAATGGCAATTGAAGAAAAACAGGTTGATGTCGAAAAGGATACATTTTACTGCACCGGTGCTTATACGCTTGCAGGTGTTCCTAAGCCGATTAAATGCCATAAAACAACTGGTCACGGAGAGCAGACTTTTTCAGAAGCTTTAACAAATTCCTGTAACCCTGCTTTTATTGAAGTCGGCCTTAGAATTGGAATTCATAAATTTTCACAGTATTTCAGTGCTTTCGGTTTAACGGAAAAAACAGGAATTGACCTGCCAGGGGAAGGTTCTAGTTATTACAGACCAGAAGAAAATATGAGTGAAGTTGACCTTGCTGCCAGCGCATTTGGACAATCCAATTCTTTAACTCCTATGGAAGTGATTACAGGTATTGCCGCTGCAATTAACGGTGGTTATCTTGTAGAGCCTCATGTAGTGGATAAAATTGTCTCCAATGAAGGCAATGTCATTAAAACATTTGGCACAAATGTGAAACGGCAGGTGATTTCAGAAGAAAGCTCCGCAGAAGTCCGGAAGCTTTTACAGGCTGTTGTAGATAATAACGGCGGTTCTAATGCTTATATTAAAGGCTATGCTATCGGCGGTAAATCCGGTACATCTCAGAAGCTGGAAACTGGTAATGAAGATGCTTATGTTGCTTCTTATGCATGTTTCGCTCCTGCAAATGACCCTGAAATTGTTATGCTGATGATGGCAGATGAACCTATGGGCGAAAGCTATTACGGCTCGAAAGTCGTTGCACCATATGCAAGAATGGTACTGGAGGAAGCTCTTCCATATCTGGGCTATTATCCAGAATATACAGATGAAGAGTATGCAAAATTAGATGTGACCATTCCATTATTATTAGATAGTCAGGTATCTTCCGCAACAGATACATTAGATGCCCTTGGCTTGCAATATGAAATCAAAGGCAATGGAGATACTGTAGTGGGACAGTGTCCGCTCACTGGTTATACAATTTCTTCCGGCGGAAGAGTAATTCTTTACACAGAAGAAGACTACGAACCGGAATATGTTACTGTACCAGATGTGAAAAATTATATTTCCTCTGATGCGAATGAAGCTTTAACAAATGCTGGATTGAATTATGTTGCAGTTGGGGCTTCTACGGACAGAGCAGACGTATTAGTGCAAACACAATCTATACCCGCCGGCGAAATAGTAGAAGTCGGTACAGTTGTACAACTTGATTACGTTGTCAACAGTCAAAGCGACTGAGATAATATAATAGAACTTTAGGAGATGGATTTATGAAACTTTCAGTATTACTGGAAAACAGCGTTTCTATTCCGGAATCGCTTGCAGAAATTGAAATTTCCATGATAACAGACGATAACAGGAAAATCAGTAAAGATTGCTTGTATGTTTGTATCAAAGGCGAAAATTTTGACGGTCATACTGTCGCAAAACAAGCTTTGGAACAGGGTGCAGCAGTAATTGTTGCAGAACGGGATTTAAATCTTGGAGAACGGCAGATTTTAGTAGATGACAGCAGAGCTTTTTACGGCAGATTATGTGCTGCATGGTTTGACCATCCGGAACGTAAAATGAAATTTATCGGTGTCACTGGAACAAATGGGAAAACTACCACAACAAGTGTAATTAAGCATATTCTAACCGCAAACGGTCATAAAGTCGGCTTAATTGGAACAATTCAAAATGAAATCGGTGAAGAAGTAGTTCACACAAATAATACAACTCCTTTGACTTTTGAGCTGATGCAGTTATATCATACCATGTATCAGAAAGGCTGTGACACAGTTGTCATGGAAGTTTCTTCTTTCGGATTAGTACAAAAGAGAATCGGACTGACACATTTTGACATTGCTGTATTTACGAACTTGACACAAGACCATCTGGATTATCACAAAACAATGGAAAATTATTATCAGGCAAAAAAAATGTTATTTTCCGTTTGTGATAAAGCAATTATTAACACAGATGATGCTTACGGTAAAAGATTATATCAGGAAATTTTCTGTGAAAAATACAGTTACGGCAGTACAGGGGATTATGCTTATCAGCCTGTTAGTGTGAAAGCTAACGGCACAGAATTTCTTTTGAATCAGAAGAAAATTAACATGCTGATGACAGGTTATTTCAATATTGCGAACGTTTCAGCAGCTTATGCAGTTTGCCATTTATATGGTCTTGAAGAAAAACAGATTCTTCCGGCATTGCAGAGCTGTACAGGTGTACGGGGCAGATGTGAAGTTATTCCTACTAACAAAGAATTTTCAGTGATTTGTGATTACGCTCATACACCTGATGCTGTGGAAAATATTTTAGAAAATGTCAAGCTCTACACAGAACATGAGTTAATTTGCCTGTTTGGATGTGGCGGAAACAGAGATAAAACCAAACGGCCTTTAATGGCACAGGCTGCGGCAAAATTCGCTGACAGACTGATTATTACATCAGATAACCCTCGTGATGAAAATCCGGAAGAAATTATTCAGGATATTCTTGAAGGTTTAAAAAATACTTCTACACCTTATGAAGTCGTTGTTGACCGCCGTGAAGCAATTAAACATGCTTTAAAAACGGCAAAGGCCGGAGATGTAATTGTACTCGCCGGAAAAGGTCATGAAGATTATCAGATATTCGCTCATAATTACCACACGCATTTTGACGAACGTGAAGTCGTTGCAGATGCTTTGAAAGAATTATTTTAATCAGGAGGACAAAATCATGGAAACGCTTACACTTAAAGAAATCGCTCAGAAATTAGGCGTTGTTTCGCCTGTAGATGCTGAAATTACAGAAATCAGCACAGATACCAGAAATTTACCAAAAGGCTGTTTATTTCTGGCTCTCAGAGGAAAAAAATTTGATGGACATTATTTCGTCAGACAGGCAATTACAGCTGGTGCTGTTGCTGCTGTAACAGATACCCAGATTGAAGATTTGCCTTGCTTAGTAGTGGAAAACACTGGAAAAGCTTTACTGGATATTGCCAATCTTTACAGAAAGAAATTTGATATTCCTGTTGTTGCTGTTACCGGAAGCGTTGGAAAAACTACAACAAAAGAACTGATTGCTTGTGTATTGTCTGAAAAATTCAACACGCTCAGAACAGAAGCAAATCTTAATAACGAAATTGGTATGCCAAAAACGATTTTAAATTTGACTGCACAGCATGGCGCAGCAGTTCTCGAAATGGGAATGAATCATTTTGGAGAAATTTCCCATATGACAAACAGCGCAGAACCTACGATTGCAGTCATTACCAATATTGGCTTTTCTCATGTGGAAAACTTAGGCTCTCAGGAAGGCATTAAAAAAGCAAAACTTGAAATTTTAGAAGGCATGAAAGCAGATGCGCCTTTAGTAACCAATGCAGATGATAAATTATTATCTGGTTTAAAAACAGAATTAAACAGACCAGTTTACACATTTTCCACACAGGGGAATCCTGCTGATGTTTCTGCTGAAGATATCAAAGAAGAAAATGGAGTAACAACATTCACTATCTGCTATCAGGGGGAAAAGGCTCTTGCAGTGCTTCCGGCAGTCGGAGAACATAATGTGAAAAATGCTTTGGCAGCTTATTTAGTCGGCAGACTTGCAGGCATGGAAGAACAGGAAATTCTTTGTGGAATTGCACGTTATCAGCCTACTGGCATGAGACAGAATATTATGGAAAAAAACGGACAGACTATTATTGCAGACTGCTATAATGCAAGTCCTGACTCCATGCAGGCAGGCTTGAATGTTTTAAGCAAATATCTTTGTGACGGCAGAAAAATTGCAGTTCTCGGCGATATGCTGGAACTTGGCAATATGAGCAGTGAACTGCATTCTAAAGTCGGTGTCATGGTCAAAAATGCCGGAATTGATATGTTATTCTGTTATGGAAAAGAAGCTGAACAGATTGCTGCATCTGCCGGCGATGAAATTAAAAAATTCTGTACAGAAAATCCTGATATTTTAACAGAAGAGTTAAGAAAAACCGTACAGGAAGGGGACGTAATTCTTTTCAAGGCAAGTCATGGAATGCATTTGGAAAATATAATTACAGCCCTTTATGGGGAAGAATAATGCCTGTCTGGATTCAGATGACAGCTGCTTTAAGTTCCGCAGTATCAGGGGGAGTCATGGGAATCGCCCTGATACCATTTTTACAAAAATGCAGATTCTGTGACCCTGATGTGAATGCTGAACAAAAAAATTCGGAAACTGTTTCCGGAAATAAGCTGAAACCTACTATGTGTGGAATTTTGTTAATTTTTGGCTGCATGGCTGGCTTTGTCTTAAGTGATACGCTTTGGATGCAGTTCGGCAGTACTGACCGTACTGGAACAGCATTTCAATCAGAGAGTTTTGCAATCCGGCTGATGTTGATACAAGGCTTGATTTTCGGAATTTTAGGTTGGATGCTGGACTATTTGAGAACAGTCAAAAAAAGAACATATGCAGAAGATACGGATTTTATTGTAATCTTATTTGTATTTTTCCTGAACTATGCATTTTTAAAAATTTTCCCGTCAGAGCAAATATTGAATTTTGGTTTTTTCCAGTGGGATGCCGGTGTGTTAAGTGTTCCGATTAAAACAGGGTTCATCACATTTTTCTGGCTGAGTATGCAAAAGCCGGAGCAAAATGTAGATGGTGTCAGTGTCACATTGGGAAGTATTCAGCTGTTATCACTGACAGTGCTTTGTTTAGCTGGCAAGCAATACTTGAATGCATTATATGCGTTAAGTGCAGCAGGAGCATGTTTAGGCTGTTATTACTGGAATTTATATCCGGCGAAATGCCGTCTTGGACAGACGGGAACATATTGGCTTGGCATTACTGTTCCGCTGATTTGCCTGTATTATGGAAGAATGGATAGTTTATTACTATATTTTGCAGTATGGCTTATCAATTCGATACCGCTGATATTTCAGAAAAGGACTTTACTTTTTCTGCTTCAGAAGGACGGAAAATCGCCGATACAAAGAATTATCATTCTGGCAGGATTTGCATTATTTTGCAGTATACTGTCATTGATGCCGGAACGTGTCTGATAAAGGAGGCAGTCAGAGAATGAAACAATTAAAGCTTCAAAAAGAAACAATTCGCATGACTGGTGTGAATATGACATTTGCCATTGTTGTACTGTTTTTGCTGGGAATTGGCATTGTCATGATGTTTTCAGCGAGCTATGCAATTGCGATTAATGAAGATAAACCAGGATATTATTATGCACTGCGTCAGGCAATTTTTGGTGGAATAGGATTAGCTGCAATGATAGGAGTATCTTTTGTAGACTATCATGTTTATCAGAAATTCTGGGTAGCAGCAGGTTCGTATATTGGAAGTGTTGTATTATTATTGTTAGTTATTTTTATCGGAACGGATTTAGGAACAGGCTGTAAACGATGGATACGACTTTTTGGAGGAATAACTTTTCAGCCGTCAGAACTTGCAAAATTTGCGATTGTAATATTATTTGCTTATTTAATTGATATCAATTTTGAACGAATGAAAACATTCAGATTTGGCACGTTGCCCTTTGTAGGATTGCTGGGAGTGATTGCAGCTTTTTTGATTAAACAGCCGCATTTGTCCTGTACATTGTTGATTGCAATGATGGGATTTTCTCTGTTATTTATCGGTGGTGCGAAGTGGTGGCATTTACTTTTGACCGGTGTCACAGGGCTTTTGCTGGTAGTCGGTGCAGTTTCAATTAAAGTCATTACAGGAGAGCAAACTTATTTTTTGACGAGAATTAAGACTTGGTTTCACCCGTTTGATTTTACAGAAGCGTATCAGACACAGCAGTCTTTAATTGCGATTGGTTCAGGCGGTGCATTTGGTTTAGGTCTGGGAGAATCCAGACAGAAATATTTATATTTGCCGGAATCAGAAAACGACTTTGTTTTTTCAATTATCTGTGAAGAATTAGGTTTTGTCGGAGCAGTGACAGTAATTTTATTATTTGTACTTTTGGTAGCACAAGGCTTTCAGATTGCAACGCATAGTAAAGACCGTTTTGGACTGCTGGTCGCTACCGGCTTTACACTACAAATAGGATTACAGGCATTTATCAATATTGCCGTTGTCAGCAATTTGTTTCCGAATACTGGTATTAGTTTACCGTTTTTCAGTTATGGCGGTACAGCGTTAATCATGCAGCTTGTCGAAATGGGAATTGTTTTGAATATTTCACGAGGGCGGTATGTAATGAATGAAAATCGCTCTTCTGGTAATAAAAAATTAAAAGCAAGTGAAACAGCATGACTGCGAAATAATTTCAGAGAAAAAGATTGGTATTGATGATTGATATTATTTAGAAAGGATTAGGGTATATTATGAAAGTACTACTTGCAGGAGGCGGCACAGGCGGACATATCAATCCAGCCTTAGCAATCGCTGGCATTATTAAAGAACATGTTCCAGATGCAGAATTTTTATTTGCTGGAACGCCAAATGGTATGGAAGCGAAATTGATTCCGCAGGCAGGCTATCCGATAGAGTTTATTAAAGTCGCAGGCTTTCAAAGAAAAATCAGTCTTGAAAATATTGGAAGAAATTTGAAAGCTTTATATTATTTAGCAGGTTCTGGAAAACGTGCAAAACAGATTATTCAGGAATTTGAGCCGGATATTGCCATTGGAACGGGCGGTTATGTAGCAGGCCCTGTTATCCGGATGGCTGCCAAAATGGGAATTCCCACAGCCATTCATGAACAGAATGCTTTCCCTGGTGTAACGAATAAACTGCTTGCCAAAGAAGTAGACCATGTTATGCTGACAGTAGAAGATGCTTTGCAATATTTTGACAAAAATATTGACTATACAGTGACTGGTCTGCCAGTCCGTGCGGAACTTCTGAAAAAGACAAAGGCACAGGCTCGTGCAGAACTTGGATTTGATGATAATTTCTGTATTTTATCCTTTGGCGGAAGTCTTGGCGCAGGGTGCATTAACGATACCATGGCAGAAGTCTTAAAATGGCATGTTTCCAAAAAATTAAGAATCAATCATATTCATGGTTATGGTGGTATGGGAAAAGATACTTTCCCCCAGAAAATGAAAGAATATCATGTGCCTATGAAATGTAAGCGCACTCGCATTACAGAATATATTAACGATATGGATACCTGCATGGCAGCAGCGGATTTAGTTGTATGCCGTTCCGGTGCAAATGCTCTTGCAGAACTGGAAATGCTCGGTAAACCGTCTATTTTAATCCCCTCTCCGATAGTTGCTGGAAATCATCAGTATCATAATGCAATGGTACTCGGCAGGGCAGGGGCTGCAATTGTCATTGAACAGAAAAATGTCACAAATGAAGATATGATTGCACAGGTAAGAAAATTATATAAAAATCCTGAAAAGCTTCAGAATATGGCCAAACAAGCTGCTTCACTCGCAGTTCATGATACTGAGGAAAGAATCTGGGGTGTGATTGAAGATTTGATTTAAAAAATAAACTATTTTGCACCAGACTGATACTTTTTACATACTATGCAGAATGAAAGGAGTGTCAGTGATGCAGAAATTTATGATACACGGCGGTAAAAAATTAGAAGGCGATATAACTGTACAGGGTGCGAAAAATAGTGCTTTGCCTATTTTGTCTGCTGCCATGCTCTGTGAAGGAGAAAGTATACTGCAAAATTGTCCTGCATTATCCGATGTTTATGCAGCATGTCAGATTTTAACCCGTGCCGGCTGTCAGTGCAGAATGCAGAATCATACTGCTGTGATTCAAGCCGATACAGTGCAAAATTTTGAAATTCCGGAACAGCTGACACAGGAAATGCGGTCTTCTATTATATTTTTAGGGGCGATGCTTGGCAGAACCGGAAATTGTATACTTGGTTATCCGGGAGGATGTGAGTTAGGTTCACGTCCGATTGATTTGCATTTACAGGCATTTCAGAAGATGGGTGTGAAAATTCAGGAAGAAAATGGAATTTTATTTTGTACCACTCCTAACGGACTGCATGGTGCAAGAATTCATTTGCAGTTCCCGTCAGTTGGCGCAACAGAAAATATTATGCTTGCGGCAGTACTTGCCAAAGGCGAAACAATTATTACAAATGCTGCAAGAGAACCGGAAATTACAGATTTAGCCAGATATTTAAAAAAATGTGGTGCGAATCTGAAAGGCGAAGGAAGCAGTACAATTATGATTCAGGGTGTGAAAAAGCTGAAAGGCTGTACATACCGGATTATGCCTGACCGGATTGTGACAGCGACTTGGCTTGCAGCGGCAGCGATAACAGGCGGAACAGTACGACTGTTACAGGCAGATACTTCCAGTTTGGAAGGAATTCTGGATGTTTTGGAAGAAATGAACTGTTCTTGTAGCTGTACAGAAAATACAATTTGTTTTTCAGCGGGAAAACCGGTTCATGCTGTGCGCTGTTTAAAAACAATGCCTTATCCCGGATTTCCGACAGATGTACAGGCGATTATGATGGCAGTGCTTTGCCGTGCAGAAGGTACTTCTGTGATAGAAGAAACAATTTTTGAAAATCGGTTTCGTCATGTAGATGCACTTGTTAAAATGGGAGCTGATATTCAGGTTGCCGGAAGGGCTGCTGTTATTCATGGAGTGAAACAGCTTCATGGTGCTGCTGTCAGTGCTACGGATTTAAGAGGCGGTGCAGCATTGTTAATTGCTGGGCTTGGTGCAAAGGGCAATACAATTTTAACAGAAATTTCCCATATTGACAGAGGATATGACAATCCGGAACAGGTTCTTCGTGAAGTCGGTGCAGACATCAGAAGAATCTGAAATATGCTATATCTAGGAAGTGAGCAGATTTTGAGAGATATCGAAAAAATGAATATGGCACATGATTCCAATTCACGCAGAATCCGCAGAAGAAAAAGAGGGCGTTCTTTATATGTATTATTAGTATTTCTTTTAGCATTTGCAATTATTATCACGCTTTCCATGACCGTGCTGTTTAATATTAAAACTATCCGTGTGACTGGTGATGCAGAATATTCACCGGAAGAAATTATTTCTGCCATACATGTGGCAAAGGGCGATAATATGATGCGCCTGCATCTGGAAGAACTCGAAATAGCTGCTGAAGAAACACTGCTGGATGCAGAAACAGTAGATATTCAGCGTCAGTTTCCCAGTACACTGGTGATTGATGTGAAAAAAGCAGTTCCGGCTTATAATGTCAGTTATGAATATGGTACACTGATTGTCAGCCAGAACAATAAAATCTTGCAGAACAGTATGGACCCAATGGACGGACTTGTCAGCATTATTGGCTATGAACCGGAAGAAACAACTCCCGGAAAAAGAATTTCAGCTGTGAAAGAACGACATGATAAAATTTTTTCTGCCTTTCAGGAGTTAATGACAGATACATCGTTAGCTGTGCCGATTATGTCAGTAAATATGACGGATACCAATGATATTATCGTTAATTTTGACAACAGGATTGAATTTGATATGGGGAACTGGAGCGAAATGAATTATAAAATTCGCTTTGCAGAACAGGTGATTGCACAGCAGCCTGCTAGCAAAGAAGGCTATCTCACTATGATAGGCTCAAATCAGTGTTCCTTCCGGAATAAGCTCGATGTCATCAATGCAGAAAAATCTGCTGAACGAAAAGCCGCTGCACAGCTGGAAACAGAAACCGCTCCAGAAGAATCCACTTTAAATTCAGAAATCTCCGAACAGCCGGCAGAATCTGACCCTGCGCAGCTTGAATAAAATTTACTGTATGTTTTTGTGAGAAATGCGCAAAAAACAGCAGGCAAAGTTGTATGTTTCAGGAAATTTTGAAATTTTGTCAAAAAACTATTGCAAAATGAAAATAATTGTGCTAAAATAATAATATCTAAGTATTTTTACAGAATTTTTATTCTGGTAGGAGGAAATAAAATGACAGACTTCATCTATGAGGAAGCGTTTGAACCCGATGTAAATATTAAAGTGATTGGTGTCGGCGGCGGCGGCGGCAATGCACTGAACTGCATGGTGGATTCTGATGTAAGTGATATCGAATATGTGACCATCAATACAGATGCGAAAGCACTGAGAAATTCTAAAGCGGCTACTCGTATTCAGATTGGCGCAAAGCTCACTAAGGGCAGAGGCGCAGGCAATCAGCCTGAAGTTGGTCAGCGTAGTGCAGAAGAAAATATTGAAGAAATTGAAGCTGCTCTGAAAGGCGCAGATATGGTATTTATTACTGCTGGTATGGGCGGTGGTACTAAGTCG
>JAZQIL010000051.1:0-6282 GCA_045541055.1 Oscillospiraceae bacterium
CCGTTGCAGAATGCGTGGCTTCGTGGATTTTACAATGAAATGGTAGATTTTATCCGTTCGTTATTTGATGCTGCTTTAAAAACCAATGATTCTCTTGAATTTGGTGTGCTGACAGGTTGTCTGAGAATCTCTAAAGAGAGCATTTTTACGGGGATGAATAACCTGAAAGTGTATTCTGTCTCTGATGTAGCATTTTCTGGTTATTTCGGTTTTACAGAGGCAGAAGTGCAGCAGATGCTGAAAACCTATGGTCTGGAACAGTATCATGATACTGTAAAGCAATGGTATGACGGCTATCATTTCGGTAAAACGGAAATGTACTGCCCTTGGGATATTACCAATTATTGTTTTGATATGCAGCAGAATCCTGATGCACAGCCCAAAGCATACTGGCTGAATACCAGCGGAAATGATATTATAAAAAAGTTCATTTCATCAGCCACAGCCACTGTAAAAGATGATATTGAACAATTGATGTCTGGTGAACCTGTCAGAAAAATAATCAGTCAGGAACTGACCTACCGGGAATTGAATGATAACATTGATAATCTGTGGAGTATGCTCTACATGACGGGTTATCTCACGCATTCTGCTGTTCTGGAAGAGGATGAGTTGGAGCTGACAATTCCTAATCTGGAAATCAGAAAGATATTCAGAATACAGATTTATAAATGGTTCAGTGCCTACGCTGCTCAGAACAAGGTAAATCTTACTGATTTTTGTATGACATTCCGGAACGGCGATGCAGAAAAGGCACAGGAACTGTTTAATCAATATCTGAATGCTGTCATCAGTATCCGGGATACCAACGTAGAAATTGCCAAAAAAGAGAATTTCTATCATGGAATTTTGCTTGGACTGTTAAGCCGTATGGACGACTGGATTGTGAAATCAAATGTAGAATCCGGTGACGGATACAGCGACATTCTGATTCGCATTCCTGCTGATGAAATCGGCATTGTGATTGAAGTGAAATACGGTGAAGATGAAAAAACAGAACAGGGATGCAAAGAAGCCTTAAAGCAGATTGAAGACAGAAATTATCAGCAATATCTTCTTGATAAGGGTATGACAACAATCCTGAAATACGGTGTTGCCTGCTACAAGAAAAAGTGCAGAATTCAGAAAGCGGAAAAGGAAAGTCTGTAAGCTGTTGTAAACAAAACGGCAGAGAACAGCAAAATTCTCTGCCCATTTTTTATTGCATCATCACTTTACTGATTTAATGCGACAAATTATATTTTTGTAATTGTTACAAATTCCGCACATTATATTTGTTGGTTATAGTAATGGCTATTTTGTTTAATTTATGGTATGATAGTATCTCACAAAGGAGGTGCTTATCATGCTGAAAGAACTGTACCACGATGAAATTAGTCCGTCAGAACGGAAGGCTGAAACTATACTATCCTCCATTGCTACAACGAGATATATCTAAAATTTGAAAATTAAAAGATAGTAGAGAATGCAAGCGTTCTTCAAAACGTAAATGGGCATTGTCTACAAATTCTGAAATCGCATCAAAAAATTGATCAAAGGAACTATAATACCGCACAAAAAGAAGATTTTTCCTTAAAAATTTCCAGAAGCGTTCAATCAGATTCAGATTTGGAGAATACGAAGGAAGAAAAACAAGTATAATCCCATAGTGAGCAGCAGCTTTCATTACTTTTTTGCAGTGCTGATAAGAAGCATTGTCTAAAATAATATAAATCTGCTTCTCTTCGGGGTTCTGTTCCCGTATCATCTTCAGACCTTTGCATACACCGTCAGCATTCAGATAGTTTTCTTCTCTGTCCATCACTTTCAGTACCTGATGTGTCACAGCATCCAGAAAGCCCAGGACATTTACACGCTTTCTTCCGTATCCTGACGGAATGAAAACAGGTTCCTGACTTCAGCAGTATCCTTTTTCATACCCGTAAATCAGATGTACACCATCTGCAAAATAAACTTTCTTCAAACCATTTTCTGCATCTTTCAGCAAATCTGAAAGAATACAGTTTACAAAATGTCTCTGTGCTTTTTCATCTGCTTTTGCTGGTACTGATTTTGTTTTTCTGTACTGATATCCTTTTTTTTAGCCAGATTCTGACTGGTGTTTCTGTGATACAGATTCCAAATTTCTCTTTCAGCATTGCCACAACTTCCGGTACTGACCTTGCAGGATGCCTGTTCAGTTCTTCTGTAATCTCCTGTTCTCTTGCATCCAGCTGATTCGGTCTTTTTCCTCTTGCACATGCATAAAGAGATTCCATTTTTTTTTTCCTCAAATCTTTCTACTACACGTCTTACATTCTGCTGATTTTTCATAATACAGGACGGCATCTTCTTCC
Source organism: Oscillospiraceae bacterium (assembly GCA_045541055.1). Taxonomy (GTDB): domain Bacteria; phylum Bacillota; class Clostridia; order Oscillospirales; family Ruminococcaceae; genus UBA3855. The sequence goes on from JAZQIL010000051.1 coordinate 2,337, forward strand.
GGACTTATTTCTATCTTGATTCTTTTCATTTCTATCATCCACCTCTTTTTGTATTATACCATATTTTATTTTAAATTGCAATAGAGGATAGTATATCTGACGGAAAATCTGCCGGAGAATTTTGACAGGCGCAGCTTTTCCGAAACGGATTTGACAGCGTTCGGCGAAGCAATTCTCCGGCAAAAGAAGGCTGTCATAACTGATTATGGCGTGTTGATGCACGGTCACGGACTCTATGAAAAGATAGTTTCGGAAGAACCGGACGAGGATTTGAATGAAGAAATGAGCTGGAGAGGAATGTAATTTGAAAAGAAATATTGATGTGAGTGAGGAGAAAATTTCTGCTCTGGAGATGTATCTCACACAGAAAAATACTACACTTGATGACGAGCTGACGAAGTACACAGAGCAGCTTTACACGAAAACTGTTCCGCAGAATGTCCGTGACTATATCGAAATGACAGGCGGTAAGAAGCCTGCGAAGAGGCCAAAATCTGTGCCGGATAAGGAGTCCGGCACAGCGGTATCAGAGGCAGTACAGAAAGGGCAAAACGATGTTACGAGTTAAAGCGGCGGTGCGTCGCACTCACAGCGGACGGCAAAGCCGACCGCCTGTGGACATTATGAAAAGTTGCAGACAGGTGCTGTAAATAAAAATAGACCTTGCTCATCTGAAATGGTATGCTGCCTTTCATGACAAGGAAACCAATCCGTATGTGCATATTATTGTTTATTTGACTGACCCAAAAGAAGGCTTCCTCACGAAGCAGGGCATTGAAAAAATCAGAAGCGGATTTGCTAACGATATTGCAGACTGACAGCAAACTCCGCAAATTATCCGCAGAAAAAAATTGGAACTCGGCATCAGATCGGCATGGAAGAATGGATAAATCGTTCCGAACATGAGTGGCTTTCTCGTTTATCGGACGTGAAAGCGTTTTATGAGGAGCATCATCATTTCAGCATTCCGACTGAAATAATGAGTGAAAAAATTATTCTTTACAACTGGATTGTAAAGCAGAGGAGCGACTTCAAAAAAGGAATCATGCCGAAAGAACATATTCAAAAAATACAGGAATATGGGCTAATGAAGATGGTCGCTTTTCGCAGTACTCCATTTGAAAACGGTTTTCTTCACGCAAAAATGTTCTATGAGAAGTATCATCATCTGCAAGTGCCGGAAGATTTTAAGTGTGAGGACGGCTATCAACTCGGAAAATGGATTGCCAAAATGAGATACAGATTTTTTGAAAATCGGCTCAGTCAGAGGATTATCCGAAAATTGAATAAAATCGGCATGGACTGGACTTTGAAGGATTGTGAGTACATCAAGGATTATCAGCAGGCACAGCATTTTCTTGAAGAATTTCAGTCAGAAACTGTCATTGAAAAAACTCCAAAACCTGAAAAAAATAACGCATTCCAGACGATGAACACACAAGATTTTGAAGTCGGCTATTATCATGCTGAATGGTTCTATCAAGAAAATCAGCATTTATTTGTTCCATCGACATTTGTTTGTGAAGATGGTTTTCGGCTTGGTGTCTGGATTTACAATCAGCGTTACAAATTTGAGAAAAATCAGCTTTTACCGGAAGAAATCGAGAAATTAAACCAAATCGAAATGATATGGAATATTTCGGCTTATTTCTGGAATTCAAATTATCAGGACTGCAAGGCATATTTTGAAAAACATGGAAATTTGGAGATTCCGGCAAATTTCAAAGGAAAATCGGGAATATTTTTAGCAGACTGGATTCAGGAATGTCAGGACGAATATCAGAAAGGGAATCTGTCACTTGAACAAATTGAGAAACTTTTGAAAATTGAAGTATTGAATTTTCTTTCAAAGGAAGAGAAAAATTTATTCTCCCATTTGGAAAAATTTTATCAAGTTCATCAGCATTTGTGCATAGCTCCAAAATTTGTATGTGAGGACGGTTATCCGCTTGGGAACGAAGTTTCTCAAATCCGTACAAAATACCACAAAGAAGAAGTTTCAGAATATTTTGCGGAAAAATTGGAAAATATCGGCTTTTGTTGGGATTATAAAGACCAAATCTGGATGGATACTTATCGCTTTTTGCAAGCAATATCGGGAAGAACACGGCAATTTGCAAATTTCCCTAGATTGGAAAAGTTCCAGCGGAACAAATGTTAGAGTCTGGCTCAAACTGAACAGAATTTCTTATTATAAGGGCGAACTTTCTCTGAGACGTGCGAAATTGCTTGAAGAAATCGGCGGTACGGTGTACATCATGCCCCGAAAATTCAAATCTCTGAAAGAACTTCAAAAATGCCAAAAGGGAAAAATTCAGCCGGAATTTGATACATGGCAAAATTACTGCATGGAACTTCGGAAATTTTACGAGAATTACCATTATTTATCAATTTCTGCGAATGTGAAAGGTGCTGACCGCATACCGCTGAAATATTGGTTCATATCGCAAAAAAATCAACTCAAGCTCGGCAGAATGCCCGAAAATAAAGTTCTGTTTCTGAAACAACATCAAATGCTGGAATTATTTCAGTCAAATATCATAAATGGGCAATAAAAGAGGATTTTGGAAAAATAATAGAAAGAGGACTATTTTTTCATGAATGAAAGCTATACGATAAAAGACTTGATTTCTCTGTTTTTAGGGAAAATTTGGGCAATTATCTTATGTACGATACTAGGAGCAGCAGGAGCATTCTGTTTTTCAAAATTCGTAATGCCGTTGCAGTATTCTTCACATATTTCGATGTATATTCAAAGTTATAATATTTCTGAAAATAATAATGAGAATAATTATAATAATATCAGAAACGCAAAACAGCTTATCAACACTTACATTGAAGTCATGAAAGACGATGCCGTCATGAAAGCGATTGGCTCGAATCTGCTGAAAAAATTTAATGAAGATGCTCTTCAGAAAAATTTTAATTTTGAAAACGGAACAATTTCAGCATCTTCACTTCGGAATTGCATTTCCATTTCTTCTGTAACAGATACCAGTGCTATCAAGATTTCTGTTACAACAACAAATGCCGAAATATCGGCATTTATCTGTAACGACCTTGCCAAAGTTGCTCCGAAATATTTGCAGGATGCAATCGGAGTCGGCTCAATCAGTACGATTGATACAGCGCAGGTTTATCAAAATCCGGTTGCACCGAACATTCCGAAAAACACGCTTTTAGGAGCAGCAATCGGCTGTATTCTGGTGATGGGAATTATTCTTGTAATAGATTTTTTTGATAATACCATCAAAAATTCAGAATTGCTCACCTCAAAATATCAGAAAGCAGTCATTGGCGAAATTCAGCAGTTTAGCAGAGAAAAAAAGAGAAGAAAAAACGAAAAACGGACATATACAAAATTGACAGATGCGGCAATGCCATTTCATATTATTGAAAGTTATAAATCTATCAGAACAAATATTATGTTTGCGCTCTCCACATCAGAAAATAAAATCTTTGCAATTTCTTCTGCAAATCCATCAGAAGGAAAATCAACAGTTTCGTCCAATATTGCCATTACGCTGGCACAGGGGGAAAATAAAGTATTGCTGATTGATGCCGATTTGAGGAAACCCATACAGCATAAAATTTTTGAAATCGAAAATAAAAAAGGTTTATCCACTGCAATCAGTAAGATGCACTCTCTGGAAGAATGTATTCAGAAAAATGTCATGAAAAATCTCGATATATTGCCGTCTGGTTCAATTCCTCCGAATCCTTCGGAATTGCTTGCTTCTGACAGTATGACAGAAATTCTGAAAACGCTTTCCGGTCAGTATTCCGTCATTATCATTGATACACCGCCTGTCAATGTCGTGACTGATGCAATGGAACTCTCTAAAAATGTTGCTGGTCTGCTGATGGTCCGCTTGCCTGTGCAGAGGACTTCACTCAATAAAATCACACAGGTATGGGAAAAGCTTTCAAATTCTTTGTCATAATC
>JAZQIL010000052.1:0-4177 GCA_045541055.1 Oscillospiraceae bacterium
CTTAATGTTGAAGGTTCGGAAAAAGCCATAGATACGAGGATAACAAACAGATAGTTCCGTTACAGAATGAGACTATAGTTTTCCACAAACAACACTATGCAAATGAAAGGTACTTTCATTTGTAAGTGAAATTCTTTGAAAATGTAACAATCATGCTTGAGGCGAGCAAGACCGTTATTGAAACTGTCTGGAATACCGTAAAAACGGTCTGGACAAACGCCAATGCTGCGATTGATGCGACTATGTCGCAGATCAGCAGCGGTATCACTTCTGGCTGGAAAGCGATCGTCAGCACGATCAAAACGGTGCTTGAAAATATCCGCAATGTCATCACGACCACTTGGAAGGCTGTATCTTCTGCGATCTCCACCGCGCTGGACGGTATCAAGAAAATCGTCACGGCGGTATGGACGGCACTGAAGAACCTCATCAAAACGGGGCAGCTTGACATCAAATCTGTGGTGATGACAACGTGGGAAGCTGTATTTGGTGTGGTTCGGACAGCGGTCAATGCGATCAAATCCGTTGTGCAGGCGGTCTGGGATGCAATGCCGGATACCGTGCGCAGTGCCATGAATCGTGTCAAGGAAACCGTGCTGTCTATCTGGGACGGCATTAAAAACGGTATCGGCGACAGGCTCGACGGTGTGCGGGATACTGTGGTCAATGCCATGAACGCTGTATATCAGGCAGTTATGGAGAAGGTCAACAGCTCGTGGTCGTGGAGACGCGACCTCATGCAGAACCTCATCAACGGCATCACCTATATGCTCGGCAGCCTTATCAATACAGTTGCGGATTTGGCTCGTTCCATCTGGGAGTACCTGCATTTCTCCGTACCTGAAAAGGGTGCGCTGACCGATGTGGAGGAGTGGATGCCGGACTTCATGAAGGGGCTGGCAAAGGGTATCAACAAGAGCAGGAAGTATGTCGAGACGGCTGTATCCGGTGTGGCTGATGCCATGACGCTGACAATGCAGTCCGAGCTGAATGTCGATATGGACGGCATATCCGATGCTATGATGAACGGCGGCAGCAGCGGTGTGGTCAACAACTACTACAACAATGACAACAGCCGCACAGTGAATCAGACGAATAATAGTCCGAAATCACTGTCACGGCTGGAGATTTATCGTATGACGAGGAATGCACTGAATGTGTGAACAGGACTCAATGCTTATTAGGATACTCTATAATAATATAAGCATAAACGGCACCTACTATTACAGTTGTAAAACAGAAAAAGATGTGGTATAATAAAAACGGTGATGAAAAATGGAAAAGATAATATATGAAACAATAGAAAAAGAAATGGAAGAATTAAAAAGCAGGATGAAGAAATGTTATTACAGTAAATCCGGACTGAAGGAAGCAGAAAAATATATGAAAGGACTGCTGAGCCGTGCAGAAAGGAAGAACGGATGGCAGATGTCAGAAATTCTGGGAGAAAGCAGCCCATATAAAATGCAGCAGTTCATATACAGAGGAAGATGGAAAGCTGATGAACTGAGAGAAGTGATGCAGGAATATGTAAAAGAAAAATTTCAGGATGTATCGGCAGTACTTGTTATGGATGAAACAGGATTTCTGAAACAGGGAAAAATGTCAGCAGGAGTACAGAGACAGTACAGCGGAACAGCAGGAAGAATAGAAAACTGTCAGATAGGAGTATTCATGAATTATGCAGTAAATGATAAATTCTGCTGTATCGACAGAGGACTGTATATTCCCCGGCAGTGGACAGACGACAGGGAAAGGTGCAGAAAAGCAGGAATACCGGATAATTGTGAGTTCAGAACCAAGCCGGAGATGGCACTGGAAATGATAAAACATGCATATGAAAACGGGATTGCGTTTGAATGGGCAGCCGGTGACAGTGTGTACGGAGCAGATAAGAACATCCAGAAATATCTGGAAGAAAAGCATAAAAAGTATATGTTTGCAGTATCCGGCAAAGAGTATTTCTGGATTGGGTTCAGACAATATTCAGTGAAAGCAGTCAGAGAGCAGCTTGATGAAGAAAAGTGGGCAGAAATCAGTACCGGAGACGGCACAAAAGGAGAAAAAAGATTTCAATGGCAGTCAATAGAAGTCAACTGTGCTGACAGTGAGCATAAAAAATACCTGATATTCAGAAGAAGCTTATCCGATGAAGCAGATATCCGTACATATATTGCATATGGAAACGTGGAAACAAGGCTTGAAGAATTTGTAAAAACCGCTGGAATCCGCTGGACAATTGAAATGAATTTTGCAGAAATGAAGGGAGAAACCGGACTTGACCAATATGAAGTTAGGAGTTATGATGGCTGGTATAAGCATATCACATTGTCCTGTCTGGCACATGCTTTTCTGACAGTGCTGAGAGAACAGTTTCAGGAAATTCCGAATATGACGGCTGAATCGGAAGCTAACATGGATTCATTTAAAAAAAGAAAAAAATCAGAATCACTGTCAGCAAAACAGAAATCCGACGTATTATAGCTGACTTTATCTATCCTGCATACTCTGATTTTTCCTTTCGGATACAATCTATAAAATGGAAACTTCGACATCAATTGAATGCTTCTGTCTGCCATTGGAAATCTCACTTTTTACAACTGTAATACTACAATATGTTCAGTAACTGTGGAATCACTCTTTCCTGTAATTGATACGGTTTCAGCAACGGGAGAAATAGCCTTAATTCTACCACCAGATGCTAATTCTGCATTAACGTCCTCGAGGTCATCACCTACAACAAAAAACACTTTTTCCATACTTACCTCCAATTATTCAACATACACTCCTGTAAACTGTCCATGGTCAGCACAATCGCCTTCAAAATCTTCATAAAAATTAAAATAAACATAGCAGCGAGCCTCAAATGTATCAATTTTGCAACAATTGCTACCGTTTAAAACTTTTTCAAAATTGCGGTTGAAGAATTCAACAATCAAACTCAAATCGTTTTTCCACCGATCATCGGAACTGATGTCAAATTTATATGTTTTATCTGTTGTTGAAATTGAAAGCGTAAGATGTTTATCATCAATTTTCTCAATTTTGAAAGAAGTGAGAATTGAGGCTTCAAATACATCTTCATTCTTTTCATCATAATAGAATCTAATGATACCTGCCATTATTAGACACCGCCTTTAAATATAAAATTGCATAATTAAAAATGAATAAGAATATGATCCTTATATAAACAGTATAGCACATCATACCGATAAAGTCAAGAGGTGAAGGGATGTTTTTTACACTTATTCTTGAAAATGCCAACGGCGATCAGGTGGACATGACCGCCACGGCAAACCAGTATATGACATTGCGGGTGGAAGGACTAAATCCTCCCCAATGTCATTAACTTAACGGTTTTATCCCTAGAAATAGTCAAAAAAATGATTTTCCATAATTGACGATTTTCATTTTTCAACTCGATTTTTCCCTATTTTATGATTATGACAATCACTAAAATTCAGAAATTCTATTGGTAACCAAAACTGTAAAATGCATTTCTATTATTAAAATAGCCGCTATTATTAGCCATTTTATTTTGCAAAAGTTAATGACATTGAATCCTCCCACCGGCACAATCAGCACCTCCAGCTATGCGGAAATGGACGGCAACTACCTGAACAACGCCTTCATCGAAAAGCGGAATGTCGTCATCTCTTTTGAGATGTGCGGTGTGGGCGCAGAAGTCCGAAGGCATCAGCTCTACAAGGTGGTCAAGCCATCCCGCTACATCAAGATTTACTATGCGACCGCTGGCATTGATGTATTTGCGGAGGGCTATGATTAATGTCTCCCAAATTTATCCTAAACCTGTCAAATGATATCTTTTTTTGTAATATTTCTCAATTTAGTCTACTTAAGATATATTTCTTTGATATTAGTATAGCATATATCCATCGAAAAATCAATAGTTTTATGAAAATTGGTATGTGTTCAAGAAACGTTGGCAAACAAATCAGAAGAAATATCGGGAAAATTCTCTTACAAGCTTGAATCCTGGAGGAAAATGGATATTATGAGGCATTTCATAACCTTTTCCTACAGTTTCTTTGATTTTGGCAGCACTGAGGGGCGGACATTCATCCAATTGTTCAGGAAGTGGAATTGGCACAGCACGGAACTGTTTGTCTGTATAATAAGCACACAGTAAGATTGCCAGATGATTTGCGCCCTGAAT
>JAZQIL010000053.1:0-5714 GCA_045541055.1 Oscillospiraceae bacterium
AACAACTACAACAATGACAACAGCAGAACAATTCATCAGACGAACAATTCACCAAAAGCACAGTCGAGACTGGAACTTTACAGGCTGACACGAAATGCACTGAATGTGTAGAAGGGCAGGAGCATTCCCGCCCTTTACATACTACGATAAATCAGAATTTGCGGGGAGTCCCCGCGGGCATTTTCGTGTTTCCAGCTTCTGTTGACCATTTCAATTATGCGTTCATTCATTTGTACTTTTATTTCTTTCTTTTTTTCTTTCTTCAATAAATGCTTTTAATCTTTCTATATATGCTTTGTATTCTTCCGCTTCTTTTTGCTTTTGTTTCGGTGTTTTTTTCGCCTCAGCGATTTTCTTTTCGCACTCTATTATACCTTCCTCGCATTCCTTCACCAAACGATACATTTCAAGTTCGAGGCTGAATGTGTCTACTGTACCGTTATAGCAAGAATACAATTCTCCGTTTCTAGGGTCAAGTGCAATTCGTTCGCCGTCACCAATCACTTCACCAACTGTATAAAGCGGAGCTGGAACCATCGGATCGCTCACGCCAAAATCTTTCGTACCATAGATTGTACAGGAATATCCGCCGATTTTGAGACCGTTGGAAAATCGCAGCAATTCCTTATATTCATCTGGAAGCGTCAGCCCATACTGCCGTTCAAGAGTTTCTAACTCCTGCTCTGTTGCCGGCGGATTGAATTCACAATACTCGTCCGGCCAGTAAGCCAGCTCGCCGGTCAGTCTTTCCGTCGCTGATCGTATTCTCTCAAAGCACTCCTGCATTGATTCAGGTTCTTTACCGATATACATATTTACTTAATCATCCTTTCACTTCATATTATTCTGATCTCCAATATGCCTTGGGTTGAATGAAATTCCGATTTGTAAGTTTATTTACATATTTTCATTATACACCAATCTCAGCCAAATTGCAAGGGGGGATTCTTATGTTTTTTAATTTAATTCTCGAAAATGAAAACGGCGACCAGATTGACATGACAGCCACAGCAAACAATTTCATGACCTCAAAAATAGAGGGCTTAAATCCACCTGCCGGAACAGTCAGCACCTCTTCCTATGCCGGAATGGACGGCAGCTATCTGAACAATGCATTTATTGAAAAAAGAAATATTGTCATACACTTTGAAATGCGTGGTGTCAACATTGAACAAAAGCGACATTTGCTCTATAAAGTGGTGAAGCCATCAAGATATATCAAGATTTATTATTCTACTAAAAATATTGATGTGTATGCGACAGGCTATGTGGAAACCTGTGAAGTTTCCAATTTTGAAGAATTTACAAGCGGTCAGATTTCTATTCTCTGTCCGGACATTTACTGGTATTCGACCGTTTCGCAAATGGCATATTACAGCTATCTGAATGGGGCATTCACATTTCCGTTCAGTATTGATGATAAGGGTATACCGCTCGGAAAATACAATTACAGTCAGATATTTACAGTTACAAATGAAGGCGATGAAACCGGATTTATTCTTGAAATCACGGCACATTCTGAGCGTGAAAACGCCGCCAGTACGTTTACAGTCTATAACACAGACACAGACGAGTATCTGCAAATCACAGGGCAAATTATGGGCGGCGATGTCATTACAATTACAACCAAAACGGGAAACAAAACTATCATGCTTGACCGAAACGGTGAGAGAACGAATATCATCAATCGGCTTGTTTCCGGCTCAACATGGCTCACCATGCATGAGGGAAAGAACCGGTTTCGGCTATGGGCATGGGGCTTGGAAAATCTGACAGTCAAACTTATTCACACTGATGCTTATCTGGGGGTGTAAAATGCAGATTGAAATTTATAAAATGTCTCCGGAGAAAAGCAGACTGACGATTACACTGGAAGCCGTCTGTGATACTTTTTCGAGTTTCCTGTGGGATATAGAGTATTATGAGTGCGGACGGTTTGAAGTGTATATTGCGGCAAGTCCTGAAAATATCGAAATTTTCAGAACCGGTCGGATTATCGGCAGAAATGATGATAATGAACATTTCGGACTGATTGAATCTGTACAAATCCAAACTGACGCAGAAAATGGCGATTATCTGACAGTTTCAGGCAGATTTTTAATGTGCCTGCTGGAACGGCGGATTATTCATCCAACCTATTCAGTAACAACTGAAAAAAGCTATTCTGAAATCGTCAGAGAAGTCATTTCACAAAACTGTATGAATGACGATAACCGCAGAATATCAGGACTTTTTCTCGGAGAGGTCAGTGGAGAATGCTGGGAGAAAACGACGGCTTTACAAATTTCTTATGCCAATCTGATGGAGTGGGTGTACACCATCTGTGAGAAAATTGGCGGAACTGCAAATATCCGTCTGAAAAAACTGCCGGATGAAAAATATGAAATGGTCTTTGACCTGTATCAGGGTGCTGACCGTAGTATGTTACAGACAGAAAATCCCCATGTGATTTTCTCTGATGCATACAGCAATCTGCTGTCTTTCACTTATGTGGAAAATGCCTCTGTACAGCGGAATTTTGCTTATATTTTCGGTCAGGGAAAAGGAGAGGAGCGTAAGAGAGCGACATATTATTCCGACGATGAGCCGGAATATCTTGACCGCTATGAACTGTAAGAGCCTTCTGCTCCATGCGGTGTGGCTGGACGCAGGGACAAAATCTCTCTCAAAAGAAAATTTGATTGACTATCGTGATGATGACAAAAAATGTGGCTATTGCAGGTGCATTCTCGGCAAATGCAAAGTTATGGATATGCTGGCACAGCTTGTAGTTTTGAATGCGCAGATTGAGGAATACAATGAAACGATTGAAGGATTAAACAGCAAAATTGATACTTTACAGCTGAAAATAGATGACATGACGGGAGATATTGTCAAAGTCGGTCAGTGCGGTGATGACATTTATTATGTGCTGTATTCAGACGGAAAATTGCTGCTTCGTGGCACAGGCGAAATGTACGATTACGGCACTGTCATTCCGATTTCTGACTGCCAATATCCGGATATTGACGGTGATGGACGTGTCACTGCATCAGATTCTTCTTTGATTCTGGCTGCTGCTGCCAATATTGGCTCTGGACGTGAATCGGGTTTGACTCCGGAGCAGGAACTGCTTGCTGATGTCAATCGGGACGGCAAAATCAATGCTGTTGATGCTTCACTTGTGCTGAATTTTGCGGCTTCTGTCGGTGCAGGAAATTATCAGGGCAGTCTGGAAGGCTGGATAGATTTTCTCAACGACCAGCGTGCAGGCGATAATCTTTCACCGTTCTTCGATGACCAGAATATCAAAACTCTGGTTGTTTCAGACGGCATTGACACTGCACGGGTATCGGATGAAATTATGATAACCATTATGGAAGGGTTAGCACAGGAAGAAGCAAATTCTATTTCCCGAAATGTCCGCTGGAGTCTCCGGCGGAGAATGGCAGACGGTACACTGAAAATAGCAAGAGTGCCGTATGGCTATGCGAAAGACGAAAAAAGAAATCTTGTCATTGATGAGGAAAAAGCAGCGGTTGTCCGGCGCATCTATGAACTGTACCTGTCAGGTTTAGGTGTGAGGAAAATCGCTGTTATTTTTAACGAGGAACATATCCCCTCACCCACCGGAAAGCTGTGGAACAACATCACTATGAAGAAAATTCTGAAACAGGAAAAGTACATGGGTGACATCCGCTGGCAGAAAACGTACAGCATATTTATGGGGGAGCAATGGAAAATCAATCACGGAGAAGCAGACAGTTTCTACATTAAAAATGCCCATCCTGCAATCATCGATAGGGAAACATTTTATCTTGCACAGCAGATTCGTGAGGAAGCCGCTGAAAAAACAAAGCCAAAATCAGAAACTGAAAAAGAACTGTTTCAGGGGAAAATCAAATGCACCTGCGGACGGTCTTATTACCGTGTGAAAGCAAAAACTGACTACTGGCAGTGCATTGGACGGTGTGACCTTGTGAATCCTTGTAAGAATCATATTTTTTACACGCATGAAATCGAAACGGCATGGAACAGATTCTGCACCAAGCTGAGGACACACGCTGATGAAATTTTAACATCGGTTTTGGTTCAGCTTGAAATGATGGAAAATGCAGTAAAAGGGACTGAACTTGATAATTTGCAGTCACAGGCTGATGAAATCCGTCAGCGCAGATATATGCTGTGCAAACTCTGTGCCGAAAACTGCATTGACCGTGAAAAATTCCTGATTGCAGAAAATGAACTGGATGCAGAACTGAAAGCTGTTACAGTAGAATTCGAAAAAGTCAGCAATTTTGCGGACGATACCGCAGAACAGGTGGAAACGGTCTGCAAGGCAATCAGCACAATGCCACCGGAAAGACTTGTGAATACGATTCTTGACCATGCAGTTGTGAACGGAAAAAGTATCACTTTTTACTTGATTGGCGGACTTTATTTCAGAGAGGAGTTATGATTATGTCAAGTCGAAAATTTCCATACGGCTACCGGATGGAGAAAGGGAAAATTATCATCTGTGAACCGGAAGCAGAAATTATCAGAGCGATTTTCAGGGGCAGGGCTGAAGGACACAGCAACTGGGAAATGGCGAGAGAACTGTATGAAAATCAGACGGATTATTTTTCTGATGATGTGAAAAAAGCAAGCTGTAAAATCAGCAGTATTCTGTATGATGAGCGTTATATTGGCGCAGACGGCTATGAAGCGATTGTGGATATGGAATTGTTCACAGCTGTACAGAAACTGCGTGGAAAATCATGGACGGAAAAGCAGTCGCCACGACTTGTTGCCGGAAGAACAGCAGAGGATTCTGCACCGAAAAAAGTGCAGACATTTTCTACGGTTTGCATTCCGAATAAGGAAGTTTTTGACAAGGAAAAAGCACTGAAAATGGAACTGAGAAGTGAAAACGCAGATATTGAAAAAATCAGAAATATGATTCTGGATTTGGCAAGCGCAAAATATGACTGCATTTCATAAAGGAGGAATTGCTTATGAGTACAATCCATACCGCACCGGCTGTGACGCTGATTCCTGCAAGAACCAATCCGGCTCTTATGACGGAATCCGGCACACCAGTTACCCGTGTGGCAGCCTACTGCCGAGTATCTACTGAGGAGGAAAATCAGCAGAATTCCTACGCAACACAGGTAAAATATTACACTGACTACATTTCGTCAAACCCCGATTGGGAGCTTGTCGGCATATTCGCAGACGAGGGCATCAGCGGAACGGGAACAGCGAAAAGAACTGAATTCAACAAAATGATAAAGCTTTGCCGCCGAAAAAAGATAGACCTTATCCTCTGTAAGAGCATATCAAGATTCGCACGGAATACCATTGACTGTCTGGACTATGTGCGTGAACTGAAAGCACTGGGAATCAATGTCAAGTTTGAAAAAGAGAACATTGATACGCTGAGTGCAAGCTCGGAATTTACAATCAGTCTTTATGCTTCTTTTGCACAGGCAGAATCAGAATCCATCAGCAAAAATGTAACATGGGGCATTGAGAAAGCCTTTCAGGAAGGCAAAGTCAGATACAGGCTTGACCAGACACTCGGCTATCGCATGGGAGCAGACGGAAAACCCGAAATTGTGGAAAGCGAAGCAGAACACATCAGATGGATGTTCAGAATGTTTGCGGATGGTCACAGCATGGGAGAGATTGCAACGATTCTGACTGAAAAGAAAATCATGCGCAGAAACGGTGAAACTGCATGGACAAGAACA
>JAZQIL010000054.1:0-37370 GCA_045541055.1 Oscillospiraceae bacterium
AATGATGTATGTGGATAAGGAAACAGGTGCTATACAGCATCAGCATTTTTATGATTTAGGAAAATTTCTGAAAGCAGGAGATTTGCTGGTGATGAATGATTCCAGAGTGCTTCCGGCTCGGCTTTACGGAGAAAAGCTTGAAACAAAGAGCTTTGTAGAATTTTTGCTTTTGCATCAGGTTGCTGAAAAACAGTGGGAAATTATTTGCCGTCCTGGCAAGAAATGTAAAGTTGGTGCAAAGTTTCAGTTTGGAAACGGGAGATTAACAGCTGAGGTTCTGGAGGTGAAACCGGACGGAAACCGAATTGTTCAGTTTGCTTGTGAAGGAAATTTTTATACAGCTCTGGAAGAAGTGGGGCAAATGCCGTTACCGCCTTATATTACAGAAAAATTAGAAGATAAAGAACGTTATCAGACTGTTTATTCTAAAGAATTAGGGTCAGCAGCTGCACCGACTGCCGGACTGCATTTTACAAAAGAAATGCTTTCTGATTTGCAGAAGCAGGGAGTGAAGTTAGCATATGTGACGCTGCATGTAGGGCTTGGCACATTCCGCCCTGTGAAAGAAGAGGATATTTTAAAACATCATATGCATTCAGAACATTTTATGTTACCACAGGAAACAGCAGACTTGATTCAACAGACCAAACAAAATGGGGGAAGAGTGATTTCAGTAGGGACAACTTCATGCAGAACGCTTGAATCAGCGGCTCAGAGATGTCAGGGCGCATTAACTGCCTGTGAGGGAGATACAGATATTTTCATCTATCCAAGCTACAAATTTAAAGTCATTGACGGCTTAATTACGAATTTCCATTTACCGGAATCGACTTTAATCATGTTAGTATCTGCTTTTATGGGCTATGAACATACCATGAACGCTTACAAAATCGCTGTAGAAGAAAAATATAGATTTTTCTCGTTCGGAGATGCCATGCTGATTTTATAATTTTTTTAAAAATCACTTAGAGTTTTCAGGCTCTTTCCTCGTCAAAGAAGTGAGAAGCGCAAAAAGAACTTTTCAATTAAAAAAATGAGGTGATTTTATGAAAAATTTAAAATTTTTTGCAGGATTGATGGCTTTATTATGCTGTTTCCACTCTGGAGTATGTCTGACAAGCTTTGCAGACGGTGCATATAATCCTGGACTCCCTACAGAAGAACCCACAGAAGAAGCCCTTGTAATTCCATGGGAAGAGATTTCCGAAGAATTTAAAACTAGTATCAATACCGTTCGGGATGAAG
The DNA here is from genome assembly GCA_045541055.1 of Oscillospiraceae bacterium. GTDB lineage: Bacteria > Bacillota > Clostridia > Oscillospirales > Ruminococcaceae > UBA3855. Next base: position 1,246 of record JAZQIL010000054.1, read on the forward strand.
TGCAGAAATTTATTGATGAACAGAAACTTTCTCTCGTGCAGTGTGATGTTGCGTATGGAAGAAGTGAGACATTAAGCTATATCTGGGTTTATACAGATAATTCAGATGTTGCATTCAATCAGCTGAAAGCTGTGAAAGCTTACTGTCAGAAACAGGGATTTACAGAACAGTATCTTTTCAGTTTTGATGTTCTTGTTCCAGAAGAAGGCGCATATAATCCTGAGCTTCCGACAGAAGAACCCACAAAAGAAACCCCTGTAACTTCTTGGGAACTTTCCGAAGAGTTTAAAACTGGTATCAATGCCGTTCGGGATGAAGTGCAGAAATTTATTGATGAACAAAAACTTTCTCTTGTATGCAGTGAAGTGACTTTTGGCAGAACAGAGGAGTTAAGCTATATCTCAGTCATGACAGACAATACCAGTGGTGCTGGAGCTGGTGAGTTGAATCTCGTAAAAACTTACTGCGAAGAACAGGGCTTTACAGAACAATATACTTTTAAGTTTGAGAATCTTGTTGCAGTACTAGAATTAGAAAATCCTATAGAGGAAATGCAAACAGAATTTGAAGCTGGTGACGTAACACTTGACGGTTTAGTAGATATTTTAGATGTGATTACTGTTAATAAGGCAGTTCTCGGAAAAGAAATACTCAGCACAATACAGAATAAACTCGCTGACATCAACCATGACGGAAAAGTAGATTCTTCTGATGCTTTAGAGATTTTAAAGCAGGTTGTCGGTCTGACAGAATAATTTCTCTTTACAGATATGCAAAAGCCAGTCTTTCGGGACTGGTTTTTTGCTGTAAATTTTTTTTAAAAATCACTTAGAGTTTTCAGGCTCTGCTCTCGTCTAATAATATAGAAAGTTTAGAAAGGAGTTTTCACATGGATAGCGGTGCAAGTAGCTACCGCCGCTTCCTTGCTGGAGATGACAGCGGTATGGTTGAATTGATTCGAGATTATAAAGATGGCCTTCTGCTGTATCTGAACAGTTTTTTGAATAATATCAGCCTTGCAGAAGACTGCGTACAGGAAGTATTTATTCGGCTTGCCATTAAAAAGCCGAAATTTCGGGAAGACAGTGCTTTTAAAACTTGGCTTTATGCAATCGGAAGAAATCTTGCTGTCGATATGCTCCGGAAACAGCATTCTCATCTTGCTTTAGATGAAGTGGAAGAATTGGCGGATATGCATTCCCTTGAACAGGCATATCTCAGGGAAGAGCAAAAAATTCAGCTTCATCAGGCTATCCGGAAATTGAAGCCGGAATATCAGCAAGTGATTTATCTTTCTTATTTTCAGGAGTTCAGCAATGAACAGTCTGCTAAAATTATGCATAAAACTCGAAAACAAATCGAAAACCTTCTTTACAATGCCCGTAAGGCTTTGAAATCAGAACTTGAAAAGGAAGGCGTTAGCTATGAAGACTTATCAACAGATGGCATTTGAGGTACTGAAAGCCCGTGATGCTTATCAGCTCAGACAACAGCACAGAATAACAGGGTTTAAAATTGCCTGTCCTGTCGCACTCAGTTTTAGTTTTGTGGTGCTGGTGGGTGTGCATTTCTGGCAGGACAGCCAGAATCTCCCACAGATTCAGACAATAAAAGATACTCCTGTAATTGAAACAGAAAAGATTTCAGAATCTTCTACAGAATCTCAGACTTTCAATATTCTGGAAATTCCTGAAACGCTTCCGGAGAATACGACAGAAAATTTTTCTGCTGAAATGCCTGAACCAGTCACAGAAAGTTCAGAAATTCTCAAAAATAGTTCTGTTACAGAAGCAGTGCAGGAGCGTATTTTTATTCAGGAAACAGAAGTACAGGAAACACAAATTATCATTATTGATGAACCAGAAATTTCAGAGCCGGAATCTCCTGAACCGGACACTTTTTTTCCTGAAACTGTACCGGCTACAGAAATTGTAACGGAACTTATACAAGAAGAAGTATTTTCTGAAATGCCGGAACAAATTTCAACTGATACAGGAACAGAAATTTTACAGAAAGTGTTTCTTCATATGCCGAAAATGACAAACAGTTATGGAGAAGATGACGGCACAGAAGTTTCTGAAATTCCATTTTTTGCGACAGGAAAAACGATTTCTGCGGAAGAGGTTGGGGAATGGTTTGACACGGTAGATGTAACTATTTTTTATCCAGACGGCACTTCTCAGATGATGGAGCATTTAGGGGAAGCATATTTTGTAAAGGGGGTATCTGACGGGCATTTTGCGGCGGTACAGTTTATCGGTGACGAAACATATTATTTGTTTCAGCGTCAAGACGAAACAGAACAATAAAATAATTTTATGAGGTGATTGATTATGAAAAACAAGAAATTTTTAGCTTGTTTGTTGGCTTGCCTGTGCTGTTTCCAGTCAGGGGCATGTATTCCGGCAATAGCAGAAGATTCTGCTCCGGAAGTGACAGAAGCAACAGAAAATCTTTCAGAGATTCAGCAGGCTTGCAAACAGATTCGGGAGGAATTTGACCCAGACTGGTACACCATCGTTTGTGATGAAGAACAAAATAAAATTCAGATTATCGTAGACAGCTATGAAGAAAGAGTGTATCGTATCAAGAAATTTTGCAGAGAAAAAGGCTTTATCAGAAAATACGGCATTACTTTTTCTATAGTGTCCAGTGACGGAGAAATTTTTCCTGAACCAACTCAGGAAGAAGAAAAACAGTTTGAAGAAGTGAAAGAACAGATTCGTCAGTTTATTATTGAAAAGATAAATCCTGATGAGGAAGATTTGCTGGTAAAAAGCAACTATAGTTATAATGTATGGTTCAAGACTTTCTATCTTTATGGTTCTACACAGGAAAATACGGATAAAATTCAGAAATTCTGTGAAGAGAATCAATTTGCTGAAAAATATGGCTATAAATTTGAGTATACCGTACGGATTCAGACAGACCTTTCTGTAGTTCCTGCAATGGAGGAAACAGCTGCTCAAATTCAGCAGTTCATAACAGAAAACAATCTTCATCCCAAACAGGCACATGTGGGGGTGGACAGTCATCAGGAAAGCTATATTTTCGGCATTATTACCGGATTTTATATTATCGCTCAGACTGAAACACGGGAAGACCTTGACAAAGTGATTGCCTACTGTCAGGAACAGGGCTTTACAGATAAATATGAAATCAGATTTGTAGCTAATGAAGAATTAGAATCATGTACGGAGATAATAGAAACAAATTTCACTGCTGGAGATGTCACCCTTGACGGCTCTGTGAATATTCTTGACGTGATTACTGTCAATAAGGCAATTCTTGGAAAGGAAACACTCACTGCTATGCAGAATAAAACCGCTGACATTAACCGTGATGATAAAATTGATTCTTCTGATGCGTTAGAGATTTTAAAGCAGATTGTCGGTATCGCAGAATAACATAATCTTAAATGAGGTGATTTTATGAAAAACAAGAAATTTTTAGCTTTTCTGTTGGCTTTGGCATGTTGCTTTCAATCGGGGGCATGTATTCCGGCAATAGCAGAAGCTTCTGTTCAGGAAGCCACAGAAGCAACAGAAAATCTTTCAGAGATTGAGCAGGTTTGCAGGCAGATTGAGGATTATCTTGGTTCAGCAAAAAGATATTATAGCATCACGTCAGATAAAGAAAATAATACCATCCATGTAACAGTAACTGAAACATGGAATTGTTCCGGATGGGCGGACAAAGTGAAAAATTACTGTGCAAAAGAAGGACTGACTGATAAATATCAGTTCGAATATTATCTGACTACTTCCGAAGGCAAAATCATTCCGGAGGTTACACAGGAATATCTGGATGAGCTTTCCAGCGTTTCTGAACAAATTCATCAGTTTATCTTAGAAGAAGAACAAGAGGATGAGCTTTCCAGCGGAACAGGTGTCAGCAATTATGGCTATATCATCATCAGACCAGCAACACAGGAACAAGCAGATAAAATTAAGGCTTTCTGCGATGAAAAGGGCTTTACAGAAAAATATGATATTCGTTATGATATCATTTACCAGACAGATACCACAATTTACCCTGAAATGATGCAGGCAATGGAACAGGTACAGCAGTTTATAGCAGAAAATCATTATTCTGCCACTGCTGATATGTTTGTGAAATATGACAGCGAACCTCAGCCTCATGTTGTAGCTTTTTTTCTTGAATTCATTTCAAAGACACAGGAAGAACTTGAGACAATAAAAGCTTATTGTGAAGAACATGGATTTACAGATAAGTATGACTGCCGCTTTCATTTATATTCTGACTATGCTGAAGAAGCTGCTGGAGTAAAACTTACCGCAGGAGATGTGACACTTGACGGCTCTATTGATATTCTTGATGTGATTACTGTCAATAAGGCGATTCTTGGCAAGGAAACACTCACTGCTATGCAGAATAAAACTGCTGACATTAACCATGATGATAAAATTGATTCTTCTGATGCGTTAGAGATTTTAAAGCAGATTGTCGGTATGGCAGAATAACATAATCTTAAATGAGGTGATTTTATGAAAAACAAGAAATTTTTAGCAGGATTAACGGCTTTATTATGCTGTTTCCAGTTTGGGGCATGTCTGACGGGCTTTGCAGAAGATTCTGAACCCTCCACGGAATATAATGACGGAATGAGTGCAACATTTTCCGCTGGAGATGTGACAATGGACGGAAATACAGACATTCTGGACGTGATTACTTTAAATAAAGCTCTTCTTGGAAAGGAATTGCTTTCAGATGTGCAGAATGCACTTGCTGACGTGAACCGTGATGATAAAGTAGATTCTTCTGATTCTCTGGTGATTTTAAAGCAGATTGTCGGTATTCAGAACGAACCAATAACTTTAAATTCTGGCACAGTGAATTTAAGTGAAGCTGTAAAATCTGCTGAAGTGACCGGAAAAGAATTAGACAATACTTTTGTTCAGTCGCAGACAGGATTTTATTTAAATCTGTTTCAACAGGCTGAAAAGACAAATCCAGAGGAAAATATTTTAGTTTCTCCTTATTCTGTCGTACAGGCTTTAGGCATGACAGCGAACGGTGCAGACGGCTCTACAAAAGCAGAAATGGAACAAACCCTCGGCGGACTGCCTTTAGAAGATTTGAATCAATATCTTTACACACAGAGAAATTCCCAGCCAAATGTAGAATATTGCAAACTTTCCACAGCAAATTCTATCTGGTTCAGAGATGACGAAGAAAGAATTAAAGTTTATGCTGACTTTTTACAAACAAATGCTGATTATTACGGTGCAGATGCCTTTAAAGCTCCGTTTGATGATACGACTGTAAAGGACATTAACAGCTGGTGCGAAGAAAAGACAGACGGCATGATTCCGGAACTTTTGCAAAGAATTAGCGACAGTGCTGTAATGTACTTAATTAACGCAGTTGCCTTTGATGCAAAATGGCAAAGCCCTTACAATCCTGAATGGGATGTCAGAGAAGCCGATTTCACTGCTTGGGACGGTACTGTGCAGAAAGTTCAGATGATGTATTCCAGTAATGAATATTACTATTTAGAAGATGCACATGCAACGGGCTTTTATAAATACTATCGTGGCGGAGATTATGCTTTTGCAGCATTACTGCCGGAAGAAGGACTTTCTGTAGATGACTATATTTCAGGCTTAACAGCAGAATCTTTACAGGAAACGCTTTCTAATCCGGTCAGCATTGAAACACATACCGCTTTGCCGAAATTCAGTTATGATTATGAAATCACTTTGAATGAGGCATTAAAGGAAATGGGAATGCCGGAAGCCTTTACAGGAGCGGCTAATTTTTCCAAGATGACGGTTTCTGACGATTTATACATCGGACGAGTTTTCCACAAGACACATATTGACGTTGACGAGGAAGGCACAAAGGCCGCTGCTGTGACAGTGGTGGAAATGAATGATGGCTGTGAAATGGAAGAACCAGAGTATAAAACAATCACACTTGACAGACCTTTTGTCTATATGATAGTGGACAGAAAAACAAATTTGCCCGTTTTCATGGGGGCAATTAAAACTTTAGAAGATGCACAGTAACCTCTTGTCAGATATATTTCAAAAACCAGTCCTTTTTGGGCTGGTTTTTGCTGTCATATTTCGGACATGTTCCGCATAGTATACCTTAGAAAGGACGTGCTGACCGTGACCGCAAAAGATGCTTTAAAAGAAATTTCGGCTTACCTGCCTGTGAAAGTCCGTGAAGTACTGCTCCGGCTTCCTGATACACAGATTCAGGAAATCCGCCTCAGAGTACATAAACCTTTTGGAATCGTGGCATTCGGAAAAGAATTTACACCAGATAAAAATTGTGTGATAAGCCCTGAAGATATGAACAGGACGTTTCAGGCGGTATGCTCTTATTCTGTGTATCGCTATGAACAGGAGCTTGCAGATGGCTATATTACCGTGAAAGGCGGTTGCAGAGTCGGCATTTGTGGAAGTGCTGTCCGTGAGGGACAATCTGTTAAAAATTTGAATTATATCAGCAGTTTGAATTTCAGAATTGCAGGGGAGTATCTCGGCATTGCAGAAACGGTCTGGCATCAAGTGGAAGGAAGTATTCTTCTGGCTGGAACAGCCGGAAGCGGAAAAACGACTTATTTAAGAGATTTCTGCCGGCTTTGCGGAAATCAGTACAGAACGGCTTTAATTGACGAAAGGGGAGAGCTTGCTTCTGTTCGGAGAGGAATCCCTTCCCATGATATTGGAAATATGACAGATGTATTTGACGGCTACCCCCGAACTGTGGGAGTTTTAACGGCTTTACGGGTGATGAATCCGGAATATATGATTTGTGATGAGATAAGCACTCCCGAAGATGTACAAGCTCTTTTGCAAGTATCCGGCTGTGGTGTGAAAGTCATTGCTTCCTGTCATGCCGGCAGTCTGGAAGAATTGAAAAAACGTCCTGTTTTAAAGCCTTTGCTGGAAAACGGCTTTTTTCAGTATCATCTTTTTTTAAAAGAAGGACATATACAGACGGTCAGGAGGATATTATGAAATTGTTCGGGATATGGCTGCTGTTTGCAGGATGTGCAGGAGCTGGGTTTTACGCTGGGTATCAGGTCAGAAGGCACATAAAAGAATATCATAAAATTTTATACTTTCTGGAAGATTGTGAAATACTGCTCCGGTATCAGAACTTGACTTTGGAAGAATTATTCCACACATTAGCCGGAAAAGAGGAGTATATTCATTTTGACTTTTTGCAAAGGCTTGACCGCAGGGGAGAGATACCAGAACGCCTCTGGAAAGAGGCTTTAAAAGAAAGCTCCTTCACAGGGGGGGCTGTGCAAGCTCTGGAAGCCTTGGGAAGCACGCTTGGGAAATCTGACTTACAAGGGCAGTTGAAAGCTCTGGAGCTTTGCAGGGGACAAATAAAGCACATTCTGAAAGAAACACAGAAAACTTCACAGCAGAAAAGTAAATTATATCCGTCATTGGGGGTATTGGGCGGGGCGATGCTGGTCATTTTATTCTTGTAAAAAGGGGCGGAAGGGCTTGGAGATTGATTTTATTTTTAAAATTGCTGGGATTGGGATTATTGTTTCCGTGCTGAGCTTGGTTTTAAAGAAGTCGGACAGGGAAGAACAAGGCATGATGACAGTATTAGCAGGGTTAATTGTGGTATTGATGTTAATGATTGACCAGATTCAGGAATTATTTGAGACAGTCAAGGCGGTGTTCGGGTTATGACGGCGCATCCGGAAGTGGCAGTCATTTTCTGTATCATTGGCTGTATATTGGGGTTAGTGTTGAAACAGTATCAGAAAGTTTATGGAATGCTGTTAAGTTTAGGGGTATGTGGGGTACTGCTTTTGATGTTGTTACCGGAAGCGGAGCGGATTGTAAAAACGGCGAGGAACATTTATGAACAAAGTGCTTTAGAAGGGGAGTATTTCGGGATTTTATGGAAGGCGGTAGGAATAGTGTATCTAACGCAGCTTGGGGCAGATGTTTGTAAAGATTGTGGAGAGAATGCGATAGGGACGGCAGTGGAACTATGCGGAAGGGTACTGCTGGTACTGCTTGGGCTTCCGTTATTTCTGGCATTGGCGGAAATGATATTGGAGGTGATGGAGTGAACACGGAATATCATTACGATGAGGAACTAGAAAATTTATTAAATCAGGCTTTGCCGGAAGAATTCGTGCTTTCTGGTATGGATACGGAGCATTTCACAGGAATGCAGGTTTCTGACATGCTGGGGGAAGTATGGGGACATGTGGAAAGCAGAATACAAGAGCCGTTTGAAGTATTGAGCCTGTTAGCAGGAGTTATTTTACTTTCAGCCTTAGCAGAGAGTTTCAGCACACAAAAGACGGCAATCTCTAAAATATGTGATGTCATAGCAGTATTATGTGCTTCGGTGACGGCAGTGAGACCGGTAACGGAAGTATTTTTAAATTCTGGGGAAGTATTGGAGCAGTCAGCTAATTTCATGACAGCCTTTTCTGGGATATTTGGGGGAGTGCTGGCAGTCAGCGGACATTTAACGGCCTCAGCAGGGTATCAGGGAGCGATGTTGTTTTTATGCGATATTGCATTAGAAATTGCCACTAAAATATTGTTTCCGGTGCTGACGATGGGAATATGTATTAGTTTGGCGGACGGGATAAATCCAGAAATGTCGCTTGGAGGGGTATTAAACTTAATACAGAGAGTGAGTATCTGGCTAAATGGGATATTGATGGCATTATTTTTAGGTTTTTTGTCGGTACAGAGTGTAGTAGCCGTATCAGCAGACAGGGCAGGAACAAAGGCGGTAAAGTATGCAATATCGGGATTTGTACCGTTTGTTGGTGGAGCGGTATCTGATGCATATACAGCTGTACTGGGGAGCATGGGAGTAGTAAAATCAACAGCAGGTATGACAGGTGTGATGGCGGTAACAGCGTTATTACTTCCTGTTATGACAGATTTATTTTTATACAAAATGTTAATGACGATAGCAGGAACAGTTTCAGAGATTTTCGCACAGGAAGGGTTAAGCAAATTATTTCGAAATTTGGAAAAAATCGTCTCTATTGGCTTTTCCGTGGCGGTCAGTTTTGGGGTAATGTTTGTTGTAAGCATAGGCTTGCTGATGACGTTAAGCAATTAAAGCTGTTTTCGTGAAAGGAGTGTTTTCATGACTGAATTGAAAACTGCTGTTGTTGGTGTCTGCCTTCTCAGCGTTGCCGTTTCGGTCTGTCTGCTTATCTGTCCGGATTCTTCCCTTCGGAAGCAAGTTAAGTTTTTAATTTCTTTGGTGTGTATTATTAGTTTAATTTCTCCTTTTCGGCATCTGCAAATTTCGAGTAATTTAGAATCTTTACAGTTGGAACGCTCCAGCAGTTCCGTACAAGCCTTTACAGAGGCAGCAGCCGAGCAAGCATTAAACAATGCCCTTAAGCAGAGTGGCCTCTCCTGTGACCGGTTAGAGGCTTCTGTGCATGTTTCAGAAGATAACTGCATATCTATTACTGATGTCTCTCTCACTTGTGACGACCCGCAGACGGCAGTTATGCTTTTAAAAGATTTACTTGGAGAGGAGGTGCAGCTTCATGTTTCGCAAACTCTGGAATCAGTACAAAAGTAATTTTAAAAAAGATATTTTAATTCATATTCTGGTTATAATTGGCTTGTTTGGGATTGCCTGTATTGCCCTTTCTTCGTGTTTGGAGACTTCGCAGGAGGATTCTGAACCGGAGACTTCAGCACAGAGCAGCACACCGGAAGCCTATCGATTAGCATTACAGGAGGAGCTTTCTGAGATGTTAAGCCAGATTTCCGGAGTAGGGAAAACAGAAGTTCTTGTGACCTTAGAGGGCAGTGAGACTTGCCATTATGCGCAGGAAGGCAACAGTCGTTATGTAACCGTTGGCGGTTCGCAGAAGGAAGCTTTAATTGAATCCGTTTCGCTGCCTGCCGTGACGGGAGTGGTGATTGCCTGTGAGGGGGGAGCAGTCAGTACGGTACAGGAAACCGTTTATAAAACCGTATCAGTGGCATGTGGATTGCGCATGTCTCAGATTTACGTCACACAGCTGGAACATGCAGCGAATGACAGAAAGGAATGATTTACATGAATAAGCCGACTTTGATTATTGGGAAAAAGCAAATGATACTTTCTTGTTTAACGCTATTTTTGGCGGCAGCGGTCTATATCAACTATGCGTACACGAAAGCGGATTTCAAAGCAGTTCAGACCACACCGGTGACGGAGCTGGAAGAAAGCACAACGGTGAGTCATTATGGAGATACAGAATTTGTGAATGCAGAGCCTGACCCTTCAGCGGATTATTTTGCAAAGGCAAGGCTTGAAAAGACGGCCAGTCGAGATGAGGCAGTTCAGACACTTCAGACCATGATAGGCGGGGGAGATGTAGCGGAAGAGGAAGCAGTAACAGCGGCTTTAAATGCGGCAGAGGTAGCAAGTTTAATTGAACATGAAGGGACGATAGAATCCTTGATAAAGTCTCAGGGGTTTTCGGATTGTGTGGTATATCTGGACGGTGACACAGCGAAAGTAGTGGTAAAAACAGAGGGATTAGACGCATCTTCGGCAGCGATGATAAAAGAAACGATTTTAGGAGAGGTAACAATTCCGGCGGAGAACATTCGGATTTTTGAAGTCAAATGAAAAAGGCATTTGTAACTTTTCTGTAACTATTTAACGGCACACACAGCACACACACACTGAAACAATATTTATACATTATTATATATCAAGGATGTGTGTGTGGTGCGCCCACCACATAACTTTTCTGCTATACCCCATTGACAAATACCCTCCCTTTGTGCTAAAATAAGATATACCCCAAAAATCTCACGAAAGGAAGTTTCCATTATATGAGTATGGATAATATGAAAAAAGCAGAACGTACCATTCAGATTTCTGATGACGTCCTCCGGCAGGTCGCTGCCATCTCCGCCCGTGAAACTGCCGGTGTCGCTGGCCTCACAGAAAATAACCCTGTCAAAATTACCAACCTCGGCGGCGCAATCTCCGCTGAATTACACATCTTCGTCAAAAATGGCTGCCGTGCCGCTTCCGTTGCTGCCAGAGTCCAGAAAACTGTGAAACAAAGCATTCAGGATATGACCGGCGTCACCGCTGTACACGTCCATGTCGAAATTAGCGGCCTACAGGAGGAAATATGAAAGATTCTAATCAGAAAAATAATAAAGTCAGCCCTCACAGAGAACATGCGTTCTTAATCCTCTTTGAAGCCTCCTTCCGTGAGGACTCCCCAGAAGAATTGTTCCAAATCGCAGAAGATATCGGCGAAATGAAACTCAGTGAACGCAGTAAAACCCTCGTCAAAGGGGTTCTCAATGAAACACAAACATTAGATAACCTCATCAGCTCTTACAGCCCAAAACGTGCGCTGTCCCGTATCGCCCGTACCAATTTAATCATCTTAAGAATGGCAGTTTATGAACTTCAGCACGCTCAAAACCTCTCACCAGCCGTCATTGTCAGCGAAGCCGTCCACCTCTCCGAAATTTACGCTTCTCCAGAAGATACCTCTTTCATAAACGGCATTTTAGGAAAATATGTCAGAAATCAGGAGCAATAAAATGGCAAATTTTCTGGGACTGGACACAAGCAACTATACCACCTCAGCAGCCATTTATCACAGCGATACCCGAACGGTCTCACAAGCTAAAAAATTACTCCCTGTCAAAGCCGGTCAGAAAGGCCTTCGCCAAAGTGATGCTGTCTTTCATCACACTGTACAGCTCCCTGAAGTGCTGGCACAGCTTGAAACAGAACATTTAACCGCAATAGGGGTCTCCGTCAAACCACGCAATACAGAAGACTCTTACATGCCATGCTTCCTCTGTGGAGCAGGAACAGCACAAATGTTAGGCCAAGCATTACACATTCCAGTATACCAGACAAGTCACCAGACAGGGCATATTTTAGCAGCGTTGCACTCTGCCGGAAAGCTTGACTGGCTGAAAAGAGAATTTTTCGCCTTTCACGTCAGCGGAGGAACAACAGACTGTGTTCTTTGCCGACCCGTACAGAACGAAACTTTATTTGACATTCAGCCGGTATCCAGTTCACTGGATTTAAAGGCAGGACAGTTAATTGACCGTGTAGGGCTGATGCTTGGACTTCAATTTCCATGCGGCGCAGAATTAGAGACCTTAGCCATGCAGAGCCGGAAGCACTTCCAATACAAGCCCGTGATGAAAGAACTGAACTGTTGCCTTTCAGGGCTGGAAAACCAATGTGCAAAAATGCTGCAACAAACAGAATATCAGCCATGTGATATTGCTTTATTCTGTTTAACAGCAATTGCCAATGTATTGGAACAGATGACAGCAGCAGCTTTTAAAACCACCTCTGCAATACCGGTTTTATATGCCGGAGGGGTTATGGCAGACCAATATATTCAAAATCATCTGAAACAGTCTGTCAAAGCAGAAACCGCCTTTGCAGAGCCTGTATTTTCCTGTGACAATGCTGCTGGTACAGCGATTTACGCTTATCTGCATACCTGTGCGGATAATTGTTGAATCTATGTTCAAAATATAACAAAAGGAGAAATCCCCATGAATGAAAATCAGAAAATACAACTGAAATCTTATGCTGAACGTACAGAACAACGATTATTAACCATTGTTTCCGCTATGCAGAAACAGGCAGAAGAAAACGCTCTTGCCGTAAATACTTTATTTGATGCAATGCGTCATTCTCTGACTGCCGGAGGAAAGCGTATTCGTCCGGCATTGATTTATGCCTTCTGTGAAGCGTGTGGAGGTACATTAGAAACTGCCGATGCTGCTGCATGTGCAATGGAAATGACACATACCTCTTCACTGATTTTTGACGACCTTCCTGCAATGGACAATGACGACATGAGAAGAGGAAAGCCCTCCTGTCACAAGGCATTTGGTGAAGCCACTGCTATTTTAGCCGGTGATGCGTTGATTTGTGCGCCGTTTTCAGTCATTGCCGAGGACATTACTTTAACACCGGAACAAAAGCTTGCTTTAATCAAAATCCTTTCCCGTGAAGAAGGCAGTTCCGGCATGGTTGGCGGTCAGATGCTGGATATGCAGTTTGAAACACAGGAAGCAGTTACTGCAAAAGAACTTGAAATCATGTGCCTTGGCAAAACTGGTGCATTGATGAAAGCTTCCTGTCAGATGGGCTGTATTTGTGGAAAAGCTTCTCCCGCATTAGTGCAGGCAGCCGGAAGTTATGGCATGGCTTTAGGTTTAGCCTTTCAAATTATTGATGATATCCTTGATGTAACAGCCACTTCTGAACAGCTGGGCAAGCCGGCCGGAAGTGATGCCGAAGAAGAGAAAAAAACCTTTGTCACTATCCTCGGACTGGAAGACGCACAAAAACGAGCTGCTGAATTAACTGCTTCAGCACATGCACAGCTTCAAAAATTTCCCGATTCAGAAGCGAAAGCCTTTTTACAAGCTTTAACCGATGCGCTCCTGAACCGCAGGCAGTAAAAAATAAATAGAAAGTGAGTAATCATGATATATAATCCGATTTTATGTGCAGGAATTATCGGCTGGGCATCTGCACAGGTCATTAAATTTATCCTGTTTTTCATTCAGAATGCTTCTGTAAAGCTGGAAAGACTTTATGGTTCTGGAGGAATGCCAAGTTCTCATTCTTCTCTGGTTTGTGCAACATTGATTTCCACAGGCAGAGCAGAAGGCTGGGATTCTGCTGTATTTGCAGTCATGTTTGTAGTTTCAGCCATTGTTATGTATGACGCTGCAAATGTTCGTTTAGAAGCTGGAAAACATGCCAAACAGCTGAATCAAATTATGCAGAAACTCTTTTCACAAGATGAAACTGTAGACAAAGAAAAACAATTTAAAGAACTGCTGGGGCATACCCCTTTGCAAGTTGTCTGTGGTGCAGTATTAGGGATTTTTATCGGCGCATTGATGCCTCTGAATTAACAAAAATAAACCATAAAGATAAGTAGTGATAAACCTATGAGTACAACAAATCAAGATGCCGGAGAATATCAGCTCAAAGACCTGCATCTGCCGGAAGATTTAAAAAAATTAAATTTCTATCAGTGCCGGAAACTTGCAAAAGAAATCCGTTCTCTTCTGGTCAGGGTGATTTCTAAAAACGGCGGACATTTAGCCTCTAATCTTGGAACAGTAGAGCTGACAATGGCACTGCACAGAGTATTTGATTCACCAGCTGACAAAATTATCTGGGATGTGGGACATCAGTGTTATACCCATAAAATTCTGACTGGACGAGCAGAAAAATTCTCTACCATCCGAAAAGAAAATGGGCTTGCAGGCTTCCCGAAACCAGATGAATCAGAACATGATATTTTCATCAGCGGACACAGCAGTACTTCAATTTCCGCAGCGTGTGGAATTGCTGAAGCAATGAGAATGCAGGGTGATAATCATCATGTCATAGCTGTCATCGGAGACGGCGCACTGACCGGCGGTATGGCTTTTGAAGGGCTGAATAACGGCGGTAAGAAAAAAATGAAGAATCTGATTGTGATTCTGAATGACAATAATATGTCTATTTCCGGAAATGTCGGTGCAGTATCCGGCTATCTGCGGTCTATCCGTGAAAGTGAAAGCTATGTTCTCAAAAAACAACAGCTTGAAAAAAATTTAATGAATACCCCTGGAGTCGGCTCACATGCTGTGAAAGTCCTGAAAAAAACAAAAGACAGTTTCAAGCGTGTCATGTTTCAGCAGGCGACTATGTTTGAACAGTTTGGATTTGTCTATTTAGGGCCTGTTGACGGGCATAATATGCAGGAACTGGAAGAAGTGCTTCGTACAGCAAAGCGGTATGATGCCCCTGTCTTTATTCATGTCAATACTATAAAAGGAAAAGGCTATCTTCCAGCTGAAAAAAATCCCAGTTTATTTCACGGTGTACCAAGATTTGATATTATTACCGGAAATCCGGAAGTTTCCGGCAATGACTGCTATTCTGACGTATTCGGGCAGGAATTAACGACTATAGCCAGAAAAGATAATAAAATCTGTGCAGTTACCGCAGCAATGACATTTGGGACAGGCTTACAATATTTTCAGCAGGAATTTCCGGAACGCTTTTATGATGTAGGCATTGCAGAACAACATGCAGTCACATTTTCAGCAGGGCTGGCAGCTGCTGGTATGAAACCAGTATTTGCCGTATATTCGACATTTTTACAAAGAGCATATGACCAGCTTCTGCATGATGTAGCAATTGGAAAACTACATGTTGTGCTGGGCATTGACAGAGCTGGCATTGTTGGAGAAGACGGTGAAACACATCAAGGAACATTTGATGTACCAATGCTGACTTCGATTCCGGGAGCAGTCATTTATTCCCCCTCTTGTTATGAAGAATTGCGCCTTTGCATGAGAAGAGCCATTCAGGAAGACACTGGTTTAACAGCTGTTCGCTATCCACGGGGCAATGATAAAAATATGACATTCCCAAAAGAAAACCTGAATACAGAATACACTTTCACAGAAACAGATTCTGATATGCTTTTAATTTCTTATGGCAGAGTCTATCAGGCACTTTGGGAAGCACACTGTACTTGTGAAAAAAGTGGCTATCCGACAAGTTTGCTGAAATTAACCAGAATCTTTCCGGTAATGGAAGAACTTGTAGAAAAAGCATTACAGTACAGAATCGTTTTCTTCTTTGAAGAAAGCAGTGGTTATGGCGGAATTTCAACAATATTCGGCTCATTGTTAGCACAGTACGGCTTTAAAGGCCGTTATGTCAGAGTTTCCGCAGATTGTTTTTTAAAACAGGCTTCTGTGCCTGCACTGCTGGAAAAGTCAGAATTATCTGCACATGCAGTTTGTCGTTATATTTACGCTTATGGGAACAAGACTTGACATTGCACTGACAGAACAGCATCTCTGCCAAAGCCGTTCACGTGCGAAAATGTTAATTACAGAAGGCAGAGTATTGGTAAATCATCAAATTTGTATCAAACCGTCAGAATTGATTTCAGAAGAAGATATCTTAGAACTGGAAGATATTCCTTTTGTTGGCAGAGGCGGACTAAAATTAGAAGGTGCGCTGAAACAGTTCCCTGTAGAACTGAACGGCAGAATTTGCCTTGACATTGGCGCATCTACAGGAGGTTTTACAGACTGTATGCTTAAACACGGTGCAAAGCTTGTTTATGCAGTTGATGTCGGTCATGGTCAGTTATCTGAAACATTAAGAAATCATGCACAAGTTGTCAATCTTGAAAATACAGATATCCGGAATTTAACTTCTGGAAATTTTCCGGAAACACCTGATTTTTGCAGTATTGACGTATCATTTATTTCTTTGAAGCATGTTCTTCCGTCAGCATTTCAGCTTTTAGCAGACCAAGCAGAATGTATTGCCCTTGTAAAACCGCAGTTTGAAGCTGGTAAAAAAGCGTTAAACAAACAAGGCGTTGTCAAATCTGAAAAAATCAGAAAGCAAGTTCTTTCAGAAATGCAAATATTCGCTGTACAAACTGGTTTTCAAGTAATAAATTCTTGTGAATCTCCCATTCAAGGCGGTACGGGCAATACAGAATATCTACTATATCTCCGGAAGGAAATTTCATGAAGAAAAAAATAAAATGGTGTCTTATCCTGCTTTTCACAGTTTTTGTCATATGTGGCTTAGACCAGCGTTTTTTGATAAGGCAGTATCAGTTACAGACAGAAAAACTGGAATATCCTGTCAGAATTGTACTCCTGACAGACCTGCATTCTTGTTATTATGGAAAAAATCAGAAAAATTTACTGGAAGCCATTGATGCACAGCATCCGGATATCATTGCACTTTGCGGAGATATCTTTGATGACCAGATGTCAGATGAAAATACAGAAATTGTACTTACGGCCATTTCTGAAAAATATCCTTGCTATTATGTAACTGGAAATCATGAGGGCTGGTGTACAAAAGAAAAATTTCTTAATCATATGCAGTTTCTGCAACAACATCAGATTCAGACACTTTCTGGAGAAATGAAAATTTTAGAATGCAATCAGGAAAAAATCAATCTTTGTGGTGTAGATGACCCTGACAGTTTAGTTTTTTCTGAAAATTCCAATTCTACAGAACAGCAATTGAAACTGCTGAACGAAACGGCACAAAATGGAAATTACACCATTCTGTTATCTCATCGGCCGGAATTATTTCCATTATATGAAAATTGTCAATTTGATTTAGTATTATCCGGACATGCACACGGTGGTCAATGGCGTATCCCATATTTATTAAATGGGCTATATGCTCCAAATCAAGGACTATTTCCGGAGTATGCCGGCGGAAAATATCAGTCTGGTCAGGTCACAATGCTTGTCAGCAGAGGACTTGCCAGAGAATCTACCAAACTCCCCCGATTTTATAACCGACCAGAACTTGTTGTCATAGATTTGCAGTAAAGTGAGTGAAAACTATGCTGAATTTTGTCATTTATCCGAATTTTCAGAAAAAAAATGCTTTATCATGTGCATTGGAAGTCTGTCAACGGCTTCACCAGCTTGGCGGAATAGTTTGGATTGATGAAGCCTACCGGACAGAATTTAAAGACTGTCCTTATGTCAAATATGATATTTTTTCCTCAGTGGCATATCGTGCAGATATTGTCATAGCCATCGGTGGAGATGGAACAATATTGCGCTGTGCCAGAGAAATGATAGGCGCATCTGCCGGATTATTAGGCATTAACACCGGACATTTAGGATTCATGGCAAGCTTAGAAACAAATCAGCTGGACGAACTGGAAAATTTATTCTCCGGAAACTATCATTATTCCAAGCGAATGCTGTTAAAAGCAGAACTTCATGGAGAAGGAAAAACATTAAAATTCCATGCATTGAATGATATTGTCATATCCGGACTTTATGGAAAAGTATTTGATTTTTCTGTAAAAGCAGATAATGCCGTAATTGGACGTTATCGTGCAGACGGCATCATATGCAGTACGCCAACAGGCTCTACAGCCTATGCGCTTTCCGCAGGTGGTCCTTTAATGGAACCTGAATTATCCTGTATTGAAATGACTTTAATTTGTCCGCATTCGCTGTTTAATCGTCCTTTATTGCTTTCTTCAGAACGAAAAATTATCATTCAGCATACAGCAGATTGTTCCAGAAGTATTTGCCTGAGTGCAGACGGCGAACCGCCTGTTGTTTTCCCGTCAGCCTATTCCCTCGAAATTTTTAAATCCAAATATACAACTTCGTTAATCAGCATGAAGGAAAGTGGATTTTTTGACTCAGTCAATAAAAAATTGATGCAATCCATTAAAGGCATACCAGAATAAGAAGTGAGTGAATGATGAAAAATAGCAGACATGAAACCATTCTCCGTTTAATCCGGACACAACATATTAAAAATCAGGAGGAATTAAAAGAATTTCTTGCAAAAGAAGGCTTCCCTGTGACACAGGCGACTGTTTCCCGTGATATCCGAGTACTGCATCTGATGAAAAAAGCTGGTGAAGATGGGATATATTATTATCAAGAACCGCCTGTAACAGAAAAAATTCCTGATTTTATGAACGGAAATATTAAAAATATTGATTATGCTGAAAATATACTGGTGATTAAATGCGTTAGTGGAACAGCACAGGCGGTTTGTACAATGCTGGATAAAATGGAACAGCCTCAAATTGTAGGTACACTTGCCGGTGATGATACTATTTTTGTACTAATGCGCTCCACAAGGCAGGCCAGACAGCTTGCTTGTGAACTGATGGAAAACTTGCAGAACAGGTGATGAAAAATACATGTTGGAAGAACTTTATATTGAAAATCTTGCTGTGATTGAAAAAGCCTGCATTCGGTTTCAAAATGCCTTTCATGTTTTTACAGGTGAAACCGGCGCAGGCAAGTCTATTCTGATTCATGGAATTCAAGCAGTTTTAGGACAGAGAGTTTCCAGAGACTGGGTCAGAACTGGCTGTGACCGTGCTTGCATTACCGCATTATTTACCCATCTGCCGGAAACAGTCATGCAGATACTGGAAGAACGAGGTATTTCCGCTGAGGAAAATCAAATTACTTTAACCAGAGAAATCCGTGCAGATGGCGGAAGTATCGGCAGAATTAACGGAAAAACTGCTTCTGTATCTGCTTTAAAAGAATTAGGAATGCTGTTAATTTCAATTCACGGACAGCACGATAATCAAGTATTACTGAATGCAGAAAATCATTTGCAGGTACTGGACGCATTCGGTGGAAATTCAGAATTTCTGGAATCTTATCAGACGGCTTTCAAAGAATTACAGACTGCTGCAAAAGAACTTGGCAGACTTCGCCGGAAAGAACAGGAACGCCGTCAGAAATCTGTCATTCTGCAAAAACAAATTCAGGAAATCGGCGCACTGCATTTGAAATCTGGTGAGGAAGAAACATTGGAAACGGCTTTGATGCAAGCTGAAAATGCAGAAAGAATTATCTCTGCTTTAGCCGGAAGTGCCGGACTGTTAGGACTGGAGCAGGAAGGTTCTGCTTCTGAGCAGATTCGTTCTGCAATGCTGTTGTTGCAGGAAATTGAAGATGTTTTTCCAAATACCGGCGATATTCCTCAAAGACTGCAAACTTGCTTAATTGAACTGAAAGACATTGCACAGGATTTGCAAAGCATGTCAGAAGATATTACACTTGATGAAAGCGAATGGCAAAAAATCCGGCAGAGATATCAGGCAATCGGTCAGGCGAAAAAACAATTTTTCTGTGATTTTGATGAGTTAATTCAACTCTATGAAAATGCAAAACAGGAAATTTCTTCTCTTGAAGAAGATACTGGAAAAATTACTCAGCTTGAAGCCAGAAAAGCAGAATTATTAGCAGAAGTCACTGAAAAAGCAAATGCACTTTCAGAATACCGTGAACAGACCGGAAAAAAATTCTCTGAACGTGTTGCAGAAGAATTAAAATTTTTAGATATGCCAGATGTTGTGTTGACTGTTCAGCAGGAAAAGGGAAAATTAACCGTTCATGGAAGAGATGCCATTACATTTTTAATTTCAGCAAACAAGGGTGAAGAACCAAAGCCCATTTCTAAAATCGCTTCCGGTGGTGAACTTTCAAGAATTATGCTTGCATTAAAATCTGTAATTGCTGACAGGGACAGTATACCAACTTTAATTTTTGATGAAATTGATACTGGTGTCAGCGGAAAGGCAGCACAGAAAATTGGAATTAAGCTCAGAGAAATCAGCCGGAAACGGCAAGTGCTTTGTGTAACGCATTTATCACAGATTGCAGTGATGGCGGATACACACTACATGATTGAAAAGCATCAGGAAGCTGACCGCACTGTCACACAAGTACACCAGCTTGATTTTGAAGGACGAGTTTTAGAGATTGCCCGTATTATGGGCGGTGAAAATCCTAGTGAACTTATGTTGAGAAATGCTCGTGAAGAACTTTTAAAAATTACACAGGAGGCTTAACACATGGAAATGCATGATTATGAAATTGTAGATATTCAAGGTGATTATGCGCAGTTAAAGCAGTTAGATGCAGATAATCCGGAATTATTTCCGGTAGCAGTCGCTTTATTGCCATTCGGAAGTGATGTCGGAACAAAATTACATGGCATGATGGGGATGTTTGAAATTGTAGCATAATTTAAAAATCCGCAGAAGTTTTTTTTTCTGCGGATATTTTTTATTCAGTTCTAAGTGCAGTAACAGGGTCTTTAGTGGCAGCTTTTTTGGCAGGAATCAAACCTCCGATTAAAGTTAAAACAACACTGATAATAACTAAGATAAATGCAGCAGCTGTTGGAAGAACAGCACTAACATCAGTTGTATCTGCTATTTTATGAATAACAATATTAGACGGAATTAAAATCAATTCTGTCATAATCACACCTATCAGACCGGAACAAAAGCCGATAATAAATGTTTCTGCATTGAATACTTGTGAAATATTTTGTTTTGATGCACCAATTGCCCGAAGAATGCCGATTTCTTTAGTACGTTCCAGAACGGAAATATAAGTGATAATGCCTATCATAATGGAAGATACAACCAGAGAAACCGCTACAAAGGCAATTAAAATATAAGAAATAACATTCACAATTGTTGTCACAGAACTCATCAACAGACCGACATAATCTGTATAACTGATTTGATTTTCTTCTGAAACGGTTTTATTATATTCTTCAATGCATTTCTGAACGGATTCTTTCGCTTCAAAGCTGTCTACATAAAGCTGAATCATGGAAGGTGCATCCATGCTGATAACTCCAAATGTACTCATATTGGAATCGTAACTACCAGAAGCAATATATTGGTCGTAAAGGTCAAGCAATGTATCAGGGTCAGGATTTTGCATATATTCGTCCATTTTTTGAGCAAGCTCCACTTCCGACATACCGGCAAGTTCCATCATATTTTGCATATCATCAGAAGAAAGCCCTTGCTGTTCAGCGTAAATTTTCATCAAGTCTTCCTGAGACATAGAGCCATTCATATAAGCTTTCATCATTTCTTCCGGAGTCATGGAAGCAGAAGTGCCGGAAGATTCAGAAGGATTTTGAGCAGTATACATTTTCATTAAATCTTCCTGAGACATTCCTGTAGCAGAAGCATAAGCCGCCATTAAATCCTGAGGAGAAGTATTGCCGGAGTTTGTGCCTGTACCTTGCAGATACATTTTCATTAAATCGTCCTGAGAAACACCGGAAGCAGCAGTATAAGCTGCCATTAAATCTTGAGCAGATGTTCCGGAAGGTATTGCAGAAGCGGGATTTGTATACATGGAAAGCAAATCCTGCATACCGGAAGCAGCAGTATACATAGACATTAAATCTTGCAGATTCTGCTGACCTGAGCCGGAATTTTGATTCAGTAAACTTTGCATGTCAAAGGCGGAAGTATACATAGACATTAAATCATTCATAGACATGCCCGAAGACGTTCCGCCCATCTGCTGGAGATACATGCGGAGTAAATCTTCCTGAGAGATACCACCGTCAGAAGGCATCAAAGAAGATGTATCCGGAATCATTTTACTAAGTGAAGCAAGAGCCTGCAATGTATCATAAAAAGAAATTAAAGTCTGTTTTGATTCATCATAAGACTGTCTTGCATTTTCAATAACAGCATCAATATTTTCTTTCCCTAGACCAATAGCTTCAGCAATATTATTTTTCAGATTTTCAAGATACTGACTTAAAGAATCAGGGTTTAAATCAGGAGGAACGGGAATTGCATCTGTTTCGGTTTCGGTTTCGGATTCGGATTCTGTTTCAGATTCAGATTCTGTTATTTCTGTTTCTTCTGTGAATTCCTGAGAGAGTTCTTCCGTCTCTTCCGGAGCGGATTCTGTGAATTCTTCTGTAAGAATTTCGGAAAATGGTTCTGTAAAAGATTCTGTAATTTCTGTAAAATCTGGTTCAGTTTCTTCTACAGGTTCAAAATCAGCAAGAGGCTTGATAAATGTTTGAAATGGATTGCTGTCATGAACCGAAAGTGCATTGAAAGCAGTTTCTGTTTCTGTTTTTGTATCAGAAACATTTCTAAGCTTTTCAGACATTACGACAGCCTGATACATCATTGCTTTATCAGAAATGCCAAGATTTTGAATATAACTTTTCATATCTTCAATTTTTTTATCATTATCGTCATCTGCATCGAAATGCATTCCATTTAAAATATTGATTTTCTCCTGTTTTTCCTGTGCTTTGACGACAGGACTGTCATTGGTGTAGTCAATTAAATATTCTGTGAGTGCGCTGGTATAGCCGACAGCACTGTTGATTAAAGCATTATCATCTTCTTTTTTCAAGCGGATAATACCAGAAATTTTCAATTCCAGTGCATTATCAAGAAGAGCTTCTATTTTATCCATATCATTGGAGCTGATTTTCTGAAATAAGCCGTCTTCTTTTTTTTCATACATATCGCATTCAGGAATGAGAAAGAAACTTTTACGGCAGATTTCAGTATAATTTAATTTTTTGGCTTTAATTTCAGGTTCTTCGCCGTCTTTGACACGTTCCATCAAGTCTTTATAATCTTCGGAAGGATAAAAGCCAAGCTGTGCCAGAGCAGTAAGGGGGATTTCATTCTGTTTGTCCAGAATTAAAACAATTTCGTCATAAGATTCCGGCATAGAACCGTAAACTAATTCATAATGGTCAGAAACAGCTTGGCTGACAAGTTCACCATTTGCACCAGGCATTAACTGTTCAAAATTATTGGAACTTTGCGAAATCATAGAACTTGAAAAACTGGTTGTCAGCATCATGTTGACCATATAATCATTACTGTCTGAAAGTGTACTGCCGTCTGTATTAACAAGAACATCATCTTCATCATGGGTAAATACACTGAATTTGGTATCATAATTATAGACAACACCATTTTCACCAATATATTTGTTAATTTCACTGGAAGGGTCATCAAGATAATTTTTAAATTCAGAAAGATTATTTTCTTTAATACTGGTTTTGAAATTGGAAGCCATTTCCAAATTGCTTCCGTCTGTGTAAACACCGTCAAGCTTATGACTTGCTTCACCAAAATTTTTTTCTTTTGTTTTACTTTGTCCTGCAAGCATGAGACTTGTGAAATCGAAAGATTCTGCTTCAATAGCAATTGGGTAAGAGGTCATTGTATCTTTTTGCAAATCCTGAATGTAAGTATTCACACCATTGGAGAGCGATAAAATTAAAGCAATGCCGATAATACCAATAGACCCTGCAAAAGAAGTTAATAATGTTCTGCCTTTTTTGGTTTTCAGGTTATTAAAGCTTAATCCTAAAGCCGTCAGGGGAGACATAGAGGACTTCCCCATATTTTTATGTTCAGCAGGCTGTTCTTTTTCAGAATCAAACGGCATGGAATCTTCCTGAATTCTGCCATCTTTTACTTTAATGATACGGGTAGCATATTCATAAGCCAGTTCAGGGTTATGTGTTACCATAATCACAAGCCGGTCTTTTGCCACTTCTTTAAGCATTTCCATAACTTGAACACTTGTTTCAGAATCAAGTGCGCCGGTTGGTTCGTCTGCAAGTAAAATTGCAGGATTATTCACTAAAGCTCTTGCAATAGCGACTCTCTGCATCTGACCGCCTGACATTTGATTTGGTTTTTTATGAATCTGATTGCCAAGGCCTACTTTTTCGAGGGCTTCTTTTGCACGGCGTTTCCGTTCAGATTTAGAGATACCTGAAATCGTCAAGGCAAGTTCTACGTTAGAAAGCACACTTTGATGTGGAATTAAATTATAACTTTGAAATACAAAGCCAATTGTATGATTGCGATAAGAATCCCAGTCACGGTCTTTATACTGTTTTGTAGAAATGCCGTTAATAATTAAATCACCAGAATCATATCGGTCAAGCCCACCAATAATATTCAGCATAGTTGTTTTTCCTGAACCGGAAGGCCCTAAAATCGCTGCAAATTCATTATCACGGAAATTTAAACTGACATCGTCTAGCGCAGTCTGAACTAAATCACCTGTAATATACTGTTTCCGGATATTTTTAATTTGAAGCATGTGCATACCCCTTTCATAAGATTTGAACTAATTATAACATATATTCTGAATTTTTTCAAGTGGAATGCTTTACTTTTTATAAAAAATATGTTATACTGGAAAAAGACGATAAAAAACTATCTTTTAAAGGAGAAATTTCATGGGAATTTATCAGTTAATCAAAACAGAAAACAAAGCCAGAAGAGGTCAGGTAACAACAGTACATGGTACATTTCAAACGCCTTGTTTTATGAATGTTGGTACATCAGCAGCGATTAAAGGCGGAGTTTCTTCACCGGAACTTGCAGATTTGAAATGTCAGGTAGAATTATGCAATACATATCATCTGCATTTAAGGCCGTCAGATACTGTTATTCGCAAGATGGGCGGACTGCATCAGTTCATGAACTGGAAACGTCCGATTTTAACAGACAGTGGCGGATTTCAGGTATTTTCTTTAGCAAAACTGCGTAAGATTAAAGAAGAAGGGGTTTATTTTCAATCACATTTAGACGGTTCACGGCTGTTTCTTTCACCAGAAACCAGCATACAGATTCAATCAAATTTAGCTTCTACCATTGCAATGGCATTTGATGAATGTGTCGAAAATCCTGCGCCTTATGACTATGCAGCGAAATCTTGTGAACGTACAACAAGATGGCTGAAACGTTGCCGTGATGAAATGCAAAGGCTGAATGCATTGCCGGATACATTAAATCCGCATCAGCTGTTATTTGGCATCAATCAGGGATGTACATTTGACCAGCTGAGAATTGAACATATGCAGGCAATTTCAGAATTAAATTTAGATGGCTATGCAGTCGGCGGTTTAGCAGTCGGAGAACCTACAGAAGAAATGTACCGGATTTTAGATACTGTTGTTCCTTACATGCCGGCAGATAAACCAAGATATTTAATGGGGGTTGGTACACCTTCCAATATTATTGAGGCTGTTGCAAGGGGAATTGATATGTTTGACTGTGTCATGCCAACAAGAAATGCTCGTCATGGTACGATTTTCACATGGAGCGGTATGAGACATATGAAGAATCTGACTTATCAGACTGATTCCCGTCCTATGGATGAAGCCTGTGACTGTCCTGTTTGCCGGAACTTTTCAAGAGCGTATGTCAGACATTTATTCAAAAGCGGTGAAATGCTTGCCGGCAGATTAACTGTTATTCATAATTTATATTTCTACAATACGCTGACTGAAAAAATTCGGAAAGCATTAGAAAACGGTACTTTTGAAGAATTCCGTGCAGAATATTCTGAGAAATTAGCGAAAAAAGCCCCTGACGACTAATTAAATCAGGGAGAGGATGCCTTTTGCATTTTATTGAATTGCTTTTGACAGCATTCAGTTTGTCAATGGATGCTTTTGCAGTGTCTGTGACAAATGGATTAAGCTGTACAGACTTAAAGAAGAAACAAACACTTGCAATCGGGTTATGTTTCGGGCTGTTTCAAGGTCTGATGCCATTAACAGGTTTTTTTCTGGGCAAAGCCTTTGAACGGCAGATTACAGCAGCAGACCATTATATTGCATTTATATTATTAGGCTATATTGGCGGAAGCATGATATGTGAGGCAGTTCAGGAACGAAACCAACAGACAGAAGTTTATATTTTCACGATGAAAACATTATTATTACAAGGCATTGCAACTAGTATTGATGCCTTAGCAGTTGGAGTAAGCTTTGCAGCATTGGCAAATATCAATATTTTTCTGGCAGCTGGAGAAATTGCATTGATTACTTGTCTTGTATCTTTAACAGGGGTAAGATTCGGGAAGCAATTCGGTAAAAAAATAGGAAGTAGTGCCTTATTGACAGGTGGAATTATACTCATTTGCTTAGGCATGAAAATTTTTATAGAGCATCAGTTTTTCTCATAACAGAAGGGAGCAGTATATGAAAATCCGTATTGCAGAATTGCAGGATTTAGAACGTCTTACACAAATTGAAAGCCTTTGTTTTCCAATAGAAGAAGCTGCTGATTCTGATAAAATCAAATCCAGAATAGAAGCGTTTCCAAATCATTTTTTTGTGTTAATTTCAGATGAAAATCAAATAGCTGGATTTATTAACGGCTTAGTATATCATTCTCCGGTGCTGATAGATGAAATGTTTGAACAGGCGGATTTACATGATGAAAACGGCAGTTATCAGATGATTTTAAGTTTAGCAGTTGCTCCTGAATTTCAAGGAAAAGGCTATGGAAAAGCATTATTGCATCATTTTTTGGAATCTGCAAAGAAACAGCACCGGAAAGGTGTAACATTAACTTGTAAAAAAGAGTTAATTCCATTTTATACAAAGGCGGAATTTTGCAATCAAGGGCGTTCTGCATCAGTTCACGGCGGTTTTGAATGGTATGAAATGCGAGTAACGTTTTAATATATAAACTAAAAATTCCTCACAGATTTTACTCTGTGAGGAATTTTTTAAGCTTTTGCTGGTTCAGGAAGAAGCTTTGCATTTAAACCAGAAACTTTTTTATGATAAATTTTTTTAAGCAATACTGCGCCAATAATGGAAGTTACCAGTTCTGCAATGAGAAAGGCACTCCAGACAAGCCAAGTTTTTTCAGGGTTCTGATGAGCAATTTTCGCAAATAATAAAATAAATGGAAAGATAAGCATCAATTGACGGCTTAAAGAAATTATGAATGATTCCAATCCGCCGTCAAGTGCTTGGTAAATGCCTTGAAATGCAATATTCATTCCGGCAAATAAAAAGCTTAAAGAAATGATGTGCATTGCACTGACAAATAATGTTTCTGTTTCGCCATTCATACTGAATAAATGTGCAAACGCTTCCGCAGAACATTCAGCAATAATTGTTCCGACAAGCATGATAATTCCAGTATAAACCAAACCATATTTGATACCACTCTGAATACGTTTCCAGCTTCCTGCACCATGATTGAAAGCAATTATTGGTGTAATTGCATCACGAAGCCCAAATGCTGCAAATAAAACAAATTGCTGAATTTTATAGTACATGCCGTAAGCCGTTTGCATAGGTACACTGATTCTGACTAAAATCATATTTAGTCCGTAAGTCATGAAAGACATGAGTGCTTGTGCAAGAATAGCCGGTAAGCCAATTTGATAAATTTCTTTGATAATCTGAATGTCAGGTTTCAGATAAGAAACAGAATTTTCAATTTCACGGTTGACTTTGAAATGAAAGAAAATTCCTAATCCGGCAGAAATGATTTGACCAATGACTGTTGCGTAAGCTGCACCTTTTACTCCAAGTTCCGGACAGCCTAACAACCCATAAATCATAATCGGGTCAAGAATGATATTTACTACTGCTCCGGCAACCTGTGCAATGGTAGAGTAAAGCGAATTTCCAGCTGCTTGCAGTAATTTTTCAGCAATTGAAAAATTGACAATTCCAAATGAGCAAATACAACAGATTCGCAGATAAGAAACAGCCATTTCCACTGTGGAAGCACTTGTTTCAGAAGAAGCCTGTGAAAGTACATAGGGCTTGACTCCAATCATACCAAACAGCACAAAAATCAAATATATCACACCAGCTAAAAAAAACGCATTTCCAGCCGTTTTTCCAGCTTTTTGAGCATTTTTCTGACCAAGTGACTTAGAAACAAGTGCATTCATGCCGACACCTGTACCAATGCCAAATGCTACCATAAGCATTTGAAGTGGAAACACAAGCGTCAAAGCATTTGCTGCTTCTGTGCCTGTGTCTTTCATATTTGAGACGAAAGCACTGTCTACAATATTATAGACCGCTTGCAAAACCATAGAAAGCACCATAGGCACACCCATATTAAGCAACAGCTTCGGGACAGGCATAACTGCCATTTTGTTGAAATCTTTAGAATCCAAAATAAACACCTCTTATAAAAAAATAAAAATCGCATAACATTGACATAATCCGGAATTACGCCAAAGCTACACGATTATTATAATCATTATACCAGAATCTGAAATAAATTGCAAGGGAGGTTCTGCACAAAAATTCTGGAAAATCGAGTTGTATATTTTAGAGATATTGACTGTTTCTTTTTTCTTTCATTTTCAGCATACGAATATCTTCACCAGCAAATTCCCAGACTTCATAAACAGCACATAATCTTGACATAATGCGTTCTTCATAATGTTCTTGCAGCTGTTCGGGAGTGAGATTTGTGCTGATAATTGTCGGAAGATTTCGGTTAATGCGTGTGTTAATAATATTATAAATCACTGAATTTGTAAAAGAAGTCTGAAATTCAGTTCCAAGGTCATCCAGTACTAATAACTCTGCATTCAGAAGCGTATTTAATGTGTGAATATCTGATTTTTCCCGATTGAAATGTTCCTGTTCTATCTGTGAAGTAAGATTTCCTGTAGAATCATAAATAACTTCGTAACCTTTTTTTAAAACTTCTGTTACAATAGAAAGTGAAAGATGTGTTTTCCCGATACCAACATCACCGTAAAACAGCAGGCTTGGAGAATGCAGTGTAAAATTTTCTGCGTATTGTCTGCATGAATTGAAGGCTTTTTGCATTTTCAAATAGCAGTCTATTGTTTCATTTTTACTGTTTTCTTTGAAAATGCCTCGGTAATATTCTAAAGAAAACTGGTCAAAACTGCGAAGCTGGAGATGAGTATTTGTATTCATTTCCTGAATGCTGACAGAAGAAATGAGCTTTTCAAGACAGGAACAGTATCTTCCTTCAAAATAGCCGGTATCCTGACATTTAGGGCAAGTGTAGTGAATATCCAGATAATCTGCCGGATAACCGTGATTCATCAGAAGCTGTGCGCAGTAACGCTGTGCCTGTAAATTCTGCCTTTTCAAAATATCAAGGTCTTCACCCATTAGAATTTTTGAAGCAGTTTGTGCTAACTGTCTGTTAATTTCTGCAATTTCAGGAATTTTGGAATCGATTTCCTGATAACGGCGTTCATTTTCAAGTTTTGCTTGAATTCTTCTGGAATGAATTGTATTTAAAGCTTCTTGAAATACGGTTTGATTCATAAAATAATGCCTCCCATAGTTAATTTACTAAATCAAGATATTTGCTGATTTTTTCTTTTTTCTTTTGCTTTGCCTGTTCATCTTCAGGAGAAAGGTTATTTTTTTTGCCTTTTTTCTTTTTGGCAGTATATGCTTTGATATATTCATCATGGTTCTTTTCGGCATCACTGAGTTCTGTAATATTGGTTTCATGCCATTCGTTCAGAATAGAATGAATATATTTGAAATTTACTTTTCCGGTAGCTTCTACAGAAAGGTCACGGGCATATTTGAGGAGTTCTTCTGAAAAACTCATCGTTTGCCAGATTTCAATAAATTCTTTCTGATTTTTAGTTGGTCTGGCATCCAGTTCAAAGATACGACAGATATAATTTTGATAAGTGTAGAATTCCATTAGAGCATTAACACGCTGTTCAGCAGCCTCTGCTGTAAAAATTTCATCTTCATACCAGCCAAATGCAACACCATCAATATATTTCTGCTGATGAATTTTTCCGACATCTTTGCAGTATTGCAGGAGAATCTGAATCACTTCCAATGGAAGTCCTAAATATTCATACATCCAGACAAGTGATTTTGCCTGTGCATGATAAATTTCTTTCTGATAATATTTTTCACCTGCAATTCGGATAAGCTTGCGTAATTCATAAGAAGAATTGATTGCTTCTGAAATTGTTTCATTTGAGAAGAATGTGAAAGGGTCATTGATTTCCGGCTTCTGGTGCGGTGTTGCGGGTTCGGAATCTGTTGATTCAGGAGATTCCTGAACAGGGGCTGAAGTCTGTACAGGTGGCGGAGACGGCACTTTCGGCGATGAAGGCGCACTAAATACAGAGGGAAATAATTCAAGTTGTTTCCCTTCAGATTTTTCTTCCAGAATATTGACCTGCGACCACCATTCCAAAGCCTCTTCCACCTGTTCTTCAGGAATTCTCAGATAAGAAGCAATTTGTGAAACTGTAAGCTGTTTGTCAGGATAGCGCAGAAGATATAATAATACTTTCAACTGGTTTTCTTTTGCAAGCCGGATTAAAGTATCTACTACTGCTGACGGCACGGAAAAGGCATGAAAACCAAAATTAACCTGATATTCCATAAAATAGGCTTTACTCCTGAATTGTAGTTTCTACAACGTTTTTGGCAGCGGCTTTGTAACCATCCATACTGAGCAGAGAAGAGATTAACCGGATGACAGCATGAAGAATAAAACCAATTCCAATGATTCTGACGGTATCGTCCATGACAGCAATTGGTCTGGTCATGACAAAAATTGCTAAAAGTGCGCTGACAGTACATAATCCAAATCCAATCCACCACTTGGGAACATCATGACGGAAAATGAAATTCCGGTACATGCCAGATAAAGAACTTCCTAAAATCCATCCGCCAAACAAAATTGGAATCAATACTTTCAGCAGTGTCGGAACAATTTCCAATAAGATACCAGCAATTAAGAAAACAATTCCATAAGTGATATTTTGAGCAGAGCGGAGTTTCGGAATCAAACACAACAGTAACAGCAATGCCCCTGCCACACAACCAACTATTCCAATCCAATGACAAGTTGTAATGATAATATTTGGCCTTGCCGTGAATACAATACCAGCTATGAGCGTAATAAAAGCAAAAATATTTGTATACCAGAAATTTTTCCAATTCACTTTTTTAAACATGAGATATCACTCCTTAATGTTAGATTATAAATAATGCCTGAGCCATTTGAAATAGAATTTTTTAAAGAAGTTTGCTTTCTGATACATGCCTTCTGCTAATGAAACGGCAGTTTTGCTAAGATAGTGCAATTCTCCGCTGGTAACAGGGTGAGGGCTGTAGCGAAGTTTTGCACCAATCTGTACTGCTGCGGAAAGACTGTAAGCAGGATTTGCATATTCTTTACAGTATAATTCTGATTCTTCCACAAGGTCGCCGATTGTTTTACCTTTCACATGTACGCCGCATTCTGTCAGCAAATTTGTTAAATACTGATAAGCACATAATGCGGAGGCTTTTCTGTCTTCCTGATTGAAATGTTTTTGTCGTTTTCGGAGAGCA
Source organism: Oscillospiraceae bacterium (assembly GCA_045541055.1). Lineage (GTDB taxonomy): Bacteria > Bacillota > Clostridia > Oscillospirales > Ruminococcaceae > UBA3855. Next base: position 32,758 of record JAZQIL010000054.1, read on the forward strand.
GATAATCTGACTACTCTGAAAATTAAAATGACAATACAGAAAAATGCTGCTATTGTTAAAAAAAGCATGATGAGAAACATCTGAGGAGAAATTTCAGAATGTTCCGGAACAGGGATTGTTTCAGAAGGAACAGGGACTGGAGAAGGCGGAACAGTAGGAGCAGGAAGTGTTTCTTTCGGAAGCGTTTCAGGAACAGTGTGTTCCAACAATGCGGAAGAATTGAAATAGGAGAATGTAAATTCAAACGGAATCCAGCCAATACCACTGAGATAAATTTCTGTCCATGCATGAGCATTACTGTCAAGAATTTCAGAAACGTATGAAATACTACCATCTTCTGACTGTGTTTCTGTTAAAGTCCCATTACGGGAACAGTCAAGCATATACCCTTCACAGTAGCGTGCAGGAATGCCGGCCATTCTTGCCAGAACCGTTCCGGCAGTAGCGTAATGTTCACAATAACCTTTTTTATTTTCAAGTAAAAAATAAGCTGTATGGTCGGTGTCAGGCGGTGTTTTTCCGGGGGAAAGTGTATAAGTGACATTATCACAGACTTTATCACGAAGTTCTTGCAATTTCAGAATTGTTTCCGCAGGTGATGCTGTCCGTGCATTGAAATTTTGCAGTTCTGAATTGTAAACCGTTCTGATTTCCTGCATAGAAGAAGTATCGGGAAGAACTGTATAATTTTCATAGACAAAATCATCATAGAATGTTCCGCATAGAATACCAGCTTCAAAAGCTTTCGCTGTGGAAGCATTTTCATTTTGAAATGTCGATGTCATAGCATGATTTGAAGAAATCCAGACATTTCCAGAATTTCCGGAAGAAAGAAGGGAAGATAAAATTTCAGTATCTTCTGGAGGACAGTTCAAAAGCAGGTCAGAAACTGCCATTTGTGAAACTGCATCAGGATTAGAAAAAATTTCTTCGTAGTCAGTATTTCCCTGAATCAGATAATGGTCTGTATTTGTCTGGACAGTATCATTTATCTGACAAAGAACATTTTCATTTTTCTGAAATCCGTAAGGAATACATTGTGACAAAATATTGTTCGGATAATAGAAAGTCATATCAACTGGTGTTCCTGTAACGGTGGAATAAAGAAATTCCGGCGGATAGTAATTTAAATACTCAAAATTTTTAATATCTGGATTTTGATAAATGCCTTCAGGAAATACAGTCCAGCTGGAACTGTCATAAGCAAAACCAGTCCTGTATTTCAAGTAGATTCTGGTATTTGGATTTTCAGAAAAGGCAACGCTTGTTACAGAAATATTTTTATAAATTTTTTCCTCCAGACTACCAAGCGGAATATGTTCCAAATCATCTGGAGAAATTGTCTGGTCAGTGCCGTAATTTTCCAGAAGTGGAGAATCTGTCAGATGCAGGGAAGCAACATAATCTTGAAAATCAGAACGTATATTTTTAAACAGTTCCGGACGTTCATAGCTGAGTTGTTTTAAAAGAAATTCTGCTCCGCCAAATAAAAACATAACAGCTGTTAATACAACAATGCCGGTTCGTTCCGGAAGCATAAAGCACATATCGGATACTGGAAGAAAAGCATTTTTCTTCCTGAGAAAGCCAGTTTTTCCAGCATTCTGGTTAATGCCCGAACTGCCCATTTGTACACAAGCCATTGCAAACCAGAAGGCTGTTAATAGTACTGCAAAGAAATGATTTGGAACTATTCCAAAAAATAAGCCAATTTCAATAAATGGAAATGTAATCAGAAAACTCAGGAAAAAATTTTGATACCGCAGGACGGAATAACAAATCATCCAGACAATTGGAAATATTAGAAAACATAGTACACAAGTGACACTGCTGGATTCTGGATAGATTGTGTCTACTATGAAGTATTCCCAGTCTGTCATATAAATCGCCTCACAAACATGATTCGTTAAATACATCAGTCCATTTGCAATGCGTTCTTTCTGCCAGAAAAACAGAATACAGTATAGCAGAACACCCCCTAATAATCTTGGAATACTGTGTTCCGGCTTTAATGCAATCCATGAAAAAAATAAGAAAATTATTGTCATGCCTGCCAAAAGTGCCGGTATGGAATATAATGGTGAAAACATTGTCAGAAATGAAAACACACAGCCGATTGTTCCAGCATAAGCAAGCAAAATCAGCCATAATTTATGCCGTTTCCGAAAAGGTTGCTGTAACGCCATAGAAAGTGTATTTTCAATCTGAACGCCGTTCACAGTTTCAGCAACTTGTTGTTTCATGGTGATACCTCATAAATATTAAATAATCAGTCCGGAAATGGTTTCAGCAACCTGTCCGGAGAGAATGGTTCTGACAGAAACATTGTCAGAAGTGAAAGATAATTCTTTTTCTGTAAGTATTGCTAAATTTTTCTGAACCGCTTCTGTCTGTCGCTCCAAAACAGGAAGCAGTTCCGCTTGTGTGTCGTTTGTAATCAGCGTAACAGAAGAATATTGCTGACCAGCTAAAATTTCGTGCAAATCCTGTGCATCCATCGCCATATGTGTGAGTGAAAGATATAATTCACGGAAAAGAGCCGGAATCTGTTCTTTTGACTTGAGTACATGTGAAACTAATTTATTTCCATCATGCCAAGCAAGTACAGTATGCACTTCTGTTTCCGCCAAGCGAAGAGCCACAGAATAAATCAATGTCAGAAAAGTTTGTGCTTCCTGCATATAGCTAAGGGAATCAGTATTTGTATCAGAAAGGTACTCTGCTAACAGAAGTACATGCTTTTCAATAGGATAGCCAAATTCTTTAATAAATAATATATCTGATTTAGAGCTTAATTTCCAGTGAATCCGGCTGACAGCATCGCCGGCATGATATTCTCTGATATTGAAGATTTCGGAAGGGTCATCACCGGCTTTATTTGCATAATGGTTGCTTTCAGGCGAATAAACTGCTTCTGCGGTTTCACTGAGAAGAATTTCCATTTTTTGGGGAAGTACTAATAATTCTAGTTCACTGTCTGTGCGTTTCATTTTGGTGTGAAACAAGTGCATTGCATCTAAAATTTTTAAATTATCAATGCGTACTGTAACAGCTCCGCAACAGTCAGGTTTGACATAAAAAGTAAGTTTAGTTGTATTATTTCCATGAAGTGGAAATTTTAATCGTACAGATTCCGGTATGTCGCTGAATGCGTGGCAAACACTGACAGAAGCATAAACTTTTGGAAAAAATAAAGGACAGCGATTTTCAATCATAATAGAAACGGGTACAGATTCCTGTACTGTACAGGAAGTTTTCTGACAGCTTAAAGAAGCCTTTGTCGTGAACTTTACCCACAGCAGACTTAATTTTAAAATAACTGGAAATACCAGCGCACAAAGAAATAAAACAATTGCCAGTGAATCAATATATAATACACAGAAAACAGCTAATCCAATAAGCAGAATCAGATAAATCAGTTTCATATACCACATAGGCAATTCACTCCGCATCTGGTACGGGAACAGATTTTAAAATTTCCTGTACAATGCGCTGTGTCTGTTCAAGGCTGTCATCTGTTCCATGCAGTAAAAGACGGTGACAGAATACATCAGAGCATACAAATGTAACATCATCTGGAAGCAAATAGTCTCTGCCCTGTGCATAGGCGCAAGCTTTCGCCATCTGCATTAAAGCTAAAGACCCTCTGGGACTAATGCCAAGACGAATATCAGGATGATTTCTGGTTGCCTGAATCAAACTGACAACATAGTAATAAATTGAATCATTGACATAAATTTCTTCCACCTCACGGCGCATATTAAGCAATTCTTCTGCATCGGCAACAGGTACAATTTCATCAAGCGGATTGGAAGTTTGACGAGCTTTTAAAAGAGCAATTTCATGTTCAGCAGAAGGATATCCAAGTGATAAGCGTACTAAAAATCTGTCCATCTGCGATTCTGGAAGTCTTTGTGTTCCGACACAAGTAATTGGGTTTTGTGTTGCAATCACGATATGTGGGTCAGGCAGTGCATAAGTCGTTCCATCAATTGTAACCGCTTGTTCTTCCATCAGTTCCAGCAATGCAGACTGTGTTTTGCTGGAAGTACGGTTAATTTCATCTGCCAGTAAAAGATTGCAGAATGCAGAACCCTTTTTAAAGACAAAACTGTCTGATTGCTTCTGATACATAGTAAAACCGGTTACATCTGTAGGCAGTACATCAGGTGTAAACTGAATTCTTTTACAAGAAAGTGATAATGTTTTAGAAATGGCTAAAGCGAGTGTTGTCTTTCCAACACCAGGCATATCTTCTAATAAAATATGCCCTCCGGCCAGAATTGCAAGCAGTACTTTGAAAATGACATCATTTTTCCCGTTGACGGCTTTCTGGATTTCAAGAAGCATATTTTGCAGGGCAGGCTGACGGAGCTGAATCCGCATTGTTTTTGTACGAGGGTGAGCCATCGGAATATGTTCGTCCTTTCTGAATAACAATCTATTTTTATTATAACACTTCCGGCGATAAAATGCAATAGTCTTTCCGGAAGAAAGCTGTATTTATTCTATCATATTTTTTTAAATTTGTCCAGTGTTTCCGGCAATTATTTTACTCCGAGACAATACATTTGAAAAAATTTTAAAATTTTTAAAAAAATTTTGAAAAAACA
>JAZQIL010000055.1:0-2670 GCA_045541055.1 Oscillospiraceae bacterium
GTCCGAAAAAATCGTTTATGACAGCGAAGAAATGCAGTTTATTGCGGTCACAACAAAGGACGGTCATGTGTTCTATGTGCTGATAAATTATTCGGCTGAAAATGATGAAGATCAGGTTTTTTTCCTCAACAAAGTTGACGATTACGATTTGTATGCCCTGCTTTATGCAGGTGCGGAAAGTGATGATGAAAAGGAAAATATCACTCCCGAACAGGCTTTTGAAGCGGCACAAGCAGCAAACGGTCGTGTGCAGGTCGATACCGAAACGGCAGTTCCTGAAAACGAGGACAGCACTGACGAAACAGCAGAGGGCGAACAGGTTACATCACATCCCAACAACATGAATAATATTTATCTTTTGTTGGGTGCTGTTGTTCTTATCGGTGCAGGTGCGACAGGATTTTTCTTCATGAAGAAGAAAAACGGCAGTAAGACAACTGTTAAGGAAACTGCCGAAGATGAGGACGAAGAAGATATTACATTCCCTGATGATGAGGAATATTAAGAAAGAGGTATGAACATGAATAAGAAAATTGGTATCGGTGCGGTGGCTGCTGTTGGTGCGGTCGCTGTTGTAAGTGCTGTTGTCAGGGCGTTTGAGGAATACGGCAGAAAGAATTTTTACAATGGCTTTGACATTGGAAAACTCGTTGGAGACTTTACAACAGCGGAATATTTTTCACAAAAACAGGCTGAAATGCGTAAGAAATACGATTCGCTCTGTAAGGATTATGACGAACTGGAAAGCGACTATCACAAGCTGATGACCGAGTACAATGAGATTCTGGACTATTGCGGAGACGAATGAGGGTATTGAGTTTATTTGACGGAATTTCCTGCGGTATGCTTGCACTTGAACGTGCAGGTATTCCCGTGGAAAGCTATGACGCATTTGAAATTGACAAGTATGCGATACAAATTAGTGAGAAGAATTATCCCCAGATTATACATCACGGTGATGTGTTTGATGGTGATTTCAGGCAGTTCAAAGGCTATGATTTGCTGATTGGCGGAAGTCCGTGTACATACTGGTCTATTGCAAAAAAAAGCCGTGAGATTACTTCAAACGGTGAGGGATTCCGTCTGTTTATGGAGTATGTCAGGGCTTTGCATGAAAGTGAATGCAAATATTTTCTTTACGAGAATAACTATTCCATTCATCGGAATATCAAGGATGAAATTTCAAATCATTTGGGTGTTGAGCCAATTATGATAAATTCCGCACTTGTTCCAGGACAGAACCGAAAACGCTGTTACTGGACGAATATTCCGAACGTCACACAGCCCGAAGATAAGGAAATTATGCTTGCCGATATTCTTGACGATGCGGTTTCGTGGCAGGACAAGTCCTACTGCATGACTTCTTCCTATAACGGTGCTGTGCTTTACAATACGCTTGAACGAAAACAGCGGACAATGGTTGCCGTTCCTGTCGGTGCGGCACAGCGTGGACGGTATATCGGTGAAAATACTATCGAACAGCATATAGAAATCAGAAATGATAATAAGTCCAATTGCATTACAACGGTTCAGAAAGATACGCTTGTATGCTCACCTGTCCGTATCGGTCAGTATGGTAGGGGCGGTCAGGGACAGCGGATATATTCTGTTCGTGGAAAATCTGTTACACTTTCTGCAAACGGCGGAGGTCAGGGTGCTAAGACAGGACTGTATAAAATTGACCTGCCGGACGGTGACTATATTATCCGCAAACTGACACCAATTGAAGCCGAAAGACTGCAAACTCTGCCTGATAATTATACGGCAGGAATCAGCAATACACAGCGGTATAAATGTATCGGCAACGGCTGGACAGTTAATGTTATCGCACACATTTTAGGAGGACTGCATGATTGATATTGAATTGTATAACAAACTTCTGCACGCTGGTCATTTCACGATTTTAGACAGCTATATCAAGGCAAACAAAGTTCTGAATGGCTCGGAAAAGGCACTGTGCAGTATAAGTGGCGGAAGTGACAGCGATATTATGCTTGATATGATACATACGCTTGATGAAAGCGAAAAAGTAACGTATTACTGGATAAATACAGGGCTTGAATATCAGGCGACAAAAGACCACTTAGACGAATTGGAAAAGAAATACGGCATTGAAATTGTTCGTTTAAAGCCCAATAAGCCTATCCCGACTTGTGTCAGAGAGTACGGTGTGCCGTTTCTTTCAAAGTATGTTTCGGAGCAGATGATGCGTCTGCAAAAGCACAATTTTCAGTGGGAAGATGAACCTCTGGAAGTTCTCATGCAAAAATACCCAGACTGCAAAACGGCTCTCCAATGGTGGTGCAATGCCTATTATTCGCCTGAAAACGGTGTGCAGAAAATGAGCCGTTTCAGCATCAGCCGAAACAAATGGCTGAAAGAGTTTATTATTGCAAATCCGCCTGATTTTCTGATTTCAAACAAGTGCTGTGAATATTCAAAGAAAATTCCTGCAAAAAAGTTCATCAAAGAAAGCCATGCAGACCTTGAAATTACAGGCATTCGCAAGGCAGAGGGCGGTATCAGGTCGGCAAATTACAAAACGTGCTGCTCGGAAAGCAAATCAAAAGGATGTGACACCTATCGCCCTGTGTTTTGGTACACTGACAGCGATAAAACAGGCTATGAGGAAATTTTCGGAGTGACACATTCAAAATGTTACACGGAATA
>JAZQIL010000056.1:0-5794 GCA_045541055.1 Oscillospiraceae bacterium
GCTGAATTTGAACGGACACTGACAGCGGAACAGATTGATATGTTCCATCAACTCAGCGACATACAGGGTGAAAATGCAGTAAGGGACAACGAGGTCCTGTACATTCAGGGATTCAAAGACGGAGCATTGCTGATGATGGAAATTCTCAGCGAATGAAAAAGAAAGCTGGTGTGGAAATGATACCGCACCAGCCTGTTTTTTGTTTAATTTCACTTTAACGATTTAATGTAATAAAACAACATTTGATTTAAGTTATGAGGATATTTATTCAAACTTCTTACTTATGCCCCTCGCTGTGCTGACGTTCTCACCAACACTTCTGTAACATTTGTTATATCTCACACACCCAGCCACTGTTCTATTATTATCATTATTTCTTCCGTTCGTTTTTCACCAATACCTTTGACAGAACGTATCTCTTTCTCCAGCACACGCAAATCCAAAGTGTGGTGATTATCAGTGCTGTCATCTGTATGACTTTCCTGATTTGGAACGGAGTTATCTGATGAAACTTCTATTCCCTTCTTCCGACCGCTTTCGTAGATATCGTTTATCAGACTTTCCAGACTTGCTCTGTCCACCTTCTTTATTGTTTTGTACAGATTGCGGTCAAGGAGAGGAGGGGTATTCTCTGATGTAGAGGGGGTATCTTTCTTCTCAGTTATACTTTTCAATATATTTCACATCTCTCTGTGGATAATTTTAATAGCTTTAACGGTGCTGTTGAATATTTTGTTGAAAGATGTGGAAAACTTATTTTTAAGAAATCTCCATATATTCACGCTTGCTTTCGTAGTAAAGAAGATTGACAGCGAAAAGCAGCATCGGCAGGACACTTATCAGTCCTATGTCTACAGGTCCGAATATGGAACGTTCTTCATGTTCGCAGGTATTCAGCATATAGGGATTGAATGCGGAATTTATCGAACCGTGAAAAAGTGCAGGAAGCCAGATACATTCCGATTTTTCATAAAGAAAGTCTGAAATAATGCCTGTAGCTGTGGTAAAGATACAGAATGCAAACAGTCCGAGCATTGGTGCGCCGATGTATTCTTTTCCGTATTCATAGCCAATTAAAAGCATAAGTGGAAAATGCCATGTACCGTGAATTACTCCGCCAAGCAGTAAGCCTTTTGTTCTGCCGAGATTTTTTTTCAGTCTGGGAAACAGAAAGCCTCTCCAGCCAATCTCCTCACCAAGTCCTAAAAACATAGAGATGACAATCTGAGGTGAGGTGAAGGAATAAAAAATCTGTTTCATGACATAGGAAACATAAGATTTTCTGCTGTTTTCAAGTTCTTTGAAAGCCTCTGGATTTGTTTCCTGCAAAAATATACCAGTCGTATCAAATTCATCAGGAAAAACAATATAATAAAACGCTGCACCTAAAAGCTGAGTGACAGTAGGCAAAAGCCATGCAAGGAGTATTAGTTTTTTATGTTCAGAAAAATCAGGTTTCCAGCCAAAACTGCGTATGTCTGCCCCTGCAGCAAGCGTTCCGATAGTTGGCATAAACATACAGAATGCAATTGTATTGCCGGCACTCATCATACCGCCATAATTGTCTAAATTAAAATCATGAGAAGCCATCATCTGAAGAAGGTAGGCACTGATAAATGTAAAACAAAGATATTTCAAAGTTTTTGACATATGGATAGTATCACCTCTTTATTTAATTCGTTTTTCAAACCGGAACATTTTAAAATTGTCCTCAGCAGGATTTTCTTCATCAAGATGCTGGTTATTGAAAAACTCAACAATGTGAAATCCACAGCGATTGACATAGAAATGAATATTCCGTTTTTCAAAGTAAGGTGTGAATGTTTCTCACAGTTGATTGTATTGTTCTCCGGTGTTTTCAGCTAAAAATTAAATCTGTAAGAGATATAATTCAGGCGGCTTCTTTATATCGTGTATACAGATATTCATAAATTTTCTGCCGATAGCTTGAAATGCTGATTTCATCGTAGCTTTCCGGCAATTCTGCCCATAATGTATCTCTAATTAGATTGTCAACTTCTGCCTTTGTTTCCTGCTTGTCCGTCCAGTGGTCAAGCTCTGCGATTTTTGATTTAACTTTTTTCAGAAGGTCAACAGCAACTGTCTTCAGCTTTTTTATGTCCGATGCCGACAGATTATCCTTGAACAGCAAATCATAAAGTGAAAGTTCCTCATCACTGGTGAATCCCTCACGCACATAACGCTGAACTTCCTGTTCCATGCTGTTGGCAAGGTTCATCAGTTCCATAAATGTCTTTTCAATCTGTGACCTGTCTTGTTCTTCATTATAATCAGTGATAATTTGCTGATATCTCTCATAATAGCTGATACGATTGGGATTAGCGACCAGCATCTGAGCAAGCATTTTCTGTATTGCTTCCTCCAAATCTTTCATCACAAGATTCTTGTGTTTAACCTTAGCAAATTCTCTCCTGAGCAGGTCAAAATCAATTGTACTGATATCAAACCGGCGTGATTCTAAAGAATCGGTCACCTGCTCCGGAATTGTAATATAGTCACTGATAATTGCATTGATTTCCACCATGAGGTCTGTATTATCAACAGTTTTCCGCTTCTTTTGCAGTTCACGATATATCGCTTCAATGGCATCATATTCTTTTCGGTTCTGTCCTGTAATCTCGTTTCTGTCAAGATACTTCATAAAACGGATACATTCAGAAGCATAAGTTGAAAATGTCTTTTTCTTCTCAATACTGCCACAAATGATATTTGTCGCATCACGCAGAAGAGACATTTTCTCAAAATCTTTTGCATCAATCTGCTTTTGCAGAGTATAGTCACGTTCTTTCAGAAATACCTTGATTTTTTTGATATTCTCCAGAATTCGGTCAATCATTTTCTGCTTATCAATAGTAGGGTCATTTCTGCCTTGACCGCCTTTGTTGACAGTGTAGTCTGCAAGGGCTTTTCTTAATGCTTTGACAATGCCGATATAGTCGATAATCAAGCCATTACTTTTTCCTGCATTGACACGGTTTGCACGGGCGATTGTCTGCATGAGCGTGTGTGCTTTCAATGGCTTATCCAGATAAAGACAAGACAGGCACTTTACGTCAAAGCCAGTCAGCCACATAGCACAGACAAAAACTATCCGCAGAGGATTTGACTCATCTTTGAATTCTTTGTCCAGCTCTCGCTTTTCCATTTTGGTGCGGTGCGGTTTGATATCCAGACCCCATTTTTCAAAAGTTTTGACTTCGTTCTGCTCCTGACTGATAACGACAGCCATTTCTGTTTCCTGCATCCATTTAATTTTTCTTTCAAGTTCCTGTGCTTCCTGCTGAGTGGCTGTTTTCAGCTTTGCAGACAGTTCCTTGATTTCCTGTTCCCAATATTTTTGCACAAGGTCATACATCTGCACACAAGTGACTTTATTCAGGCAGACAAACATTGCCTTTCCGCTTGTCCATAAATCAGAATAATGCTTTACAAAATCCTTTGCAATGGCTCGGAGTCTCGGTTTTGCAGTTAATACATGGATTTCTTTTTCGAGTTCCTTTTCCACTTTCTCCTGCTGACTAGGGTCAAGGTCGGCTCTTTCGATGGCTTCGAGAATTTTATCCGTAATTTCTGGATTCTTCAAATCGTCAATTTTTTCACCACGGTTTTCATAATACAGCGGAACGGTTGCACCGTCCTCAACAGCACGCTTAAAATCATAAACTGAAATATAACCGCCGAATGTTCGGGCTGTGATGCTGTCATCTGACAATAACGGCGTACCAGTAAAACCGATTCTTGAAGCAGTCGGGAGGAGTTTCATCATATTATCTGCATACAAGCCGTACTGACTGCGGTGTGCTTCATCGGACATGATGATAATATCATGGTCAGGATAAATCGGCTCTGCATCGGGCTTGTTGAATTTGTGTATCAGTGTGAAAATAAAGCTTGGATTGCCTTTCAGTTTCTGTATCAGGTCATCACCGCTGGTTGCAATAAATTGTGTGGCTTTGGTTTTTCCAAGCATTCCGCAGTTCTCGAAAGTATCACTGATTTGTGCGTTCAGTTCGTCACGGTCAGTCAGAATAACAATTGTCGGAGAACCTGCAAATTTCCGGCGGATTTTCTGTGCCAGAAACAGCATGGAATAACTCTTTCCGCTTCCTTGTGTATGCCAGAATACACCAAGTTTTCCTGCATTCAATGTCCTTGCACCATATGCCTTTACTGCTTCATTTACGCCTAAATACTGGTGATTTCTCGCCAAAATCTTGACTGTGCGACCGCCTGAATGGTCATACAGAATAAAATTTTCCAATAAATCAATAAAATTTTCTTTCTTACAAATACCTCGGAGCATGGTTTCCAGCTCCACACGTCCTTCCTCTTCTTCTGCAAGGCGTTTCCATTCGTGGAAAAATTCGTATTTACTGCCAAGTGTGCCGATTTTCGCCTCAAAGCCGTTTGACAGCATGAGAAATGCATTATAATAAAACAGGTGCGGAATCGTGTCGAGATAGTCAGTATAATTTTTCGTGAAAGCATCCTGCACATCAACAGTTGTTGCTTTTAGCTCAATAAATAAGAGTGGAATGCCGTTGACAAAGCCGACAATATCCGTTCTTCTGCGGTAAATGTCACCATGAATTTTCAGCTCCTTGACGGCGAGAAAATCATTATTCAGCGGATTTGCAAAATCAATGACCTGTGCTTTTTTTGTTTCGGTTCTGCCGTTTTTCTTGACAGTGACAGGGATTCCGTCACGGATATAACCATATTTTTCCTCGTTAATCTGCATCAAAGAAGACGTGGAAAGATGTGCTGTCATACGTTTTTCGGCTTCATCAAGTTGTGCAGAAGTAAGCCACGGATTGAATTTTTGCAAAGCCTGCCGGAAATAACGCACAAGCAGAATTTCATGATAGCTGTTTCTGCCGAGTGTGCCGTCTCTGCCGAGTTTTTCAGTATTGTATGCATACACGACATTCCAGCCTAATTCATTTTGCAGAAGATTTCCTGCACTGCCCTGTACAAGGACATTTTCCGTATAGTCCCAGCTCATGGAAACACCTCCTTTTTTATGGTAGAGTCAATTCTTGTATCGTTCTAATAAATTTATCTCGTGCTATTTCCCATACATTCTCGTCAATCGGTTGTAAACAAAACATTTCTTCTATTTGCTTTTTAAATCCGTTTAACCTTGGTTTCTCATTTGCATAAAAAGAAATTTTGGTCTTAGGTAGCAATCCGCCTATTTTATTTCTCTCAAAGCCTGGTATCAGTATCTCCTGATATGTTTTATTCATCACCCAAATTGCACCCATCTCATTTAAACATGCTTGACTTTCAAAGTAATTATTGGTATACCAGAGAATGAAAAAAGTATTCTGATTACTATGAAATTGCTTCATTATCTCTTTGTCAATCATTTTCCCATTTTCGATGTAAGCTGAAGGATGCGAGGAACAGAAAATCATTGGTTGCCCATTTTGAAGCAGTCTGGGAATTCCGATTGCATGTAATAATTCAATCAATGCATCTACTTGTGCCTTATCTACTTCCCTATGACTGATAAATATCATCTCATACAAGTTAGGAAACAACAATGACTTCAGCCATTTTACTGTTTCCATGATAGCTTCTGCTTCTTTTATATTTACAGTGTAATTTCTTTTCCAGTAATATGATTTAATAGTTGTAAATGCTGAACAAATCAATTTTGGAGATTTTTCATTGATATTATACTTTTCACAGAAAGTATTAATCCGGTTTTTATATCTTTCATAAAGTTCATCACCCGTTTGAACTTCACCACAGTTGTGTACCCTTT
>JAZQIL010000057.1:0-6318 GCA_045541055.1 Oscillospiraceae bacterium
ACAAAAATCATCTACATCACAAAAAATTGCCACCTGTTCCATAGAAAAAACCGCCTTTCTGCTGCTTTGAGTTTTTGGTTATTCTCATTATAGCACATTTTGGTGGTTTTTTCTATCTTTTTTCATCGAACTCACGTTAAACAGCAGTCTGCGGAGCATTTCACTCCGCAGATTTTTTATGGAGGTTTGTATGACAGCAGAACAGAAAATACAGGTTGACGCACTCCGGAAATCCGGAGAAGGCTATAAAACAATTGCAGACCGCCTCAGTCTTTCGGTGAATACAGTAAAATCCTATTGTCAGAGGCATCATGTAGAAAGTCCGAAACTGCCGAAAAACATCCGTCTTTGTCTGCAATGCGGACAGGAAGTTCTCCAGACTCCTCACAGAAAAGCAAAGAAATTCTGCTGTGACAAATGCCGTATGGACTGGTGGAAAGCACATTCTGCCATCATCGACAAAAAGTCACAGCAGATTTTTATCTGTCCTGTCTGCGGAGAAGAATTTTCAGCCTACAGCAGTTCCAGGCAGAAATACTGTTCCCGAATCTGCTACGGAAAATCGAAAGGAGCCTCTTTATGAATAATATTTTTCAGTATCAGACTGTCATGGCATGGGTTCGCTCCCTGCTTGATGACGGCATCATTTCCAAGAGTGAATATGCTAAAATTGATACAATGATGACCAAAAAATACAACGTATCTTCGTGCAGTATATTCCGCTGAAAATGCTTGACTTTTCGGCAGTTCAGAGCGAATATGTTACTTGAAGGAGGCGGTGACATGGAACGAATCGTCACTAAAATAGAGTTCCCGGAAAAGAAGAAAATCAGACTGCTCAGAACGGCTGCCTATGCCCGTGTTTCCAGCGGAAAAGATGCCATGCTGCATTCCCTTTCGGCACAGGTCAGCTATTACAACAGCCTGATTCAGAGCAATCCGGAATGGCTGTTCTGCGGCATATTCGCAGATGAAGCACTGACAGGCACAAAGGACAGCAGAGAAAATTTTCAAAGGCTTCTTGCAGAATGCAGAGCCGGACGGCTTGACCTTGTGATTACAAAATCAATCTCAAGGTTCGCAAGAAATACTGTTACTTTGCTGGAAACGGTGCGTGAACTCAAAAGTCTTGGCGTGGATGTCTATTTTGAAGAACAGAATATTCACTCCATCAGCCCTGACGGAGAACTGATGCTCAGTATTTTAGCGGCTTATGCACAGGAAGAAAGCCTGTCTGCAAGCGAAAATCAGAAATGGCGCATCAAGAGAAACTTTGAACAGGGAAAAATCGGAAGCATCAAAATGCTCGGCTACAGGCGGAACAAGGACGGCATACTTGAAATTGTGCCGGAAGAAGCTGAAACTGTCAGAATGATTTTTCGGAATTATCTTTCCGGCATGGGGAAATTATCCATCTGCAACAAGCTGAATGAATTACATATCCCTACAAGATACGGCAGTCAGTGGACAGCAGAAGCAGTCCGGCGAATACTTCAGAATGAAAAATACTGCGGTGATTTGCTGTTACAGAAATCATTCCGTGAGAATCATCTGACAAAGAAAAAAATTGAAAATCATGGTGAATATCCTCAGTATTATGTGGAAGAAGCCCATGAAGCCATTATTGACCATGACACTTTCAACGCTGTTCAGGAACTTCTGAAAAGCCATCAAAGTTTTACTCCCCAAATCCCGACTACAGCAGTTTATCCTTTTACGGGAATGATAAAATGTGGATGCTGCGGAAAATTCTACCGCAGAAAAGTACAGCCTTACAGAATTACATGGATATGCCACACTTACAACACAAAAGGAAAAAAATACTGCCCTGATTCCAGGCAGATACCGGAAGACAGAATTTATTCCGCCTGCTGTGAAGCACTTCAGCTTGAAGAATTTGATGAGGAAATTTTCAAAAAGCACATCCGTCAAATAATTGTTCCTGAACCGAATGTGCTGACTTTTCAGTTTGCAGACGGTCATGAACAGAATATCCGCTGGAAAGACCATTCACGCAGTGAAAGCTGGACTCCTGAAAAGAGAACAGAAGCCGCAGAACACAGCAGAAAGAGAGGAAAGCAATCATGCCAAAACAAGTAAAATTCATTCCGGCAAAACTGAACAGAGCTACTTTTGCCCCACTGGATACTCCTATAAAGCGAAAAGTAGCCGGATACGCAAGGGTGTCCACGTCCTCAACAGAACAACAGACTTCCTATGAAGCACAAATAGATTACTACACCAAATACATCAAAAGCCATAGTGACTGGGAATTTGTTTCTGTGTATACGGATGAGGGCATCAGTGCAACAAATACCAAGCACAGAAGCGGATTCAACCAGATGATTGCAGATGCTCTTGACGGAAAAATAAATTTAATCATCACAAAAAGTGTGAGCAGGTTCGCCAGAAACACAGTTGACAGCCTGACGACTGTTAGAAAACTGAAAGAAAAAGGTGTTGAAGTTTATTTCGAGAAAGAAAATATCTACACGCTGGATTCAAAAGGCGAATTATTGATAACTTTGTTAAGTTCGCTTTCGCAGGAAGAAAGCCGTTCCATTTCTGAAAATGTCACATGGGGACAGCGGAAACGCATGGCAGACGGAAAAGTTTCGCTTCCCTACGGGCGTTTTCTCGGATACTGCAAAGGTGCTGACGGGATTCCTGAAATCGTACCGGAAGAAGCAGAAACCGTCCGTCTGATTTACCGGAGTTTCATGGAAGGACTCACTACAAACAAAATCGCACAGCTTCTTATGAAAAAAGGCATTCCTGCTCCCGGCGGAGGTGAAAAATGGTACAGCAGAACAGTCGAAAGTATTCTGACAAATGAAAAATACAATGGCTCTGCTCTTTTACAGAAAAAATTCACCGTAGATTTTCTCACAAAAAAGCAGAAAGTCAACGAAGGCGAAGTGCCTCAGTATTTTGTAGAACACAGTCATCCGCCGATTATCCCTCCCGAAGAATTTGAACTGGTACAGGCTGAAATCACAAGAAGAAAGGCAATCGGCAAGGTCTACAGCAGCAGCAATATCTTTTCCGCAAAAATTGTATGCTCCTGCTGCGATGGATTTTATGGTGCTAAAGTGTGGCATTCTACCGACAAATACCGCCGTATAATATGGCAGTGCAACCACAAATTCCAGAACGGAAAAAAATGTTCCACTCCGCATCTTCAAGAAGAAGTCATCAAAGAAAAATTTGTACAGGCATTCAATTTTATCAGCACCAATAAAGAAGATTTTCTTTCCTCCTGCTGCCAAATCAGGGATATGCTGTCCGACTGCACAGCGATTGATGATAAAATAGCTGCCCTGCAAACAAGAACAGAGGAACTGACTGCCATTATGCAGGATTTCATCAGGGAAAATGCTTCAAAAGTACAGAATCAGGAGCTTTACAATCAGAAATATTCACAGTATGAAGAACAGATGCTCGAAACAGAAAAGAGCATTCACAGCCTGCAAGTCAAAAAAGCTGAACGGCTTTCCAGAAAGGAAATGCTTGACGGCATGATTCATGAATTTGAACTATCCGGCAGTGTTCTAAAAACTTTTGATGAAAAGCTGTGGCGGCTGATGATTGAAAATGTAACAGTCAGCACAGACGGAAAACTGACTTTTCTTTTCCGAAACGGCATGAAAACTGAATTATGAACAGTGGCAGACCTGCGGAGAATCTTTTCTTCGCAGGATTTTTTTGCTTTACCCGATTTCTGAATAAATGCACCCCCCTATTAAAAAAATGCCAATAAAAAAACGATTACTTTCCTATCGTTTTTTTATTGGCATTTTTGGCATGGTTCGTGTCCAGCTCCCCCACCCTTCCAGCAGTTTTTTACGGCATATATAAAAGCAACCGTTTTTCTGTTGCCTGAAAAATGTCTATTTTACGAAATTTAGAAAAAACAATGCACCCCAACTTTGATTGTATCAAAATTGGGGTACTAATATGTGATGCGTAGACTATGTATATTTTTATGAAATCATCATAATACAGGCATTTATCTCACATAATGCAATTTTGATACAATGATTTTAGAGTAGACTAACGCACTTTTGCACACCCCAATGCACCCCCTTGTCTTTTTTTGAAATATGTGCTATAATAAAGACGAGCTATCGTTTTTTTATGCAAAATATTCATCAGGAGGGTGTAATTATGCCAGACAGAATTGTACAGAAAATTCCGGCAAAGCCTGAACGGATACGAACTTATAAAATTGGAATCTATTGCAGAGTAAGTTCTTCAAAGCAGGAACAGCTCTACAGTATGGCATCGCAGGTATCTCAGCTGACCAGAATGGTAATGCAAATCCCTAACTGGTTTCTAAAAGATATTTATCTTGACTTTCAGTCCGGCGGAAATGATGACAGACGTGAGCTAACCCGACTGCTGTCAGACTGCCATTCAGGTGAAATCGACATTATTTTTACAAAAAGCATCAGCCGAATGGGAAGAAACACGCTTGACCTTTTAAACATCATCCGTGAACTTCGCTCCATTGGAGTACGCATTATATTCCAGCAGGAAGACCTCGACAGTTCAAAATATGAAGATGAACTTCTGATAACCCTGATAGAAGCTTTTGCTCAGGCAGAAAATACCAGCCGGAGTGAAAATATCCGCTGGGGACTGGACAAGCGAATGCAGGACGGCACATCCGGTTTATATAAAAGAAAGTGTTTCGGATACACGAAAACAGAAGACGGCGAACTTGCCATATGTTCAGAAGAAGCCAGAACTGTCCAGTTAATTTTTCAGCTTTATCTGGATGGAAACAGCATCCTGTCTATCATAAAAATACTTGAATCCAAAGGGATACCCACTCCCACCGGAAAAGAAAAGTGGTCTAACCAAGCTATTGTAAAAATTCTGACAAATGAAAAATATACCGGAAATGTCATACTCAGGAAAACAGTATCTGAACCATTTCCGAGCAAGAAACGCAAAAAGAACAACGGTATTGAAAGAATGTATGTTGTGAAAGATGTCCATCCAAAAATTATATCCACAGAAATGTTTGAAGCAGTGCAGAAGGAACGTAAACACCGTTCCAATATTGTGATTGATGAATCAGGTCAGCCTAAAAGAGCATCCAAGCGTTACTGTATGCCTAAAAAATTATCTACTAAAGATTCAGCAGATGATGAGTAGACTAATCAAATTCATCTTATGAAAAAATATATTTGTTAGCTTATTTTTACTGTTAAATTCTCTATTTACTCTGTTTCTGAATAAATGCACCCCCCTATTAAAAAAATGCCAATAAAAAAACGATAGGAAAGTAATCGTTTTTTTATTGGCATTTTTGGCATGGTTCGTGTCCAGCTCCCCCACCCTTTCGGCAGTTTTTTAAGGCATATATAAAAGCAACCATTTTTCTGTTGCCTGAAAAATATCTATTCTGCTAAATTTAGAGAAAACAATGCACCCCAACTTCGATTGTATCAAAATTGGGGTACTAATATGGTTGCGGGAGCTGGATTTGAACCTAACTCCAATCACGAATTATCCGCTAAATATCGCTGTTTTAAAACTTCCGTGTGACTTATCGTGTGATTTTTTCTGAAATTCAGCGTGTTATGCACTCTGATTCTGCTGAATAATGCTGTTGAAATAATCATCAATTACACTGTCCACTCTCTTACGCTCTGCCGTGAATGTCTGTTGATAAACAGATTTCAGAATATGGTCAGTTGACCAGCCACCACGCTCCATAGCGTACTTGTCAGGCACACCGAGCATGAGCATTACGGAGGCATTCAAATGACGGAGGTCATGATAAGTAATGTCATAGCCGTTTTTCAGCATTAAACGCTTGAATCTGCTGTAAATCGCCTTACGTGTCAGCTTCACAATGAACTCTGATTCTTCCTTATGCGGTATCGCCTGAATCATCTGAAAAAGATAATCAGGAATGCTCAGACTTCTTCTGCTCTTTTCTGTCTTGCAGCCCTCACGGACTTCATAGCCGTCATCAGTCATGATAATCGTCCGTCTGATTTTCAGCGTGTGCTGTTCCGCATCGACATCCTGAAACTGCAAGCCGACAACTTCGCCTACACGCAGACTAAGCCATGCACTCAACAAACAGGGCAGTTCAATTTCCGTA
Source organism: Oscillospiraceae bacterium (assembly GCA_045541055.1). GTDB lineage: Bacteria > Bacillota > Clostridia > Oscillospirales > Ruminococcaceae > UBA3855. The sequence goes on from JAZQIL010000057.1 coordinate 6,122, forward strand.
CCTCTCACAATCTGAAAGACCGTTTCAAAATCCGGAAGCACTTTCTCCTGATGTTCCAGTTTCGGCAGTTGGATATGATTCAGATTGATGTCAACCTCATACATTTTCAGAACGGATTTCAGAAAACCGTATGCGTTCTTGATGTATTTCGGACTGACCCTTGCACTCTCAATGTTGACTGCCCTCTGAATATCAAT
>JAZQIL010000058.1:0-4802 GCA_045541055.1 Oscillospiraceae bacterium
CAGGGCAGAAGCATGAAGCGTCTGAATGAACTGTTCGCCATGAATGGACAAATCGGCTTTTTGGCATCTCAGAGAGTTGACGGAAAACTGATTCTGCCGGAAGCCGTCAAGGTTCTGAGCATCAAGAAATCTTCATGATTACGCTGAAAGAAGCTAAGAATTATCTCCGTGTTGACTTTGATGAGGACGACAGGCTGATTTCTGATTTGCTGCTGACTGCCAAAAAATTATGCATGGATGTCGGCAGAATGACAGAAGAACAGTTCGAGGAGAACGAGGACACCACACGAACAGCGATGCTGTTCACGGTGTCCTACCTCTACGAAAACCGCAATACTGCGGACTTCAAGAAACTTACGTTACAGCTCAGAGCGATTTTATTTGAACAGAGGGAGGGTGTTGTCTGATGGAAATCGGAAACATGAATCAGCGAATTTCGATTCTTGAAAATCATGCAAAAGCCGACAGTATCGGAAATCACCTGAATGTCTGGGAAGAAATTGTTTCATGCTGGGCAGAGGTGAAAATCAGAAATCTGCAAAGCTCCTCCGAAAAGACAGATACGGGGGTAACACGGGAAATCAGGACGGTTGTTTTCACGGTTCGCCAGAGTCCAAATTTGTATTACATCAATTCCACTACTCATAAAATTTTATTCCGCAATAAAATTTATAACATCATTTCAGTGCAGATTGACTTTGCAAAAGGCGGATACATGACGATAACCTGCGAAATTCATGAGGCAGGTGTGAAAGATGACATCGATTGATAATCTGGCTGAAGAAGTCATGAAAGGCTTGCAGGAATACTGCGAACTTGCTGACGATGAAATGAAGAAGGCAGTCCGGAAAACGGCTGCTTCCGTCAAAAAGGAAATCTCTGCCAACGCTCCAAAACGCACAGGCACTTATGCCAAAAGCTGGACTTACTCAAAAGTCAAGGAAACAAGCCATAATCTGCATATGGCGGTTCACAGCCGTAACCGCTACAGGCTGGCACATCTGCTTGAAAAAAGTCATGCCAAACGTGGCGGAGGTCGTGTGGAAGGTCATCCGCATATTGCTCCTGCCGAAAAAAACGGTGAAGAACTGCTCGAAACGCTCATCAGAAAGGCACTGTCATGACCTATGAAGAAATCAACGAAATGATGATGGAAATGAATCTTCCGTATGCCTATCATCACTTTGCAGAGGGCGAGTCGCCTGACCCGCCTTTTCTGCTCTTTCTGTCTCCGAAAGAGAATACATTCGGTGCGGATAATCTGATGTATCACAGTTTCAAACAGCTTGACATTGAACTGTATACCGACAGAAAATCCCCCGAAACAGAACAAATTATTGAAGATGTTCTCACGGAGCATCACATTTTTTACGAAAAATCTGAAATCTGGATAGAGTCGGAACGGCTCTACGAGGTACTTTACGAAGTGGAGGTTTAACTATGGCACTCAAGAAAAACAAAGTAAAATATGGTTTGAACATGGTGCATTATGCGAAAATTACAGCGTGGTCTGATGATGGTATTCCCACATTTGCAGACCCTGTCAGACTCCCCGGTGCAGTTTCCCTTTCTGTGGATGCAAGCGGTGAAGCATCGAATTTCTACGCTGACAACGTGGTATATTTCGTTATCAACAACAATGCCGGTTATGAAGGCGACCTCGAAGTTGCTCTTGTCACAACCGATTTTGCAATGGAAATTCTCGGTGAACTCCTTGACGATAAGGGCGTTCTGGTTGAGAAAAATGACGCAGAACTGGCACAGTTTGCACTCCTCTTTGAATTTGAAGGGGACAAGAATAAAATCCGTCATGTGCTGTACTGCTGTTCTGCAAGCCGTCCCAAGACGGAAAGCAGTACCAAAGAGGAATCCACCGAAGTCAAGACGGAAACGCTCTCCCTCAAATCGACTGCTCTGCCGAATGGTCTCGTCAAGTGCAAAACCTGTGAAAAGACAGATGAAACCACTTACAATAACTGGTACAAGTCTGTATATATTCCGAATATCAGCACGGCAGCGACAACGACCAAATCTACAAAAGCAAGTGCATAAGGAGAGTTTCACATGGCTATTAAAAAAATTATCACCATTGACGGCATTGATGTGCCTTTCAAGGCGAGTGCGGCTGTGCCCCGCCTTTACCGCATGAAGTTTCAGCGTGACATTTACAAGGATTTTGCTGTTTTCCAGAAGTCTGTCAATGAACAGAAAAAAGCCGATACTCCGGAAGATACGGAAGAAAATTCTGCTCCCCGTGAATCTGGTCTGGATATTGAAAGTCTGGAGGTCTTCGAGAATCTCGCATGGACAATGGCTCATCATGCCGACCCTGAAAATGTCCCTGATGACCCGAATGACTGGCTGGAAAGCTTCAATGTCTTTTCGATTTATGAGGTTCTTCCGAAACTTATCGAATTATGGGGCTTGAACACGCAGTCGATGGCGGAATCTAAAAAAAAGCTCGCCCAGTTGACAGGAAAATGACAACTCCATTATTTCTTCTCCGGTGTAAGCAGTTAGGCTTGTCAATGCAGGAGCTTGAACTGCTTACAATCGGGCTTATTGATGATATGTTCATCGAAAAGGAAAACGACGATTTCGATTACCCGTCACTCGCTACACAGGAAGATTTCAATTTATTTTAACTTGACTTATTTGTGTTTTTATGTTACAATAAGCATATAAATCGGAATTTATAAGGAGTATCCTAATGAAAAAAGCATTAAAGATCACAGGGCGGATATTGCTGATATTACTAATACTTCTTCTGCTGTTCACTCTGGTCACATTCATCATACATCGTATCAAAACCAATCAGGAGACAGCACTGCTAAAAGAGAAAGGCTACTACAATCCCGTGTCAGTCGGAGACTATTCGCTGAATGTCGCAGCATTTGGAAATGAAAACGGCAGTCATACGATCGTGTCACTTGCGGGGCTTGGCATGGGAGATTATTCCGTTGCTGAAAGAAAGATGACCGCCGCCCTTGAAAAAGATAATAGGGTCGTGTTTATTGACCGTGCAGGATACGGTTTCAGCGGCGACACCAATCATGAGATGACAACGGAATATATCGTCGAGGACTACCGCAGGGCACTGCAAAACGCCGGTATCAAAGCACCGTATATCCTCATGCCCCATTCGATCGGCGGAGCTTATGCCAATTACTGGTCAAGCAAGTATCCCGATGAGATCGAAGCAGTCGTTTTTGTTGACGGTACTCAGCTCAGCGAACATGCGTTTGATGACGAGCCGGAAAGTACAGTCGGTTTCGGCGATAAAGCAGAGGTGTTTCTGGCAAAGCTCGGATTCAGCAGATATGCGCTCAGACAAAACTATTATCTTCTGCCGGACAATTATTCCGAGGAAGAACAGCGCCTATGTGATGCGCTTGAACTGATGACAGAGGATTCGATTGCGCCGGTATCAGAAAGCTGTCTGCTGCCGCAGAACGGTCAGACCGGATGGGACAGCATTATTACAAATGATGTTCCAAAGCTGTATATTTGTGCAAGCTATGGATATCAAACAAAAGAAGAATTTCGTGAATATTTGAACTGGTTCTCCGCTCTGAAAACAAAGAACCATCTGAAAGCTCCTGAAAGTGCAGGAATATCCGATGAAAAAATACAGGAGCAGTTAGAAAAAACAGAAGAACTGAGACAGGAGATCATCTATCCCTATGCCGAGAAAATGGGAAACTGTGAAGTCGTCCTGCTGGGCGGCGATCATATGATCTATGAGCAGAAGCCGGAAGAATGCGGCGAGGTCATAAAGTCATTTATTGATGGCTTAGACAGCTAAATTCTGATTTATCAAAATAATCAAATATAAAACAAAGCAGTCTTTCAGGGCTGCTTTTTTCATGCCCTGATTTGGAGGTGAAAGCACATGGCAACAAGAATCCGTGGAATCACTGTTGAAATTGGTGGTGATACGACTAAATTATCAAAGGCTCTGGAGGGTGTCAACAAGGACATTAAAGGCACACAGTCCCAGTTGAAAGACGTGGAGCGACTGCTGAAACTTGACCCGACAAATACAGAACTGCTTTCTCAGAAACAAAGGCTTCTTGCTGATGCTGTCACCTCCACAAGTGACAAACTCGCAACGCTGAAAAGAGCAAGCGAACAGGCAGCACAAACTAAAGATAACTATGATGACTGGAAAGCAAAATTTGACCCTATCAAGCAGAAAATCGGTGAAACGGAAACCAAATTGCATGACCTGAAAGAACAGTCCAAAACGGCTGATGAACAGCTTGCAAAAGGCGAAATTTCGCAGGAAAAATACGACCAGATTCAGAATGAAATCAAGTCTACTTCTGATGAATTAAAGGCTTTGAAGCAGTCCGCAAAAGATGTCTCTGATGAATTTGGCAACCCGATTTCTCCTGAACAGTATGATGCCCTGCAAAGAGAAATTATCGAAACTGAGCAGGAACTCCAGAATTTACAGCAGGAAGCAAATAATTCCAATGTGGCTCTTTCCAAAATGTCTGCTGTTGGCGAAAAAATGCAGGAGGTTGGCGATAAAATTTCAGGTGTCGGTGAAAAGCTGATGCCTGTCACCGGTGCTGTCGCAGGTTTGGGAACGCTCGCTGTCAAGACCGGTGCGGAATTTGATGCCGAAATGTCTAAAGTCGGAGCGATTTCCGGCAAAGTCGCTGATGAGGATTTGCCTGCTATCGTGGAAAGTGCCGAAGAAATGGGGCTTGCTTTTGAGGAAGGTGCAGACTCCACTGAAACGGCGATGAACATCATCCGTGCAAAAGCCCGTGAAATGGGCAGTCAGACGAAAT
>JAZQIL010000059.1:0-9064 GCA_045541055.1 Oscillospiraceae bacterium
CGAAAATCGATATGAAAAAGGAATTAAAGTTTCGGATTCGGAATTTGATTCTTTGCGATTAGTTGGGGATGAATTTCACCCAAATTGGAATTATACCATCTCTCCTTTATATGACTGATTTATTTTTGCACAGTTCCTTAAAAAATCCCTTGCTTTATGCTGAAAAATATGTTATAATAGTAAAAAACTATGAAAAGGAAAATGAGCTATGCAATGGAAAGATTTTTTTGAAGAACGTATTCTTGAACGTGGATATGATTATTATCGTTCAGGAAATGTAGAGGATTTAAGCATCAGAAATGATAAAATTACCGCAACAGTATATGGTTCAGAAGAATATGATGTTTCTATCCTGATTGACGACAGAGAAATTGAAGAAATGGAATGCACCTGTCCCTATGCAGAAGATGGAAATTACTGTAAACATATGGCGGCAGTTCTCTATGCGGCTGAAAAAGAACCTGCTGTCATTTCCAGTTCTGTTTCTGAAATTGAAACATTTGTAGAACAGGCAGATATTGGTGAACTGAAAAAATTCCTGATTGAAGTATTGCAGAAAGATGATGCACTTTTCCTGAAACTGAAATCTTCTCTTGCAAAAAAGTCGGAAGAAATAGATATAAAACAGTATCAGAAACAGATTGAAAGAACTATCAGAGAATACGGCGGTCATTACGGCTATATTGAATACGATGATGCAGGCAGTTTTATGGATGAAATGGAAGAATATTTGTATCATGACGTTCAGAAGTTAATCAGCACAAATCTTCTGGAATCTGCATTTGAGTTAAGCGGTCTGCTGTTTCTGGAGGTATCTGCTGTGGAAATGGACGATTCCAATGGTGAACTTGGAGCATTTGGCTGCCATTGCTGTGAAGTGTGGAAAAAAATCATTTCTCTGGCAGATGAAACATTAAAAGAAAAAATATTTTTCTGGCTTCTTTCTCATCTGGACGGTTCTGTCATAGATTACATGGAAGAATATCTGGAAGATATGGTTATGCAGGAATTTCAGAATCTGGAATATCTTCAGAAAAAACTCAGTTATACAGAACAGAGAGCAGTTTCTATTCCGTGGTCTGACAGCTGGAGCAGCCAGTATAAACGAAAAAAATGGGCATTATATCATATCACAATTATGGAGCAGCTTCACCTGTCTGATGATGAAATTCTGACTTACTGCCGCAAATACTGGGAACATTCCGATATCAGAAAATATTGTATCAATTATTGGTTGAGCCACGGAAACAATGCAGAAGCCATTGCTATTCTGGAAGAATCCCTGAAACTGGATGAAAAATCTCCGGGATTAATTGCAGACTATTATCGGCAACTGAAAGAGTTATATAAAAAGCAGGGAAATCAGAAACTTTATCGGGAATATCTTTATCAGCTGGTAACAGACAGTACCAAACTGGAAGATTTCCGAGAATTGAGGGCTGTTTTTTCCAATGAAGAATGGCTGACGCTTCGTGAAAAAATTTTTTCTGAAATTTCACCTCATGAAGCAGCTGTATTCTATCAAGAAGAAGGCCTGCATGACCGTCTATTGAAATATGTGATGTCTCAGCGTGAGATTTATGAATTAAAGAAATATGAAAAGGTTCTGTCACAGCATTATCCGGTACAAGTACTGACAAAGTATCATGATTTTCTTATGAAATCAGCACAGAATGTTGCTGACAGAAAAACATATCAGGAATGGGCAAATATTCTGCGGCGCATGACTGCGATAAAAGGCGGTTCTGAATGTGTCAGAAAAATCATTGCAGAATGGCATCAACTGTATCCCAGACGGAAAGCTATGATGCAGGAAATTGATAAAATAAAACTCTAATCCGAACAGCTGTATGTTTTTCTGCATACAGCTGTTTACTTCTTTTTGAAACTGTATTTTGTCTTTTTTCGCTTTTTCCCTTCTTCTGTTTCTTCTATGTTGCTTCGTTTCTTTTTTTCTTTCTTTGTTTTTTCAAATCACCACTTTCTAAGTTTTTTGAAAAAATAAAATAGTGAACTGCTCCTGAAAAAGTGGTATAATGGTAAGTGCCAACCAAACCAAGCCACAAAGGAGCAGTTCACATGAAAGCATTATACCATAAAAAGAGTCTGACTGACAAGCTGAAAGAAACATTTTCAGAGATATTCACAAATGAAACAGCACCGACACAGAAACATCTGGCGGATTTGATGATGTCAGTGGTTGCTCTGAATGGATTTCAGTCTGTGCAGTACAATTATGAACATTTCATTCAGAATGTTTCTGATTTCAAACTAAAATCTTATTACTATGCTTTGAATGAAAGCAGACTGGATATAGATGACTGGCTGCTGAAAATGGTGCACACAGCAGTATCACTGATTCCTGACTGCCTGAAAGAGCAGCCGGTGATTCTTTCAGCAGATGATACCATGACTGAAAAAACAGGAGAACATTTTGAATACTGTTCTGTCCTGTTTGACCATGCTGCACATAATGGTTCTTCCTATCTGAACGGACATTGTTTTGTCAGTCTGATGATTTCTGTTCCTGTCATGGAAAATAATAAAATCAGCTATCTTTCTGTTCCGGTAGGATACCGTATGTGGACAAAAGAAGAAACAAAGCTGAAAATGGCAGCAGACCTTGTCAAACTCGCAATGAAAGCAATCGGTACAGAAAGGAATGTCATATTGTGCTGTGACAGCTGGTATCCGAAAGCAGAAATCACACAGCTGCCGGAAGAATTTGAAAATCTGGATATCCTCTGCAATGTGAGAAGTGATACTGCATTGTATGAACTGCCTCCGGAACGTACCGGAAAGAAAGGCAGACCCCGTGTCAGAGGAGAAAGGATTTTCCTGAATGATTTCATTTTACAGGAAGTCAAAGAAACCGGGATGTATGCCGGAAGCAGAACCGTCATGACAAATCTGTTCAAAAAACGTCCTGTTTCTGCCATTGTAACAGAATCCAAAAGTGGCAGCAGAAGATTGTTCCTTTGTACAGCCTCTCCGGAACAGCTTCATTTTGATACGAATTGCTCTGGCATCGGAAAATCGCTCTGTTATGCGGAAACAAACCGGGCTTTGCTTCCGATGACCATTTATGCTCTTTGCTGGCATATTGAAACTGCTTACTATGAACAGAAAAAATTCTGGTCTTTTGGCAGTTATCTGCTCCGCAGCAGAGACGGCATTGAATGTCTGCTGAATCTGCTGACGATTGTATATTCCATGATGTCTCTTCTTCCTTTTCTGGATTCGTCTTTTTCATTTCTGAAAGAGGTAAGCTCTCAGCAGGCTCGCTTTCTTCTCTGCTATCAAATACATCAGGATTTATTTTTTGATACTTTCGTACGGCAGCTCAAGCATATCAAAAATACTTTTTCACATCGTACTGCTTCTGTTCCTTGTTTTATTTCAACTTAATTTTTTGGAAAGTGGTGACATTAAAGTATAACACTCATATAATAGAGCATACTTTTATGTGAACACACTCTAATACTTATAACTCAATTTCCTGTAAAGCTCTGATATTTTGCAGGAATCTTAATTCTTCGCTTTCTGTCAGATTCAGTAAACTCGCTTCATATCTCTGATACTGAAACTTTGTATTGCATAAAAATCTAACCTTTGCAATCAGGCACGCTTTGTCCGATATCGTAAAAATGTTCCCCGATTCCCTAAAATTGATAGCGTAGCAAGTAGGACACTGACCTACAATAGGACATCTTTTACATTTATCGTCCAGCATATCCCTCCTTAAAGGGCGCAAAAAATCTATATTTTTTGCAGCTTCCGACTTTTCCTCACCTATAGCTAAAGGTGCAAACGCATGACACGGATAATCTCTTCCGTCCACATCATAGGAACGCATCATTGAGCTTATTCCGCAAAAATGTTTAGGCGTTTCCGTATAGGGATCCATGTCCATAATACTCTCAAGATTAAGTATAGTGGACGGAGTTAATTCTGGATGCGCCATATAGTATTCAGCCAGTCTATCCATCTGTTCAGCTAAAATACCAGCATCTTCTTCCTTCCAATCAATTCCATGACCTGTTGTAGAATTAACTGCAAATCCAAGCTCATGTAAGTGAATAGTACCCTCAGCAAGACCAGGTAAAGTTTCGGAAGAAATTGTCATTTTTGCAGTAGGATATTCTCTAACAAAGAATTCAATGTCAATATTATCGTAAGAATTGCACCGGTTTCTGTTATGCATTTCTCGTGTGCCATCTATGCTGAGATACAGTTCTATTTTGTCTTTATGCTCGAGAATCCAGTCCTGTACCTCACCGTGAACCAACGTTCCGTTTGTAGTAATATAACCACACCATTCTTTTGTCCATGTCCGAGACTCCAGAAAATCATAAATTTTCTTTAACTGTTCAAAGGCAATAAACGGTTCTCCTCCAAAAAATTGGAAACCTACAAAATCCACACCATCTTCTTTACATAACTCTTTTTCAATGATATCTAATGCCGTTTTATCATCCATAAACAAAATTGCCTTGTTGTGTTCGTAACAATATGTACATTCCAAATTGCAGCTATTAGTCAGTGTAATAACGACAAGTTTTGCATTTGAACTTTCAACATACTCATGAAGATATTTATTTCTCATATATACTCTCCTGTTCATAATTTATCAGCTATATAAGACTTTTTAAGGCAGAAGCTTCAAACCTCTTTTTTCGTAAGACGTGTCTATTATCGAATTTGGAACTTGAAAACAGAGTTCCTTCGTTCCTATTTTACTGATGCTTGGCTGTGTTCAGCATTATAATAATTACTGAAGTTATGCCCATACAAAACAGTTTCCACTGCTACTGCATCTGCCTGCACCTGCATTTGCCTTGGTGTTAGTAGCCTTAACTTTTGCATCTTTCAGTGCCTTGATTCTTGACTCAACAGACGAAATGCTCTGCTTTTCGAGATACAAACTTTTATTTGAAGTTGGTTTCATAAGCAATCCCTCCTTTCTCATTTACCATTTCGCAGATAAATGTATTAAGTTTTCGAAGCTTCTGTCTTAAAAAGTCTCACAAAGCTGGGTATTCATTCGGTTTTCTTCGATTTAAATAATTACGGTTTATGCGAACAATCAGCATTGCATTTATGCTATGCGCTATTGCAAATGCACTTCCTCTTTTTTCACAGCTGTCCATATTTACTGTATTGCTCTTTGGCTGCATATATTGGCTTAATCCGTGCAGACACTATCTAATGGGATAACCTTATATCCTTTGCCTTCTATAATCGAAATCGCTAATCTGGTTTCAGTAACTTTTTGCAAATGATTTATCAGTTCTTTAAATACAATTGCGCCTTCTTTGGACATTTTGCTGAAATTAAATTCAACCCACGCTGAATATTGACCTTCTTTTCTAATAAGTAAAGCAATTCCTGAATCACCAAATCCAATTATTTCATCATCAAAATTATATGACCTAAAAAAATCCTCTAAGCTGCATTGCCCTGTGTGATGACCAGTAATATGTTTAATTCGCAAATTTTCTGGCATTACTGCGAAAATTTTGTCGATTGATAAATTTAAATTTTTACATCTTTCTGTGACCTCTTCATCGCTAAGAAAAGTTTCATTATCAAAATAGCTAACTATCGGATGATGATTAAAGCAGTAAGTGAGATCCATACTATATTCTTCCATCATAAAAATCCCCCTTTCTTATTTCACATCATTACATAAAGATAATTGCACACACTAAGATAAAAATTAATGCTTTAGTGCCATTGCCACTCTCTCAATATACATATCCATATACTTTTCCACGTACTGAATAAGTGCAATTGCATTAACTAGTGCTTTGGATGTATCGCCATATAGCTGGTGCGTTCTACTGAATGCGAGTTCCTGGCTTCCATCGTCTTCATCAATATAAGCCTTGAAAGAGGGAACTTCGCAATTCAACTGATTTATAGCTCTAAGCAATTCAGTCTGATGCTCAGGACGAATGTTGATAGGCAGTGTTCCGTAGAACGATAATTCGTTATGGTCATCAAGTTCAAGCATCACCATATTCTGTTTCACATATTTGGACGGGAACATTATCATGTATGTGTTTTCCGTTGCTTCATCATCGGTTTTCTTGTAAGAGATGTGAAGTTCCTGAAACAGAAACTCCATAGTAATTGAATACTTTGATTCCATTCTTATCAACTCACTTTCTAAATGCATCCGTCAGGCTCTTCGTGAAAACATAATATTTCTTCAAAATTTGATCTGCCGCTTCCTTTTCAGAGCCATAAAGGGAAAAATAATATGATGCACAGAAAACGGAAGGATTACTTGGAAGAATATAGAACCCAACATAATTGTATTCTTTATTCAGCCCATTGGCAACCTGAAGCATTTCGTCTATTTTGTTAGCAGGAACAACAGCTATTGCTCTGGTAAACTTACATGTAGAATCATCAATTTCAATAGCATCACCATTAGTAATGATTCTTTCATAATCATCCGTATGCTCCATTTGGAAAGGCAGACCTCCTTCCTTCAAATATGAAGCAAACATTGTTGCATATCTATTCATATTCCACCTCGATTATATAAAGATAATTGCGCACACTAAGACAAATATCATCATTCCCACGGATAATCCTAAATAGATTTTTCCTGTTCCCTCTTTTAGCTTTGCAAGTCCTACAAACACTCCAATTATTGGAACGAGCAGGCAGAACATGCCAAGCCCTATGCTGAATTCTCCGTACAGTTTTCTGCTCATGTGTAACTCTCCTTTTTTTAATACATATATCTTAGTCCTGAGCGGTATTTAACGCCATTATTTACCCAACACTTTTATTATACAAGTTTAGAATCATCACTCTATTTTTCATTTTCTTGTACAAATTACATATATATCCGTATAGCTTGATATCAAGATGATATCATGGATTCGCACAACTCTTCAGATACTTTCAGCATTATGAAGAGGATGTAAGCGAATCAATGCTCTCACAATTCGACACTTCCGGCATCATTGAAGATATCAAAAAAATTGTTTCGATACAGCGAATATCCCTCCATATTTTCATCGCTTTTGAAAATAAAAGAATGTCTGGTATCAGCTTCTCCTTTAATGAGATACAAATCTACTTTTGCAATAGAAGAGCTTCTTTTCTTTTTTATAATCATCAAAGAATATGAAATGGGGTAAACTGTCGTTTTAATTCTGATTTGCTCAGGATATTTAGATTTCAGCTCTTTTGCAAATAAGATACTATCTTTTATAACATCTCCAAACAGCAGAAAATCATTCTTACAACAATAAACAGAATTTTGAATTTGCAGCTCATCCTCATAAGCGGAGAAAATAAAATTGATTTTACATCCTTCCTCAAGCAAGTTTATCAACGCATTATAATTGCCTGACTTATAAAAATCCCGATACTTTTCAATCAAACTTGGAATTGAAATCTGCATCATATTCAATTCTACAGCATCTTCTACAAATTCACAAAAGCTTTCAGTAATTGCAGTTTTATTATATACTTCAGCTATTTTTTTATTTGCAATCGAATGACCTGGAAGAATAATTTGATTGGTTTGTGCAAATATTAAAAGAACCGTAAAAAATGTAGTGGTATCATAAGAAGAAAAAAGCATATTCAATTTATTTTTTGTTTCTTCTTTAAATACAAAACTATATTCTAACATTTCTGGGCAGTTGATGAGACGGTATAATATTTGATTCAACTCTTCGGAATCACTAAGTTGCAGGAATTGATTATGTACTTTGTTAAAAATCAAGGAAAATAAATCCGGTCTGAACAAAAAATTTTCGCCATCAAAAATAAAGAAAACATCATCAATTTTCCCTTTTTTCAGCCAATCATCCGCCATTTTATATTTATTATATATTGTATTTTCCAAAACAGATTTTTCTTTGTTTCCAAGGTAGTAGAAAGCCCAGAAATAATCAAACCAGTTTTTCAGATTTGTATGTTTCTTAAAATACATTTTATAAAGATTTTCATGAATATAATAAAAACAATCCATAACCATTTCTCCAAGGAACAATCAAGGAACAATTCAAATAAACATATTTCTATTTATCGATGCCCATAATACCAACATTTTTCAAGCTTTTGTAAAAATCCTATAATTTCAACTTCGGTGCATGTTTATTATAACATATTTTTCATAAAATGGCAAGATTTAAATATCATTTGTTTATCCTTTATTATGGAATAAATCTATTATAAATTTAAAAAATACTTTCTTTTCGCAAAAGAAACCTTTAACGAAAAATCGAGATGCAAAGAGCTATCCAATTTTCAAGATGCAATTTTTTCAAAAATTAAGCTGTATGAGTTTCATATAATCTCTTTTCTGCTCAAAATCCGAATGAACATAGCGGTTCAGCGTAATTTCCACGGAACTATGCCCAAGAATCTCGCTCAGTGCCTTGATATCAAATCCCAATTTTACGCAGGCGGTTGCAAAAAGATGCCGGAGACTGTGGAAGTGGACTGACGGCAATTTTACGTTTTTCAAAATTTTGGAGAAACGATATTGCATTGCACGTGGTTCAGTCGGCTTTTCAGAGCCTGAAATCACATATTCATCGGAATTACCTTTGAATTTCTTCAGAAAGTTCATGAGACATTCCGGAATCGGAATCGTTCTTCTGGAAGATTCACTTTTTGGTTCAGTAATAATCAGCTTAGTTCTTGCTGTCTCAGTCGGACACTGGATTCTCTGAATTGTTTTTTTGACGGTCAAAATACGTTTTTCCAGGTCAATATCTCTCCACTGTAAGGCACAGAGTTCGCCAATTCTTATCCCAGTTGACATGGAAATTGCAATTCCGAGCGTTGTTTTATTCTGGTTTTCTGCAATATACTGCTGTAAAACGGTCTGTTCTTTTTTGTCAAGCATCTGGATTTCAGTTTTGCTGTTTTTAGGCATAATGATGCCATCGAGAGGATTAATAATGTGATAAATTCCAGCAGCATACTTGAAAAGGCTCTTCAATAAAATGATAATATCAATGATATAACGGTTAGAAAGCCCTTCTTTCTGTTTTTCTTCAATAAAAGCATAAACTTCATTCTGTGA
>JAZQIL010000060.1:0-2254 GCA_045541055.1 Oscillospiraceae bacterium
CCGAATTTCTGCTCTGCCGAAAATGACTACGCATTGTATTATAATCAAACTGATTTCAACTGGGCAGGAACAGTTTACACTATGATTCTGAATCCGTTCAATATTTCAAAAAATTCAGGCATTGTGCTGACTTATCAGTCTGGTGCATCTGCTGTCGGTGAACTGTACCTGATGCGGAAAATTTCCGGCAGGACGTATGCAGAGCTTGCACAGGTTGTATATGAGCAGATTCAGAGCAGTAATTTAATTAAACTGGAATTTCAGTGGCTGCAAAGCAACGATTTTATTTCGGTATTGGTGGACTGCACAGATGTTGCAGTCGGTCAGTATTATCTTGTCTGGAAAGGCGTGTCCGACAATACACATCCAAAAATCAAATCCGTCAAAATTTTAGGGGGGTGACGATTTGAAAGAAAATATCTGCACTTTAATCGCTGTGATTGGGGCAATTTTCACCTCATTGGTCGGCGGGTGGGATTCCGCCATGACCACGCTTGTGATTTTTATGGCGATTGACTTTATGACAGGCTTTGTGACGGCAATTATCGGGAAATCAAAACACAGCATCAGCGGAAGGCTCAACAGCAAAGCCGTCTGGGTGGGGCTTGCTAAAAAATTCTGCGTTCTTCTAATGGTGATTGTTGCAATGAGAATTGATATTCTGCTCGAAACGACTTACGTCCGTGATGCGACCTGCATCGGATTTTGTGTCAATGAACTGCTTTCCATTATTGAAAATACTGGCTTAATGGGCATTACATATCCGCCAGTGATGAAAAAAGCACTGGAAGTGTTACAGAAAAAAGCAGGTCACACAAATGAAAACGCTCAGAATCTTTTAGACGAAATTGAAAAACAGGAGGAAAACGACAATGGCAGTAAGAAGTTATAATTTTAGCGATAACACACAGCTTTCCCCGCACTTCAATGTGCAGGAGTTTCGCTGTAAATGCAGTCAGAATCATGATGTTCTGATTGCAGAGGAACTTGTGGACAAGCTCGAAAGGCTCTATTCAAAACTGAATTGTTCTAAAATTATCGTGACGAGCGGAATGAGGTGTCCGTCCTATGATATTTCTATCGGTGGAAACGGAGGCGGACAGCACCCGCTCGGCAAAGCTGCTGATGTGGTTTGTTACAATCAGGCTGGTGAAAGAATCAGCAGTAAGCTGGTTTGCTGTACGGCTCAAGACCTCGGCTTTGGCGGTATCGCAAACATCGATACGTCCTATACAGCGACACATCTTGATGTCCGTACAAGCAATATCTGGTACGGAAATGAAGTCATAAACTATCATACTGTAACAGACGATTTTTACAAATATTATGGCATTTCAAGAGAGAATACAGCACAGAAATCTATGACTTTGAAGGGCATTGATGTGAGTGTTCATAACGGTTCAGTCAACTGGAATCAGGTGAAAAATGATGGTGTACAGTTTGCGATTCTTCGTGCAGGATATGGCAGAGAAGCCTCACAGAAAGACCAGCGTTTCGAGGAATATTACAAAAATGCAAAGGCTGTCGGTATGCCTGTGGGAAGCTATTGGTATTCCTATGCGACAGGTGTTGAAGAAGCAAGAATTGAAGCACAAGTTTGTATTTCTATCATCAAAGGCAAGCAGTTTGAATACCCGATTTATTTCGATTTGGAAGAACAGTCTGCTTTTGCAACAGGAAAATCCAACTGTTCCGCTATGGTTCGTGCTTTCTGCGGAGAACTTGAAAAAGCCGGATATTTTGCAGGATTATACATGAGCCGTTCACCTTTCAATAGCTATATGGAGGACGACATCAAAAACAGATATGCCCTTTGGCTTGCGGAATACGGCAGTCAACTCAATTATAGCGGTGCTGTCGGAATGTGGCAGAAATCCTCAACTGGTAGAGTTTCTGGAATCAATGGAAATGTAGACATGAACGAATGCTACATTGACTATGCTGAAAAAATCAAGTCTGCCGGACTGAACGGTTTCAGTGACTGTCAGATTGTTGATGCTCCATCGGTTGCACCTGTTGCTCCTGCACTTCCGAAGTCGGAAAATGATGCAACAGTGGAAGTCAGCATCAATGGAGAAACTTACAGCGGAAAACTGAACAGAAAATAATAAACAACGTGAGTTCGACAGAAAAAATCAGTCAACAAGGCATAAAAAGCCCTTAGATATATCAGAAGCGGAACAAATAGAAGGTTTTTTAGGCAAAAGGGAATAAGCAGCCAGAGCTGAGAGAAGATTCACAAGAAAATTTTTGA
>JAZQIL010000061.1:0-8367 GCA_045541055.1 Oscillospiraceae bacterium
CCCGTATAGGGGGCGACAGCGAAATTGTACAAAAAGAAACAATCTCTGTCCTTATACTTGTACAATTTCGGGAATTATTATACATATCAATAAGCATAATGCATGTCTTGTATAATAATTCCTTTCAAAATCCGGTGCGAATGATACAGGGTTTTTATGTGAGCATGGCATTCGCACTTATTTTTAAAAATCCTTTTTTGATAACTTCTAATTTATTATAGCATATTTTTTCCACATTGTCAATAGATTTAAAAGATTAACGGCTTTTCAAGGTCTATTGTTTCTTTTGCACCAATATGCTCTACTTTCGCTTTAGTTTTGTTTCCCAAATAATAAAAGCGAAGACTGTCTTTTTCCGTATCAATTTCTTTCGTCAGTTTATGTTTCAATTCCAATATTTTAGCGGGGTCAGCCACGCATTCAAATACAGAATTCTGGACACGGATTCCATAATTGGCACATTGTTTTGCCACATGACGAAGGCGTTTTTTTCCTTCTGCATCTTGTGTATTGACATCATAAGTAATCAGAACAAACATTAAGCATCACCCCCTGTATATGCATGATTTACTTTTACTTGTACAAAAACGGAGGATAGCAGTCCAAATCTCCACGAATCATTCTGGCAAGCAGGAGAGCCTGTACATAGGGAAGCATACCACGTTGCATTTTTTCGTTTAAATAAGGATGTTTTAATTCCTCATATTTTTGTTTTTCCCAGTATTCAAAGAATATTTTTCTTCCTTGTTCTGAAAGATAGACAGCACCGTCTTCTTTCATATCAAAATGTTCCGGCTGAATAGAACGCTTGTTTATCAAAGTCAATACAAAGCGGTCACAAATGATGGAACGGAATTCTTCCACCATATCCAATGCGAGTGATTTTCTGCCGGGTCTGTCCGTATGCATGAAACCGACATAAGGGTCAAGACCGACTGCTTCCAGATTATAGGCACACATATTAGTAGTGACAGAATAGGCAAATGAAAGCAGGGCATTCACACGGTCGAGAGGAGGTCTTCTGCTTCTGGTATGGAAATAGAAATCATCTTTTTGCTGAAGAATCATATCATCAAATACAGAAAAATAGACTGTAGCTGCTTCGCCCTCAATTCCTCTTAAAGTGTCCATATCAGGAGCATTTTCTGCTTTAGAAACGGCTTCTTTCAAAAAAATGGATTTTTGGGAAAATTTATCACAATCAATGCGAGGGGCATGGTCACGCATCATTCGTTCCAAAACACTACGACTGTTAAAAATCTTGGCACAAATACAATTTTTTGCAATGGCAAGACTTTTTTCAGGATTATCTGCAATGCGGTACTGTTCTCGGCGAAGCAGAACATTTCCTTTTGTTTCTCCCTCAGCTCTTGCGAGAAAACTGCCGTTTCTGCTCATAAACACGAGAGAAATTCCAGATTTTGCACATTTCCCGATAAGGGCGGGAGTAATTGCAGAATGACTAAAAGTAATAATTTGTTCCAAATTATGCAAAGGAATTGGCTGAAATTTTTTACCATTCTGAGAGATAACAATTGTTTCGTTTTCCAGAGAAAGATACATATCCGGCTGATTGATATAAAGTGTTTTCATAATTTTTTTCATGGCAAATTATCCTCCTGATGCAGGATTTTCTGGAGATAGGCGGAAGCTTTTGGTGTTTTGTCCAATTCTGGAAGGCAAATATGTTTTAAAGAACAGGCATTGCAGGATTTTGTTCTTTTTACTTTAGGGGTGTGACGAGACTGGTAAAGCTGGTGCATTTCTGTGATAATTTTTCTGGTACGTTCTTTGAGGGAAGAATCAAATTGTACTTTCAGGCGATGACGTGTTTCGCCATAGTAGAGATAGCCATATGAAATTTCACAGCAGAGCATATCTTCCAGACAGAGAGCCTGTGCAGTTAACTGCAATACATCACAGTCGTCTTCTTTGGGACTGCCACGCTTATATTCTACAGGAATGACGATATATTTTCCTTCCATACCAAAGATAGAAATTCCTTTACTGTTTCGATGAAATTCGACAGCATCACATTCTCCTGCCAGACCAAGTTCTGAGGAAGAAACTGCCATTGCTCTTGTGATAATGGTATCGCCTCGTTTTTCATGAAATTCGGGATTGTGTACATGTTCATGCAGAATAATTCCGTCCATTGTACGGAGGTTTTCTTCCCACTGCTGTTCAATATGGATTAAAGCCCATTGTCTGCGACAAAAAGCGAAATGCTGAATTCCTGATAGCATCAGGTAATCTTCTTCTGAATAGCTCATACAAAATCTAAAATTTCCGGTTCTACATTCAGAAGAGAATCCAGCGTAATTTCATAATCAGAAAAAGACTTTGGATTTTTCACTTTCTCTGTAATATGCAAAGAGCGGTGTACTTTTGCAGAAGAAACATTTGGAGTTTTGCATTGATGTTCCCACCAATACAGACGGCAAACTTCCATACTGCCTTCCGGACGTGCGGAGGAGCAGTCATTTTCAAACAGTGTACAAAGAGCCTGTTTGATTTTCAGAGCATCTTCTTCAGTAAAGCCTGTTTTTTCAGCAAGCTGACAATTGATACTGCCATGCACGACATATAATCCAAAAGAGATGAAATGTTTTGTTCCCATCGTATCAGAAGCTTTTCCTTCTTTCCCGCTTTCACCGTTGACACTTTTTGTAATTTGCATACTAACAATATCTACAGGGGAAATGCTGACAGCATGTTGAATGCTGACAGGTCCTCTTACACCGACTGAAACTGCATCACCTTTAAAAGCGAATACTTGTCCGAAACTTCTGACATCTATCCATTCTGCACAGGCAGTTCTTGCATATTCGTCACGATTTGTATTTTTGCCTTTGGAAACGGCTTTCAATGCTTCATTCCCCTCTGCACGGGAGCGTAAGCTGTCGAAGCCGTCATTACAGCGGTCATCTGACTGCACAAAGATATGTTCTCCCATATCCTGCAAACGGTTGCGAATTTTACGCTTAATGCAGACATCTGAAATTTCTCCATAGCCTTCATAAGTTTCACGGGGGCGATTTCCATTTAAAGGGTCACCGTTAGGGTTGGCATTTGTTGCTGTAATAATCAGCGAAAAATCAATTTTATGTTGTAAAGTTTCCATATTATTTATCCTCCTTGTTTTTCTTTGGATACAGGTATGCGGTAAAATGGTGATAACCAAGCAGATACAGCGGTTCAAGACGGCTGTTGTCTGCAAATGTTTCGGGGGTCATTTTGTCCATAATCATCTGTATATCCGTCTGAATTTTAGTTTTGTAGGGGTGCTGGTTCAGGTAAGGCTGAATTTTCTCCTCAATAATGCCCCATGTTTGATAGGGAGCTTGTGCAAAATGATTCCAGTAACGTTTTGCATTTGTAATTCGTTTTGACTTGTCTGCATCCTCGTAAGTATCGCTTTCAGCTTTGTCAGCAATTGCCAGCAGACAGCCGTACAGGTAACTTCTGTTTGTTTCATTCGGGTCAAATCCCATTGTAACTGCTCCTTTCTGATTTCGGATTGTGAATATTCTTATCATACCGCAGGCGGTTTCCAGCACTAACCGGTGATTGTAGGATTTTTCATAAGCCAGCGGATTAGAAGCTTTATGATATAAGCTTTGTATCAAATCTTCCGGAATATTTCTTTTGTTCATCACACAGGGCAGAAGACGAAGTATCTGGTCACGGATAAATTTTTCATCACATTTCAGTTCACCGTTCTGTTCTGTGCCATATGCTGATTTGATAATTTCATACAGGCTGAATGATTTTATCATATTATGCTTTCCGTCAAATCTCAGCCATGCAGAATTTTCGTGCCAGTTTTCCAGAGATTTTAAAAATTCTGAACCATGCAGTTCATCATAAAGGGAGACAGACAATCTTCCTGTTGTTGCAGAATCCAAGCCCATTATCATAATCTTTGTATCATCGTCAAATTTTTGTGCATAACCTGTTAAGTATCTGGAAAGCTGTTTTTTGTATAAAGGCATTGTATCCGGATATTCTGTTTCATCGTCATCATACCAATCATCGTCTTCTTCAATAGGTTTTTTATTAAGTTCTTTTGGTATTGGCTGTAAGGCACTTGCCCAGATAATCAGCGTTAAAGAACCAAAATACTGCCCTTGTGTACTAATCAGCCATTTAAGAGCATTATGCATTTTCTGTGAAAACTCGTAGCTAATGGAAAGTGTTTCTTCTTTTCCAGAAAATCTTCCACGATAAGTAAAACCGCTTTCATCATTGGAAGAAATCAGTTTCGCTTTGTCACCGCCGTTTCTGATTTTAGAAGGGTGCTTATAAGTAGCCGGAAGCAATTCTCCTGTTGCATAGCATAGCTGTTGATTTTCCATTTGACTGCTATTGAATTTAATAAAGCTGTCATATAAAGTATTATCCTGCCATGTTCGTGTTTCATGCAATAAATCATGATAATTTACTACAAACCGAACAAAAGCATCTTCCTGCGGAATGCCTGCAATTTTTTCTTTTTCCAGTAATTTTCCGGTGTCTTCATTCAGTTTCAGCACTCCGCTTTGAACTAAATCATGCATCAGTTCTGATTTTTCTAAATATTGATAGATTGCTGAAACAGCCGGATGAGAATTTTCACTTTCTGCCCATGTTTGAAGCTGGTTCATATAAGCATGAAAATAATCGGAATTGTCTGCACGCCTGCCTTCTGCAAATTTCTGATAATCGCCTGCAATATAAACAAGTTTATCAGATAAAGGCATAGGACAAATACCACTGCTTCTTGCACCGGAATCTTCTGTTACCGGAATAGTTGTCACTGCTAATTCTTTTGGAAGTTGTGACGCATTTTTAAAATTTCCGTCTTCATCAATTGTGACTTCAATCTGTGCATTCGCTGTAGAATGTGATATTGGAAGCATCACCGGCTCATTATCCTTATAGGTTCTTGTGCAGTTCAATTCATAAATCTGATACAATTCATTTGTCCAGCTCATCTGGTTCACCTCCTGAAAATTCTGCAAGACCAGTAAAATTTTCTTTACCAAATGGCTTAATTTTCATATCTTTGATATGTCTGGTAATCGTACATTCTTCCGGACGAATAAAATGAATACACCCATCTTCCATAACCGGCTGCCACAGGCGAAGTGTCATTTTTCCTTCATCGCATTGTCGAATTGCTTCATCAGCGTAAGTAATACCGTGTTCCATCAATCCATAGGGAATTGTTCCACAGTGGTCATATGCACCGGAACTATCTCCAAAATGACAAGATTCTACATAAGCCTGACATTCTCTTGTCCCAAGAAAAATATCTCTTCTTCCGCCTCGTTCTATCATACGCTGGGAAATTGCATGGTGCTTTTTAATGTCGTAATCTTTCCATAATTCCGGACGGTTAGGATTTCGTTCAAAATGTGCTTTGACCTGATAATAAACATCTTCCAGATAAGTATAATAAGACAAATCGTTTCCGCCACTGTATTTTATGGGACGCATTCCTTTTCGTACAATACGAATAGGATTCATGATACGGACATCATCTATTATCCACATAATAGTTGGCTTCCAGTAAACGCTGTGCATCACGCCTTTTAGGGCTTCGTATGTCGGAATAGGATAGGTCATTTTTTCTCCGCCGGCTCTTGTCAGAATATCTGAAAATAGGGCATATCTTCCACGGACTGCAAATTCTACAACTGTATCCATCATTTTCCCTCCTTTTCTATTATAATTATATTATACACAAAAAATCTTGAATGTCAATAAATTTCATTAAAAATTAACATAGAGTTCATAACTTCCGCACAAAGTATGTTATACTATTAGTGACAGAATTTCATAGGTGCGAATTGACAAAATACCTATGTGGATTGAAATTATTAAAATTATATTATTAGCTGAAATTGCCGTATAGTAAACACTATACGGCAATCTTTTTAAAAAATCAGAAGTTCCTGTTCAGCATTCTCTGTGATAATACCACATTCAGCATCATAAAAAGCTGGTTCTAAAGCTTCTGCATTACAGTGAAGAGAACGAAGAGCATGATTTTCATACAATATTCTGCTTGTATTTTTATAGATACTCACTGTATATCTTTGGGCTTTTCTTAATAATTTCCGGCATTCTTCAAGAGGAATGTTTTTGTCTAATTCTTCAATGATTTGTTCTGCTTCTTCATTATAGGGAACAATGACATCTTGTGTGTGCGTATCAATGACTTGAAATAATGTTCCGGCAGTTTGAAAAGCCTGACAGGTAAATTTCTCTATATTCGGCATTTTTGCCATTTTCCAGCGATTTTTATTACAGGAAAGCAATTCCAGAATTGTAGTAGCATTGTCATCAACTGTTACAGGATAGGAAAGTTTCTGTTCAGCTCTCTGATACAAAAGCTGAAAATACAGACTCTGTATCTCATAAGAAAGATAATCTTTCTCTTTATATTGTGAATTTTCTAAAATCTGCTGTGTCAACTGCTGTGAAAGGCTGATGTCTTCCAGTCTTTTTACTTGTTCTTCTTTTAATTTAATCAGATAAACCGGACATGGGGTTTTTGATTCTCCGTTTCGATTGCACCGACCAGCCGCCTGAGCTGCATTATCCAAACCAGCCAGAGAACGCACAACACAATGGAATGAAATATCCACACCTGCTTCAATCAATTGTGTCGTAACACAAATAACAGGCTTTTCTTGATGCAAAAGTTCTTTCATTTGTGAAATTTTATTTTTTCGATGTACCGGACAAAGATTCGTACTTAAATAAATCACCGGAATTTCTGAAAACATATCTTTCAACAGACGGAACAAATTTCCGGCAGAGGCTTTTGTATTGACAATCAAAAGAAGATTACCTTGCTCTAAAAATTTTTCTTTGCAGAAATCGGCAGCTTCTTCATAAGAATATCCATGAGTGGTAATAGATGAAAAAATTTCTGTACGATGAAAAACTTCAAAATCTTTTGAAAAGTCTCCGGTCATACTGTATTGGGAATCCGTCAGAAGAGGATATTTCGCCTGTTGTATAACAGGCTGTGTGGCAGAACAAAGTATTACTGTTGTACCGCAGATATGTGTCAAAAAATTCATAGCAAGATTGAAAAGATTAACGCATTTCAAAGGAATAGACTGTATCTCATCAATAATAATGACAGCATCTGCAAGTCGGTGCATTCTTCTGACAGCACTGCTTTTACAAGAAAAAAGTGTATTCAAAAACTGTACCATTGTTGTAGCAATCACAGGCGAATCCCATTTTTCAGTACGAAGTTCATATTCATGCAGTTCTTCATCATTTTCTAATTCTGCCAGCAAATTGGAATGATGCTCCGTAAAGCATTCTTCACCGGAAATTGCCTTGATTTCATCACTGTTCTGTTCCAAAATCGACATAAACGGTGCAATGTAAATAATTTTCTTTTTCTGGTATTTTTTGCAGTATTCAATAGCAAATCTCAGAGAAGAAAGCGTTTTTCCTCCTCCAGTTGGAACAATCAACCGACAAACTTTAACAGGATGCTCTGCAAATTTTGCACAGCGTTCAGAAATACTGCATCGCTGAACAGAAATAATATCTGCCTTTTTTGAAAATTCTTCACATTTCTTTTGCATTCGTTCTGACATTTTTCCCCAAAGTTCCTCTGTGTCAAAAATTTTTTCTGTCTTGGAATTTGTCATAAAATCTGCTGTATCTGTTCTGTCAGCATCAATCAGGACAGACTGGAAAAAACGTTCCAGCATTCCCATATAAAAAGCATAAATCTCTTTATTTCCCTGACAAAGTTGTTTTATTTTTTCATCCAGAATCTGATATTCACCTTGAGCATTTTTTAGCAGAGAAATCATTTCTTCTTCTTCTGCAATTTGATTCATATTTTTGCATACTTCCTCATAATTTTCATTTTTTTCCAGACGTTTATGAAAATAATCCTGAAAATTAGAATCCGCCCAGTCATGAATTCCATGATGAGAAAGAATGGTATGTGCAATCAATCTGCTTACTGCATAATATTTTTTTTCATCTATACTCTTTGCCATATGACAAATATATTTTGCTCCGAAAAAACTATGGTCAATTTCCCCTCTGGCTTTTTTAATATTTCCGCAGAGGTAGTCCTGAAAAATGCTTGTCATTTTTCCAGTATCATGCAATAGACCTTGCAATATTCCAATAGATTCTGCTGAAAGAGGAGAAGCATATCTTTTACATAATTCTGAAACCCCTCTACAATGCTGAACAACAGTTTGTTCCGACTTATCTTCTGTTCTAATATGAGCTATCATAAAATCACCTGATTTCTATACAATCTACATTTATTTTATATCATTTATCATATTTTGTCAAGAACTTTCCAAAAAAATGTATGTGTTCAAGAAACGT
>JAZQIL010000062.1:0-7802 GCA_045541055.1 Oscillospiraceae bacterium
ATTTTTGGTACAAATGATGGACAGCCAAATAATACTATAAATCCTATGATTGAAAGTGAACCTACTTATGCAGAAGTTGATAATCATGGATTTCTTGGATTTGATGTTGGAGCAGGCGGTTCAGGATGGTGGAGTTTAATTTATGGGGTCAAGGATAATGTGCCTTATGAATTAAACTTATCCAGACATACACAGGGCTTCTATAAAAAAGATGATGGTACACTATATACAACTAAAAATGAATTGATTCCAGAAGGTGGTCATCTTTATCCGGAATATGCTTTAATTTACAAGGAAGGTCAATTCTACATTTCCGAAGCTGAATTGCAAGAATCAACTGATTCGACTACTCCATCAGAAACAACAGAACCCACAACGGAAAAGAAAGCTGTCAACTATGATACAGTTTACAGCAAATATGTTTACAATGATTTGGTGAAGAATCTCGGCAGAGCTGCTACAAATGTGACTTTTACAGAAAGCTATGATTTGAATAAAGTAACTGGTGTTGTCAGCAGTGCAATTTATGATTTTGACAGTGACGGCATAAATGAACTGGTTGTTGTTACCCGTGAAGCAGTTTCAGACGAAAACAGACCTAACACAGATGATTATCTCAACACTGCTTTCGTTTTAAATCTCTATCGTGCTGATGAAGACGGCAATGTAAAACTTCTGGATTCTTATAGAATGCCTGAAAATCATCCTATTTCTTCTTTTCTCGGCGAATGGGGCGATGAAGTGGAAATGATGATTTCTGGTAATGCTATCTATCAGAAATCCAGTACAAGAGAATATGCTTCTTCTGGTCCTGATGCTATCTGCAATGAATATAATATTATCAACGTGAGAGATGGAAAATTTGCCCCTTATAAACTGACCTTTAATGGAGCTGCTGTTTATGATGCTACTAACACACAGCCGCATCATTCCTTTGATGGTGAAATTCTGTACAGCGATTCAGACCTTGCAAAGTATTATGGAGTTAATTATCCTGCTGGAAAATTTGATTCATTAAAACCTTTAAATGAAAATATCAACCAAAATCTGAAAGACCAACGTCTGGATTTCAACTCTGCTGAAGTAAAGAAGAATGAAAGTTCTCTTGATTTAGCAATTGATGTCAATCCTGCTGTACAGCTTCTGAATTATTCTTTTCCAAACTATGATGTAGGCAACAATAAAGGCGCAAATATAAAGAATGTTCAGAAACTGAGTGTAACTGTTGTTCCTGCAAAAGCAGTGAATTTAACCACAGATGTAGCAGAAGCTTATAAAGCAATGATTCAGACATATACATTTGATAATACTACAAAGTATAGTTTACATGACCTTACCGGAGATGGTGTAGCTGAATTGATAATTTGTTATAATATTGGTGAAAATGTTCAACATAATGATACCATCATTTACACTTATAAAGATGGTAAAGCAGATGTTGCTTTCGGCTATGTACAACAAGCGGAAGAAATATGGTACAATTCTTCTAAGCATATGCTGGCTTTCTGTAGTGGAACTTTTGTTGATTTACTGGAAGTAGATGGTGATTTCCTTGTTGATAAAGAACATGCCCTTTCTGCGGACACATTTGATAAGTCTAGTTATGTTTTACTTGGTCATGATTATTCTCTGACAAATTTGTCCCCATTTGAAAGCATTCACGCTGTAAAAGGTGATGCAACCGGAGATGGTGCAATTGATATCTTGGATGTTATTACAATAAATAAGGCAATTTTAGGTAAAGAAGTAATTACACAGGAACAGCTTGAAGCAATCGATTTCAATGGTAATGGCAAACCTGATTCAAATGAATCACTCACATTATTAAAATACATTGTTGGATTGATAGAAAATTTATAGTATCGGCATCTGCTATTAATGAATGGAAAACTTCAAACACGCAGGAAGAAACAACAGAAGAAAACACTACCACTGAAAACAAAAATACTTCGCAAAATAATTCTTCTTCCAGTAATAAGAGCCTGTTCAGTATCTTTTTAAAATAATGCGAATGAAAGCAAGAGAAAGAAGCTGAAGAAAATTGTGAGTTTTACGCTCACTGTTTTTCCAGAATCTCTTGCATTTGTCAATCCATGCAAAAGTACGTTCTACAATCCATCGTTTAGGAAGTACAACAAACAAATGGAGCTGATTTCGTTTGACCACTTCTGTTTGGGCATTTAGAAGAATTTTAACTGCATTTGCAAATTTTTCACCTGTATATCCTCCGTCTGCAAGTACTTTTTTCACTTTTTCTAATTTCTTTGTACGAACTTTGTAGAAGCCGAGCATTTGCAATGCACCGGTACGGTCATTTACATCAGCTGGAGTAATCAGGATGGTATGTGGCAAACCAAGGATATCTACTCCAATATGCAGTTTGATTCCTGATTTCTTTTTCCCTGCGTCATAGCCTTTAACCTGTGCAGTATCTGCGTTGGAAATGGTTTTGGAATCTAAGATGAGCATTGTGGTTCTCTTCTTTCGTTTGTTTTTTTCGCTCCATTTTCACAAGCTTTTGCAGAATTTTATCTAAAGTACTGATCCCATTTTCATCTGTTTTTGACCATTTATCGTAATGATACCGCACATTTTGCCACTTTGGAAAATCATGCGGCAGCCCTCTCCATGTACAGCCTTCCTTCACAAGATACAGCACTGCACAAAAAATATCATACAAATCATAGACCGACGGATGTGTTTTCTTACTCACTTTTTCGAGTTCTTCCCGAATCATTTCAAATTCTTCACGAGTGATATCACTTGGATATGTATTTCTCATGCTTCCTCACCTCTATTTCTATGATATCACTTTTTTGCTCTTTTGTAAAGATACTGAACAGGCTCTAAGGAATTACAGCAAAATAGCTTGAACATTTTATGAAGATTTTTACGGTAAGGATTTGCTGTAGATTAAGTTGAACGCTTTCTGAATAATAAATACGGCATCTTCAGGATATCATATTCAAATTGTTCATATTATAAAGGTGCAAATCCTAATTCTTTGGTTTTCATTTTCAAACTGTTCAATTTATAGAGCATTAAATCCTAATTCCAGTTCTTCCAATAGAAATTCAAGTTCTTCCTCCTCAAGTGCAGGTTCACCTCCTACGGGTGAAGCACTTCCCATTGCTGCTGGAGCTGCTGTTTTCACTGCCCTGACTGTTGGTATGCTTTCTCACAAAAAGAAACATTAACTAGCTAAGCTAATTTCTTCATTATAAAATCACTATCAACAACTTAGAAAATTTGGTCAATAGACAGATTATCAACTGCTTGTATGTTATGTTTTAGTTGACTTGTAAAAGCACTTGATTTTTAGCCGTATTTTCATTTTTCCTTAAGTTGTGAATAGTGATTATAAAACTGAGAATGATAATGCTGATGTATCGAAAGCATTCAGCTGATTAATGCGGAACACTTTCCGGATAAATTCATATACGCTTTTCGCTTGGTCAAAGCCGTGCTGAACCATATTTTTCAAAATGCAATTGTTTTATCATAAAATTATTTAAGATTGCTCACGGAGGTGAAGTATAATGAGATTTGAAAAAGTAAAATGCATCTACTGTAATAAGAAAATTAAAAAAAATCTGGATTATTGTAGTAAATGCGGAAGAGATATCCGCTCTATGTGGCAGACGGAAACCTCTGATGAACTGGAAGAAGTTGTTTCACTTCCGCTGTTCTGCCCAAATCCAAGATGTCATGCACCTTATACAGAGGGAGATTTATTCTGTATCCAGTGTCGCAATGACTACGGAAAAAATCCTCCTGTTCCAGAAAAAATAAATGCCTTTCCGCTAAACGAATCCTCGGAAAAAGCAGTCTACTGTCCTGAATGTGGTACGGAAAATAATGAAAATGATATGTTCTGTGACTGTGGATGTGATTTCCGGATTCATCCTAAAATTGCAGTGCCTCCTGTTAAAAAAATATTCTACTGTGCTGTCTGCAATCAGAATCAGGTGCAGAAACCTGATGAAATATGCAAAAGTTGTAAACAGACCGAAAGAAAGCGTTCTTATCTATGCCCCGAATGCAAAAAGAATAAAGTCAAAACCTATGGCGAAATCTGTATGCAGTGCATCAGAAAAAAACCAATGCGTGGCATGGGGGAAGGCTTTCATATTGCAAAATAATATTATCATTTACTGAAAAAAGGAGCGTTTGTTGTGTCTCAGGATTTTAATAGTAATTATATTGGCTCTTATTTTAAACAGAACAGTGTCGATATGAAATATAATGTAGATATTGTATTTGTTGTGGATGCGACCGGAAGCATGGACAATATGATTCAGACGATTAAAAAAATGATTCCCGATTTCTATAAAGAAACGGTACAGGCTTTGGAAGCCAAAAACAAGCACGTAGATGTGCTGAGAATTAAAGTCATTTTCTTCCGTGATTTCCTCGAATATGAAAAAGACAGATGCGCACCCCTGATGGAAACAGATTTCTATATCCTTTCAGATAAATACAACGACCAGAGTGATATGCTTTCCAGAAGCATTGCCTCCATTGAAGCTGTCGGAGGAGGAGATATTCCGGAAGATGGTCTGGAAGCTTTGGCTCGTGCAATGCAGGCTGATTGGTGTC
The DNA here is from genome assembly GCA_045541055.1 of Oscillospiraceae bacterium. Taxonomy (GTDB): domain Bacteria; phylum Bacillota; class Clostridia; order Oscillospirales; family Ruminococcaceae; genus UBA3855. Next base: position 4,600 of record JAZQIL010000062.1, read on the forward strand.
AGCCTATGGACAACCATAAAAGGAGACATATTATTGTCCTGTTTACAGATGCGCCTACACATGAAATCGGCTATGGAAAAGCATGTGAATTATATCCCCAGAATATGCCTGAAAATTTTGAAGAACTTACCCGCCTCTGGGGAAATCAGGTGCGCCATGCCGGCACAATGGAATATCAGGCAAAACGTCTGATTATGTTTACCCCAGAAATGGAAAAACTTCCCGAAAATGACGGCTGGAAAAGAATCGTAAGAGGCACGAAAAATGATAAGGGTGAACTGATTGAAAAGCCTTGGGAAAATCTCGACTTAATTCAAATCAGACCGTCAGATGAATTCACGGATGTGGATTTTCAGAGAATCCTCAACCGTATCGTTAATTCCGTTTAAAATGGATTTCAGTGGTATTTTATACATAGATGCTGAAAAAATCAGCCATAAGGGCGAAGATGCCTCAGTATCTAAATTCGACCAGTCAGGCAATGGTTATATCTTTGTATTCGATGGCTGTGGCGGTGCAGGCTCTGAAACGCATGCCAGTCTTGAACATCAGAAAAGTGCCTATCTCGCTTCCAGAAGCTGTGCCTTATTCTTTGAAAAGTATTTCAGAACACTTGATTTTTCGGATACGGAAACAGTCAGCAGACTGCTCTATGAATATCTTGAAAAAATAAATCACTGCTACCCTATGACATATTCAGAAAGCACGCTTGTTGATATACTGCCGACAACTTTGAGCGGTGCAGTTATCCGTACAGAACAGGAAGATATTTCAGTACAATTCCTATGGGCTGGTGATTCCAGAGGCTATGTTCTGGATAAGGACGGTTTAGCTCAGGTGACGGAAGATGATGTCAATTCCGAAGATGCTTATCAGAATCTCTCTGATGATGCCATTATGACAAATCGAATTCATGGCAATTCCTCCAAGCCTTTATTTCAAATTCACTCTGCTGAAATCACGCTTCATAAAAAAGGAATTATCTTCTGTGCAACAGACGGCTGTTATGATTATTTCAAAAGCCCTATGATATTTGAATTTCTGATTGTCATGGTGCTGTACTATTCTACCAGTTTCTCTCAGGCAGAACAGCAGCTTCTAAAAATTCTGAATGAAAATTCCGGTGATGACTGCTCTCTGACAGCTGTATTCTATGGCTTTTCAGATTATGATGAAATCAGAAAATTTGTAGAAAAACGCTTTGCAGATTTAAATCAGGATAAAACATCTTTTGATAAAGACTACTGGAATCAGGGTTATAAACAAAATTATTACCGCTATAATCCGCTGAGGAGTGAACAGAATGCAGGAACTGAACATTAACGGCTACATTGTCACAGAAGAAATGAAATCAGAGAATGCCGGAAATTCCGTCTGGGGCTGTGCATTTAAAAATAATCAAAAATATTTTATCAAACAGCTCAAAGAAACTTACTGTGATATCCCCTATGAAGAAGCCACTGCTTTTCAAAAAGAAGATATCGAAGCAAATCAAAGATTCTATAGCAGAATGCAGAATTTATATGCTGCCCTGCGCCGTGCGGATAATGGCAATCTGATTACTCCTATTGAATTCATGAAACAGGACGGACATTATTATATTATCAGCGAATGGATTGACCAGTTCAGCGATTTCAGCGAAATTCAAACCTTTACAGACCTGCAAAAATATCTCATGATGAAGGTTTTAACATACAGTCTCTGCGGACTTTCTGAAAATCATATTGTTCACTGTGACTTGAAACCTGATAACATTCGCATAAAAGACACCATTTCCAGAGCTAAAACTTTAAAAATCATTGATTTCGACAATGGTTTCATTCAAGGTGATTATCCTGATATTACCGGCGGAACACAAAATTATATGGCTCCTGAAGTATTTATCCGAATGAATCAGGAAGAAAGTGGAACAGAACCGAAAATAGATATCACTCCACAAGCGGATATTTTTTCACTTGGAATTATTTTTCATGAAATCATTACCGGAACACTGCCGGAAAGTGCTGACCCAGATTTTCCTTATCTTGGTCTTGCTGTTGGTTATGGTATTCCCGTTTTATTAAAAGAAATGCCGGCGGAATATGCAGATTTAATTCAGAAAATGCTTCGGTCTGAACCGTCTGCACGTCCTTCTGCTTCGGAAGTATTTGAAATATTAAGAAATATTGACCCTTTAACGCTGAACAATAGGCGGTGAATTGCTTGAACAGATGGAGATGTAAAGTCTGCGAAACCTTAAATACACCAGACCGCTCAACATGCATTGTCTGTGATTTTGAAAGAGAGATTGGAAAAGAAACTAAAACGTCCGTTCAACAGAATCAAATCTCAAAATGCAGATTTCCGGATTGTCATAGTCTTGCATTGAAAAATCAGGAATACTGTGAATATCATCTGCATACGGTCTGCCCGATTTGTCATCAAAAATTAAAAAGTTCCGGTCTTGATTACTGCGTAGAATGTGGATTAAAACTTACAGAAGAACATACTGCCGGTCTGAGGAAAATAAATAAGGCATTTCAGATTGCTGATGTGTCACTTGGAATTACTTTTATTATTCTTTTAATTTCTTATTTTCTGCTTTAGTAAAAGAAAAGAGGAACATGTATGATATGCAGATTTTGCGGAAAAAAAACCAAAAATCCAAAACGATGTGATTTCTGTTCTGAAAAGGATGCCGTTCTGCTTGCATATAAAAGCATTAAAGAAGAGGATGCTGTAATTAAAAAGCTGAAAGCTGTATTTATTCTGGATGAAAACCAGATAAAACGGGCTTTTGAACCGCTGGAAGAAACGATTTCAGAACCTGAGCCGGATTCAGAAATTTCTGAAAAAGAAGAACCAGAAAAATCAGAAGACATTTCTGTTAAAAAAATAACTAAAAAACAATATCTGATTTTAGGCGTTGCTTTGGTGTTAGTTGCAGTTGCAGGATTTTTTTCGGGGACTATATACAGTACACATAAAATTTCAGGAAAAGAAGATATTATATCCGAATCGGAAACGACTGAGCCGGAAACAACTGAGCCAGAAACAACTGAACCAGAAACAACTGAGCCAGAAACAACTGAGCCAGAAACAACTGAACCAGAAACAACTGAACCAGAAACGACTGAACCAGAAACGACTGAACCAGAAACGACTGAACCAGAAACAACTGAGCCAGAAACAACTGAGCCAGAAACAACTGAACCAGAAACAAC
>JAZQIL010000063.1:0-7765 GCA_045541055.1 Oscillospiraceae bacterium
GTACTAATATGGCTAAAAACTATAATTTTGATACAATGCACCCCCTGTGCATTGAGGGGGTGCATTTTTAAGGTGTGAAAAGCTATCGTTTTTTTATTGATTTGCTTCTCTTTACTGCCTGTCTCGATGTCCCGATATTGATATCAGATGTTGCTATCAAGAAACTTTTGCAGATTGAAGAGTGTACATAATTTATATTTTCGTTTATGCCATGAACCCTCTTGAGTTATATAAAAAGGGTGTATGCTGTTTCAAAGATTTACACTTATTATGACGAAACGGTTCTTCTTTTCTTTTGTATAATTGCAATAATAATGGTTGTGGGAATTGCAAGAATTGTCAATCCACCAAGAATAAACAGATACCACCATCTTGGAAATACATCTCCTACATATACGTTTTTAACCATTTTAAGATTATTGACATTGCCTGCTTTATCAATGAGTGTAGGCTTAATGTCTGTATAGCCCTTATTAATTGTGAAACTAATAGCATGAGCATTTTCATCATAAGTGAATCCGCCATCTTCATTTTTCAGAATTGTGTCATTCAGCTGAATTTCACAACGGTCTACATCAATGTCCGGTGATACACCCTCGATAAGTACTGTTTTGCTCTCTACACCATAAAATCCATCAAAAGTACCTAAATTCTGAATTGCAGATTCATACTCACCAACAGGCTTAACATTATCAATATAAATATGCCCAAGGGTAATAACCTGCTCTGCACTACTGTCTGTAACAACAGCATTAAGTGTAAGGTCTGTATCAATTGTATCAGCACTATAATTCTGTGAAATATAGCTATTTTTCAATGTTACATCGTACATATCTACCTGATTGATTCTTCTGTCATCCTTTGTAATGTCTAAATCGCCTGCTTCAACAATGTTACCATCAACCTGAATTTCAAATTCTTTATCCTGAGTGATATAGGTAATTATTTCAATATCCTCAAAATCAGCTGAGCGTATGCCCTTTTCATTGAATTTGTAAAGTCCTGTCTGATTTTTCTTAATGCTATTAGGAATATATACAAGGAAATCTATATCACGCTGAATTACAAACGTGTGTGTAGTTTCATCACTTTTGTTTCCTGCAACATCGGAAGCTACAGACTTAACTTCGTAGATACCATCCTGATTAAAAAACTCGTTACTGATTACAACGGCATCGGATTTAATATCGAACTCATCAGAGTCAACATTCATATCATATCCAATATTGTCTTCATTAAGTTTCATCTGATAGGAAACAACAGAGTAATGAATACTCTCAATATTAGCATCGAAAAATTCAAGCGGTGTTGCAGAAGTTTCAGTATTCTTATTTGTAAAAACAAGTACATCAAGATTTGTTGGTGTTTTCAGTACTGGAACTGTCTTGTCGATTTCAAATACTGGTGATGTTTTCTCAGCTAATGTTCTGCCAGATGCATCTGTTACACTAATTGTTACCTGATAAACATAATCCTCAACAAATTTGAGACTTATTGAATGTGTATCATCTGTACCTGTCCATTTATCTTCTGAAACATATTCGGAAGAACAATCTTCACGATTTTCTGTTGTCAGTTCATTTCCAGCCGATGTACGATAAACTTGAATGACTGCTTGACTGGGAATAAAATTATGTTCAGTAACTGTGAATGTCATTTCCTTATCAGAATTGAAACTGTTATTAAGCTCATTGATAAACTGGTCGAAGTTATCAATTTCCGCAGGATTTGTCATATCAACATGAAAAATTTTTTCATTTCCACCAGAGTAATTTACAGTTGCTGTATGGTTTGCACGGTCAGAACCCTCTATATCAAATGTATAGTCACCCTCACCGAATGTAATAACTGCAATATGCTCAGTATTAGAGTTACTTGTGAAGCTAAGTACTGGTACACCGCCAATTTCATTCGTAATCGTAGTACTAATAAGAGAAGCATCAAAATTTCTTTCGGTTACTATAATTGTAGCAGTTCTGTTTTCACGATAATAATCGTTATTTCCTGCTGGAGTATCAAAAACAACATTGATAATGGGTGCTGTCTGGTCAATTGAGAACATATCGGAAGTTTTCTCAGAGGTGTTGTTTGCTCTATCAGTCATTGAAAAAGAAAACTGGATGTTATTATTATCTTCTGAGAATGTATAGTTACGAGTAACCTCCGTTACGAGATTTTCATCCATTGCTGTAATTGTCCATCCATCGCCTAAATCCTGTCCAACAGAGTATCCAGTATTTTCAATAGTAATGATTTTGCTATCTTGTGTATCCTGTTCTGAACTGATTGCATAGCTGATATTTCGAATTCCAGACATAGTGTCTGTAATTGTTACTGTTAGATTAACACTGGTGTCAAACAAAGGATGTCCTTCGGAATCTGAATAGCTTGATGTCCCAGGATCACTGATTGTGATATGCTCTTCTGACATGTGCTTTTCAGGAGTATCAACAACAAATAGATCAGGAGTTTTCTCGACAGATTCGTTTCCTACATAATCATAGGCTGTAACTAAAATTTGCCCTTTGAAATTTTTTGGAATTGTAAATGAGGCTGTTCCGATGCTGTCTGCTGTACCATTTCCAGGATGTGGTTCACTGGTTATTGCAATCTTTCCAGGATGCTCCTCCCCCTTTACTCCATTATTGTAATCTACAAGCACGTACTCAATTTCATTCAGCTCCGACGAGGGTGCTTTATCAGTAATATTTACAGTTGCAATAAGGTCAGTCATGAAATAATAACCATACTGAAGTTTCTCAATATATTGAGCTGCATCAGTGACTTCTCCGCTTGTAAAATCGTCAGCAGATGGGATAGAGAATTCTATTTCCCCTACTTCTGGAGCGATTTTATCAATATAATAGTCAATAACAGCTTTTTCATTTTGATTGCCAGCATAGTCAGCAGCAATTACCTCAATGATATAATGACCATCTGACGCATTGATTGCACTCATCAAACTATCTGTGCTTAACCTGTAGCTAACAGATTTCTTCACTTCATCAATCGATGCATAATTAGCTGTTTCTTGCTCTCTAAGAAATTTTATGCCGTCACTGTCTGCTACAAGCGGATGCTCCGCATCACCATTTACAATAACTTCAACGGAGCTGATTCCTGAATCGGTATCTACTACAGTAAACTTTATATCATGATTGTCTTTAAGCCAAATTGTTCCATCATTTCTTTCTTTTCCGTCACTATTAAGCTGATTAAATGCAACATCTGGAAGATTCTTATCAATTGTGAACGTCCTTGATTTTGTATTATCTAATCCTGATGTAAAATACGGTTCTTCTGAAGTACCTTCAATAATATCAAAGTCTTCAGAATAATGTACAGTTCTATCAGCTGTTAATCCGTATTTATCTGTTACAGATACATTAATTTCTTCGGACATAACTTTATTATTACCAGCATCTAATACAAATGAATAAGTATTTGCATCCTCACGTTTCATTTCATATTTTGAATCTTCAAAAGCGAGTATAATAGAATTATCAGCCAAACCACTATCAAATTCAATATCACTTGCTTTAACTGTATACCTAATATTATTATTAGAGTAAATTCCAAAAGTTAGAACACGAAGAACCTTGTCAAGTCCAGTTTCAGTTTTGCTAACAGACACAGAATTGATTTTCGGATAGCTCAAATCTTTATAAAATCGAATTGGTGCAATTTCATGATGACCTTCTTCGTCATCGTATGTACTTTTATTTCCTGTTTGGTCTACCAAAGTAACATACACATCAAGATAATGATTTTGTTCCAGCTCAATTTTCGCAGCAGCATCGTTAATTTCCAATTCATAAATGTTCTCACCATCATTTGTAATACATGAAAGCTCATTTTCATATACTACCTGCGATTCAGAATTGACGAACGAATAAATCACCTTATACGGATTGACATCAGAAATTTCAAGTGAGAATACAACTTTTTCAGATTCAGCTCCACAACCATTGAACCAATTTTGAATTTCACCCTCAACTTCAATTTTCTTTGGCTTTGTGACAAAATTGATTTCTCCATTAGGTCTTGTAAAATCTGTATTGAAAGCAATACTTTTTGAATAACTGTTCCCGCAATTATCCACGGTTTCAACTGTCAATTTATGAAGACCATCTTCAAATATTTTAATGGGGAAAGAGTATTCTTTTTTGTATTCTATTTCACTATTTTCAGTAAAATCCTTCTCATCAGGATTAAGAATGGTATCTCCATCCTTGATTACCACACTTGCAATGCCTGATTGATTATCGGATACTTTGACAGTAATTATTTTATTTTGCATATCAATACCATACCAATCCGTATTGTTTGCATCAATATGGCTGATGAAAGCAGGTTTATCAATTTCACCATTCGGAGAATCTGTTTCAATTACCATACAGCCAATTTCTTTGTCAGTAAAACTATGTCCATCTCCAACTCTTACAATGAGATTATCATATCGACATGAATCAATATCAAAATAATAATATTCAACCTCATCTGTATTTCGTTTTTCTATTGTACCGTCATCCAGTTCAACTTCTTCTGTTTTCATTACTTTCTCATAATTATTGAGTATTTTATCTGTATCATCAAATAATTCAACTGTTTTAATACCACTATATGTGGTTTTATCGCCGGTATCATCCGCATAGATAACAATTCTTATGGGAACATTTGCGAATTGCCCATAAGCATATTTATGGAGAACAGAAGATGTAGCCTCAACCCAATTATCCTCTTCATTTTTATATTGGTAACTGATACTTTTGATTTCTGGCGGATTCCCATCAACAATTTTGCTGCCATCAATGTATTTTGCAGTATTTCCGGCTTTGTCCGTTACTTCAATAGTTACGGTTACATTTCCGTTAAAACCTTGTTGATTTAAATCATACTGATAATAATATTTGTTTTCGTTAGATTCAAATACTTTGCTGTTTCCCTTTTTATCAGAAACTGTAACTACAACATTTGATACTCCGCTTTCATAATCATTAGCATTAAATCCGACAACATTCCAGTATTTGTTACCAGTTCGATAATCAGAAATAACAGGCGGAATATTTTCAAGCAAAAATTCATCACTTCTTGTCTGTCTATCCTGCCTTAATGTAAGAGAGCAAAGCTCACTTCCTTGTCCATTTGCAACTATCTTAGCACTTAAATTTAATTTAATACTAGATTCTTCTTCAAGTTTGATTTGATACTTTGCTTGGAATTGATTTGTGTTCCTATTTGATGTAATCCATTCAGCAGTTATTTTAGCATCTAATTCAATGTTATTATTGTAAAGAACAAAATAAACATCCGAGTTCCGTGGTACATTTGCATATCCATTCAAAGTTACTTCAACTGATTGATTAAAGACTCCTTTATTTAAATCCAAACCAGCACCGCTAATTTCTGCAATAGCATCAATTTTTGGTAAAAATGCATCTAAAAAATCAATTTTCTTTGAAATCGCAAGGTAATTTTTACTCTCTGGATTCATATTACGCAAATAATATGAATAACTTCCGTCCTGGTTCTGGATAGGATTCATAATTCTATTTTCTTCAGGTGTAGAAAAAGACTGTGCATCCGGACTTTGACTAATAGTGTAGTGCCTGTTATCACTCGACAAACAAATAGTTCCGTCAGAATCAGGCTCTATTTTCACTTCAACTGTATCACCTTCGTCAGAAGTATATCCACCTTTGACTGTAAAGTAGACTTCATTTATTCCTGAAATATGATATGAAAAACCGTTAATCTGAACAGAATCATTTTCTATTTCGAGCTGAACAGGATACAGAGTATCCGTCTCTGGATTCATATTTTCATCAGTAGATACACATATTGAAACATTATCATAAAGCTCAACAGGAATATCAATCTGCTCATTACCTGATAAAGAAACAAATTCATAATATTTTGGGAAACCTGTATCATCTACTTGATTAAAATCAGGCATAACCTGTCCATAATAAATAGAATCTGGAAAATCATCCTTCAAAGAAACCATTATGTTAATTGCTTCATCATCCTGAACTTCATCATTTTTCAATTCTTCCTGGTTAATATCAGAACTCTCTTCAGTTTGTGTAGTTGTATCTTCCAATTTGCTATTTTCTTCTGTTGTTGGTTCAACAACAGTTTCTGTAGCAGCTGTGATATCAGGTTCAGTTGTTATAGTCTCGTCTTCAGCAATTACAGCAAGACCTCCTGAGAAGTTATTCAATATAATACCGAAAGAAAGAATAAGGCTCAATACTCTATTTTTCATACACTATACCTCCGTTTCAAGTAAAAATATATCTCTATTGAAAATAGCAACAGTACTATGTTTATTGATATCAGCACTACGCTAGTTTTCCAGAAGCAAATTATGAGGATAAAAAACAAAAGAAAAAGCATAACTGGAATCAACATTTTTCTGTGCTTATATGATTTTCTCTTTTTATCCTTTATTTTTTTCATCATAACAGATATCACTAACTGTATCCCTATTCCAATTATCAATCCAATCCAAAATAACCCAGCAAGAAAATATGAGATTAAAGGTAATCCGTCGCTTTGATCAAGAAACGGAATTCCAAGAAGACTAGCAGAAGATAAAAAGAAAAAAACTCCTGAAATATTGTTTAAAACTAATATCTTTCTTCTCATATTTTGTATTCGTCCTCATATTGAAAATAGAATTCAATTACACCAGATTCTTGATTCTGTACAGGTCTATCCGGTATTGGTGTTGCAGGCTGCTGGACATGAGCGAAATGCGTTTCAGGTTCAGGTACTACATTTCGCTTTAAAGGTGCAGAACTTGTTGCATTCGGAACAAAGCAATCTGCATATGACATTGCAAAAGGAGATTTTCTCTTCCTTGATTTCAGGTTCTGATTTTTATATTTTTTGTAAATCAGAAATGCAATGGCAATTAAAAGAGCTACAATAATGATAACCAATCCATACATTATGATAGGAAGATATTTCAGCCATGTATCATTATTCAGTATGAACTTATCCAACTAAGATTCCTCCTTTTTATGCCAACGGACTTTTTAACTCTGAAACATCAATTTCTTTTGATTCTGCAATTTTCTTTTTGATATTGGAATCGTTCATAAGCATCTTGTTAAGGTATAATAATGCATTAAAATAATCTGCTGAATCTTTATATTGCTCCAATGTTCTGTAAGAAGCAACAGGATTGCTACTATAATTAGCGATTGCATTTGCGATATTCATTCCGTCACATTCAATACTATCCAAAGACTTCCTAATGGAAATCGACTCCGATACAGTTTTAGCATTAATATCATTGATATGCTGCATAATCGTATTCACATAGGTAATCATGATATCCTTATCATTAGTATAATCAAGACATTTTAACAAAACCTCTTCAAGCTCTGTTTTACTGATACCATTGTCATCCTTGTATGATACTTCCAGTATATCAATATAAGATTGCTTTTCATCCGGCTCTGCTTCGATTAAAGCAATCGCTGTTTCCTTATAATCAACAAGGTTATGTTCTGAATAACTCTCTGCCATCAGCATGAAATTGTTTTTAGCAATTTCAAAAGTTAGTTTGCTTCGCCTATAATTGACCCCCAATGAGAAAATAAGAAGAAAAAACATAAGAGCCTGTCTTCACAAGGTTAAAAGCGTCGTAAAAGAGTCTGTAAATTAGAAATAATGCAGATTTGTTCCTGATAAAAAGAAGAAATCTCGTAGTCTTTGGATAAACGTCTGGAAAAATTAAACCATGCGAAAGTGC
>JAZQIL010000064.1:0-5150 GCA_045541055.1 Oscillospiraceae bacterium
TAACTTGTGATTTCTAAAACCTCATCAATGGCGAACGGTGCAAGTCTGGTTGAGCAGGAAATCAGAATGGATTTTGCAGTCTTTCCAGCGGCTAATTTGTAAGCCTTGTACTGCTTGACTGCAAACGCTCCAATTCTTTTCTGCTCCTCTGACGGTTCGTAATTATCACGGATATACTGATAATCTTCTGATAAATCCATATCGTCCGTGAAACTATCGTTAATCCACGCATCCACAAACTCAAATTCCTTGTCGATGACATTCTTGAAAGTTTCATCTTCTTCACGGCATTCTGAATAATTTATCATGTCGATAAGCGTTTCAAAATTCCGTTCATTCTCCGGTGACATGGTGAAAATCATCGCAATATAGGCGGTATAGAGGAGCTTTTCAGCTTTTACCCAGAAATCCTCTCCGTTCTGCTGTTTGCCGTCACCGGAAGTATTTTTTATCAGGACTTCCACGAATTTGAGGATGTCTTTCTCACGGTTTTTTTCTGAAATATAGGCAAATGGATTGTAATGCATGGACTTTGCAAAATCAATTGTATTGAATACTTTGATGTTATACGGCTCATAAATGGGTTTTCCGTTTTTGTCGTTTTTTACCGTAGGTCTGCCCTTTTGGAGCATTTTACCGCACTCCACAAGGACAGTACCTTTCGGGTCAGTCACGACATATGAACAGTGCATCTGCATTAAATTTGGTTTCACAAAGAATCTGGTCTTGCCTGAACCTGAACCACCGATAACCAGAATATTCTTGTTTCTTGCATATTTCGGACTGGACGGCTTTCCCATTGTGAGATATTCCGTCTGTGTCAGAATCACATTGTTTGAGAAGTCGTTATTGTCCATATATGGCTCAATGTCTTTTTCAGAACCCCATTTTGCAGAGCCGTATTCCTCACCGTATCGAAATTTTTTCTTATTCTTCGATTTGATGTACATTATCAGAGCCATGCCAGCACCGACCGCAATTCCGACCACAATATCAATCGGATGGAAACTCGGCACGATTTTTGCAAAGGAATTCCCGATATTGTCCATAAATGGAACAATTTTCTCATCAATGCTTTTTCCATCTGCGATTCTGTAAGCAAAACTGATTTTGTTCCCAGCATAGGCAAAAATCGCATAAGGAAAGTTTTTAAGTATCAGCTTTTTGATTTTCCTGCTGTTTAGTTTCATCCTCTTTTTTCAATTCCGATAAAAACAGATTGATGAAGTAAATCTGTCCTTTTCCGGTCACTTTCGGCGTATTGGAAATACTTGTGTGACCGTCACTGTGAATAACAGTCGTTTTCTTGAGCCGGAACAGTTTCATTTCCATTGCCGTCTGTGTTGGAGCGTTATAGTCAGAGCCTTTTCTGCCAATCAGATAGCCGTGATTCCGCATCCAGATGAACAGCCTGTTCTGTCCGGTATTCACTCCGTTCTGCATGAGAATTTTTGCAAGTTCGCCAATCAGAATTGCATTTTCGCTGTCTGCGACTGCATCTGCAAAAGCGATTTTTTCTTTATTTTCCTCAATTTTCTGTTCCAAAGCCTTGATTTTTGTTTCATCTGCTTTCATCTGCAAAGCAATCTGCATCAGCAAATCAGAAGAAATTTTATCATTATCAAGAAAATTTTTAATTGTATAAATTTCATTTCTTCTGATGGACGGAATAACTTCATCAAAGACCCAGCGTTCAAAGCGTTCCGCATCTGGCAGCTTGCTGTGAACAATCAGCCTGTAAAGATTTCCTTCAGAAATAAATCTGATATTCTGCACTCTGCCCATGCTGTCGATGACTGGGCAAAACGCCCACCCATCTTCTTTGCAGTGTGCCTTGACTGCTTTTGCCGTATCCGCATAGCCTAACGCTTTAGCGGCATCTGTACCGCAGACCATAAATTTTCCGTCACTGGTTTCCAGTGTGCGGATTTCTCCAAACTCTGGATTGCTAAAAATCTGAATTTCATTCATCGGAATTTCCTCCTCGTTGATTTTAGAGAGCAGTTTCTCTCTTTTTGACTCGTTCCCTGTGTTTGTGCTGAGATGGCTCATTCCGGAGTGCCTGATATTGTTCACGGAGTTCCTGACGGGTAATTTCGGCTTGATTTGGAACAAGCTGTGTATTTTTCAGGCTTGCATACTCCGCAAAAGCACGTTTCACATCGTCAGTTTTTCCTGCTGAAAAGAACACATGATATTCATTTTCAGCCGGACTTGCTCTTATGGCAAAGTCAACCGCATATTTTCTCGCAACATCGAGGAAATCAGCAATATTTTCCTTTGCTACTTCGATATTCTCCAGTTTACCGCCGGACTGTTTTGCAAGCTGATTCAGAGTGATTTTTCCCTTTTTTTCGGAATTTCCATTGAGAAAATCATTCATAGCTGATTTGAGAATATCGGAAGTCAGATGCTCCGCTTTGATAGTCAGGTCAATCATTTTCCGAGTGCCGGATTCAAAATCAGACGACATGAGCGTTCTCCTTTTCCTTTGCCAGAGGGATTTCAAACAGCAAAAATGCATTATTTTTCAGCCATTTGATAATATCAGATAAGACACTGTTGGCAGAATAAAAACTGTCATAAGTTCCGAAAATAACGGTTTCTCCAGTCGTGTCTGTTCCAATAACAGCGACTTTTTCACTGGTCTGACCTGTGGATTCGTCCAGAATTTCGCCCTTTTCGACCGACATCGAAATAATATTTTCATAATTGACAAGTGAGCCCGTCTGTGTAATAATTGATTTCATAAAAACTTCCTCCATTTTTCGGGATTTTTTGTATTTTATTATTTTATACTTTCTGATTTTTCTGATTACAGTCCCAGAATTGCCTTTATTTCGGCATAATCATTGACCATTGTTCTCTTTCGTCTGTCCTCACCAACATAATTGATAGGAAAAGTCATGCCGAACAAACGGCTGTAAATCCGCTTTTTTCGCTCACTTTCCGTGTGTTTGAGTTCATCAGGCGTGAGGTTTGTCGTGACGATAATCGGCAGACCTGAAACACAGCGGGTTTCAATTACATTCATGACAATTTCTTCTGCATATTCCGTTTCACGTTCCGCCGATAAATCGTCAATGATGAGCAGGTCATATCTGCATAAATCGTCGATATATTCCTGCTTTCCCTCACACATACCGGAAACAGCATTGATAATGCGTGAAAAACTGGTCATAATACAGCGGTAGCCTTTCAGCAGAAGATAATTCGCAACACAGCCGGCTCCGTAAGATTTTCCGACACCCTGAGTGCCGTAAATCAGCAGACCTTTTTTTCTTCTCTGCATTTCAGGGAAATTTTCAGCATACCGCAGAAAAGCATTCATAACGGCTACATCCCCCTGATGATTGTCGTTTGCAAAAGTCCAGTTTCTCATGATATTGTCATAGAAACAAACGGCTGTGTTGCGTTCAATTCTCTGTCTATATTCCATTTCTCTGCGGCTTTCTTCCTCCAGACGGTATTTTTCAGCCTCACAGTTACACATTGCAAACGGCTTGAATTCCATGCCTTTGATTGTAATACGGGTTTGTTTGGGGCTTCTGCACTTTCCGCAGTAAAGCAGTCCGCTGACCTCATAATCATCCGGTCTGGATTCTGAGTTTTTGGCAACATTCCTTGAAATTTCATCAAGTACTTCAAACATGATAAATCATCCTTTCTTATAAAATTCCGTCAAGAATATCAGGCTTTTTTTCTTTTTCAGATGGCTTGGCAGGAGCATTCAGATAGCTTTCAAATTTATCTCCGAAAAGCGTTCGTGGTCTGAGATACTGTGCATATTCTGTATTCTGCCATTCTGCTGTTTTTCTGTCGATGACTTTCACAAAGTCTGCAAAGGTATATCCTTCTTTCAGACGGCTGTCAATGAGTGCCTGTGTTTCCGGATTTTCTGCCTTGTACGCTGTTCCTGCTTTTTGATTCAGGTGAGCGAGAATCGCAATATAGATTTCTCTGTGCTTGGTGTCGGTTTTTGGTTTCTGTTGTTTGATTTTAGTTTTTTGTTTATATAAGGTATGCCGTGGCACGTTATCCGTGGCACAAAACCCGTCACGGTGTTCCGGTGACGGTTCTTCCGTGCCGGATTTCAGACTGTTTTCAGCCGTTTCAGCAGAATTTGATTCTTTCTCTGCCGGAACTTCTTCCTCGTCTGCTTCATCATACGGAATGGACAAATCCGGTTCAGGATTTTCAGGACTGTCCTGATTTTCTTCCTGCGGAATTTCATAGATTTCATATACACAGGTGAATCTGCCGTGCTGATTCCGTTCTTTGGTGCGAACCAGATAGCGGTTCTCCTCCAGTTCGTCAAGCGTGTTCTGGACAGCTACCTTGCCTTCCTTGCAGATACAAGCCAGACCATTGACGGAATAATCCCAGTTGTCCGGCAGGGAAAGCATCAGAGTCAGAAGCCCCTTTGCTTTCAGGCTCAGTTTCTTGTCACGCAGGTGCGTGTTGCTGATAATTGTAAAATTTCCAGTTTTATGGATTCTCATGACTGCCATATCAATACCTCCGTTCGTGATTTCCATTCAGATTATGAAAAATAAAAAGCGTTTCCCAATTTTCTCTGAGAAACGCTTTTCTTGATATTCAATTTTAAAAGCGTCCCTGAATATCGGAACGCAAAAATTTAAAAATTCATTTTTCAATTCATCAACCTGTCTGCATTTTTATTTGTAAATTTTTTCTGAATTTTTCGTTCCCTATTCTCATTCCTATAAGGGTGTAATAAGAGGGAACATTTTTCAGCTCAATTGTTAATTTTTTGTGAACATATCGTTCCCTAACACCATTACACATACGACATCTGGGAAAAACAAGGCTTGTTCCACGTTACAGAGGGAAATGTGGTCGATTATAATTTCGTGCGGAAAACAATCAATGAGCTGTACACCATGTACAACATCAAGGAAATCGCCGCAGACCGCTGGAATGCCACACAGCTTATCACCGACCTTGAGGGCGATGGATTTACTATTGTACCGATGGGAATGGGGTTCAAGGATATGTCACCGCCCATGAAAGAACTGTACAAGCTCCTGCTTGAGGGAATGTTCATCCACGGCGGCAACCCTGTTCTCAGATGGATGGCAGGCAATATTGTCGCAGAGATAGATGCGGCTGAAAATATCAAGCCGTCC
>JAZQIL010000065.1:0-5718 GCA_045541055.1 Oscillospiraceae bacterium
TACTCCCGATTTATACACGCAGATTCTGCAAAAAATTGAAGAAATAACCGCTCCTGATATGTCCGAATATCCAAAGAAAGACGAAATCCAGAAGATGATTGAAGAAGCCCTTAAAAATTCTGAAACTGTCATTCCGTCCGATTATGTAACAATTCAGAAATTGAATGACGAAATTCTGATGATTCATGAAAGTCTCATACCAATCAGAGAAACTTCTCACACGCATAAAAATAAAGAATTTCTGGATTCCTTAACGGCTGAATCACTGGCTTTAATTCCCGATCTACAGCAGTTTGAAGATACTGTCAAAGAGGATATTCACAGAATTGATGAAATCACGCAGAGCATTAACAATACGGCTCATACACATGAAAATCTTGATGCTCTTGACGGAATTACAGCAGACAGAGTTGCTTCCTGGGACAGCATGAAAACAAGTATCAATAATTTCATGAACAGCATGACCATTTACAACGAAAAAGTCAGCAGTACAGCGGCTCGTGTTGGTACGGCAGAATCAGAAATTACAGCTCTGCAAAAAACAATAGAAGCATTACAGAAACAAATTGACAGCCTGAACAGCAGTAATTTTATCACGCTGTTCAGCAATGAAAATTATGCTCAGTATGCTCCCGAAATCGGCTTGATTCTGAACGGCGGATATCATCTCATGAACGATTTTATGGTCTTGTATCCGAATTTCTGCACTTCTGCAAATGATTATGCCTTATCATATTCACAGACTGATTTTGGCTGGGATTCGGAGATTCTGACCGTCTGCACGAAAAAATTAAATCTGTCCGAAAAATCCAAAATCATCATCAGTTTCAAGTCGGGTGCGGCTGAGGACGGAAAACTGTATCTTGTGGAAAAACCGCAGTATATTGATGTTCCTGTCACGATTTATGTGAAAGACAAAATTGACAGAGGTCAGGCTGTCGATTTGAATTTTAAATGGTTACAGTCAGAAAATTATGTGTCTGTCATGACGGAATGTGAAAATCTGACTTCCAGAAAATACTACCTTGCATGGTCAGGCAGGAGCAACAACACGCACCCATTAATCAGAAATGTAAAAGTATTGGAGTGATGAAAATGAAAGAAAATATCTGCACTTTAATTGCCGTTATCGGGGCGATTTTTACTTCGCTTGTCGGTGGCTGGGATTCTGCTATGACCACGCTTGTAATTTTCATGGCGATTGATTTTCTGACTGGCTTTGTGACAGCGATTATCGGAAAATCCAAGCACAGCAACAGCGGACGGCTCAACAGCAAGGCTGGCTGGATTGGACTGGCTAAAAAATTTTGTGTCCTGCTGATGGTGATTGCTGCGATGAGAATTGATATTCTGCTCGAAACAACTTATGTCCGTGATGCGACCTGCATCGGATTTTGTGTGAACGAGCTGCTTTCCATCATTGAAAATACCAGTTTAATGGGCATCACCTATCCGCCTGCCATGAAAAAAGCTCTTGAAGTATTGCAGAAAAAGGCAGGTCATACAAACGAAACCGCACAGGAACTTTTAGAAAAAATTGAAGAATCGGAGGAGAACGAAAATGGCAGTGAAAAGTTATAATTTTGACGACAACACACAGCTTTCACCGCACTTCAATGTGCAGGAGTTCCGCTGTAAATGCAGTCAGAATCATGATATTCTGATTGCAGAGGAACTTGTTGATAAATTGGAAAAACTGTTTTCAAAACTGGACTGTTCCAAAATTATCGTGACAAGCGGAATGAGATGTCCGTCCTATGATATTTCTATCGGAGGAAACGGCGGCGGACAGCATCCGCTTGGAAAGGCTGGCGATGTCGTTTGTTACAATCAGGCTGGTGAGAAAATCAGCAGTAAACTGGTTTGCTGTACCGCACAAGACCTCGGCTTTGGCGGTATCGCAAACATCGATACATCTTACACGGCTACTCATCTCGATGTTCGCACAAGCAATATCTGGTACGGAAATGAAGTTGTGAATTATCATACGATCACAAATGATTTTTACCAATATTACGGTATTCCAAAGCAAAATGTCAAAGCTATTTCAGTGATGAAAGGCATTGACGTGAGCGTTCACAACGGTTCAATTAACTAGAATCAGGTGAAAAATGACGATGTACAGTTTGCGATTCTCCGTGCAGGATACGGCAGAGAAATTTCGCAGAAAGACCAGCGTTTTGAGGAATATTATAAAAATGCAAAAGCTGTCGGAATGCCTGTGGGCTGTTATTGGTATTCCTATGCGACAGGCGTTGAAGAAGCAAGGCTGGAAGCTCAAGTGTGTCTTTCCGTCATCAAAGGCAAGCAGTTTGAATTTCCTGTTTATTTTGATTTGGAAGAGCAAAATGCCTTTAATACGGGAAAATCAAACTGTTCCGCTATGGTCAGAGCGTTTTGCGGAGAACTCGAAAAAGCAGGATATTTCGCAGGATTGTACATGAGCCGTTCACCATTCAACAGCTACATGGAAGAGGACATCAAGACGAAATATGCCCTCTGGCTTGCGGAATACGACAGTCAGCTAAATTATAACGGTTCAGTCGGAATGTGGCAGAAGTCTTCAACAGGCAGAATTTCGGGAATTAACGGTGATGTGGACATCAACGAGGGCTACATTGATTATGCCGAAAGAATCAAGTCGGCAGGGCTGAACGGCTTCAGCGAATGTCAAATTATTGATGCTCCGCAGATTGCTCCTGTAATTCCCAAAACGGAAAATCAGGCAACTGTGGAAGTGAACATCAACGGTGAAACTTACAGCGGAAAATTAAGCAAAAACTGATACAGGGGACATCTTCGGATGTCCTCTTTTTTAGGAGGATTTTTTTATGGAACAGCAGAAAATTTTTGATGAACTCAATTATCACAGGGCACAAAAAATCACTGAAAAGCTCTATGAATCGGGCTTAATTACATTTGACGAATATGACAGAATCACGCAGAAAAACAGAAAGATTTTCTCACCGATTTTTGCAGACTTATTGCCGAAAACACTTGAAAAATCTGCGAAACAGAGGTAATATGACATACTGAAAGGAGGCTTCTGATATGAAAATTTCAAGAATTGAAGCCATAAATCATGTCTTGCCATCAAAACTGAAAGTAGCTGCCTATTGCAGAGTCAGCACGGCAAGCGATGCCCAGCATGAAAGTCTGGAAGCACAGAAAATTCATTATGAATCTTTCATCAGGAAAAATCCGGAATGGGAATTTGCCGGAATTTACAGCGATTCGGGCATTACAGGGACAAAAGCAGACTGCCGTGACGGTCTGCAAACTATGCTGAATGACTGCCGGAGAGGAAAAATCAGCCATATTCTGGCCAAATCTATCAGCCGGTTTTCCAGAAATACAAGCGACTGCCTGAGTTTGGTCAGAGAACTGCTTGACATTGGCGTGACAATTTATTTTGAGAAAGAAAACATCGACACCGGAAGCATGGAAAGTGAGCTTTTGCTAAGTGTTTTGAGCAGTTTAGCGGAAAATGAATCGCATTCGATTTCCGAAAATGAAAAATGGTCAATCCGCAACAGATTTTTAAACAACACTTTTCGCATTGCGTATCCGCCTTACGGCTATCAGCATGACGAAAACGGAAATATGATAATTCAGCCAAAAGAAGCCGAAATTGTGAAATTCATTTTTGATTCTCTGCTTTCCGGCGTGGGTACGGGCAGAATCGCAGAAGAACTGGAAAACCGCAGTATTCCTACTAAAAGAGGCAAAAAATAGTGCTCTGTGTCGATACTCAACATCATCAAAAACGAAAAATATACGGGTGATGCTTTGTTTCAGAAAACTTATACCGACCAGCATTTTAAGCGTCACAAAAACCGTGGAGAAACCGACAGTTTTCTCGTTCCAGAGCATCATGAAGCGATTATCAGCCGTGAAATTTTTGAAAAAGCAAATGCCTTGCTTGCACAGAGAGCCACCGAAAAAAACAATCGCAAGGGAAACGGAAAAGCCCAAAATCGCTATGTTTTTTCGGGGAAAATCGTCTGTGGAAACTGCGGAAGTACTTTCAAAAGAAGAATTCACGACAGGGGTTCGGAAATCGCATGGATTTGCAAAACGCATATCGAAAATATTGAACTTTGCGAGATGAAATATCTGCGAGATGAAGCCATAAAAGCGGCATTTGTCACCATGCTGAACAAGCTGATTTTCAGCAGTAAGCAGATTCTCCGTCCGTATCTGGAGCATTTCATTCACGAAAAATCCGATGAAAATGCACAGCGTATCCGAACATTGCAGGAGCTTCTGAATCAAAACAGTGAAAAGCGTGATATTCTGCGAAAATTACGCTCTCAGGAAATCATGGACAGTGCAGTGTTCAGCCGTGAAGTCAATTTCCTAAAAAAGCAGTCTGATGCTTACAGGATTGAAATTGCTTCTTTGAAAGAAGAAGATTCCGGTGAAATTATCGTTTCAGAAATCAGAAAGCTTCTGAAATTTGCCGAAAAAGAGCCGTTTCAGGAGGAGTTCAGCGAAGAACTGTTCACAGAATTTTCAGAAAAAATAATCGTCTATGACCGTCATCTGATTGGCTTTCAGCTGAAATGCGGTCTGATTTTAAAGGAGAAATTGGAATGACACCATACGGCTACAAAATTGAAAACGGAACAGCCGTAATTGTGGAAGAACAGGCAGAAAATCTCAGAAAATTCTTTGAAAATTACCTTTTAGGCATGGGACTTACCGCTTCCGCTGAAAAGGCAGGATTCAAAATTTCGCACAGTATGGCGAAAAAAATAATCCGCTGTAAATATTATCTGGACGATAATTTTTATCCTGCAATCATTGATGAAAAAACTTTTTAGCTCGCCAATGCGGAGCTGAAAAATCGTGCCGAAAAAATGAACCGTCTCGGCAAAACCAGAAGAAAAAAGCCTGTTATCCATAAGAATTTCATCATGAATGCTCCGGCAGAACATTTTGAAAATCCCTCAGAACAGGCAGAATACATGTACAGTTTAATTGAGGAGAAGTAACATGGGAACAGTGATGATAATTCCTGCAAAAAAGCAGGTCGGCAGTTCGATTGCCAAGGAAGAAGTTAAAAAATTGAGGGTCGCTGCGTATTGCAGAGTTTCAACGGATATGGACGCACAGCAGGGCAGCTATGAGTCGCAGATTCGGCATTATACAGATTACATCAACGGTACACTGACAGTAAAATTACACACTCAACGGTAAGCCAAAAGTAAAATCGCACACACAAGGGTAACTGTAAAATTTTCCCAAGTGTATCTGAAATTTTCTGTTTTCATGATATGCATTTTCCGCATACAGTTTCTGATGAAAAATCAGAAAAATCATGCAAACAGGAAAGTTTGATAAATGGCTTAAAATAGCCTTTTATTTATTTTCGCTATTTTGACGTGACAGCAAAAGTACGACTTCAACGTGCCTCGATGTTCCGATATTGATGTCATAGGGTTCAAAATTCTGATTTTGATGCTCTTATTTTTAAGTAGCGGTATTTGGAAACAGGTCAACAGATTTTGCCTGTTCACGGAAACAAATCTGCACTTAAAAACCTATTTGCAGTAGTAGCAGGGGAGAAGTCTGCACCTGAAAAACAGACTATGCCTGTTCATGGGAACAAATCCACGATGATTGACGGTAATGGGAAACAAATCTGCTGTCATGAATTTATTCTTCTTTTACTTTCCAGTCTGCTAAAATACGCTGTCTGGAATCAAATGACAC
>JAZQIL010000066.1:0-29205 GCA_045541055.1 Oscillospiraceae bacterium
TAAATTTGTCCAAAACATAATAATTTCTCCTTAAAGTTTATTTACTGTTTTTAAAAAGCCTTTGCAATTATAGCATAATTCCGGCTCTTATGCAATGAAAAACAACATGATGCAAACCTGAAAAACACAAGATGTATACTACTCTTCCGATTTCTTCCTGAACAGCCGAATAGCCGTTTCCAGAAACTGAATTTCTTCGTCTGTCAAGTCGCTGACATCCAGTGTTTGCTTCTTATCTTCGATTCCAAGCAGATAATCAATTGAAACATGAAACACTTGTGAAAGATTTATCAGAATTTCCGGAGCTGGTGTGCGTTCATAGAGTTCATAATTGCTGATAGTCGCCTTTGTTACCCAGATGCGCTTTGCAAGCTGTTTCTGTGTCATGCCGGATTCTTTCCGGAGCTGTTTCAGGCGTTTTCCGAAGTCCGTCATATATTTCCCCCTGTTTTGTATTATCTTACAAATTATAACATAATCCGCAGTAAAAAACATAAGAGTAAACAGAACATGACCCAGAATGCTGCAATATGAAAATCTCACCTGCGGTTTCTTGTTATCAGCCTGATGGCAAGGTGCAAAAACTGAATTTCTTCTGCTGTCAGTCCGCTGATGTCAAGAGTCTGTGTGCTTTCCTCCATGCCAAGCAGATAATCGGCGGAAATACGGAGTGTCTTGGCTATGTCTTTCAGAATCATCGGAGAGGGCTGACGTTCTTCTGTTTCATAGTTGCTGATTGTTCCTTTTGAAACATGAATCTGTTCAGCAAGCTGTTTCTGGGTGAATCCGGCAGACTGCCGGATTTCCCTTAATCTTCTTCCAAAATCTATCATCATAAATTTTTCCTCCTGAATCATTCAGCATGTAAAATTTTTAGTGTCTGTTAATGCAAATTTTGACATTTAAAGTCGTCATGGCGTGAGTTGAAATTCCATTGTAAGAGCTTTTTCAGGCTGATAAATTTCAATTGTCTTTTGATACTGGGCTTTTTCGCCTCTCCTGAACAGCCAGTGCATACCAATCGGCATTTCCATAATCTGATATAATGGCGTATTACTGCGAGTGCCGATTAAATTTGCGGTATCAATATCATTTCCGCCCATATAAATCATCGTATCACAGTTATCAAGAATTGTGTGAGAACTTTCTTGATAGCTTGCCACAAGCTGGGATTTTGACTGTAACAGCAACATGGCAGAAATATTTCTGGAGCGGATATTGGAAATGATGTTTTCAAAATTATCAATCCGGCAGTTTGTCCCGAAATCGTCCAGAATGAACCGCACAGGCACAGGAAGACGGTATTCAGGGCATTTTTCATCGGCATAAGTACATAATTCATTCAAAGCCTGTGCATAAAATAAATTGATAAGAGAATCTTTTGAGCGGTCTGTATCACTGACAGTTAAGAAAATTACTGTCTTTTCTCTGCCTGCTGATGTGAAATCCAGTTCTTCACGGCTCATCATCTGCCGGATTCCTTCTGTATCCAGCGGAGCAAGAACAGCTTGCAGTGTCATAATGATACAATTCATTGTTTTAGGCGGAGTCATGCGGAATTTCTGATACTGTTCATAAGCCCAGCTTTTTTTATTCTGAAGTGTCACACCGCTGTCAGAAGAAAGGGAAATATCCTGATAATTCAGAGAGTCAAACAGTTTGTCAAGTTCACATCTTTTGCCCCGTTCGATGGCATCTGCATCAATTTTCTGAATTATCTTGCTGATTCCTGAAAGATTTCTCGGAAGTTCTTCCGTTCCGCCCGTTTCAACCAGATAGGCAATTGCCATATTCAGCATGAGTTCACTGCTTTGTATCCAGAACGGGTCAGATGTGTTTTTTTCTGCATAAGCTCCGGAAAATATAATATGATGGGATAATTTTTGAATATCGTCATTATTCCGGATATAATCAAGCGGATTATAGCCGTCAGACTGTTCCGGATGAATGAAATCCACATGCTTGACTTGATAGCCCTTTAACTGTAAATACGTCCCGTATTTTTTCTGGAGAGAGCCTTTCGGGTCGCTCAGGATATAGCTGTCAACAGCGGCTATGAGATTCGGCTCAACCAGAGAGCAAGTTTTTCCTGTGCCTGAACCGCCGATGCACACAATATTGTTGTTTCTGCGTGTATGTCCGGTGTCGAGGCTGATAAGAGAACCATTTGGAAGAATGACACTTCTTGTTGCGTTCGCTTTATTTATTAATATTTTAATTTCAGGATTAATAACATTCATGATTAAAAATACCTCCTGTATGCTTAAAAGATACTTCTGATTTCGTCACAAAGTCCGAATTGTACCGCCTGTTCTGCCGTCATGAAGTTATCGAACGTAACAGCTTGGTTAATAACTTGAATCGGCTGTCCGGTGTTTTCTGCAAGAATCTGATTCAGTGTAGCTCTGACTTTCATGATAGATTGTGCAGCTTTCTCCAGATTGGAAGCGGAACTGTCAAAATTATTGGCAATTCTCGGCTCATGAATCATCACACGGGCATGAGGCAGGATAAAACGCTTGCCTTTCTCGCCTCCGGAGAAGATAAGAGCCGCCATGCTTGCCGCAATGCCTGTGCAGTACATTTCAATCGGATAAGGATAGCTTTGCAGCATATCACGGATAATCAGTCCGGCTTCCACACTTCCACCGCCGCTGTTAATCATCAGCTTTAAAGGGAGTGCCTTTTTAGAAGTATAGAGCAGATTCATCATAAGCTGATTTGATGTTTCAAAAGTAATGCTGTCGTTCAGAAAGAGAATGCCCTGCTCCTGATGGAATGTTTCCATGCCGACTTCTCCGCTGCTGCTGGCAGTTTCTCTGATGGCTCTGGTTGCCAGTCCTGCCTGATAGACTTTCTTTTCATTTTTTTCAGTGTTCATAAAAGTTTTCCTTTCTGTTTTTGTTTTGTTTTTGCTATGGCTTTATTATAACACAGGAAAAATCAAATTGAAATAACTCTGAGCGAATAGTGTTCGACTAATAAAACAGACATTTTTGAAAAAAATACTTGACAAAACAGAAAAAATATGCTATCATAAAGACAGCATAAATAAAGAAATTTATGATGAAAAATAAAAAATGTCTGATTTGAGTATAATGCTTTATACCTGAACCAGACATTTTTTATTATTTTTTGCCGGAAAATACCAGAATTTCATGCGGAGTTTCCATAAAATCAATGATTTTCTGTATCATCTTTTCGGGATTTGTTCTCATTCCAATCTGAACTAATCCCCATAAATGCCAGTCTTCTGGGCTGAATTCAAGTTTGTCAACAAGAAATTCATATAAATTCATTTCTGGAAATTCGATTAGCATTTGCTCTGCATTTTTTTTTAAAATGGAAAGATTTTTTTCATTTTCTTCTTTTATTTTTTTACTTTTTTCCAATATCTTTTCACATTCTTCAAATGATAATTCTTCATGACAGTTCCAATATAAATCAGTGACTGTATATGAATCATCAAATTTCAGATAACAAATTGTTTTTTCCCTTTTTCTGTTCTCAGGATTACTCAGTTTACTCATAGTCAGATAAACCTGAAGAGCATTTTCAATTGTCCGGTACATTGTCTTTATGCCTTTATAACTTTTATCTCCGATTTTTGTTTCACTGAGCCGCCAGCCGTATTCTTTATCATAAAAATAATCATTGTGAAATTTATGTCCGAACAGTACTGTTTCCATTTCACAGATAGTTTTTTCTTTATCATTTATATGAAGCATCTTTTTCATAAACGGATAAAATAGAGTATATTCAATGGTATAGTTGGAAGATTTTGATTCCACTGTATGAAAGAATCGTTTATCATAGTCAATTGTATCAAAAAATGCAGTGATATGATTTAAAATTATATCTAAATTTTCAAATCCAAGTTTTTCAATCGTTTCTTCTATAGAAAGTTGTTCCGGCTTTGGTCTTCTTTCCTGAACAGGAACTGCATTCTGCACAATATGCATGAGCTGTCTGTACAGTTTTTGATAATCCTTTTCTTTTTCATTTTCCGGATTTGTTTTCATTTTCAGAAGAGCAGAGCAGATTTTACTGATTTCATCTTTCTGTGTATTTAAGAAAGGACATTTTCTGATTGCTTCCTTATGTTGTGCCACTATAGAATTACCACCGTTGATATGAGTGATATTTTTTCTGTTTTTCAGCCAATAAGTAACATTGGTAAGAAATTTATCAAAATCAGAACAGCTGAAGTTTATATATTCCTGCGACTGCTGAACAGCCGGCAGATATTTTGCATAACGAAACGCAACTTCAAATTGTCTGGTTATCATAAGATACAGTTCTAATGGCTCGTCTATATAATCTATCATCAAGGTATCCACTTCTGAAAGAATATTTCCGTTCTGCATCAGGTAAAAGAAGCTTACAGGGGATTTCAAGTAATATTCACTCTTCTGATTGATTGCATAATATCCCAGATAATCAAAATTATTGACTTGATTTATAGGAAATTTTAATCCATACATTTCCATGCCCATATATTTCATACTTCTGCTGAACAGAAAATTCAAAATCTGATACTGCAATTCCGTGGAAAATCTTGTATCTTTTTCCGGATTTAACCAAGTACTGATAGTTTTTTGAGAGATTTTCAAAAAATCAGCCATTTCCTGTTGTGTGACGGCTGTTTCTGGTGTATCAGACAATGCGTAGAAATATTCACTGAATATTATTTTAAAGATTCTGTTTTCAATATGATGATATGTTTCATAGCGTGCTTTCTCACAAAGATATTTAAAGCAGTCCTCTTTGATTTTCTGTGCATTCTTATTTTTAGGAAACTCCCCATTTCTGTACCGCTGCACCTGACGTGCATCTTTTCCTATTTTATCAGCAAGTTCGGTTACATCAACATCTAATTCGTCCATCATGTATTTCAGCCAAGTTACAGACTTTTTTTCTTCTTTTTCCATGCTGTTCCTCCTTTCAGTGATACCCTTATTATATCACTTTTTTGCTGAAAAATCAAGCATTTCTGAAAAATGCGTTCTGTGGACTATCAGAGAAAATGCCTTTACAAAACTTGCTTTTTATGCTATAATTATAATAGGGGTGATGGCATGAACGAGAAAAGAGCTTCTTTTGAAGTATTCAAAAGCAATGTCTGCCACATGGTAAAGAATTCAGGAGAAATCCAGTTTATGATAGAACTGCTGAAATCAGATTTGATTGCAGTATATTTCCAGAAACAATGGTATCCGGAAAGTCTCTATCTTCTGGGAATGCTTGATTATCTGAGCCGGAAGAATGATATTCCAATCTGTACCAACTATAACAGACTCCGCTGCTGTAAACTCGAAAAAATTCTCTATCCGCAGGGAATCCTGCTGATGAGCTTGATTATGAAAAAGCCTGAAATCCTGACAGAAAGCTATGAAAATGCAATTCCGGAGTTCAGGCGTTTTAACAT
Organism: Oscillospiraceae bacterium; assembly: GCA_045541055.1. Lineage (GTDB taxonomy): Bacteria > Bacillota > Clostridia > Oscillospirales > Ruminococcaceae > UBA3855. The sequence continues at coordinate 5,429 of JAZQIL010000066.1, forward strand.
TGTAGAAAATGAGGTTGAAAATGTAGCATGATACGAGAACACAGGGAGAAATCGGCGGAAAAGCCAAGAAGAACAGCTAAGGAAATACTTGATTCTATGCGTGAGTCCTGCATCAGAGAAAACGGCAGACTCCTGACAGAAGAAGAAGTTGTTTCATTGGTTGATGAAATCCGAGCAGAACTGAAAAAATCAGAAGAATCAGACAAATGTATCAGTAAAAATGAGGTGTAATCATGGAGATAAGAAAAATTAAGAAGAATATCATTCAGTGCAAACTTTGCGGTGATGTGATAGAATCAAAAACTGTGCATGATTTTGTATCCTGCAAATGCAAAAGCTGTTTTGTGGACGGTGGAAAGGAATATGTTCGCTATGGTGCAAAAAATCTTGATGATGTAATCGTTCTCACGGAATATGAAGAAAACGTCACTTAAATGTATTCATATTGAAAGTTTTTGAGGTGATTTTATGGGAAGAAAGTATATCCGCCTTTGTACGAATCATCAGGAAAGTAAATGCTGTTATCCGGAAAGATACGATATTTCCTATCTTTTCCATAAAGATATGCACGGCACTTATGGAGTAGATTATTTCGACTTTGTTCCGAATGAAAAGAATCTTGAATATATTAAAAAGCACTATGTTCTGTATGATTTTACAGAGTGCTATCACGACAGAGAACCAAGCACAAGCTCCTATGCTTATGACCCTGATGACTCCAATCATGAAAAACTGTTCAATAAGCTGTACCATGAAAGCTGGATTGACAGAATGAAAGAATGCAACTGGTATGAACCCTATCAGGAAGGCATCTGGGGCTATACAGCAGAATCTGTAGAAGGACTCGGCTATCATATGTTTGAAGAAGTCAAAAAGCTCGTTTCTAAGCGGTTCATTGATGTGCCGTATAATAAATTTGATGAAAACAGCCCTACTTACAGGATTCAGCTTTCTTTTCAGGGCAGAATGTTCACGACTCTGAACAGAAGAAATAAAGACTGGTATTTCAATATCGAATGGTTCGGAAGAGATATTAACGAAATAGATTATAGCTGGGGATTCCAGAGAAGAGCAGGATAAATATGACTGCATTTATTAAAAATCTTGACAATTTATTGTATTTATGTTAAAATAGAAGTGGCAGGAACGCTCCGGCTTTTCTGTTAGTGAGCTGACACTTTAAGTACAGGTAACAGCGTACTGCAACTTCGATGTGACAGCTGCTTGAAAGCATAGCAGCACTGACACCCTTTTGTGTGAGAGTTGGTTGTCCGAAGCAACTATAAAAATCAGCATATAAAAATCATCAGTTTTTTGCTGATGATTTTTGTTTTTTCATACTGAAAGTTTTTGAGGTGATTTTAATGGGAAGAAAATATATCCGTCTTTGTACAAACCATCAGGAAAATAAATGCTATTATCAGGAAAGATTTGATATTTCTTATCTGTTCCATGATGCAATGCATATCTATGGTGAATACGGCAGCGAATACTTTGATTTTGTTCCAACTCAGAAAAACATGGAATGGATAAGAAAATATTATGATATGTATGATTTTACAGAATGTTATTTTGACAAAGAGCCTCGTGTAAATTTACCCTGTACGCATCCGGATTATGAAAAGACTTTCATACAGCAGTATCGTGATGAATGGAACGACAGAATGAAAGAATGCTGTTGGTATGAACCGTATCAAGCAGGAATCTGGGGAGGTACTTCCGAGGATGTAAACAATATCGGCTATGTTCGTCTTGAAGAAGTGAAAAAGCTCGTTTCTAAGCGGTTCATTGATGTGCCGTATAACAAATATGACGAAAATAGCCCTTCTTATAGAATCAATCTTTCATTTAAAGGCAGAATGTTCACCACGCTGAACAGAAAGAAAAAAGACGATTATTTTAGTATCTATTGGTTTGGCAGAGATATTGCGGAAAAAGATTATATTTGGAGCTTTCAGGAAAAATGATAATCATCCTATTGACGAATTATCAAATTTTTGTTATAATAAAGAATGATGAGGACGCTCCGGCTTTCCTGTTAGTGAGCTGACACTTTAGGTACAGGTAACAGCGTACCGCAACTTCGGTTGAATTGCTGCTTGAAAGTATAGTATGCACTGGCATCTTATGATGTAAAAGTTGGTCGTCCCGAAGCGACTATAAAAATCAGCATATAAAAATCATCAGTGTTTTTGCTGATGATTTTTTCTTTTTCAGATAATATAATAATAAACTTGAAAGTTCATTAAGCAACTATATTTTCAGCAGTTCAATGAAATTAAAGTATAGTATTGGATAATATAATTATGTGCATACACATATACACATGATGATATGTGTATGTGTGACAATGGACATAGGCACATCATGAGCAGTTCAAGTGATGTGCCTTTAGACATGCTGTGTTCTTAAAACATTTTAAGGATACATGTAAAATCTGACAAAAGTGTTGACGAAAATCAAAAAATATGCTATAATAAGGGTACAGGGATATGACAAATTCATATCCCGAAAAATGTCATATTGGAGGAATGAAATAATATGATATATGGTTATAGCCGTGTCAGCACGAATAAGCAGAGCCATGCAAGACAAATACAGGCAATACGGAAAGCTTATCCTGAGTGTGTCCATATCTATCAGGATAACTACACAGGAAAAACTCAAAAACGTGATAACTGGAACAAGCTGAAAAAAATTGTAAACTATGGAGATACTATCGTTTTTGAAGATGTCAGCCGGATGAGCAGAAATGCATCAGAAGGATTTGCAGAATATAAAGAATTATTCTCTAAAGGAGTAGAATTAGTTTTTCTGCATCATCCTCATGTCAATACTGCTAAATATCGGGAACTTCTAAAAGAAAATGCTGAAAATCCAATTGGAGAAATTTTTGATAAAATCAGAAGTATAAAGACAGGAAATCCGGCAACAGATGAATTGCTTTCTGGTATGTTTGGAAGTGTCCAGACGTTTATTGAAACTATCAATATGCAGAATGTGGAGAAAGATATTATTCAGGCATTTGATGAAGCAGAACAGGAAATTGCTTATCTTTCTCAAAGAACCAAAGACGGCATGAAGGCTCATAAGGCAAGCAAAAAAATCACAGAAAAGAAAACTGGTATGCAGTACCGTACAGAAAAAATTCTGAAACGTATGATTGATGTTCTTACATATTCCAGATATTTCCATATCAGCGAAAAGAATATTCATGATGATGCAGGGACAGCACGTCAGGCAGAAACTTCTGTCCGGACAGTGATTAGAATTAGAGAACGTATTATGGAAGAAAAAGGAAATATGTCAGCAGAAGAATACTTGTATCAATTGAAAACAGAATTGAAAGAACTAAAGGCAAAACAGCGAAAAAAGGAATGATAGTATGATAAAACTAATTAATATTCGATATGTGAATTCTGATATTGTTACAATGTATATACTAATTGATGGAAATATAGAAAGGCAATACAGATTAGTTCTTGATTTGGCTTCTGAAACTCTATCCGTTGGAAGACCAGCTACAACAGTTCCTGATAAATATTTTTTCTATATAAGACAGGCATGGCAGGCGATTCAGGATTATCTTGCTGAAAACGGTAAACTGCCGGAAGAACTTTCTTCTACTTGGTGCTGAATCTGAAAAATATAAGAATTCTCTTGAAAAATAATTCAAATTATGATATAATGATTGTATATAGTAATTATTAGAAATATTGATTCAAGGGGGATTGGATATGACAACAGAAGAATTTCTGAACAGCTCAGAAGCAGTGATATTGGTTGACAGAAGAGGTTATGAAATCACAGAAAAAACACGCACTTATGCCGTTTATGAATCTGCCATCATTCAGTTTCTGAAAGAAGAACGCCAGAAAAAGTTCTGGAAATTCAGAATCTCCAAAAGAAAAATTGAAGAAACAATAGCTGCCAATTATCTGATGCATCTTGTTGACAACCGTAAAGAACTTCTGAAATATCCTCTGGAAGGAGAAGAAGAATACAAACTGCCTTTTCATTTTAGATTAGCACATACCTTTACTTGGAATCCTGATGCACAAAAGTTATTGGAATTACTGCAAAAGTATCTGCCTGTAAAAAATTTCGTTGATACTGAAATGCTTGACGAGATGAAAATTTTCTTCGGCGTAAAAAAGAGAATCGAAGTAAAAAAATGCGGATATATCTTTGAAGAAGTATTAGATTCAGAAAATGAAAACACTAAAAAAGAGGTAATAATCATAAAAGCAAGAGTCTGAAAACTCTTGCTTATTTTATGGTATTAACAATTCTTGTGTATCGTCTTAGCGGATATTCACCGTCATGTGCTTCGCCGAGAACTGTATCAGACATCTTTCCGGCTGGAAAAATCCTGTTAATTCCGGATTGTATCAGAATTTCAGTCAGAATGGATTGACTTTCCGGCGGACAGATTAGTCCTGCTGTCTGTAAATAGCCTTTTTTCCGGCGTAACACAGATAATATCTGATTTCTTGGCAGAGGTTTTACTAAGGGATTTCCATACAGACAGGATAATTCCAGTTCACTGTCCTGACAGGCTGTCAGACTGCAATATTTTCCCTGAAAGATACGATTTTGCTTGCTGTTTCCTGTCATAATAGATTCTAAATCGGCTGTATAGCGTTTCAAAGTCATTTCTGCAACAGCGTTTATCTCTTTTATAGGAAAATATTTCGCTTCTGTTTCGAGATATGGCAGAAACTGTTCACAGAACTGATAAATCTGTTTCATATCTTCTGTATCAAGATAGATTATCTGACAGGAACTGCATAATAACTGCTGAGTTTTCAGAATATGCTGTGCCAATGCTTTCAGTTCAGAGTTTTCCGGATTTCCTGAAATATAGCAAAAACTTAAACGATGTCCCCATTCAATCAGCTTACATTCCGGCGGAGCAAGCTGCCGAATGGCTTGTATTGCTGTATCTCCGCCCCAGACAATCACTGCATCCGCACACTGAGCAAGCCTTTTCATTCCTGCCACATCTGAAGAAGGCGTATCAAAAATATAGACATATTCCCGAAGAATCGGCTCAATCTGAATCAGATGCTGAAAAAATTGAATCGTCAGTCCGCTGTCCACCTGCGGAAGTTTCAGAAGATTGATGTTTCCCGTCAGAAGTCCTTCAATAACGCTCCATGCAGGAAGAACATCCACATTTCCGGCTGAAATATGAAACAATGTTCCGAGAGGCATCAGCCTTTCCTGTATCTGCGGAAAGCTTTCCGGCGGTGTAAGATTCCGAGTCTGATACAATTCTGCTCCGAGTTCATGCCTGATTTTGTATTCCAAAGCGTTCCGATGAAGCATCTTTGCAGAAACAGCTATCTGACTCTGCATGAAACTATCCTGAATATATTCCGAAAAGATACCGTTTTCGAGTTCCTGTGCGAATTTGTCCAGTGCAGTAATAACTTTTTCAATCTCCAGCCTGCCGGAACTTCTTGTCTGATTTATCTGATTTTCCAGATGATTCAGAATTTCATTCTGCTGTGAAGTTTCATATAGCTTTCCATTTGCAAAAATCATAAGTTCTGTCCTTTCAGCAATTCCGAAGCTCCTGCTGCACAAGTTTTTATTTCTTTCATGCCTGCCCGTCCGAGCAGTTCCAGATAAGGAACACGCAATCCGCAGGAGCATGTTTCTCCAGAATGCAGAATTCCTATATCATCTGTCATGATGCTTGATACCGGAACAGCCTTTATCATAGGTGTCAGAAGATTGACAAGTCCTTTTTCACCCATTGGAAGCGGTTCAAGTGTATGTATATCACGGATAATCGCTCTTGCATAGACAGGAACATGAAAATGATGTGCAGGACAGTCACACCACAAAATCGGATGTTCCACTGCTCCGAAGAATTCTATAATATTTTCTTCATCCACATTCAGATTTTTTTTAATCAGTGCGTAAAGTGCCTGTTTTTCGACTTCTTCTGTATAGAACTGTTTCCATCCTCCGCCGAACATAATTTTTGAACCTTTCGGAAGCGGACATAAAATATTTCTTTCCTGCATGATTTTCAGTAAAAAGTAAGTATAGGACGGAAACCCCATGAATCTGACGGGATATTTCTGCTTGGAAAACTGAATCAGCTGTTTCAGAAGAGAATCCAAATCCGCTTGATATGTACCGTTCTGATATTTCAGTGCGTAGACTCGGTGTAAAGCAGGTGCAAAGAAAGTCGCTCCGAATGCTGTTTTCATAACTGCCATTTGATTGTTATGGTTCGGCTGATAACCCAGAATGATATAATTCACCGGACGGAAAGAAAGCAGTTTCCGCCATTTTGCTGTATGAAGCACCATTAGAAAGCCAAAAAAAAGACTGCTCCAGTCAAGTCCTATCCTGCTGAAACTTCCCTTTGTTCCGGAAGATGTGGCTTTTATCGGCAGTTTCCTTTCCGGAATCGAAAACAGATGATGCCGTTTGAACAGTAAAGTCGGAAGTACAGGCAGTTTTTCAAGTCCGTTTTCATCAGTGACATATTCAGGAGAAAAGTTTTTGCTGTCCAGTATGGTTTTATATTCTGGACAATGCTGATAATGGAACTTTACATTCTCTTGCATGGCTTTAAAGAATAGTTCTTCTGTATTCTCTGTATAGGGGTGTTTTACCGAAAAAAGACGAAATTTTGCGTTCATGGTACTTGCTCATTCCTGATAATGCAGATATTCGATTTCTTTTGCCTGCCAATAATAGGGAGTATAAACGCAGTTATAAATTTCATCAGCAGAATATCGTGAAGAAATATCAATTAGTTTATCATCAAATGTAAAAAATGCAATTGCAGTCGTTTTTCTGCTGTCATCAGTGTGCCATGATTGCGGCAGTCCATCCATTTTGACGGAATCAGTTTCGACATCAAATAATTCACAGATATGCTCTCTGCATACAGGGTCTAATGTCAGCAGATAAGCAAAAGCCTGATGCCTGAGATTTTTATCTTTCATTCTCAGAAAAAGATTATGATATGCTTTTTTGTGATTATTATCAAGAAAAATAATGTCATTCGTTACTTTCATAAATTTCCTCCAGAATCTTATGAATATAGCTATTAAAGGAAAGTCCCTCTGCATCTGCATGGGCTTTTGCTTTTGTGTAGAGTTCTTCCTGCATCAGAAGCTGAACACGCCTTGTTTTCTTCTGGATAAATTCAGGGTTTCTCTTGTACCCTTCCGGAATTTCGTCTGTTTTCTGCTGATTTGCTCCGGAAACAAACTGTAAAGCCGGATTTTTTGAAAAGTCTTTCTTGCTCATTGCGATACCTCCAGTAATTCATTGATGAAATTCTGAAAATCTTCTGTAACATTGGCTTTCGGTGCATAATCGAAGATACTTGTCTGACTGATTTGTGCTTCCCGAACTGCAACGGCTTCTCTGATACTCGTCTTGAATAGTTTTGTATCGAGATTTTTTGCCTGTTCCTGCATCATATCATAGATATTTCGGTTCAGAACAGCTCTTGCATTGTATCTCGTCAGGAGAATGCCGGATATTTTCAGCTTTGGATTGCAGTATTTTCTGACTGTACTGATAGTTTCAGAAAGCTGTGCAATTCCCTGAAGGCTGTAAACATCAGCCTGAGCAGGAATTATCACACTGTCCGCAGCCGTTAAAGCGTTGACTGTCAGAATGCCGAGTGCCGGAGGAGTATCTAAAATAATATAATCATAAGAATTTTCAATTTGTTCTAAAGCTTCTTTCAGGCGGTATTCTTTCCCAGTTGTATTGATGAACATATCTGCTCCGGAAAGAGAATGGCTTGACGGAATCACATCGCCTTGCTCTGTATGCTGAATCAAATCAGATACAGAGCATTTCTGTATCAACATCTCGAAAGAAGTTTTTTGTGTGCTGGTATCTGCTCCGACAGAGAATGAAAGATTCCCTTGTGCATCCAAATCAACAGCAAGCGTTTTGAATCCTCTTTGTGTTAATCCAGAAAGCAGAACTCCGGAAACTGTAGATTTTCCGACACCGCCCTTTTGATTGATAACTGCATAAATCATGGAAATACAGCCCTTTCTAAATATGTGTATGTGTATATGCATGTGTGTATACTGATATACACATATTATACACTATATATTTTTCTTTGTCAAGTCTGTCTCCTTAATGAACTTTCAAGTAATTTACTTGAAAGTATATTATATAATATTTTCTGATTCCGTTGTAGATTCAATATCTATTTCCAGTTCTTCACGAAGCAGAACAATAAATTTTTCTTTATCTGGATTTTCATATAAAGCTTTTTGCAGATGCTCAAAGAATCTGTCTTTATATCTGGTATCACCTTTTAAGGCAAATTCTAAAGATTTCCTGTCACAATTTGTTATGTCGCAGACAAATTCGACTGCCATTAGTCCTTTGACAAGTTCAGGCTCATGCGAGAATGCTTCCTCTGCATAAGCCTGATACTGTTGATATGTTTTATACCACATCTTCTGCTACTTCTTCCGGATTCAGAATCCTGTGCAGTAAAACAGTAGCATATTCGCTGTCTAACATGTGATATTCTGCCACCTGTTCAGACTTCATTTGCTCTAATTTCAGGGCATCTTCATGTGTTAGATAAAGTACTAATTCTTCCATTGCGATTTTCCTCCTTTTGCATTTCTTCCATTATACTGCCTTTTCTTGAAAAAGTCAACAGTTAATATTCAAAATCTCACGATTGTAGAATAATATTATGATAAAATAATAGAAAATACGGAGGAACTGCTGATGAACGAATTTGGAAAGAGATTAAAAAAATTACGGAAAAAGGCTGGATTAACCCAGCAACAGCTTGCCGATAAGATATGGGTATCAAAAGCCGCTATCAGCAACTATGAATTATATGAACGTAATCCTTCCCCTGAAATCCTGATGAAACTTGCAAGAGCCTTTCATGTGTCTACAGATTACTTGCTTGGCTTCAAAGATACAGAACATAATCTTGATACAGAAGGATTAACCGAAGATGATATGCAGTTCCTTGAAATCACAATTGAAATGCTTAGAAAAAAGAACCTCAGCCGTAAATAATGCGGTTGAGGTTTTGTTATTATATAAGTTTCTGGTACAGCTTCATCAATTCAGCAACACATTCACTCTCGGTAATTTTTTTATTTCAATCGTTGCTTTTTGTAAGATGTTCTTTCAGAGAACTGATTTCCTGATAGAGACTTGCTATTTTTTCTGCCTGTTCTATTGCCTTTTCAGTCGTTTTCTGCTGTTCAGCAAGTAAGGCTTTTTGCAATGCCAATTCAGCACGTTCAGCAGCAATTTTAGAAGATTCAGTGTATTTCTGTTCCTGTTCGGCAAGCTGTTTCTGTAACTCCTTTACGGTGTTTTCTGCGTTCTGCTGTGCCTGCTCTGTTGTCTTCAACTTTGATTCCAGTTCAGAAAGACGGACATAATCCTGTTGCATCTGCATGAGCTGTTTGCTTTTCTCATCAAGAAGAGCCTGTTTATCTGCAATCTGTTCTCTTGCAATTCTAAGTTCATTTTCAGAAGACTGTAATTTTTCGTTTATGCTGTCAAGCTGATGTGCTGTTTCTTCGCTGAGTGCAGATAACTTTTCGTCCATATCAGCAGAGTGGTCTTCAGCTATCTGCTTCTGAACTTCTGCATTTTGAAGACGTTCTTGCAGCTCCTGAATCGTTTGGTCTTTGCTGGCAAGCTGTTTTTGAAATTCAGTTCTGATTCTTGTTTCAGCATTTTCAGTGATTTCCAAAGAATGCAGGAACGCTGTCTGTAAAGCCTGAATATGGCTGTTATAATCTGTAATATCCGTCTGTCTGTCTGTCAGTACTACCGAAGCGTTTTGGACTTCGTACGCAGTAATTAAATTTTGAAGAGCAACATTCTGGTTCGGAAAATCATTACAAATTGCTCTGAATTTTTCTGCAATTTCATCCGTCATCCTAAAAGAACGTGCTTTCATTTCATCACTCATAAACAATAACCTCACTTTTACAACGTATTACGTCATACAATACAATGTATTTTCTAAGTATGACAATATTATTATAGCATACTTTTTGAATTTTGTCAGCAAATATTTTTGTATTACGTCATACAATACAGCATATTTTCATGTATGACATAAAATAGATATTGACATGTCCCCGAAAGTCATGGTGAAATAGAAGTAATATTTCTATTGAGAAGGTGTTTCCATGACAAATGAAGAAAGTTTCCTGCAATTGCTTGCTGATATGCGTGATTCCTCTTTTAGCAAGAGCGAACAGGGAACAAAATTTGAACTTCTGATGCAGAAAGTCTTTCAGACAAGTCCTCTGTATGCAGAACTATATGAACAAATCTGGCTGTGGAGTGAATTTCCCTATGCTGATACGCATGACATCGGCATTGATTTGGTAGCGAAGAAAACAGATTCTGACGAATATGTAGCAATTCAATGCAAATTCTATGATGAAAATACTTCTGTATCCAAAGAAGATGTAGATACATTTCTGTCTGCTTCCGGCAAGGCTTTCTATATTGATGGCGTAGAATACAGATATTCAGATAGAATCATCATCTCTACTACTGATAAGTGGAGTTCCAATGCTGAATCTGTAATTGAAGGGCAGTTACCGCCTGTCACAAGAATCCGTCTGAAAGATTTGAAAGAATCAGGTATCGACTGGAATAGCTTTACACTGGATACTATCAGCATGATGCAGAATTCCGCTACCCAGATTCTCAATATCAAAATTTAGCTATCTGTATGTCAGGAGCAGGAGGGAAAAAGGGATTCTCTGTAATCATGAGTGATTGCATTGAAGAACGTAATTTGTTATCAGGTTCACAGGCTTTTCCACTTTACTTTTATGAAGAACGGAAAGAAGAAGCTTCACAGCTTTCTTTATTTGCTGATGAAGCAGATACACAGCCGGAATACACCAGAAAAGAAGCTATCACAGACCAAGCATTGACGGAGTTCCACAAAGTCTACGGGCAGGAAGTCACCAAAGAGGACATCTTCTACTACATTTATGCGGTTCTCCAGAGCAAGGGCTATATTTCCGCCTATCAAGACAATTTATCTAAGGAGATGCCGAGAATCCCATTCCTGAAAGGCTTTTCCGAGTATGTGCGGATTGGTAAGGCATTAGCAGACATTCACCTGCACTATGAAAAGCCAGTAAATCCGGAAGAACTCGGCTTGACTGTCGAGATTGATAAGCCAGATTACACCGTCAAGCAGATGAAATTTCCAAAAGACGGTAAGAAAGCACTGAAAGATACTATACTATATAATGAGTATATCCGCATCAGCAATATTCCGGAGCGTGTTTATGATTATATCATCAACGGCAAATCCGCTGTTGAGTGGATTATGGAGCGTTATGCAATCACTACCGACAAGGCAAGCGGTATCACAGACAACCCGAACGATTACGGAGATGAGAATGAGAAGTATATCTTTAATCTGTTGATTTCCGTCATGTCTATCAGTTTGAAAACACTGGATTTAATCGACTCCATGCCGGAGTATGAAGAAATCCAATAATAATACAAGTAAATATAATAAATCCCCTCTGTCGAAAAGGCAGAGGGGAATTTTTTTATTTTCTCCGTTACTAACAAAAAATAGATTACTTATCATTAAATCTTGTATAATATATACTAAAAAGAAGCAAAAACAGCATAATATATTGTCTTGTATTATTATTCTGGTTAATTTCGCTTTCTGAAAAATTAGCTGTTGTTACTTAATATATATGAGAGGTAAAGAAAAATGAAAGAATGAAAAAAATGTTAGCGAAAAAATAACCGTTGTTACCCTTTATACACAGAAGAGTTGAAAGAGGTGATTATCATGGCAATGACAAAAAAAGCTAAAGCAGCAAAAGCGGCGTATCTGCGTGAATGGCACAAAAAGCACCCAGACAAACGCAGAAAGTATGCTGAAAAATACTGGAAACGCCGTGCAGCAAAATCCGAGTCTGCTGTATTAGCAGACACCGACAATTTGACAAAAATTTCTCAGGAGGAAAACAATCATGAAAAATAATAATTATGAAAATCCGCAGAATGGCGGAAACGGAGAACAGCCGATGCAGAATCCGGCACAGACAAACGGACAGGCATATCTTGCACAGCCTTATGGCAACGTGCCGACAAGCCCACAGAACTACAATCAGCCTGTAGAGCAAAGCAATTTTAACAACTATGCAGGACAGCAGGCTTTTGACAACAATTGCCCAAATGAGCAGGATTGGAACGATTGTCAGCAGTATAACACTTATCAGACTGCGTGGTACAGCGATAACTATGCACTTCCGCAGCAGCAAGAAAGATATGCTCCACCACAGCACAACCGTGGCGAAATCTTCAATGCGCAGCGTGCCAGCCAGCAGATGAACCACAAGGATTTGCAAAAAGGCAAGTGTACTCCCACGGACGTAGATTTTGTGTACGATGTCAAGGGCAGAGGCTTTATCCTCGGCGAATTGAAATATCTTCCGTTTGATGTCATGAATGACATCTGGTGCGGAAATACCCAGCCTAACAGTCGTCTGCAATTGGGACAGGAGCTGACATTGACACGTCTGGTTAATGGTTTGCAAAGAGGCGGAATGCCAGCAGTACTTTTTTTGACGGCGCACGGTGTAGCAAATCCCTATAATGTCGTAAACACAGCAAGTACACTTGTCTTATCTGTATACTATCATGGCTGCTGGCATAACTGCCGTGCCAAGCTGACACTCAAAGAACATACTGATTATTTTTGGAGGGCAGTATTAAGAGGGTATGGCAACCATCTTGATGAATTTTACAACAGTATTTAAATAGGAAAGGCGGCATTTCCGCCGCCTTTCTAAAAAATCAGCATACACGCTCCAGATACAAATCGTCATAAGTTGCTCTGCCCATTGACAGCTCCAGCATATCAATCTCACGGTAATATTTCAAGCCGTTGACACGGAGAATCTCATCAATATTCTGTCTGTCTTTAGGAATGATTCTGTCATTTACCCACATCTGAGCAAGTTCGCCTGTCAGTTCGTTTCTGCCGTTTGTCATGAACCTGTGGACATAGGCAGGCGGCTTCTCGGACGGGGTAATATCCGGACGGAAGACAATCCGGAAGCTGTTCTGTTTATCGGAATAATACAGTGTTCCCCATGTTTTTTTGCCATTCTGCCCTTTAATTAAATACTCTCTCATAGTAAAATCCCCCTGTCCTTTAATTTGTTGTATCTGTACTTGATTGCTTCTTTCAGAATGGCGATATGCTGACTTTCAAGGACATTTCCTAAACCGTAGAAAATATGCTTGTAATCTGTTTCTGAAAGTTCCGGCAGTCGGTAAGATTTGCTGATATAGTTCAGATTATGCTCCAGATAAATACCGCCTACGAATGTATTGCCCATACCGCCTTCCTGATAATCCCAGTGCTGAATATTTTCAAGCCTGTTGCCACATTCCGCCGTCAGACATCTTCCGTTGTCGAAAATCGGAGCAGGGACTAACTGATTTCCATCATAAAGCAGTTCGATGTTCCGCCCGTGCCTGTCAATATTCATGATGAGATAATCAAAGATAAACAGATAATCTATAAACTCTGTCAGTCCGATTCGATGACAATAATTTAAAGGCGATTCGTTTTGAAGCCGATTGACTTTATAGTCTGTTACCAGCGGAATAGCTGTCTGTGTTGCTTTGCAGTAGTTGAGACTCTTACTTACAAAAGTCTGATACTCCTTGCCATCAATCAGAATTTTAGCGGAGTTCCCTGTATATTTGAGGACAGGCAAGCCGAGTAAAATCCCCAGCCGACTGGCGATTACTTCTAAAACAGATTCGTGACTGAAAAATGTTCCATACCTGAAGTCGGAAAGCTTGTAGTAATATTTCTTTCCGCTGATAACTGTTTCTGATTTCAAATATTGTCCGCCGGAACTGTTACTGCTGAAACTCCAGACGAGATGCTGATAATCTTTCATACACAATGAGCCTTTCTGATACTGATAATGATAATCTCTATCTAAATTATAGCAGTTTCAAGGAAGGCTGTCAAGAATTTGTTAATAAAAATAAAAATAAGGAGGCTAACATTATGCCTAATAAGAATAATGAACAAAAGAAATATTCTGTACGCAACCAATCAAGAATGTACAAGGATTTGAAAACTGAAAAGCAATGGCTGAAACACGGACTTGTTCCGACTGAAAATGCAGTTGGAATTGAAATGTGGACTAATGGTACACACCATCAAAGAGCGATTTATTATGCTCCACATGAAGTTATGTATCCATTGGCTGCTGATTACAGCAAGCTGAAATCAAAACTGCAATCTGCGGAAAAGAAACTTGAAGAAGTTGAAACTGTAATTACAAAAGCAGATTTGCCGGACAAAACCAAGAAGAAGCTACTTTATATCCTGAAACAAGAATAATCGTCCCTATCCTCTGCTGCTGAAACAGAATCTAAATTCAGTAGCAGAGGGTATCAGAAAGGAGCATTATATATGAAAGGCAGACCAGTTTTAATATATGAAACTATTCCATGTTTAGAAAAATGGCTCGGATATTATGCTGATTATCAAGCTGGCACATGGAATATTACGGACATCGCAGACATTACCGGAGTAAACCGTAAGACAGTTTATAAATATTTTCGGCTCATTGCCAAGCACCGTGAGGAAGTGTTCCCGAAAGTCAAGGAAGCAGGAGCTGAAATCTAAAATTCTGCGATTATTGATACGGTGTGTATTAATAATCGCAGAAAATGGGTACGAAATTCAAATCATAGAAAGGAGCATTTATAATATGCCCATAGAAAAAACTGATGGAATCAGGATAGGCAATCATTCCGGAAGACGGAATAAAAACGGAGTTTTTCGTCCGGAGCATAATGACAGAAATTTTGATATTTCCCATGCTCCGCACATCAATCCTGACAAAGTGAAAGATAATAAAGTAGTCATGTTCTGGGCATCCAAAGAGCAGAAACAGCGAAACATTTCGATTGACGAATATGAATTGTCTTTTTATAATGATTTATTTCGTAAACAGCTTTCGATTCAGAATCAGAAACATATCGTTTCTCGGCATAAGGAAAAAGTCAAAACAATGGAACAGTTTCGCAAATGTCGGAATTACTGTCCGGAAGAAGATATTATTACGCTCGGCAATCATGATAACTGTGTCAGTCCGGAAGTTCTCTGGGAAATTGCGGAAGCATATTGTAAATATCATATGGCTACGTTTGTTCAGTGCGTTCTATTAAATGTTTCTATTCATGTTGACGAAGATAACGCAGCACCGCATGTTCATCTGCGGAAAGTCTGGATTGCTAAAGCAAAAGAACAAATCGAATATGAACGAAAAAGATATTTCGAGAATCCTGATAGATATACAAAAAAGAAGTGTCCGCAGTTGCCAGAAGAAGATTATGTGATTGTACATCAGAACGCATCACTTCGACAAATGGGGATTGAACGCCCTGACCCTGAAAAACCGGAAGGCAGATACAATAATGCAAAGCAGACATACTCTGCTATGTGTAGGAAAAAGCTCATCGAGCTTGCACAGGAAAGAAATATTTCGCTGGAATTGACTCCCAAGCCCTCCGATGAAGTGGGATTGAATTTAATGAAATACAAACTGAAAATAACAGAGCAGAAACTTCAGGAGGTAGAAGAGAAAAGCACCTCTATGCAGGAAGAACTTGCTGAAAAGTCTGATGAATTGGCAGCATTGATTCACACACTTGAAAATCCTCTGCCTGTGCCGCCGAAAAAGCCCATGAAGAAGCTGCTGGAATCAGAATCTGATTATGAAAAACGAATTTCTGCCGATGCCAAATATCAGGCAGAACTGTCAGAATATTATACAAAGCTGGAACAATTGCCTGCTGTCCAGTCCGTCCGCAAAAAGATGAAAGAACTGGAAGAAATGAAGAAATCTTTACAGAATCAGATTGAAGAAGAAATGCAAAGACGGACACGAACTTTCTATGATAAGCGACTTCTGGAATTCATAAAGGAGATTCAAAGAATCAAAATACCGGACAGTGAGGAATCGCTGTATGAATATTACAAACGGACTGAAATAAAAGAGAATGAAACTCTGCCGGAACATCTCTGGAATGTTGCCGAAAAAGAAGATAGAGAAACGAAAAATAGCCATAAGCAACAAAACTACACCCTGTAAACATTGAAACCACGGAAAGTAACCTATTAAAGTTTTAATAAAGCCTTGACAAAAAACCTAAGATATGATACAATGGTAATATCAAAAGCGGTAACACCCTCCAAGGGAAAATCCGTAGACTGAGGTGAAGAAAATGAAACCCAGAGGCAGAAGTATTACCCCATTAACAGAAAAAGATATAGAAATGGTGAAGGCATATCTTGAATCTGACAGAAGCCTTGAAGATGTAGCCAGACAATATAATACATCCAAAGAAGGTTTACGGTATAAGGTTGTAAAGTATCGGAAACAGAAAGATGCTAAGGAGAATCAAACTGACAACACTTGATACTCAAAATAAATATAGGCAGAAAAAAACCGCCTGAAAAGTTACCAGCAATTCAAGCGGATGGAGATAAATCCAATTCTATGGAAATCTCAAAAACAATTACGATTTAATATATTAAGTATAGCAAAAAAAAATTACTCTGTCAAGGGGAAAAAGGATTTTTTCATAGAATATATAATATTTTTCTGCCTTTCTGCTCAAAGAAAGGAAAATATTATGAATAATTACGATTTAGATACATTGAAGATGTATCTCCCCCAGTATGTCGCACAGTTCACAGAATACCGCAAAAATAATTTTTATAACTGCCCGTTCTGTGGAAGCGGTACAGGTGCAAATGGTACGCCTGCTTTTCATCTGTATGAAGAAGACACAAAATTCAAATGCCATTCCTGCGGCGTACAGGGAACTATCATTGATTTTTATCTGATGATTCACAAAATGGGGAACTCCCAAGAAGAAACAACACAGGCAATCAAAGCACTTTCAGAAGAATTTTGTCCAATGCCTTTTCCTGTTGCTGCACAGACAACGTCCCCGAAAATAAAAATTAGTGAACGTCAGCACATCTACAAAAACGCTGACGGCAGTATCTTCGGAAAGAAAATTGTGAATAAGTTCTCAGACGGCAGTAAAAACGCTCAATGGATTCTGTTCAATCAAGAAACAGGAACATTCAATAGCAGTTACGGGCTGGGTGGACAGAAAGCTCCCCTTTACAATGCCGACTATTTAAAAGCCAACTATACAGAACCTGTCTATATTGTTGAAGGGGAAAAAGATGCCGATACCCTCACGAGCTGGAGCATCATTGCAACAACATTCCCGAACGGAGCAGGTTTCAAACAGTGGATTCCGCTGTATAATGAAGGATTACAGGGACATGATGTCATTATCATAACCGATAACGATGATTCCGGCAGACAATACGGCAATACCATTGCCAAAAATCTTCTTTCTGTTGCAAATACAGTCAAAATCATTCCTGCTTCTGAAATCTGGAATGAATGCCCTGAAAAAGGCGACATTACAGATATTTCCGAAACACTTGGAAAAGAAAAAACACAGGAACTCTTAAAATCTGCTATCGAAAAAACAGAATTTTACACGCAGGAGCAAAGTGAAACAGAAACACATGTTCCAATTCAGGAAAAAAATGTGTTCAAAGCTAAAAAAGGCTATGAATTTGAAAGAAAAGAAATACGTTATGTCTGGTATCCCTATATTCCGGCTGGTGATTATACAGTTTTGATGGCTGCCGGAGGAACTGGAAAAACATACTTTGCCTGCGGTGTTGCGGCAACTGTCAGCAGAGGTGAAGCACTTCCCGTTCCGCCTGAATATGCCAGTAAGAAAACAATCTCTGAAAACAGAAATGTTCTGATAATTTCAGCAGAAGACAGAGGCAGCGACATCTGGGAACGATTAGAAAAAGCTGGAGCAGATGTAAATTACATTGATATTATGGACAAAACACTTTCTAATGGATTATTATTTCCAAAAGACAGCTCCGATGAAACAAGAATTGAAAACTTTGAAAACATTATTGAAACCTATCATCCTAATTTAATTATTATTGACCCGTGGCACGCTTTCTGTCCGCCTGATGTAGATGTCAACAGAATCAATCATGTTCGTCCTGTATTCCAGAATATTTCTGCTATCTGTGAAAAATATGACTGTGGTTTGATTCTGATTTCTCATATCAACAAAAAGCCACAGGATAATGCTAACAATGCTGCATTAGGAAGCGTTGACTTCGTAAATGCCAGCCGGAGTGCCTTAACACTCATATCAGACAGCAGGGACAAAAACCGCAGAATTGTCGTTCATACGAAAATCAATCATGCTTCTTACGGACAATCTGTTGGCTTCACGATTACTGATGATGGATTCGCATGGGACGGCTTTGAACAGAACATCACAAAGGAAACCCTTGAAGAAGCTGCCAGAATGCGTAAAAAACCTGTTGAAATGATACAGGAAGCACCAGACTATTCAGAAATGAAAAACACATTACTTGAAATTATTACAGAATTAACTGAACACGGAAAAGAAACCAAAATTGCATATAGACAGCTTGAAAATATGTATGACGATGAAGATTTTCATAGCCTTCATTCTTCCAAGAAAAGAGAAGTAATAGAACAGATTGCAAACTCTGAAGCTTTCAGAAGCCGTGGAATGACATTGAAAGGGTATATCACAAACTGCAAATACCAAGACAGCGTCACTGGAAAGACTGGATATGGAAAAGGAATTATAGTCAGTCGCATGGTAACAGGAGAAGAAATGACTTCCGCATTGCCGAAATAAGAAATAACAGTTCATGCCCGTAGTGTTTTTATACTACGGGTATTTGCTTTTGCTTGAATTTTTATTAATTATACCCACGAAAGCAAAAAAATCTTTGAGGGGCGCAGAAATTGGGTATATGGGTATAATTTTTCAGATTATTGTCCATATATAGGGCATAACTGAATTATACCCAATGTTTCGTGGGTATAATTAATAGTTTTCAGTTACAAAAGCTGTAAGGAAAGTAGTAATATGGCTGAGTAAAAAAAGGCTATATTCTTTGAAGAATATAGATTTATAAATATTTTTTATTATATTATAAGATAAAAAAATTATACCCACTCAGTTTCTGCGTGGGTATAATTTTGGGTATAATTAATAATATGACTTGCAAAATTAAAAAAATATTTACATATAGGAAAAAACAAGGTGTATTTTCTTGCAACGACAATTATTAATTATACCCACGAAACGTTGGGTATAATTCAGTTATGCCCTATATATGGACAATAATCTGAAAAATTATACCCATATACCCAATTTCTGCGCCCCTCAAAGATTTTTTTGCTTTCGTGGGTATAATTAATAAAAATATTCACGAAAATATTATACCCAATTTTTTTTGGGTATAATTAATAAAAATATTCACGAAAATATTATACCCAATTTTTTTTGGGTATAATTAATAAAAATATTCACGAAGATATTATGCATAATTTTCAGCATATTATAATATACTCATGAGTTACTAACTCTAAAGTTACTTCTTTGAAACGCTGAAAGATAAAAAGTCGTAATCACTGTATTTTACAGCAATTACGGCTTGCATTATTAGGAGTTTAGAAGCAGTCGTTTCATCAGAATCCAGTCATAGATATTCAGAATCTGGTCTTCATTCAAATCACAGGCTTTCCAGTTTGAAAGCGTTGTTCCGTCATGTTTCAGCCATTTCTGGAGCTGAATAATATCCTGTGCGCTGAAAATGCCGTCACCATTGGCATCACCTTTCAGAAATTCTGGAGTTCCGGAAGGTTCTGTTATTTGCTGAACTTCTTCTGTTTCAAGGCAGTACTGCCAGAGTGTGCCGTCCGTTCTGAGGAAATAGGCATAACCTTTTTGCAGTTCTTCATCATATTCGGCACAAACTGCCTGTAATCCGTCAGAAATCGCATATTGTTTGTCACAGAAAGAGAGTGTTAAAACATTGTCGTAAGTCAGAAACCATCTGACACCTGCATCCTGTTCAAGCAGAGGATTTTCTTCTCTGGTAGTGTATTCATGAATGTAGAATCCTCCCATTTTAGCGAAATCGCTCTGTTCCTGCTCTTTATCGGCGAGTTCATATTCTGTATCTGTGACAGCCTGATGCACTTTTCCGTCTTCGGAGAGATAACCATAGACTGCACCGCCGCTTTTGATGACATATCTTCCTGCTTCTACAGCATTTTCGCCTGATTTGGTGACTTTCAGACTCGGATAAGTCTTGCATACCCAGAAAACATGATTTTCGTCCACAAACATATCATCATAGCCGGAAATCGGATTTTTAATGCCTGTGTCAGAAGAAGTCAGCTTCAACGTGCCGGAAACATATTCCAAGTCATAATACATCAGTTCGCCGTTCTGCGTGACATAGTAATGATTTGTTTTATAGGGGAATGCCTTGAAATCTCCGGAGAGCTGTTTCAGAATGAAATCTTCTCCCTTTGGATAAACGGCATAAATTTTATGATTTTCATCAATGACACAGCCGTTTTCAGCCTGAATGAATTTCTGAGAAGGTGCAATTTCCTTATCATTGACAAGCAGTGTGCCGTCTTCCAAAAGCACAATATCACCGGAAATATAGCTTCCTTTCTCGTTTTTCAAGTCTGCATGGTCGTAATACTTCACATGTTCCTGTACTGCTGTCACCTGACTGCCCTTGATTCCATAAAGTGTGCCGTCAATCAGGACTGCTGTCCGATTTGCGTAATATTCACTGTTCAGTACTGCAATCTGTTCTGCCGGATTCTCTGCCAGAGCAGGGGAATCGAACTCTAATTCTGATACAGTAATTTTTCCGGATAGGATTTCCTGTTCATCTGCAAAGATATGATAGCTTGTTTTTCCTGCACTGACTCCATAGACTTCATTTCTTTCTCCGGAATGATAGGGCGAAATGAAATTTGCAATACTGGTGTCATCCAAAGTCATTTCTACAGAATAATCATCCAGCAATCCTAAAGGCTGAACACCGACATCCTTTGCAAAGCCTTGTTGTATCTTGTAATCATTCCAGTTCAGAACAGCTATTCTCTGTTCAAGGGAAATCTGCTTCATTTCACGCAGACGGCAGGTTTCAAGGTTCAAATCTTTGAGAAAAGAAATATCTGTGAGCGGAATGGTATCAAATTCAAGATTTCTTAATTTTGGAATTTCTTTCAGGACAGAAAAATCAGTGATTGTTCCGTTGCGAAATCCGAGCGATACCAGATTTGGAAAGGATTTCAGCCAGTTCAGTTCTGTGAAATCATCGAGATTCAAATACAAATAACGGCAGTTCTGAGCTTCTTCTTCCGAGATAATGCCGTCACTGTCAGGGTCAAGCTCCCAACTGTTTTCTTTCAGGAGCAATTCGCAGAGGGAAGAATCCAGATTCACCGGATGAACCGTTTCTTCTGCAAATACATTGATAACTGCTGGACTGCCGAGCATACTCAAAGCCAGTATTCCGGCAGTAAGAGAATGATAAATTTTCATGAAAATTCACGCTTTCTTTAATTATTTTATAAATTTTATTATATCATAAACAAAGATGAAAGTCAAGAAAAACTCCGTAATTGCTGTATTTTGCAGTGATTACGGAGTTTATTTTATGTTGTTTGAGGTTTGTGAGGAA
The DNA here is from genome assembly GCA_045541055.1 of Oscillospiraceae bacterium. Lineage (GTDB taxonomy): Bacteria > Bacillota > Clostridia > Oscillospirales > Ruminococcaceae > UBA3855. The sequence continues at coordinate 27,114 of JAZQIL010000066.1, forward strand.
AAAGAATCCTGAATAGAATTTGTTGTGACAGTTTTATTCATTGAAGTGTTGGAATTATCTTCAATGCCTTCCGGCAAAAATATAACAGATTTTTGAAGGCTGGAAAGACAGCCTGTAATCGTGGCAGGTGTATTTCCAATAAGCCATGATTTTGGTATCGTATTATCAAAAACACTATCTGAAAACATCCATTTATAAGAATCATAAGAAGAATATTTTTCTTTTATAAGATGTAGTGAAGCACGAATGCCTAATAATACAGTAGAAATTAATGCAAAAGAACAGATTACCGCCCATAATTCGCTGATTGCTGTTTTCAAGAAATATTGGCTGTTCTTGGTTGATTCTTTCTGAATCCATTCTTTCATCAAAGGTTCAGAACCAGTCTGTATTTGGGAAAATTAAAACGGTTTCTTCTTCTGCTTCGCCTTTTTCGTAGGTGCGAAGGAAAATACCATAATCATCTTTTACCAGATAATAAGTATCATCTAATATTGTGTAGTCATATTCTGAAACTGTTTCTGTTCCGAGTGGTTCATAATTGTTGAAATCCAAGTAAGAGCCGTCAGATGGGAACTGCACTTGATACCATTGATTGTTTTTCAGGACATAACTGTATTTTCCGCCAAAATTTGATGTTTTTGATGCAGTTGCTATTTTGGCAATTACTTCATCTTTTTCCATATCGTAAATTCGTGTGCTAGTTCCGTCTACTTCGGATAAGATAAGATATTTTCCAATATGTCCACGGAATCCGGTTAGTTTTTCATCTACATCAGTCCATGTCATGGTGTCTGTGTCCAGATATGAACCGGAAGAAGAATAGATTTTGTTTTTATAGCTTGCAATAAATTGAGGATTTGTGACATCCTGTAGAATTCCGTGTTCTCCTGCCTTTTGCGGTAAAGTGGTGATGGTCTGCAAATCCGGCGAGATAATGCGATAATCCTCCCGCACTGTAGTTCCGAATGAATCATAGAAATTATAAGTAATAATAAATCCGTTTTCTGTAATGAAATTAAAGTACATTTTGCTGGTATCTGAAATATTTGCATCAGTATGTGAAATGTCGGCGGCTGAAATCACATTGCCTTCCATATCCATTTTTTCAATATGCAGGATATTGTCTTTTTCTTCTCTTCTGTAGTAGAATCCGTTATTGTAATAATAACCGCCTCCGTCACAGTGGAACAGCACTTTAAATTCTTTTGTGCTTGTATCGTAAGTATAGATATTTTCAGAATCAAAGCCTGTTAGTAAGTGCGGATTTATCACAGAGAATGAATAATCAAACTTATGGTTTCCCAATCCAACAGCTATTGTACTGTTGAGGGCATAAAATCCAGAGTCATATCCATATTTCTCATATTCTTCATTCAGCAAGTCATAGTAAGCGAACAGTTCGGGGTTGACAGTTTCTGCTTCTGTTTCAGCAGCAGTGCCGTCAGTTCCGGAATTTATGACAGTTTCTCCAAGCATATCGGCTATTTCTTCCGGAGTATAGCCCTGTTCTTCCAGTTCTTTCCGAATTTGTTCATTCTCGTCATCTGGCTGTGCCTGTGTTTCAGCAACGCTTGCTGAGCTGTCAGATGAGCTTTCTGCTTCGGAGGATTCAGCGGAATTTCCGCACCCTGTCAGTAGAAGGCAAAGGCTGAAAATTCCTGCAATGATACGATATTTTTTCATGATACATATTCCTTTCTGATTACATCTGATTTCCGGAGTAAGAATTCTGATTCTGATTTTCAAGAATTTTTCTTGTTTCGGCGATATTCTGGCTGATTTCGCAAATCATCATAACTCCAGTCATGCCGATGAACGTAAAAACAATGCCTATGATAATCACCAGAAAGCCAATCAGACCATTGTCTGCACCTTTTCCGGCAGCAATTCCGCCGATAATTGAACCGATAACGCCCAGCCCGATTGCGATTTTTCCTAAACCTTTTACTAAATTTGTCCAAAACATAATAATTTCTCCTTAAAGTTTATTTACTGTTTTTAAAAAGCCTTTGCAATTATAGCATAATTCCGGCTCTTATGCAATGAAAAACAACATGATGCAAACCTGAAAAACACAAGATGTATACTA
>JAZQIL010000067.1:0-4424 GCA_045541055.1 Oscillospiraceae bacterium
ATACAAACATCAACTACCCGATTATACAGGGTGAGGACAATGATTTTTATCTTACCCACGGCACGGACGGACGCAGTCTGAAATGCGGATGTATTGAGCTTGACTTCCGCTGTGAAAACCGCTTTCAGAATAACTTCAACATCCTGTACGGTCACAACATGAAGAACGGCAGTATGTTTGCCAATGTGTGCAGATTTAAGGAAAGAAGCTATTATGACAGTCATCCCTACGGCTGGGTGTATACCTCTGACTCTGTATACAGACTGGATTTCTTCTCGGTAGCAGTAACGGATTGGCATGATGAAATCTACAATGGTTTTCGCAGCCTTGACGAATGGACACCGCATCTGAAAGAGATTTCCCGAATCTATGAGGAAGTCGAGCTGACAGAACAGGACAAGCTTGTACTGCTTTCAACCTGTTCCTATGAATTTGACAATGCCAGAACTGTGCTGACAGGCAGGCTGGTGGAAATGGAGGGTGATATGAATGAATAAGCTCACAAAAATCAAAAACAAGGTCATTGCGACGGTCATCAGTTCTATGGCTGTTGCCAACATGATGGCAATGACAGCCTACGCAGACGGTGATGTGTCCGGTGCGATCCAGTCCACATGGAACGACGCAAAGTCCCAGATCAAGTCCATCGTGAACAACGTGGTATTCCCCGTGCTGGATGTCGTACTCGTAATCCTGCTGTTCGTGAAGATCTCCACATTGTATATGGAATATCGCAAGCACGGACAGTTCGAGTGGACGCCGGTTGCAATCATCTTCGGATGTTTGCTGTTTACGCTGACAGCACCGCTGTATATCTGGAACGTCGTAAACATCTAACCACAAGCCCGGTTTACGGGCTTTACATATAACGTATGTCACACACACTATTGACATATTTCTCATAATGCGCTATAATAATATAGTCCCAAATGGGACTATGGAGGTGGATATGAATCAGAAAACGCATCAGCTTTTAAACGATGTGAATCGTGCAATCATCAAGTTCCGTGGGGTGTATTCCGCATGGTCTAAGAAGCATGGTATCAGCTACAACGAAATGCTTGTATTATACACAATCCGTGATAATGGCTACTGCACACAGAAAATGATATGTGAAAGCTATCTTCTCCCGAAACAGACGATCAACAATATAATAAGCGGTATGCTGAAAAACGGGTATCTCTGTGACTCACCCGAAAACAGCACAGGTCGTGAAAAGGCATATATCTTCACTGACAAGGGAACGAAGTACGCAAAGCCTTTGCTTGCTTCCATTAACGCAGTTGAGGAAAAAGCGGTTGCTGAAATGGGATATGAAAAAATCAGACGTATGACAGAGCTTGTCCGTGAATATGATAATGTGCTGAACAAGGCACTTGCCGAGGAGGAAGTGTAATGGATAATATCAGACAGCGCAGCGATTATTTCGGCACGGAAAAGATAAGCAGAATTCTTTTTAAAATGGCACCGCCTGTCATGCTCGCACAGCTTATTCAGGCACTTTACAACATTATCGACAGCGTGTTTGTGGGACGGTACTCTGAATCGGGACTGACTGCTCTTTCTATAGTCTATCCTCTGCAATTACTTATGATTGCATTGGCTGTGGGAACGGGAGTCGGAATAAATACTGTAATGGCGGCAAAGCTGGGACTTTCCCAGAGCGAAAAGGCAGATGAATATGCAGGCACGGGAACACCTCTTGCAGTTGTGCTATGGGCGGTATTTGCGGCTGTGTGTTATGCAATAATGCCGCTTTACGCAAGGTTACAGACCGACTCTCCCGAGGTCATAACTGATGTTATCACTTACGGTAGAATAGTCTGCGTGTTCAGCTTCGGCTTGTTTTTAGAGAGTATCTGGACGAAAATTTTACAGGCACGGGGCGATATGAAAACGCCCATGCTCGCACAGATACTCGGTGCGGTGACAAATATTATACTTGACCCATTGCTGATTTTCGGGATGTTCGGACTTCCTGAAATGGGAATCGCAGGTGCGGCGGCAGCAACTGTCGCAGGACAGATTGTGGCGGCGCTTGTGGTGATGAAAAAAGGCTTTTACAGGTCGCCGTCAATCAGAAAATATCCGCATTATGTGGGTAAGATATTCCGTCTGGGCCTTCCGAATATCCTTATGCAGTCGGCGTATACGCTGTATATTTTCGGACTGAATATGATACTTGCCACCTTCTCCGATGCCGCTGTAACAATGCTTGGACTTTACTACAAGTGGCAGACGTTCTTCTTCATTCCGCTTGGTGCTATGCAGACCTGTATCGTGCCTGTCATCAGCTTCAACTATGCTGCAAGGAAAACTGAACGCTGTAAAAAAACGCTGAACACAGCGATACTTTTCGGTTGTGTGCTAATGTTTCTCGGAACGCTATGCTTTGAGATTATTCCAGAGCCTATGCTAAGATTTTTCTCATCTGACGAGGAAGTCATACGAATAGGCATCACTGCATTCCGCATCATCGGTATCAGCTTTATTCCGTTGGTGACATCTCTTACATATCCCGTACTGTTTCAAGCGGTGGGAGCAAGCTTTAAAAGCTCATTACTGACAATCATCAGAACGGTATTCCTGTTCGTGCCGCTGGCGTATCTGTTTTCACGCTTTGGCTTGCAGTATTTCTGGCTTACTTATCCTGTGACGGACGGAATCGTGTCAGTAATCGGCTATTTTATGAGCAGACAATTCTTCAGAAATCCGTATCTTACCAAAAAGTCAAAGGAACATCCGAACGCTGTATTGCAGAAGTCAAAGCAGGGTGTTATCATCACCATAGCAAGACAGCATGGCTCATCGGGCAAGGAAATAGGCAGACTTGTGGCTGAAAGGCTTGGAATACCTTTTTACTATAAGGAAGTTACTGCCCTTGCTGCACAGGAAAGCGGACTTGACAGAGAGTTCATCTCCGACCTCAACAAGAACGCACCGCAGCTGATGCACGAGCTGTATCTGAGTAATATTGTTGTGCATCAGGCGATCATTGCACAGAAGAAAATCATTGAGAAGATTGCTGAGCAAGGCAGCTGTGTGATAGTCGGCAGAGCGGCGGACTATGTGCTGAAGGATAACCCGAATGTAGTCCGTGTTTTCATTCACGCACCGAAGGAATACCGTATCGGCAGGGTGATGGAGGTCTACGGCGACACCCGTGAGGAGGCAGAACAGAACATCACCCGTTCCGACAAGGCGAGGGCGATGTACTACAAGAATATTTCGGGGCTTGAATGGGGCGATGAGAAGCACTATGAACTTGTAATTGATAGTTCGGTCGGAATAAAGGAAAGTGTGGAAATGGTGCTGAAAATGATAGATTAGATTATTTTGTATATGCATATTCGTAGCATCCGTGAGCTCTTATAGTGCTGCTTGGACAATTATCCGGAAAACATTATATACTGTGTACATAAGAGCCTTCCATCACGAAGGCTCTTTTTTCATCATTGATTGACCATATCATACAACATAGTGGAACGTCGTAAATATTTAAAAACAAGCCCGACTTGTTCGGGCTTACATATCTTCAGCTTCATAGTGAATGTTAATTAGCCCCACATCTTTTCTTCCTGTACTCCGACGGCGATACCCCGATATGCTTATGAAACAGCCTGCTGAAATACAAGGGATTGTCATACCCCACAGCCTCAGCAATCTCAGAAATGTTGTACTCCGTCGATTCCAGCAAACTCTGTGCATTCGCCATACGCAGCGAGAGAATATACTGCATCGGCGTGACCTTGACGATCTGCCGGAAACTGCGGATAAACCAGCAGGTGCTCATGTGCCGTGAGGCGGCATAATCGTCAATATTGATCTGTTCATTGTAGTGTTCATTGAAATAATGGGTGGCACGTTCAATCTCGTTCTGCGCATCGCTGCCCTTTTTGCGACCCTCTTTAATGTAGCGATTGATCTGGATGAAGATATGCCGCAGATTGAGCGCGAGCAGTTCTTCGTAATTCGGTCGGCACAGCTGTAATTCCTGTATCATCTGGCGGTACAGCCATGCATAATCCGGGGATGTTCCCGTATAGAATACATTCGCTTTCTGCGAAAGTTCGTAGTTATCCAGAATTCCCTCCACCATGCGTCCTGTAAAATGCACCCAGTACACCTCGGTTTTGTCGGGGGCATGGTAGTAGTAATACTGTTTCTCACCGGGGCGGAACAGAATCATGTTTCCCTCAGTGATGACTGTTTCTTTTCCGTCAGGACCATCGAAATAAAAATACCCCTTGCCTTTTGCGATGTACAAAAGCTGATAATCTCTTCTTCCCTGCGGACGCTCGGTCGAAACCACAGACCTGCAGTGGACACGATAATATCCGCAGCTGGTGACAATCAATGAACGGCTTTCATCCACCATGTCGGTGAGGGAATTATGCAGATAGGCAACGTTCGTATACATGCAC
>JAZQIL010000068.1:0-14168 GCA_045541055.1 Oscillospiraceae bacterium
GATGTCTTGGATGTGCAAAATGCAAGGAAGAATCAGCACCGGAAATTGATGCTAAAGATTTTGAGGGCTTTGAAGAAGTAATTCAGGGGCTTGAAATGTCTTTCTGAAAGAATTCCTATCCAAAGTTGCACAAAATTTATATTTGGTGCAATATTTTGTCTGGTTCTCCCTCTTGACATTTTTAAATATTTGTGATAGAATTAAAAAAGTAAAAATATTTAAAGGAGTATGTTGACTTATGGCACAGCATCATCACAGCCGTGATATGGATATTGATGTCCCTGTTGAAGAAGAATTTGAAGAAGTTGAAACGGAATCTGCTTCTTCTGGAATTCCCTCTGTTTTTTTCATTGCATTTTTGATTATTGCAATTATCGCTGTATTAGGATTTGGCTTTGTCAATCTTATTAAACGAGCCCCTAGAAGCGATAATGATTATATTCAAAATGAACTGGAAACAACTACCACAACAAAAATTTCTACTACAGAAGTGTTAAATCTTGTAACTGCCCCTTCACATCCTGTCATGACAACTACCACTGTAAATGACAGATATTATTATCCCAATGAAACTAAATATACCCGTGCTTATTATACGACTGCTGTAAAATCAACAGAGTCAGGTTCTTCTGATATCGGCACAAATACAACTGTTTCTGGTTCTGATAATGAAACAGCTTTAAAAAGCGAAACAACCAGAAAACCGCAGAATTCCGAGAAAACAACCACTACTGTTGTCATTCCTGAAGAAGACTGGCAGACTACTGAATTCGTGGCTACTACTAAAAAAGAAGTGACTACTACAAAAAAAGAAGAAAGAAAAACTGAAACAATTCCTTATGACCCTGAAACAATTCCAGTAAATCCAGCTACTCTCCCGCCTGACCCTGAAACTGTACCTCCTGCACCTGTTGTTACCAATCCCCCACCAGCTCCTGAACCTGAGCCAGAACCTGCTTATGATGACGACCCCCAGATTCCTGTTGATTATGACGATGACCCAGAAGGTGCTTGATTATGGTTTACACAAAACAGACAAAAATGGCTTTAAAGCTTTGTTTTGAAGCGCATAAACATCAAATTGACAAAAGCGGTATGCCTTATGTATTTCATCCATTTCATCTTGCGGAACAGATGACGACAGAAGAAACAGTTATCACTGCCCTGCTCCATGATGTTGTGGAAGATACTGCTTATACTTTGGAAGATTTAAGGAATATGGGCTTTTCTGAGAATGTGCTTCAAGCTATTTCCCTGCTCACACATGATGAAAATACAGAATATTTTTCGTATATTGAAAAAATTCGTGAAAATCCTATTGCAAAAACAGTGAAATTGGCTGATTTACGACATAACAGCGATTTGTCAAGATTGGATACCATTGACGAAAAGGCTTTGAAACGCTGTGAAAAATATAAAAAAGCCATTGCATTATTAGAAGATTAGCAAATAAAAACAGTACACTGATATGATTCAGCGTACTGTTTTTTATGAAATAAGCACTCCCCTGCCACTATTTTTGAAAAATTTACCCCCTCCCCTGATAAAAATTTACTTGGAAGGGGTCTCCCCTGTTAATTTTTGATTATTTTTTTTAATAGAATCATGTCATAAATATTCCAGATACCGTCTTGGTTCATATCTGCATCACCTTGAATCGTTACATTACGTTTATGCAGATAATCTTGTAAGAGTTTTACGTCTTTGCTGTCAAGTTTGCCGTCAGCGTTTAAATCGCCTTTCTGAGCAGTTTCAGCTGAGAAAATATTTTCGATAGTATACAGTAGAATTTCCTGTGATGAACCGTTTGGAGCGGTAATTTTTACAGAATAGTTTCCGGTTGATTTCTGATTCACGTCTTTTAAAGTGAGTGTCTGCGTATTTGCACCGGAAATTTCTTTTCCGTCTTTCAGCCACTGATAAGAGTCATTTTCTAAAGAAGTGACTGCTTTCATTGTATAGTCTTGATGTTCTTTTAAAGAAAGTTTCTGATATGCTGAATAAATTGGAAAGCTTGTGTTCACAGGTATATTTTCAGCAGACAGTTCGCCAACACTTTTCCAGCTGTCTCCCTCATCTTGTACAAAAATTCTGACTTTATCTAAAACAGTCCCTGACTGGATATGCATAGAAGACATATCAATTTTAAATTCAGAAAAGTCAGCACTTTTCTTGAAGTCAAAGCCAGTATGGTCATCGCCTTTGGAATAATAGCACCAGCCGGCAGACTGATAGTAAATCCAGTAAGATTCTCCATCATGTTCGATTCTGAGATTCCAAACGGGCTTTTCTACATTGTGATGCACTTCGGAAGCAATATAAAGATATTTATCATCAGCGGATAAATATAATTTATTTTCACCAGATTCAGCAATTAAATTTTCTTTTGTCCATTCAGAATTACTGGAGCGAATGCCGTCAAAAATAACTACATTTCCGGAAGTGTAGAAATCTGTCTGACAGCTTGTCTGATTAGAAACTGTATTTGTTTCGGTAATCTGTACAGAACCTAATTTATTTGCGCCAAGAGAGGCGTTCCAGATGTCCGGATTTGCAAACTGTACAGTTCTTAAATTTCCGTCCGGAATGGTCTGATTTCCTACGGAAAGTCTGAAATAAACGTTCCATTCCCCTGCTTCCAGATTGCTTGGCACTTGAATTTCTAATTCTTCCTGAGAAGTTGTGCAGGAATACCACTCTCTGGAATCAATTGTGATATCCTGAACTGTGTAAATTCCGTCTTTTTCAAGAATGATTTCTGCATTCTGCGGTCTGACAGGGTTTGCAAATCCTGTATTTTCCACATCAAATTTTAAATTGAATGTTCCTCCCTGTTCCGCTGTTGCATTCAGTTCACAGTCACGTATTACAAAGCGATACCCTAAATGGTCACGGATAAATTTAAATACTGTTTGTCCATAATAAGCTGAATTATCTACATTGGCAACATCACAGGCTTCCCCAAAAATGTCATTTTGATAAAGCTGATAAATATTAGAATTGATATAGCTTAAATGTGTTTGATACATTTCTGGAATTGCATTTTCCGGAAGATACGTATCATATTTCTTTGCCCATTCTAAATTGCCGGAAAATTCGCCACCGTAGTAAGTTCTAACGGTCTGCCTGCCTAACCAAGCTGTTTCTATTGCTCTGTCCGCATACGTTCCAAGGTCTGAATCTGACCCCATATAGCCGTCATTATATAAGCCAACTCTTGCTGCTTTGCTTTCCGGTTCAGAAACCCAGTCTGCTAATTCTTTTGGTTCAATGCCAGCCCATTTTGCAAAAATATTTGGTGTTCTCACAGTAACCGGTATATCATCTGGCACTAAGTCCAGCATGGCTTCCAATAACTGCGCTTTATACTCCAGAGAAGTATACTTTCCGCTGTGCTGTTCTCCCCATGCACCAACAAAACCAGATTCCACAAACATTAAAATATCTTTGTAATCCTCTAAAAATCCATCTTGTTTTATCTGGTCAATATGATGCAGTACCTGTTCAAAGCTCGCCGGTTCAGGGTTTGTTTTACCGTTTGCATCATAGCGAAATCTAAAGGCCACTGTAGAACCATTTTTTCGGCAGTTTTCAAGTGTTCCCCGCATTGCTTTAAAAAACTGTTCATCTAAGTCATAATCCGTTCCCTCAGTATAAACAGTATTCCCTTCACTGTCTGTTTCTGTCATTCCGTTGATACCGGAAGAAAATGCACCAATATCCACAAACATCAGCACAAGATTTCCAACAGGATTCTGTACCGTTGTTTCATTTGGTTTGCATTTGTACCAAAGTGTTTGTGTATACCCTGCCCCCGGATTAGTAATTGTTTCTGTAGATTCCTGATACTGCATTCCAGAATCAATCATCTCTGTTTTCTGCTCTGCTGATACACATAATGGAAATACAGATGCTGTTACTGCAAATGTCATTGCAGCAGCAGTTAGTTTTTTGAAAAACATAATATTCCCTCCTTGCCTGAAATTATTTATATTTTATCATATTTTCATAAAATTTGCAAGTGTATCCACACAATATCACAAATTTGTCGAAAATAAGAATATTCTGTCTAATCGATTTGTGAATAATGCGAATAGCAAAAAACAGGCTGTTTGTGGTATAATGAATGTGATTGAAATCTAAATCTTAATTAGAAAGAAGCTGAAAAAATGTCAAGTCAAACATCGAAAAATGGCGGCCACAAAAAAAACAGTAAAAAAACTCCTATGGATTCTGAAGTAACCAGAATTGTTTTGATTTTTCTGCTGTTTTTAGTCATTATTGTTCTGCTGGTAGCGGCTTTCATGAGTCTGGGACATGGTGCGGAATCTACTAATCCTCAGCAAGGGCATGTTATCAATATAGAAGCTCCGGCAGATACCCAACAGGCAACAACTGCTCCCCCTCCGTCAGAAACAGCCGACCCAAATCACGGCAATACAGAAACACAACCTATTCCGGCAGAAGTGTTAAACCCTGAACTTGCTACTACAGAAACTTTCGTTTATATTCCAAATACACAGCCGGCAGTAGAAACTGCTCCTCCTGTAGATGGTACAGGTGAAGCACCTGTTGGCGGAACAACTGCGCCTGTTATCGCTTATACAACCACTGGCACAAGACCTGAAAATCCTAATCCTGTATATGTTTCCACAACGCCAGACCCTTATGCAGGGATTGCAACGCTTGCTCCCCCATTGACAACTGCTGGAGACGGAACAGGCAACGGCACGACTTTAACAACCACTATTGCACCTGGTGACGGCTCTGTGACAGATACGAATTATGTCATTGCTTTAAGCGGTTCTGCTGGTATTTATTCCAGCCCCGGCGGAAGTGCAAGCGGTACAATCGGTTCTGCCGGTTCTTTCACCATTGTTCAGGAAATGACAGATTCCAGCGGTGTGAAATGGGGTAAACTTAAATCCGGTGCTGGCTGGGTGAAATTAAATTAAATCTTAAATAAAAAGACTGCTGTGGTTTTTCAGCAGTCTTTTTTATTATTTGCAAAGTTCCTCTGCCATTGCTTCAATCTGTGCAATATTTTCAGATTTTACAGCAGCTGTGAGTTTTACAGAATGTTCCATCCAAGTAATGTTTTTTGACTTTTCAAACATGGATTTCATAACTTTACCAGCAACAGATGCCCATGAGCCGTTTTCAATCAGTCCGACAGTGCGGTTCTGATAGCCTCTTTCTGTCAGGGCTTCAATAAATGTTCGCATAAACGGGAAAATATCACCGTTATAAGTCGTTGTTGCCAAAACAAGTTTTCCATAACGAAAAGCATCTTCTACTGCTTCTGCCATATCTTCACGGGCTAAATCACAGAACACTACTTTTGGACAGCCTTTTTCAGAAAGTTTTTCCGCAAGAAGAGAAGCTGCTTTCTTTGTGTTGCCGTATACGGAAGTATAGGCAATCATAACGCCTTCTGATTCTACTTCGTAAGAAGACCATGTCTGATATAAATTCAGATAATCGCTTAAATTTTCACTTAAAACAGGCCCATGCAGAGGACAAATTGTCTGTACTTCCAAAGCAGAAAGCTTTTTCAGAACGGCCTGTACCTGTGCGCCGAATTTTCCTACAATGCCGAAATAATATCTTCTTGCTTCACAAGCCCATTCTTCTTCCACATCTAATGCACCAAACTTTCCAAATGCATCTGCTGAAAACAGTACTTTGTCTGTAGCATCATAAGTGAACATGACTTCCGGCCAGTGAACCATAGGTGCAAAAATAAATTGCAGTTCATGCTTGCCTAATGTTAAAATATCATTATTAGCAACAATCCGCTTTCTGTCTCCAAGTTCCAGATGTTCAAAATAATTCGTCAGCATCTGGAAGGTTTTTGTATTGCCGACAACAGTTGTTTCCGGATAGACTTCCAAAAAGGCTTCAATATTTGCGGAGTGGTCAGGTTCCATATGCTGAATGATTAAATAATCTGGTTTTTTGCCGTTTAAAGCTTCTTTCAGATTAGAAAGCCATTCTTCTTTAAAATTGCCGTCTACTGTATCCAGTACAGCTGTTTTTTCGTCCAGAATGACATAAGAATTATAAGCCATTCCGTTCGGAACGGTATACTGTCCTTCAAACAGGTCAATCTTGTGGTCATTCACGCCGATATAAACAATATCTTCTGTGATTTTTTTCATAAAAATTCCTTCTTTCTTTGGGTAATATCTTATATTTTAGCACAAACCGGAAAAATTGTCAATGAATTTTTTGTGAAATTTTTATCAATTTTAAGATTCTTCTACTTGAATTGTGCTGTCTGCCGTATTGATAATGATTTTATATTTTTCATAGCACTGGAAGCTTACTTCATTTTTTGCAGTATCGTTTGTAATAGAATCCTGTTGAATGTTTGCATCTGCCTGATTATGCAGGTAGTTAAACAGTTCTAAAGCACGGTTGGAAGGGTCTTTCTGCTTGAAATTATCCGTTTCCAGAAAGTCTTCTATTTGTTTATAAATAGTACCATATTCTGCATTTTCATGATTTTGCGCATCATCGGAAGCAAGTTCTGTTTCTGTCGTTGTTTCTGGAGTCGTTTCTGTTTCAGCTTCTGTTGTTTCCGGAATAGTTTCAGTTTCGGTTTCTGTCGTTTCCGGAACGGTTTCAGAAGTTGTTTCTTTCGTCTGTTTTTCCGGATTTTTTAAAGCTTCCTCCAGCTGGCTGACTTCAAATAAATCTGATTTTGTATAAGTCACAACCATTGTTTTATAGCCGTCCGGATAATCTTTACTGTTGAGCAAATCAGCGGAATATCTTCCTTCTCGTACTGTCAGCTGTTCCCCCTGCAATTTCATGATATCATATAATTTATAATCACATTCTTCTATGGAATAATTTTTCCCTTCTTTGCTTTGGACGATACCAGAATCGCTTTCTGTTAAACAATAGCGTTTTCCGTCACTGGCATGAAACAGTATATCATGTCCATATGTCCAAATGCCTTCTGTGCCGTTTAAATCTGTATTTAATGCTTCTGTAGCCGTTTCAGTGGATTGTGTTTCACTGCTGGTGCTGGAAGGTGTCCCATCTCCGCTGTCACTGCAAGCCGTCAGCAACAACACACTCAAACAAATCAACCCTATTTGTAAAAATTTTCTTTTCATAAATTCTGCTCCTTATCTGATTATTTTTTTTAGTATAGCACAGATTCAAAAACTTGTCAAGCATTCCAACATACATAAAATGCCTTGAAATTCATCAAGGCATTTTAAAGCATTTTAAGAAAAATCTGTCACTAAACCAACAATATATTTCAAAATCATCATAGAATCGTCAGAATCTGGTTTCCCATTATGGTTGACATCTGCTTTGACACCGGCTGTTTCAGAAAGAATTTCTTTCCCAAGTATTGCTTTATTCACAGCAATGACATCTAAAATATCAATTTCGCCGTTTTCGTCTGCATCGCCGTAAAGAAGCGGTGTTGATTCTGTTTCTTTTTCGGACGAGTCAAAACCAGTGATTTCATGATACAGCTTTTTCAGCTCTTGGTCTTTCAGCTGACAAGTATCACGGTCATAATGTTCTCCAGTTACAGACCAAAGTATCGGACAAAGTTCTCTTTCATAAGCGGCTTTGCATACGGAGCTTAAAAATAGTCGTACAGAATCCGGTTCTTTGCCTTTTGTCGGACAGCCGTATTCTCCGATAATGACAGGAATGCCTTTTTCTATGAAATTGGTTTTCATCATATCCATTTGCTGATTCAGTTCCTGATAGTCTGCATCTGTTCCCCATGTGGAACGTGCCTGCGCCCAGCTTGCATCTTCTTCCAGAATCGCAAATCCGGCTGGTGTATAATAATGCACTGAAACGGCACATCTCCCCTGCGGGTCTGATGGCATTTTGAAATAGGTGTCACAAGTCCTGTCAATGCTTGTATTATACCCCGAAATCAATAAATGCCGCTCCGGATTGTTTCCGCCTGAACTGCGAATGATATCTACAAATTTCTGATTTACCTGATTTACAAGTTCATAAGATTTTTGTTTCTGATCATCTGTACCGCTCCAAGGATTCCAAATCGTTTCCCAGCCAAGTTCTTCATTCTGAGATTCAAAAATAAGATGGTCGCCGTAATCTTCAAATGCTTCTGCAATCTGTGTCCACATTACTTCATATCTGTGCATGGATTCTGTTTCATTTTTAGGGAAGTCATTCACCCAGCCATTATCCCAGTGAATGTTGATAATACAATACATATCTGCATCAATAATCCAGTTGACAACTTCCTGTACACGAAGTGTGTAAGCTTTACTGATTTCGTAATTCTCTCCCATCATGTTTGACCATGCAACAGGAACACGAACAACTCCAAAGCCTTCATTTGCCATTCCCTGAATCATTTGCTGTGTAACTACAGGACTGCCCCATCCTGTTTCATAAGAAGTTACAGAACCATCACCAAATTCTGCAATCCAATCTCCACAGGATTCAAACGTATTTCCCAGATTGATTCCGATTCCCATATCTTTCACAAGTTCCATTGTGGAAATATTACGCATTTCGTTGTTTTCAGCACATACCGAAACTACTGGTATGCCAGAAATGAATAATACACTTGCTGTCAGAACAGCTGTTAATTTTTCTTTTATCATCAAAATTTCCTTCTATATTGATTAAAAAGTATTCACCAGATTCACAATATATTTCAGAATCATCATAGCGTCTACAGAATCAGGAAGTTCGTTCCGGCTGACATCTGCATTTTTCTGCTGTGCTTCTGTCAAAACGTCTTTTCCTAAAATAGAACGATTTAAAGAAATGATATCCAGAATATCAATTGTTTTGTCTCCTGTTACATCGCCAAGATAAGAAGTTTCTACTCCAGTTGCATCTGCATATTTCACAGATGTGGAATTTGCATTGCAGAACAGTGTAAATCCGTCTACCATGCCCGGCACAAATATATAAGAATACTGTCCTGTTGCCATGAATGTTGAAGTACAGCCAAATGCATCGTTTCCAATTGCAGCATCTGCGGTATATATGGTTGCTTCTGTCAAAGATTTGCAGTTGAGAAATGCTTCTGTACCAATCGTTTTTACTCCAGAAGGAATTTCTAATTCTGTCAGACCTGCATCTTCAAATGCTTTCGGCTGAATGGTTTCCAAACTTTCCGGAAGTACGACACTTGTTAAGGCACTACATCCGCCAAACGCACTTTCTCCAATGGTTTTCACACCTTCCGGAATGGTAACAGAAGTCAGCTTTTGATTCATGTGGAATGCATTTCCTAAAACAGAAGTTACTCCTTCCGGAATGCTTATGTCTCCTTCTGCTGCTGTGCCGTCAATTAAAAGGCCGTTAATAATTAACATCGGAGAATCTTTTAACATTTCACTCAGCCAAGGTGTTTCAGAAAATGCCTTTTCGCCGACAAGTTCCAATGTTTCCGGCAGTACAATTGTTTCCAGATGAGAACAGCTGTAAAATGCTTGCTTTCCGATTTTAGTCACAGAATCCGGAAGAACAACTTCTGTCACATAACTGTTATATTTTCCAAAAATCTGCTCTCCGATTGCAGTAATTCCTTCCGGAACAGTAACAATAAATTCCGGTTCAGTTTCTTCTTCAAGAGCTAATTCAGGAATCTGTGTACCACCTGAAGGCTGTCCAACAATTAATCCGCCGTTCTGTTCACAAAGATAAGAAACAACCCATGCAAGTGAACTGTTCCAGTTAATTGCACATTCATTTACAGAATATGCCTGAATGTCATCAATATACTGTTTCTGTGGTGAAGGTACTTCTGTTTTCCATTCTTTCTTCACAACATCGTCTTCCATACCGGAATTTGCACCGCCAACCATTACACCACAAGGAGCTTTTGGAAAATCTGCTTTTAATGTTTTCGCCCACCAGCGATGATGCGGATATTGTGCGCTGTGAATGCCATAGCCCGTTACATAAGAGAAATCTAACGGATTACGCCCAAGCAGATAGTCTAATGCACCAACTACACCATTCAGATAACGAATATCCTCATTCATATCATATGCATATGCTAAAATTACTGCATTATCTGAAATAAATGAGTTAGACCCCCATGCATAACCAGATGCACTTCCCTGATATGGCAAGCCATAGCCTTGTTTCTCTTCTAAATCCAGATAAAAATCAGCTGTTTCTTTTAAATTTGCATTCAGTGTCTTGCTTTCTTCTTCTGTCAGCATATCCTGATGCAGTAAAAGCGACATAGAACCTAATGCAGAAGTATGTCCCCAGTCAAAGCTTCCTACTAATCCAACCGCTTCCCCACCGTTTAAATCTAAGGGAACAGCATAAGCAAATTCGGAGGATTTCAAATCTGTATAATAGCTTTTTTCATTTGTAGCAGCATATAATTCACAAGCTGCCCAATAAAATTCATCTGTTACAGTATCGTCACTATAAGCACCGCCACCGCCATATTCTTTATTAGGTGCGTACATGTCCGGATGCGCCTTTGCAGCTTCATAAGCCTGTTTGGCAGCATTCAGACAATTTTCTGCAAAGTCTGGGTCTAGCTCTTTCCACAAACGATAAGCCTGTGCGCCACATGCTGCTAAATTTAATGTCGCAGCGGTAGAAGGCGGCATTAAGATTCTGTCCATTTTGTCCTCTGCTGGAGATGTTCCCAAAGCTGTCCATTTAATATCATGTACTTTATGATAAGCCATGCCTTGATAATCTCCGTCCTGTACAATCATTTTGAGCATCCATTCCATTTCATAACGGGATTCGTTGAGCAGGTCAGGAAGAGTGTCTGCATTTTCCGGAATCTGCATAGAGCCGTCCTGATAGACATCAGCTGTATTGTTCCATAAAGCACGCTCATATTGATTTTGCATCAGCCACAGTGAAACACCGCCATTGACAACATATTTTCCATGGTCTCCGGCATCATACCAGCCTCCCGAAACATCTTGCGTTCCAGAAGACCCCTTATATCCCCATACATTTTGAATTATCGCAATATCAGAAACATGTCCTGCCGGACGAGCCAGTTCAGCAGCATTCCCTGAAGTAATATACCCTTCTTCAATATCTATTCCCGAACGGTTCTGATAAAAATAATTTAATGCATCATATGCCAGCCCAGAATAATTCTCCGTTATACCAATCTGAAATGCTCTTGATGTTTCACCCGTTTCGCTTTTTAATGTGAATGTTCCCTCTTTCTTAAAATCTGAAAAGTCAAGAATATGCACATTGTCACCAGATTCCTTATCAAACCCGAACGGCTGTGATGTCCCTGTATAAACAACCTGATTTTTTTCGTCAAGCAGTTCAAATGTAACCCCTGCTGTTTCCTCTGACAGCAAAGTCGCTTTTTTTGCCAAATTTGGGAAATATCCTACCTGATTCGTTAAAATCCCAGCACGTTTCCAGTTTTTCGCTTCTAAAGCTTCTTGTTCTTTTCTTGCTTTTTCCGCTTCCATCTCTTCAAGCTGCCCTGTAATCACGGAAGAAGCATCAATCAGAATATGATTTACACTCACAAAAGGTGATTGCTCTTTTTGAGCTGTCAGCCATGCCGTATCTCCAAAGGCATTGTTTCCGATTGTATCCAGACTTTTCGGAAATGCAATTGTCGTCAGTTCACGACAGTCATTAAAAGCAAAGCTTTCAATTTTCGCCAGTGTAGACGGCAAAACTACTTCTGTAAGCTGTTTGCTGTGCCAGAAAGCACCTGAGCCAATTTCAGTCACGCCTTCCGGAATCGTGACAGAAGTCAATGTACTTCCGTAAAAAGCAGTCCCTCCAATTTTTGTGACAGGAAGTCCGTCAATTTCTGACGGAATCGAAACGCTTTCCGTTTTTGCATCAAAACCGCTGATAGTAACTTCACCGTTTTCAATGGTATAGCGCAGTTCATTGAATGTGAGTTCCTCATCAGCAGCAGAAGCAGTTAGCATTTCTGTCACAGGCAGTGCAGTTTGTGTCATACATAACGCAAGTGCCAAAACTAAGATGTCTTTTTTTCTCATGAGAATTCCCCTCTCTTAATTTATCCAAAAATGCATTTCTTTTACGCATTTCCGGACATTTCAGCTTTTGCTTAGCATAAATATGATTTTATTATAATGCTTTTCTTTTCCTTTGTCAAGACTTTTTGTACAAATCAAACAAAATTTTACTATAAAATTTTTCTGTTGAAATTCGTATAATTTGCCGAAAAATTTAAATCATACCATTTTTCACATAAATTCGCCGTTTTTTATCAACTCTTAAAAATTTTTAAAAAAATTGAAAAAAACACTTGCAAAATTTTTCATAATCGTGTATAATATACTTACAGGCTTATCCCTGTATCTCCATTATCTTGAAAAGAGGTTTCTTCACATGGCAGAACTGAAATTTGAAATTACTGAACATCTCGGCGATTTGGGTGAAACTTCCCGTGGCTGGACAAGAGAATTAAACCTCGTCAGCTGGAATGACCGTGAACCGAAATATGACCTTCGTGACTGGTCTCCTGACCATAGCCGTATGGGTAAAGGTCTTACTTTAACCGCTGATGAACTCGTCAAGCTCCGTGATTTAATCAATGAACTTGGCTTGGATAGCTTTGATGTAGAATAATTTTTAAACAGAAAGCTGGTCGATTTATGCGTACAAAAGGCACGAAACGTATCACTGAAAACCGTCAGGTTAGACATGAATATTTCGTCCTCGAATCCTTTGAAGCTGGTATCGAACTCACCGGTACAGAAGTCAAATCTATTCGTCAGGGCAGTGTCAACCTCAAAGATAGCTGGTGTTCTATCGAAAATGGTGAACTTTTCATTAAACAAATGCATATCTCCCCTTACGAAAAAGGAAATATCTTCAATCGTGACCCCCTTCGTGTCCGCCGTCTCCTGATGCATAAATCCGAAATTATTCGCCTTTTTAGCAAACAAAAACAGGATGGTCTTACACTTGTTCCTCTTTCCCTTTATTTTAAAGATTCTAGAGTCAAGGTACAGCTGGGTCTCTGTAAAGGTAAAAAACTTTACGACAAGCGTGAGGATGCTGCAAAACGTGACGCAAAACGTTCTATCGACAGAGCTTTAAAATCTCAGAATCAATAATTTCTCTATTATGGGGGCGTACCGGTTTCGACGGGGATTCTGCACCATGATAAGCGAGCAGAGGCTGCTGCACCTCTTTAAACAGCGGCACGTTTAAATATAAACGCTAAAAATAACATTTCTGTTTCTTACAACAAGAACGCAGTAGTTCTCGCTGCTTAAGTTCTGTTGTTCTAAACAGCCTGCGGTGCGTCCGCAGGTGTCCTCCGCAGGAGTACCACGGCTTGCGCTTGGGCATCGACTAGTGGTGAACGTTCCAGCAGTATGTTCAGACTACGGGAATGTATTTGAACTACTTTTGTAAACAGCCTGTTTGTCGGCGGTCTGCAAAGGGAATTTCAATAGATAAACTACGCTCGTAGAAAGTTGTGAGAATGAGTTTTCGGACAGGAGTTCAATTCTCCTCGCCTCCACCATATGCAACATTAAGCGCAATCATTTGTAATGGATACATTTGTTTGTGCAGGCAACTATAAAAACAGCAATCCCTGCCTGAATGATAAGGCAGGGATTCTTTGCTGTGTAGAGCATTAAAATAATAGTATCTGGTTTTACCAGACCCAGATAGAATTATAGCATATCAGAACGATTCTGTCAAGCGATTTTTCAGAATTTACTCGACAATCATCCAGTCATCAGCAAGCATATCTGTCTGACTGGCAAGCCATCCAATAACAATTGTATTCTGTGCAGTCTTAATACAGATACTGTCAGCCCATGAGGGCATATCTGCGGAACAGAGACAGTTTGTCAGTTGTTTTCCGTCTGCTAAAAACAAATACATATCTTTTCCATCCCATCCGGAACGAGCTACTCTGTCACCATGTTTCAAAGCTTCAAGCGCATGACCGAATGTCATTTCACCGGATTTTCTGTAAGCATCCTCGAATTGTTTCTTCGGAGACCATGACTGATACCCGTCCGGATATCTGATAAAATAGCCTTCATCAGAACAACTTTCTCCTTTTTCAGTTCGGATGCTGTTTCTTCCGCTTAATTCAGCATATTTCCCTCTTGTCATGGGTTTGGCTTTAATCATTTTCGTGCCGATATATTCTACAAAATCCATAAAATCAATCCTTTCTG
>JAZQIL010000069.1:0-7975 GCA_045541055.1 Oscillospiraceae bacterium
ATCCAGACAATCAGTATGATGTCGAAATCGTAGCAAATGAAGCGTTTTACAAGGCACAGACCCAAGGTGCAAGAGGAGAAGACTCGACTGACTTGACACTGACCCCTGTTTTCTCAAAACGTAAAAAATTTACTTTCACAAAGCCGAAAGATTTCACTTGGAAATGCAGTGTTTGGAAAGACGGACAATGGGTAGATGGCGACGAAACAATTGCAAAAGTCATAATGGATGACAAGGGTATTGGTCACATTGAGCTGACTGGAAATCCCGGAAAAGTGAAATTCACTCTGCATGTCTGCAACGGCTCTGACGCAAAAGCCTATGATTTGGCAACAACTGCCGAACTGACAGTCCTCGAAGGGAAAACACCGTTCCTGAAAATTTCCGATTATTCAAAGAACCGTGTAACTTTGACAGGTACGGCCACAGACATTCCATTTGCTTCCAACGTAACCGCAAGAAATGCACAGCTTGAAAAAGATACTACATTCACAGCCAAGCTTTACAAGGCAGTTGAAGAAAATGGCGAGCTGAAAAAAACTGGAGACCCCATCTGGACAGAAAATTTTAAAAGCACTGTTGAAAATTTAGTGACACATATCACCGTCCCAAGCAATCAATTGGAAACTGCTGGCAAATATTGTGTTGAAATCAGCACGAAATATGAAGGCGGTATCATTGACGAAAAGGAAACTCTGCCAGATAATACGCTCAAAGCAGAAGCTTTCATTACTGCCAAGCAAGCTCCTGTCACTGTGAAGCTGAACCAGCTGGACAGCTACTATGTGACGGCTGATAAGATTCCGGAAATTGGCTATACTTTAACTTCCTCAAACAATGCACAAGTAGAGTATACCATTCAGAAATCCGGCAAAAGTGTCAGTGACAGAATACCAGCAACAGGCGGCAAAATCAACTTCACAGCCTCCAAGCCCGAAAGCCTGAAAGAAGCTTATACTATCACAGTCTATGCAAAAAATGATGGCGACACAGACTGGAGTATTGATTCCATGCTTCTGACTGTGTATAATCCTG
The DNA here is from genome assembly GCA_045541055.1 of Oscillospiraceae bacterium. GTDB lineage: Bacteria > Bacillota > Clostridia > Oscillospirales > Ruminococcaceae > UBA3855. The sequence continues at coordinate 1,036 of JAZQIL010000069.1, forward strand.
ATATTCTGGAACAGATTGTCAATGATGTGACAGCTGGTAAAATCGGTGGGACAACTGGCGGTACAGGTGACAATGTCGCTAATAAGACTATTGAAATGGATAACCACACTAAAGTGCAGAGCTATGTCAACGATACCGGCTATCAGCTGACTTTTCAAGATTTCACGGCACTGCGTACAGACATGAGTCTGCAAAAGATTGTTTCTGTCAACTACGGTGAAACTGTTTATGGTATGCTTTCCGACAAAATGCAGTGGGAATCCAGCGACCCCCAAACTGTCAGCGTAGACTACGAACAAGGCGGAATTTACTCTGATATCCGAAATTACAGTTATACTTCCTATGCACCTGCAACAGATTTCCTGCTTGTTGGTAAGAATGAAACTGGCGAAAACGAAAAAGTTACTATCACGGCAACTCATGCCAATACAGGCATCAGTTCCAGCTTTGATGTAACAACAAAAACGCTGAAAGACCAGCTGTATGTATTCCAGTTCAATCCTGCAGCGGAAACTGATGTCGTTTATACTAATGGCAAAGGCGAAAAGCGCACTTTGAAGAGTAACGAAAAAGGCGAATTAGCAGTTTATGAACCAGACGGCATTTTTGAGCCGGTCATGACAATGTCTAAGAAAGATAACAAAACTTATGTTGGAACATTGTTCCCATCTGATTTGATAACTGGCGAACGTGATGTAGCCTCTTTACAGCTTTATCCGTGTAATAATCTTCGTCTGCGTGAAATTTCCAATGCAGAACTGACATTCCTGGAACCAGACGGCACTCCCTATTCCGGAGAGGTTACAATTCGTGGCGGTGTCTACAAAAACGGCGAATATTGTCCGCAGGCACTGCTTAGTGTTAACAACAATGCCACAAAGCTTGACGGTCGCAAAGACATTCCAGCAACTGTCACAAACGGTAAGCTGAACATTACGCTTGACCCAACACAGTTCAAGATTGACCCCGGCAGCAATGAGGAAGCTTATGGCGCACAGCCTGGCGATACTATCACTTATGTATTTGAATATCGTTTTGGTGACGACTATCGTCCTGGTTATGTGACACTGAACGCATATACTGATATTTATGGTGCTTCCAGTCCGACAGATTCTCTGATTCAGATGCTCCCGAATACTGGTGACAAAACACAGCCGCAGATTGTACGTCAGACTTTACAGCAGTACCTTGACGGCGAAGCGGCATCCTATACTCGCAATGTGATTGAATATACTGAAAATGTCGGTGTTTCCAAGCGTTTCAGCAAAGCTGACCTGACTACAGATGTGGCATTGCTGGATGAACCAGTAGACACAGACGACAGCGGCTATACAACATATACTGGTGAATATGCTACAAGCTTTGCACTTTATAACCCGAATAATAAGAAGCTCACCGGACAGACAGGCGGCACAAAAACGACAGCTGACCAGATTTTAAAATTGTCTGATATAGATAATTCTGAACTGTTCGTATTTCCATTCTCTTCCGTTCCGATTGCAAGAAGCGTTTACACAATGACTGACAGCAATCTCAATAAAGACGGCATCACAGACATTGGCTCTTCTCCAAATCCTATTGTTTCCGCAAAGGCAATGTTTGTGCGTAACGGCATGACAGTTAAGAGCGAAACAATGCCGTTTGGTGTATCTAATTTGTCTCATCAAAGAGACCTGTCCACAAATAACGGCGGTGCAAAAGAAATCGGTGATGAAGTCAATGAAAACTTGCAGTCACAGATGGACATGGGCAGCATTTTCAAGGGTATTGATGTCAATGATATGCTGAAAAAAGGCTTCCTATTCCTGAGCAATTTGTCAGCTGCTGCTGGCGATACTCCAATCAATATGATGATTCTCCCGACAGAAGACCCCGGCACATTCCGTATTGTTGCATTTATCGGCTATAATAAGCGTGATATGAAAACAGATACCAATCCTTCTCTTGATTTTGACCCTGACCATCTTTATGATGATATGGATAGTTTTGAGAAAGAAATGAAAGAACTTGGAAAAGACGATAAAAAGAAAAAAGATAAGAAGAAAGACAAAGATGATGACGACAGCAGCGGAGAAGGTTCTGTTGATATCAATTTCTACGGTACTGTAATCCTTGAAGCAAAAGTCGGTGTTCTTGGCAATAAATGGGGTGTTGATTTTATAGGCGGCACTGTTGGTACAAACTTTGAAGCGAAATATGAATGGGGACAGAACTTCATGTGCGGACCAGTTCCGGTTACAATTTCCTTTGAAGTAAAGGGTACAGCAGATTTGGAAGTATCTTTTGCCAATAAAGCCGAAGCAAGAGCATTGCTGATTGATGCAGCGGTTGGCATTTCTATTGAAGCCTTTGCAGGTCTTGGCTTTGACTTCTCACTTGTAGCATTGAAGCTGGGCATCTTTGGAAAAATCGGTGCGGATGATAATTTCCTGTATCTGACAAGTACGAATCAGACCGGAAATAAGCTGGATATTCAAGGCGAAGTGGGCATCAAGCTTGTAGCTAAAATATTACTTATCAAATACGAAAAAACCTTTGCTTCCACTGGTTTCAACTGGTCAAAAACATGGGACAAATATGATGATATTCAAAAAACTTGGAAAGCACAGGGTATTGCGAATCTGACGGGTGTAACTAACGGAGGTAAAAATTATAACATTCAGTTGTTATCCAACGGCACAGCGATGGTCAGCATTGATGGCGGAAATGAGATTGAAAACCGTGACTATCTGAAAAATGCTTCAAGAAAATGGAACAATCATCTTATGCTTCTGGATAACCGTTCAACACCAACTGACAACATGGCAGAACTGCAAAGCAATGCTTATCCTTATTCTAATCCGGTTCTGACTGATGACGGCAATGTAATGCTTTATCTCTCTGATAATAATAATCCCAAAAAGCCGGAAAGTGTTGTCTGCTATGCAGTCAAGAACGGAAACGGCTATGATTTAATAGGCACTGTTGATACCTCTGAAAACAATATTCTTGCTGATACTGATGTAGTAGCCAGCGGTTCAGGCAAGCAGTATTTCGCTGCATGGGTGAAGCAGATGGATTCTCCTGAAAAGGAAATGAAAGATGCCGTCACTTATGATGACCTTGGCATGATGCTCAATGCAACGGAAATTTATGGCAGTGTATATGATGGCAATGAATGGACTACACAGCGTCTGACAAACAATACCGTTGCAGATATGTCTCCAACTATTGCAAGCAGCGGAAATAATGCAATCGTTGCTTGGCGCAGTCTGAGTGCAACTTCCATGCCGGAAGAGGGCAAAGAACAAGACCTCACTGCAATGTTCAATGCAGAAAACAATATTAACTATCGCATTTATAATGGTACTGGCTGGACAGAAGCACAGGTTGCTTATAATGGTTCAGCTGGTACGGTCAATGCAATCAATTCTGCAATGCTTTCAGATGGTACAGCACTTTTGGTATACAGTGTCCGCACTGGTGAGGATGTGACCAGCACAGAAACATTCTACACGTTAATTGACAAGAATGGTGATGTTGTGACGACTGGTCGCCTCACAAATGACGGCTATACGGATACAAATGTACAGGTGGCAGCAGTTGGCAATCAATTTGTAGTGGGCTGGTATTCTGAACATGCAGCAGGCGAAGAAGGTGCTACCAGTGAAACGGTTACAAGCCATGACATTGGTCTTGCTCGAATTAACGCAGACGGCAGTGTAGATGCTTCTTTCCCTGAAAGTATCGGTGCAACCTCTGCCGCAGCAATTGGTTCTGATTTCCATTTCTCTGCACCGGCTGGAAATAATGACCTGAATCGTCTTTCCATTGTCTGGTCACAGAAGAAAGACAGCGATTCAGAAACAGAATCTAATGAATATATGCTTAACGCAGTACGCTTCTATCAGGAGGGAAATAACATCCGTATTGCTGCACCTACTACCATTGCAGAATCCTCTCAGAATTATGTGATTGACCATTTTGACACTTATACTGAAAATGATGGTACAGTGAATGCAGTTCTGTTAGGCAGTGACTATAACACTGATAATGGCGGAGCAACATCAACTAGTGTATATGATACCATTGATTTAACTGATTTGCCGATTCAGGTAATCAATGACAATGGCGAATCTTCAAATCAGATGGCAATTCTGAATGTGAACCCTGTTGCAAGCATGAAACTGGCAAAGGGCAAATTCCCTGAAACTGCAATTGAAGCAGTCGCTGACATGAATTTGCACGATTTAATGCCGGATTCTGATTTCCCAGTACAGTTTACTGTGAAGAATACAGGAACAAGCAAGGTTAATACTATTGAAGTGGATATTGCTGGTCAGAAGAAATCGTTCTCCGATTTGAAGCTTCTGCCGGGACAATCAACAGCTCTAACTGTAAGCTATCATGTACCATCTGCTGTAACTGATGTTGAGTATACCCTCACAGTTGATGGAACAGCCAAAACAGGAACATTAGTTCTCAATCGTCCTGATGTCGGAATTTCCAGCATGAAAGTCACAAGAGAAAGCGATAAGACAAGAGACGTTCAGGTAATTTTGAACAATACTTCTGATATTCCGCTTGCAGGAAGCGGAAAAACCGTAAAACTGGCTTTCTACAAAGATATGAATCATGAGGAACAGATTGGTGATGTTATCAAGATTGACCCATCTGCATATCAGGATATTGATAATGACATTTATATTTATAATAAAGCTTTTAATGTTACAGATTTCATTGGCAATGCAGAGGAAGTACCGGATGAGGGCATTCGTCTTTATGCCCGTGCATGGGTTGAAGATGTAGAAGAACTGTATACTTTGGACAATGATTCCACAGTGACATTTAAGGGACTTTTATCGAAATATCAGAGTCAGATTACAATGGATTCTGCATTGACTGGTGATGAAACTAATGGCTATAAAGTCATGGCAGATATCAGCAACAATTCTCTCCGGTCAGCAGAGGTTGGCGAAATTACAGCAGATATTCTGGACAGCAAGCATAAAGTGCTGGCAAGTGTACCGTTGTATGAAACTGCCTTGACTTTGGACGGAGAACATACAGAGAAACTGACTGCGACTGTACCGGAACTGACTGGAACACCTGTATCGGTATCACTGAGGTCTTCTGAAAAATCTGTTCTGCTTAATGCAGGAGACGGCTTCTGCGATGCAGTCACAATTTCACTGACTAAGGATAACAAGCCTGCTGGTGTATTGCCCGAAGCAGAAAGAAGCGGCTATACGTTTGACGGCTGGTATACCAAGGCAAGCGGCGGTGAAAAGATTACAAACGATACTGTATTAAACGGTGGCAGCACCCTTTATGCACACTACACTATGATAGCTTCGGTTGCCACAAAGAGTTCTCAAAAATTCACAATTTCGCTGCCGAGCTACACCTATGACGGCACAGCCCACGAAGTGGAAATCATTGGTGATTCCTATGGAAAAATTATTTATTATTACTACAATGCTGACACGAATGAACTGCTTGACGAAGCACCTTCTGAACCAGGCAATTATCGTGTAAGAGTTTATGCATCCGGAAGCAGCACTTACTACAGCAGAAGCCAGAGCGCAGAATACACGATTTCCGAACTGACAACATACAGCGTTTCTGTTAAGAACGGCACAATTAACGGCGAAACAACAGGAGAATTCGCACCGAATACTGTCATTGCAGTTAAGTCTGACGCTCCTGCAAAGGGTAAAAAATTCGGCTACTGGAAGCGTAACGGTGCAACGGCATCTTACAACAGCACCTATACATTCCCAGTTACTTCCGACAATATAGAACTGGAAGCTGTTTACCTTGAAGCAGACGATGAATTTACTGCAAATGGTAAGTGCGACAAGGATTCTGTCACAATCGACAAGGAGAACAGAAAGATTGCATTTTCATTCCTGAATAATGTTCCTGAGAACTGCACAATTGTAAAAGGCGGAATAGTAGCAACTTCTGACATCAGCAAGCTGAATGATTTAGCTGTTGGAATTGGTTCTAATAAAGAGAAAACGACTTTTGAAAAAGTATTCACAACCACGAAGCATAATTACAAATATACCTGGACAAAGGGCAGTATCGCTGACGGTCAGGCATGGTACGTCAAGGGCTATCTGATTTACAAGGACGCAGACGGCAAGGAAACGACTGTTTACAGCAACATGGAAAAGGCTACTTTAAACGGCTCAGAAACGATTCATGATGATAAAGTGGTTGGTACGGCTGTGATGGATTCTGTTGCAAAAGATGCAGCGAATAAGAAAATGGTATTTACTTCGCTTCTGAATGTTCCGGCTGACTGCACAATCAAATTTGCAGGAATTGTATCCACTTCCAATGCAAAGAAGGCTGAGAATCTGATGGCAGTCACAGCTACAGAAAAGACAGTAACAGACGGCATTTATGTGCGTGGCATGGAATCCACGAAACATACAGTCAAGTACAGCTGGACAAAGACAAATGTCGGCACAGAAACATGGTATGCACGTCCTTATCTGGTTTATACAGATGCACTTGGCAGAGAACAGATTGTTTACGGCGAACTCACGACTGCAAAATTGAGTTAATTTTGACTGCTGTTCTATCGGCAATACGGGAGATTTTCAGAAAGAAAAGAGGTGCAGGAATTTATGAAGAACTACACAGAAGCAGAGCTTCAGATTATCGCTTTCGATACAGAAGATGTGATTACCACTTCTCTTGATTTTGAGGAAGGCGGTGATGAAGACTAAGATTTCTGCTTGTAAACGGAAGCCTTTCAGCTAACTGTGCATTCGGATGCGTGGCATGTGCAGAAAGCACTATTATCCGCATAGAATCAGCACAAAACTGAATACAGGAGCAGCACAGCAAAAGTGTGGAAGCACACTTCTGCTGTGCTTTTTTATGAGAACCGTGATATCTAAGAAGATATTGCGGTTCTTTTTTTATGTCAAAAATATGAAATTAT
>JAZQIL010000070.1:0-3625 GCA_045541055.1 Oscillospiraceae bacterium
ATACATGAGAGACAACACCCTGTTATTCTCTCCAAAAATCTAAGTTCAGTATACCATATTTTTCAGCACTTGTCAAGAGAATGGACGCAATTCATCCCCCGCTTTAGAAGCGGGGGTTTTCTTGCTAATCTTTGATAAAAATTCGTCTGTTTACCAGTTTTCATTATAGCATAAAAATTAAAAAATGTCAAGCAAAATCGTTTTTTCTCCATTTAGTAATCTTTTCCAAGAAGCTAAAACCCTCCGGCACGAAAACCGAAGGGCTTTTATATTATATGAAATTATTCCCATTCTATAGTAGCTGGGGGTTTGGTTGTTACATCGTAAACGATTCTATTCACGTTTTGCACTTCATTCACGATTCTTCCGGCAGCAGAACCAAGCACTTCATAAGGAATTTTCGCAAAATCTGCTGTCATGAAATCGCTTGTTGTCACTGCACGGAGCGCAACGGTATAATCATAGGTTCGTGCATCGCCCATAACACCAACAGAACGCATATTTGTTAAAACTGCAAAATATTGATTGATGTCTCTGTCAAGTCCGGCTTTGGCGATTTCATCACGGAAAATATAATCTGCTTCCTGTAAAATTTCTAATTTTTCGTCTGTAATTTCGCCGATAATACGAATGGCAAGTCCCGGCCCTGGGAATGGCTGTCTCCAGACTAAAACAGGTGATAAGCCTAATTCTGTGCCAAGTTTTCTGACTTCATCTTTGAAAAGCATTCTTAATGGCTCAATGATTTCTTTAAAGTCTACATAATCCGGCAGACCGCCAACATTATGATGAGATTTAATCACTGCTGCATCGCCAAGACCGCTTTCAATGACATCTGGATAAATAGTACCCTGTACTAAATAATCGACTTTGCCAATTTTTTTGGCTTCCTGTTCAAACACTCTGATAAATTCTTCACCAATGGCTTTTCGTTTTGTTTCAGGGTCGGACACGCCACGCAGTTTAGACATAAATTGTTCTTTTGCATTGACTCTGATGAAATTCATACCGGAATTTTTAAAAGCAGCTTCTACTTCATCGCCTTCATTCTTACGCATAAAGCCGTGGTCAACGAAAATACAAGTCAGCTGACTGCCGACAGCCTTTGCAAGCAAGGCAGCTGCCACAGAGCTGTCTACACCGCCGGAAAGGGCTAATAATACTTTACCGTCACCAACTTTTTCACGAATTTCAGAAATTGCTGTTTTTGCATAGCCTGCCATTGTCCAGTCACCTACACAACCACAAACATTTTTCACAAAGCTGTCAATCATGCCTTGTCCTGCAAATGTGTGATTTACTTCCGGATGAAACTGTACTGCATAAAGCTTTCTTTCTGCATTTTCAAAGGCAGCAGCAGGACAGTCAGCAGTATATGCTGTAATTCTGAAACCTTCCGGAACTTTAGAGACGTAATCTGTGTGGCTCATCCATGAAGAAGCTGTTTCAGGAAGGTGAATTCCTCCGAACAGAACGCTTGAATTGTCATAATGAGTATCTGTTTTTCCGTATTCAGAAGTTTCACAGGCGGAAACTTCCCCTTCGAGGGTGTAAGCCATCAGCTGTGCGCCGTAGCAAATACCTAAAATCGGAATATTTAAATCGAAAATATCTTTTGTAATATGGGGGGAAGTTTCATCATAGACGCTGTTCGGCCCTCCGGTAAAGATAATGCCTTTCGGGTTCAAAGCTTTTAATTCTTCGATAGGGGTTTTATAGCTTTTGACTTCGCAGTAGACACCGCATTCACGGACACGCCGAGCGATAAGCTGGTTATACTGACCTCCGAAATCCAAAACAATCACTAACTGATGTGACATATTTGTTTCTCCTTATCTGATTATTATTTCATTTCTGCCCTGTGCGGGCTGATAGTTATAGTATAGCACAATCCAAAATAAAAGTCAACGATAACTTCCATGTTTTTCTTTAAATTGTTTTTTATCTTCGTACATTGCCCTGTCAGCCCGTTTGAATACTAATTCGACAGTATTGTCATCAAAAGCGGGTTCTGCCATACCGAGAGAGGCGGAACACTGTTCCCAAGGGTCAGCATCTTTTTGGGTGTAAGTTTTTTCCAGCATATTTTTTAACTGCTGGAGATGCTGAAGCCGGTTATCGTAATCTGTTCCCTCTAAAATTACAATGAATTCATCACCGCCGATTCGGAACACAGGGGAATGTTTATATACTTCGCATATCATATGGCAGCAATTTTTAATATACATATCGCCTGCTTTATGACCGTAGTTGTCATTGATTTTTTTGAGGTCATTCAAATCCACCATAACAAGTGCGAATTTTGCTGTTCCCTGTACAATTTTTTCATTCAGTTCTTCACTTTTCTTGACATAAGCAATTTTGCTTCCGACACTGGTGAGGGCATCACGATAAGCTTCCTGACTGATTTTTCCAATTTGTTCTTCTTTGTCTTTAATATCATGTTCGGCTTTTTCCTTGTCTTTTTGCAAAACAGAAAGGTCATTCAAATAATCAATGATACGAATCTGCATGGAGCGGATTTCCTGATAAATGTCCTCAATTTCGTCACGGCTGTGAATGTCCATCTGTACTACACCGGATTTTTCATAGCTAGTATTTTCGGAAGGGGTAAATTTTTTCATTTCCAATGTAATAGCATTCAATGGATTTATGACCGTCTTATTCACAAAGAACACTGCGCCAACAAGTATGAAAATTGTCAATATCAATGCGCCCAGTGCAATATACATGAAAAAGTGCTGTCTTTCTGTCATTACCTCTTCCATATCGAAGTCACAGCCGACATGACAAATCACACTGCCGTCTTCTGCATAAACTGGTGCATATGCGGAACAGAGCCAGCCCCAGTCACCATTTGAAATAGTAGGTTCTATCCTTTGGGAAGAATCCACGCCATAAAATTCAACTTCTCTCACTTCATAATAGCCGGTTGCATAGATTGGATTTTCATCATCATCCATGAGGTACATATCATAAAGTGCATCCGCATCGCCAAAGACGACAACGTATAGGTATTTAATATCCTGCATATTGCGCAGATATTTTACCAGCAGATTTCTTGAATTTTGATAGTCCTCCCACAGCCCTTCTTTTCTGAGATAGTCTTCAATTGGCTGTTCAATGTCCTCTTCTTCAGCTTTGTCTCTGATTTCCTGATATTCTTCAGAAAGGGCGACTTCTTTGAGGGCTGCAAAAAATTCTGGATTCAGCAATGAAGCAAAATTTTGAGCCGAATTATAAGTAATGTTTTTATAATATCTGTCAATTTGATTCACGCTGATATTATAAGAAATACCTGCTGTTCCAAACACAGCTACCAGTATTGTAGCAACGATAAACAGATACATTTTTTTCCCGATTGAAAAATGTTTCTGAGAATTTGTCATTTTATGCCTCCTGTTTCACTTGTCACATAATGTAAAGCATTATATTTTTATTATATAATATATTTTACAAAATGTCAACCAGTATGATACAGGAGGTATGTGTTCAAGAAACGTTGGCAAACAAATTAGGAACTGTGCAAAAATAAATTAGTCGATATAGATTGACAAAACAAGTGAAAAATGCTATCATAAATAAGAAGGGAGCTGAAAATAGAATGAAAGAAAAAATAATTGAA
>JAZQIL010000071.1:0-10335 GCA_045541055.1 Oscillospiraceae bacterium
TTTGTAACTGTGTCGCATTATAGAGCAATGGTGCGGACTGCATTTTTCTGGTTGTTTTGAGTTCTTTCACAATGCCCTGAGCATTTCCGCAAAGAGAAAGCATTTTCTGAGCATCTTCAATTTTATCAAATTTTCCGCCTGAATATTCCGCTTCAAAATTTTCCTGATTTCTTGTTGTGAAATTCGCAAGCAGTCTCCAAAATTTTGATTTTACAAACTCTCTGATTTCTTTTTCACGCTTCACAACAAGAGCAAGAGTTGGAGTCTGCACCCGTCCGACTGATAACAATTCTTCATAGTTTCCGAATTTTTTCGTTGCAGCGACTGTTAAATTATTTCCAATCAGCCAATCCGCAATATCCCTTGCACGTCCTGCAAGCTGCAAATCATGCGGAGTTCCTGAATTTTGCGGAGAAATCGGCTGATTCATGGCAATCAGGTTCTGAAAGGCTTTTCTGATTTTGGCATCTGTCAAATCTTCAATCCAAGCCCGTTTGACAGGCACTCGGCAGCCGCAAGCCTGATACACATAGGAAAAAATCAGTTCTCCTTCACGGTCGGGGTCAGTCGCATTGATAATCCAGTCAGCACGGTTCAGAAACGATTTGACAAGCTTTGCACAGGCGAGAGTTTCACTTTTCGGAGCAATGCGGAATTGTTCAGGAATACAGGGAAAAACTGACAAATCCCATTTTGCATATTTTGCATCATAATGCTTTGCAGGCACTAACTGCATCAAATGCCCGACACCATGACACAAAACAGCATCTTCGCCGTTAAATCTGAACTGATAATAGCCGACAGTCGGCTCACCATTCAGCGGAATCCGCTGTCCGGCATGAAGCACGCCTGCAATTGTTTTCGCAAGACTGCTTTTTTCGGCATAAATGACAACCATTAAAATACAGCTCCTTTTTCAAGACGTTTTTTCAGTCTGGTGTTTCGTTTTGTGACCGTGATATGTTTATCTGAAATCATACCAATATCGCCGTTAAAAACTTCTTTATCGTAATTATTTTTAATCTGCATGACCTTATCGTCTGTTTTCTTTAAAATTATTTTTGTTTATTACACAAGAGTCAAGGAAGTAATGCCACATCTATTCCTAGATTCTGAACTGAAGGCAAACAGAACACTATGCGAAATCGGAATTTTTGACGGGTTTTGACAGGTTGCTTGACATCAGTTTATAATAATCTTCATCGGAAACAGGCTCACACCATTCTGTACAGCTGTCCTCACCATCAATTTCAATTGCAAGATGAGAAAACCAGCTGTCAGGTGCAGCACCATGCCAGTGTTTGATATTGGCAGGAATATTCACAATTTCGCCTGCATGAAGCATTCTTGCTTCTTTGCCCCATTCCTGATAGTAACCACGACCGCCAATACAAATCAGCATTTGTCCGCCACCGCTTTTCGCATGGTGAATATGCCAGTTGTTTCGGCAGGCAGGCTCAAAAGTCACGTTAAAAATAGATAACTGCTCTGACGAAACAGGTGCAAGATAACTTTGTCCAACAAAATAATCACCGTAAGGATTTGGCTCACCAATGGGGAAAAATATCTCATTCTGATACTTGTCTCTGTCAGTCAGTGCAGGAGCTGTTTCGTTCCAGATTTCTTTTGCAAGATTGAATACCGCCCAAGCATGTGGCCACCCTGCATAAAATGCTGTATGCGTGATGACTGCTGTAATTTCTTTCTGAGAAACTCCGTGATTTTTCGCATTCATCAAGTGAAATTTCAGCGAATTGTCTGTCACGCCCTGAGACATTAAAGCAACTACTGTGATAATGCTTCTGATTTTCAGGTCAATGTCCGTATTATTCCAGTTTTCTCCGAAAAGAATATCATCATTAAAGTGGGCAAAATCAGGAGCAAATTCTCCGAGAACATCATGCCCTGCGGTCTGTACGATTTTTTCAGACATAGCTTTCCTCCCTTAAATGCCAAGCGATTTAACCCATTTCTGGAGTTCGCTTACATAGGCAACTAAAATTTTACTCATAATAATTTTCTCCTTATGTTACAATAAATTTATTATCATTTTCAGGTATGCCGTTTTCATCGGAGATATACCTTTCGACTTTCATTTTCAGGTCATACTTTTCACGCAGTTTCGTTATGGTCTGCATCATAGGCGAAGCATGATGCATGTCTATTGCCGATTGTTCTGTCCACTGGTCTATCAAAAGAATTGTTTCAGGGTCGTCAAACGGCTGAAAATATTCATAACGCAGGTTGCCTGTTTCCTGACGTATTTTATTAACAGTTCCGCTTTCTATCATTTCATCGGCAAATTTACGGGCATTTCCGTTTTCTCCTGTATAATAGATATTGATTGTGATGCTCATTTTTTCTATATGCTCTCTTACATACTTGCTTTCAGTATCTGCACAACTTCCTCACGATTAAGAACTTTATAACCGCTGTTCAGAATGATAGTTGCATCTGTGATACCTTCAATCATGTCTTTTGTCACACCAAGTTCAGAAATTTTCATAACAAGTCCGATTTCTTTCATCCAGCTTTCCATAGCATTCAAACCGGCTTCTGCAAGCTGTTCCTCTGACTTGCCGTCAGCAGGAATATTCCATACTTCCACAGCAAAACGAGCAAATTTCTTTAATCCATAAGGCATGATATATCTGTAATACGGCAGAGAAACAGCAGAAAGTGTCATGCCATGCGTTGCATCTGTATAAGCTCCGACAGCCTGCCCAAGCATATGCACCATCCAGTCAGTAGATTTTCCTTTTGAAACAAGCGTATTCAATGCCCATGTTGCTGTCCACATGATGTTGGAACGGGCTTCATAATCCTGTGGGTTATTGACAGCGATACGGCTTGCATGAATTAAAGAACGCATTAAGCCTTCACTGATGTAATCAGAAGTATTATCATCTTCGCCGGAGAAATACTGCTCACAGATATGATTCATAATATCATAAATTCCTGCAATCATCTGATATTTCGGCAATGTCATTGTATATTTCGGATTGAGTATCGAAAATTTCGGCATAACCTCATCACCGAACACATGACCGATTTTCAGCTTTGCTTCATGATTGGTGATAACAGAACCGCCGTTCATTTCTGAGCCAGTTCCTGCCATTGTCAAAACACAGCCAACAGGAATGATTTTGCAGTCCGGTTCTTCAAAGCGGATAAAATACTTTTCCCAAGGGTCATCTTCGCAGTTGACAGAAACAGATACCGCCTTTGAATAGTCACAGACTGAACCGCCACCAACAGCAAGAATAAAATCTGTCTTGTTTTCACGGGCGATTTTAATACCTTCATACAGCTTTTCAAGCGTAGGATTGGGCATTACTCCAGCGACTTCCGCAACGTTCTTACCGCAGTCTTTGAGAATGGAAATTATCTCATCATAAAGACCATTTTTCTTAATAGAGCCTCCGCCGTAAACGAACAGAATGTTTTCACCATAGTTTTTCAGCTCCTCTTTCAGATAATTCAGTGATTCCTCTCCAAAATAGAGCTTTGTCGGGTTGTGATAACTAAAATTTCCTAACATAATCAATACCTCCGTTTTTTATTTTAGGGAAAGGGTAACAGTCACATCACCCTCGCCAAGGATTGCCTTTAATTCCTCTTGTGTAATGTTGCTGATATGTCCGAGCTTTGTAAAATTCCAAGAATTTTTATCATAATAAATTGAAAACTGATTTCCTTGATAAAGAATCATATCTCCATAATCTGTGCTTATTTGCTCATCATTTCGGGGCAGACTTTCCGGAAGTGAACCCACTTTTTCAAAATTTGCATAATCGTGCATATTGATTGAAATATCACCCTGTTTCAATAATTCAACAAGAGCCTGTGCAGAAGAATTTTCTTCAAGTGCAGCGGTTAATTTTTTATCTTCCACAGAAAGAACCAGCTGTGTTTCAGTTTTCTTTTGATTCAGTTCCAAAGTATCATACCATCCTTTCACATCATTTTTAGAAGCACTTGCAGAAAACCGCCTGCCGGCAAGCTGATTTCCGATAGGCACAAGTTCTGCAATATTTTTCTCACTTGCAGAAATTCCACTGCTTGCAGAAGTACAGAATGGAATCACTGTCTTATCCGAAAAGTCATAGCTTTCAAGGAAAGTGTCAATAATGCGTGGTTCTTGTCCCCACCAAATCGGATAGCCGAGAAAGATTGTGTCATAATTTTCAATAGATGCTGTCATATGAGCGATTTCAGGACGAACGGACTTATCATTCTGTTCCTTGTTCGCACGGCAGTTATCATCTTGATATTTGATATCCTCATCTGTATAAGGAACAGCCGCTTCAATCACATAGCTGTCTGCATCAGACAGTTCTATCAGATATTCAGCGATTTTTTCAGTATTCCCTGTACGGGAGAAATAAACAACAAGTGTATCCGTTGAATTTTCTTTTTGATTCAGAATTTCACGCTTCAGCAGGCATAAATCAAAGATATTCCATTGATTATCTCCGTTCATATCATAAGGCTTTCCGGCTAAATTTTCAACAGTCGGTTTTGCAAGCAGAAAATCCTGTAAATTCTGAATATCCTGAACAGTATAATCATATTCCGCCTTGTCAACCGCTGAAGCTGTCATAGCACTGTTTTGAAATTGAGCGGTATTTTCATCAGCTAAACCGCAGGAAGTAAAATTCAAAATAAGCATACTTGTGAACAGCAGTAATAATTTTTTCATGACTTCTCATCTCCTTTATGCTCCGTACACCATATAATATAATCAAGCTTGTCAAGAATTGCTTGTTTCCTGTGAATTGTGTCAAGGAGAGATTTTCTGACCGTCCGGAGAATACGAACTTTTTCTGTACAACAGCAATGATTTTCACATTGTTCAAGAAAAGCCTTTACTTGTTCTTCGGTCATTCCTGAATGTATCAGGATGTCAAAAAATTCCCTGTCAGATATTTCCGGAATTGTGATTTTCATAGCATCACCCCACAAAAAAGAGTACAGGTTTTTGTCCTGTACTCATTATACCACAAATTTATCAATATGTAAAATGCTTATATTCTATACTTAAGTATGCTTAGAATGTATACTTTTGATGTATTCCAGAAATTTCCCTGATGCTCCTGAATAAGGGCTTAATTTTTTCCATGCAAACACGGAAGTCATAGAAAGTTCCGGCATCAGCGGACGGAAGGCAAAACGGGCGGGGTCAAACATATCCACAGCCCCCTCTATTGTCAGAGCACAGGCAATGCCATGTTCAACCAGAGGGACAGCATTATTGATAAGATTATGTGTTCCGACAATATCCAGTTCAGATATGGGATACCTCAGCCATTCACCGATTTCACGCTGTAAAGCAGTCCGGCTTGTGACAATCAAAGGTAGTTCTTTCAGCTGTTTTCTTGTAACTGCCTGCTCCTGTGCAAGAGGGTGATTCGCCGGAAGAAGAACACCCCATTTTTCTTTTACTGGCATACGGAGATAATCAAATTTTTCAATTTCAACAGGCTCTAACAAAAATCCAAAGTCCAGAATCCCATGTTCCAGTTTTTCTTTGATATGGTCTGCATTTCCCGTGATAATTTCAAAGCTTACAAGCGGATAGCGTTCCCGAAAAAGTCTTATCAGTTCAGGCAATATTTTTGCTGCTGTCAATCCTCCGCTTCCGATAGAAATGATACCGCTTAATTCTTCCTGTTCCTGAAATTCGCTGTCTATTTTATGCATCAATGCAATCACTTCTTCGGCACGTCTGCGAAGCATTATGCCAGAATCCGTCAAAGTAAGCCTTTTCCCCCTGATAAAAAGCGTAGTATGCAGTTCCTCTTCAAGGTCTTTTATTTGTCTGCTCAATGTCGGCTGTGTGACGTGAAGCACCTCAGCAGCTCTTGAAATATTTTCTTCACGGACAACAGTCAGGAAATATTCCAGCACACGAAGTTCCATTTTAACACCCCTCTTTGAAAGTTTTTTATGCTGTCAGTCTTGCTTGCAAATTTCCGCATTTTCGTGGGAAGTTCCTTGTCAGAAAAATAAGACAAACTCTTAAATTGTTCTCTATCCATTGCTTCTCGCTCCTAATCATGATATTACTACAATTATATCATGAATTCGCAAAATGTTCAAGCTATTTTGTTACAATTCCTTGGTTGATGTCTGTGCAAATGAAAGATGCAGTATCTGGCAATCTTACTGTGTGCTTATTATACAGACAAACAGTTCCGTGCTGTGCCAATTCCACTTCCTGAACAATCAGATGAATGTCCGCACCTCAGTGCTGCCAAAATCAAAGAAACTGTGGGAAAAGGTTATGAAATGCCTCATCATATCCATTTTCCTCCAGGATTCAAGCTTGTAAGAGAATTTTCCCGATATTCCTTCTAATTCATTTGCCAACGTTTCTTGAACACATACCCTTTTTTATTTTTACCTTGCTTTTCGCCTGAAAATATGCTATAATGAAAAAAAGCGAGGTGTTGAAAGTGGGAATTTATCTGAACCCCGGAAATGAACTTTTTAAAGAAGCTGCAAACTCAGAAATATATGTAGATAAAACCATGCTGATTGATTTTACAAATCATGTCCTTGAAACAACACAGAAAGAAATCTGTGTCAGCAGACCGAGAAGATTCGGAAAATCAATTGCTGAAAATATGTTAACAGCTTATTACAGCAAGGGCTGTGATTCAAAGGAACTGTTTTCAAAGTTCAAAATAGCAGAAACCCCTGATTTTGAAAAGCATCTGAATCAGTACAATGTGATTCATGTGGATATGCAGAAATTTCTGAGCAGAACAAAGGATATTCATGAAATGCTTGCATTTATGCAGAAACGTGTATTGAAAGAAATGAAACGTCAGTTTTCCTGTATTGAACCGGAGGAAGAAAGCCTGATTACTGCACTGGAAGACTTGTACAGCGAAACGGAATCTAAATTTATTTTCATCATAGATGAATGGGACTGCATTTTCCGCATTCACAAAGACAATACATCGGCACAGAAAGAATATCTTGACTTTCTCAGAGATTTGCTGAAAGGGCAGCCTTATGTAGCACTGGCGTATATGACAGGCATTCTTCCAATCAAGAAATATGGTGAACATTCCGCACTGAATATGTTCAAGGAATATTCCATGACAATGATGAAGCCTGTTTCAGAATTTACAGGTTTTACAGATGATGAAGTAAAAACTTTGTGCAGTCAGTATGATATCAGTTTTGAAGAAATGAAATCATGGTATAATGGTTATGTCGTTGACGGAATTTCAGTATATAATCCCAATGCTGTCGCAGAAGCCGTCAGCCGCAGGCAGTTCAGCAATTACTGGTCCAAGACGGAAACTTATGAAGCTCTCAGATTCTATATTAAAATGAATTTTAAAGGTCTGAAAGACGCAGTAAAAGAACTGATTGCAGGACAGAAAATTCCTGTAAATGTTCTTAAATTTACAAATGACATGATAACCTTCAACAGCATAGATGATATTCTGACTCTGCTGATTCATCTCGGCTATCTGACTTACGATTCAGATACAAAAACAGCATGGATTCCGAATAAAGAGGTACGTCAGGAATTTGTAAATTCTATTGAAGACGGCGGATTTGAAAATATTGTAACAGCACTGAAAAAATCAGACAAGCAGCTTCGCTACACATTGGAACAAAATGCAGAAAAAGTATCTGAAATGCTGAGTGAAGTCCATAATGAAAATACTTCTGTGATTCAGTACAATGATGAAAATTCTCTTTCGTGTGTAATATCTCTTGCCTATTATTCCGCACAGGATACCTATGCGGTTTACAGGGAATTACAGGGCGGTGAAGGCTTTGCTGATTTGGTTTTCATACCCCGAACAGGAAATTCTAATCCTGCCATGATTATTGAACTGAAATGGAACAAAAATGCAGGAATCGCTCTGAATCAGATAAAAGACAGGCAGTATATCAAGTCTTTAAAAGACTATCACGGAAAAGTGTTGTTTGTCGGCATCAACTATGACAAAAAATCCAAGAAGCATGAATGCAGATTTGAAATGACTGAAATGTAACTGAATGGAGGAAATATATGAAAATTTTATTAATCGGCGGAACAGGTACAATAAGTATGGCAATCACAAGGAGACTTTCTTCTCAGGGACATGAAGTTTATCTCCTGAACCGTGGAAACAGAAATCCTGAACTGCCTGAAAATGTAACGGTAATCAGGGCGGATATCAATGATGA
The DNA here is from genome assembly GCA_045541055.1 of Oscillospiraceae bacterium. Taxonomy (GTDB): domain Bacteria; phylum Bacillota; class Clostridia; order Oscillospirales; family Ruminococcaceae; genus UBA3855. Next base: position 8,200 of record JAZQIL010000071.1, read on the forward strand.
ATCTGCCGTAAATAAGGCTTTGTTGGGAATGAATTTTGATGCTGTCGGGGAATTTATTGGTTTTATCCCGTCACAGATTCAGCGTGATGTAAGGCTGTTTCATGGAAAAACAAGGCAGTATATCTATATAAGTTCTGCATCAGCTTATCAGAAACCTTTAAGTGACTGTGTTATCACGGAAAGTACACCGCTTTCAAATCCTTACTGGCAGTATTCCCGTGACAAAATCGCCTGCGAGGAATATCTTATGAATCAATACAGAAACAGCGGCTTTCCCGTTACGATAGTACGTCCGAGCCATACTTATGACGAAAGAAGTGTTCCGCTTGGGGTACACGGAAAAAACGGTAGCTGGCAGGTCTTGAAACGTATGATTGACGGAAAACCTGTCATTATTCATGGTGACGGAACATCTCTCTGGACACTCACGCATAACAGCGACTTTGCAAAGGCTTACTGCGGACTTGTCGGAAATATTCATGCAGTCGGTCAGGCTTTTCATATCACTTCCGATGAAAGTCTGACATGGAATCAGATATATCAGATAATTGCTGATTCTCTCGGAGTAAAACTCAATGCCGTGCATATTCCGTCTGATTTTCTGGCGGCTGTAAGTGATTATGACCTTACAGGCAGTCTTATCGGGGATAAGGCAAATTCTGTTATCTTTGACAACAGCAAAATTAAGCGTGCCGTTCCTGATTTTAAAGCTGTTGTCCGTGCAGATGAGGGAATTAAAAACACTGTGCATTATATTCTTGAACATAAGGAATTTCAGAAAGAAGATGTTGAATTTGACGAATGGTGCGACAGAATTATTGAATCTTATGAAAATTTAAAGGAGGAATTGAAGTATGAATAATTTTCAGTTTTACAGCCCCACAGAATTTGTATTCGGAAAAGATACCGAAAATCAGGTGGGTTTATACGTGAAAAAGCATGGTGGTGCAAATGTACTGATTCACTACGGCGGAGGTTCTGCCGTAAAAAGCGGTCTGCTTGACAGAATTAAAAAATCCCTCGAAAAAGAGAATATCTCATATACCGAACTTGGCGGTGTCAAGCCGAATCCGAGAGATACGCTCGTTTATGAGGGAATAAAGCTCTGCCGTGAAAAGAATATTGATTTTATTCTCGCAGTCGGAGGCGGTTCTGTTATTGATTCCGCAAAGGCAATTGCTATGGGTGTGCCTTATGATGGCGATTTCTGGGACTTCTACTGCGGAAAAAAGCCCGAAAAAGCCTTGCCTGTTGCAACTGTTTTAACAATCGCCGCCGCAGGAAGTGAGGGTTCAGGCGATTCCGTCATCACAAAAGAAAACGGAAATCTCAAACGTGGAGCAGGTTCTGACTTGATTCGTCCGAGATTTTCTATAATGAATCCGCAGCTTACCTGTACTTTGCCGCCTTATCAGACAGCCTGCGGTGCAACTGATATTATGGTTCATGTTTTTGAAAGATATTTCACAAATACGACAGAAGTTGAAATTACTGACCGCCTTTGTGAAGCTGTTCTTCTGACTATGATTAGAGAAACTCCTCGTGTTATCGCAAATCCTGAAAATTACGATGCAAGGGCAAATATCATGTGGGCTGGAACTGTTGCACATACCAATATTGTCGGTGTCGGCAGGGAACAGGACTGGAACAGTCACGGCATTGAACATGAACTCTCCGCACTTTATGACTGCGCTCACGGAGCAGGTCTTGCAGTTATTATGCCTGCATGGATGGAATTTGTATATAAACATAATGTTCTCCGTTTTGCACAGGCGGCAGTCCGTGTATGGGGCTGTCAGATGGATTTTGAAAATCCCGAAAATACTGCCCGTGAGGGAATAAAATGTTTCAGACGTTTTCTGCATGAAATCGGTATGCCCCTGACATTTGCTGAACTCGGTGCAAAAGAAGAAGATATTCCGGTTCTTGTTGAAAAATTCGGTATTGGTGACGGCAGAACAGGCGGTTTTGTAAAACTTTCTGCAAAAGATATTGAAAATATTTATAAAATTGCTGTCAGTCCTGAATTGATATAATTATAATAAATCAGTTAGTTGTAAATTGTAACTATTCAGTCCCCTAAAATAAACTGACCTTGAAATAATGAAAGTAAAGCCTGAAAAGCAGTTGAGCCAG
>JAZQIL010000072.1:0-4497 GCA_045541055.1 Oscillospiraceae bacterium
TCCGATGCGGAGCAGTTCAGCCGTTTCTGCATCAACAGCTCCGCTGTCTGCTTTGGCTTTCATTTCTCTGGCAATTGTGAGCTTGTTCTCATTGGGTTGTATCAATTTCTTCATTGTTTTCTCCATCTCCTTCAAAAATTGCTTTCAGCAGTCTTCCTTCTGCTGAATTTGAACATCTGTGTATTTGTTCTGTATTATGCAGTAATGCTATACAGAGACCTGTTGTTTCCCTGAGCAATCCGGAAGCTCTTTTCAGCAGTTTTGCTGTCCAGGGGTCAACTGTAGATTTTTCTGCTGCAAAAGACATCAGCCATGCAACATCTGCGTTTTCCCTCATATTGAATTTTTTCTGGTAAAGCTTGCTTTTGAGTACCATGATACTTATATTAGATTGAGTGATTATTTCACCCTTCATTATATAAATGGACATTTGAAAGTCATTTGGACGAAATTTTTTCAAATTTATTTCTATGAAGTATTGCATATATTTACTTCTTCACTATATAAGTGGACATAAAAAGTGTATTTGAACGAAATAATTTAAAATAATTCTCCGAATTCTGCTTCTATTTGCTTTCTCACTTTTTCAAGCTTTGAGCGATATGTAGAACGCTTCAATCCTAATTGTTTCAAACTTTCACGTTCTGATAATCCAATTTCCAGCAATTTTCCTACAGCTATCGCTTCTGGAAATAATTCTGAAAGACGCTTTAATTTCTGTGCTGCTGAAATTTTTTGAACGACCTTTTCATCTACTATACAAGTATCAAGAAAAATATCACCATTAAGTTCGATTTCCTGCTCTAAAGAATAATCACTATCACCAGAAGTGCGATATCGGCAATAATCACAGTTGCCGTCACACTTACTGCGATAACTTCCGGGACAAATACACTGTCCATGTCTCTGAGCTTTTTTGCGGATACGTCCTGTTTCACGTCTAATAGCAACATAGATAGTTTCTGTTACTGAAATAAATTTGATGAGATTTGAATTTTCTGAATTCCGCACAGGAATTTGATATAATTTTGACATAAAAACCTCCACTTACTTGACAAAACATAAAATTCTTGCAGAATAGAATTTTCAGTTTCAGATTGTAGTTTATCAACACTGTCAGGCAGCATTGAACTGTTAATGGGTAACCGATGCAGTGCGGACAGTTTTTGTCTTGTCCAGGACAGAATTTTGCTTTCCAATATCTAAATGGACATGAAAAATTCATTTGGACGAAAATCTTTTAAAAAAATTTTCTCTGCTTTCAAAAATTGATTTTTTGTACAAAGAATGTACTGAAAATTTAGCTGATTTTCCAGTCTGGAATTATGATGTTGTTTAGTGTATCGCTACTCTCAGGTTGATGTATAAAAAATAAAAAAAGCCTGTTTCCATAGCAGACACAGGCTTACATTTCAGCCGAAAAATCGGCATATATAAAATATTATAACATTTTCTGACAGACAAGATTTTTCAGAAAATGTGAGAAACAGGATACCTTTTGATATACTATAATTTTCAGTACATTAAAAAAGCTGGCTGGCTTTGAATGCATTTTAGAATAATTTTTCATGAAAAACGTTAAAAAATGCCTGAAAATAATGCTGTTGAAAAAGCTTAAAAAGCCTGCTCCTTTTATAGAAAACAGGCTGATTTTATATTAAAATGATTTTATGAATATAATAAAATGCCAAGTGGTGCAAATAAAAAGTGGAATTTATAATTTTTTTGTAAATCAACATAGTTCTTTGACTGGAAGAAAACAGGCAAAGAATTATTTGTAAAGCCCTTGCAAAAATGTGGAATTTATGGTATAATGATTTACAGATATTACTTTAATATTTGGAGGTATTACATGATTACTGGTGTCATTAAAAATAAAATAGATAAGATATGGACTGATATCTGGGCTGGCGGTATCACCAATCCGCTGACGGTTATTGAACAGCTTACCTATCTGATGTTCATTCGTTCGTTGGATGAAAAAGAGCTTGAACTGGAAGAATTTTCTAATATGACAGGAGAAGCTTCTGACCTGATATTCCCTCAGTCAGAAATCGGACAGGCTATGAGATGGAGCAAATTCAAAGACAAGGATGCTCGTGATATTTTCAATATTATCTCAAAATATGCTTTTCCTGCTGTCAAAAAGATGAAATACGGCAAGCTTCCCGATTTTGATGAAAAAGGCGAACTGATTGAAATTCCTGACCGTGAAGATGGCGAACAGGTTCAGACGGCTTTTTCACGTTATATGGACAGTGCTGTATTTGTGATTCCGAATCCGCAGGTATTGCAGAAAATTATCACTGGGCTTGAAGATTTGTATACACACGATATTGCTGACCTTGATATGCAGGGAGATTTGTACGAGTATATGCTCAATAAGCTGAACAACTCAGGAACGAATGGTCAGTTCCGTACTCCGAAACATATCCGTGAAATGATGGTTGAGCTGGTTCAGCCTACTCCTGACGATTTGATTTGTGACCCTGCCTGCGGTACTGCCGGTTTTCTTGTTTCGTCTGCTGAATATATCAGAAAACATTACGAAAACACAATGACCGAAGAACAGTGGGAAGATTTCGCAGGCAGGACTTTTACAGGATACGACACTGATTATACAATGCTTCGCATTTCTGCGATGAATTTAATGCTTCATTCCGTCACAAATCCTGATATTGACTATAAGGACAGCGTTTCCAAACAGAACAATGTCAGCGGAAAATATACTGTCTGCCTTGCAAATCCGCCGTTTAAGGGTACTGTCGATGCGGAAAGTATTCATGATAATCTGAAAGCTGTCACCAATACCAAAAAGACAGAACTGCTCTTTCTTGCACTGTTTCTGCGTTTATTGCAGAAAGGCGGTCGCTGTGCGTGTATCGTTCCCGATGGTGTGCTGTTCGGTTCGTCAAAGGCTCACAAGGCAATCAGAAAAGAACTGATTGAAAATCATCAGCTGAAAGCCGTGATTTCCATGCCGTCCGGTGTTTTCAAGCCCTATGCAGGTGTTTCCACGGCGGTGCTTGTGTTCGTCAAAACCGATGCAGGCGGAACAGAAAATGTCTGGTTTTACGATATGAAAGCGGATGGTCTCAGCCTTGATGACAAGCGTTCCGAAGTCGCTGAAAATGATATTCCTGATATTATTCAGCGTTTCCACAATCTTGACGGCGAAAAAGACAGAGAACGCACAGAGCAGAGCTTTTTCGTTCCGAAACAGGAAATTATTGATAATGATTATGATTTATCCATCAATAAATATAAGAAAACGGAATATGTCGCTGTGGAATATCCGCCCACTGAGGAAATTATGGCGGAGCTGGAAATCCTGAATGAACAGGTAGCCATTGAAATGGCAGAGCTGAAAGAGATGCTCAAAAAATAAAATGAAAGGAAAACAAACCCACACAAATTCGGGTTTGAAGGTATGATATCTTGAATTACATCAACCTTATTGATGTTTGCAATATCAACATGGGGCAATCACCCGACTCCAAAAGCTATAATGATAACTGTGACGGTATTCCGTTTTTTCAAGGAAATGCGGATTTCGGTGAAAGATATCCAGTTACAAGAGTTTGGTGTAATGCTCCTACTAAAATTGCAAACCCTAATGATATTCTGATTTCTGTCAGAGCGCTGATAGGTGCATTGAATTTTGCAAGAGAAAGATGTTGCATAGGACGTGGTTTAGCTGCAATAACGCCAGATACAAGTAAGGTCTCCGTTGAGTTTATCTATTGGCTGCTTAAAGGCAAAACGGTAGAATTAAACAGCAAAGGAACAGGAAGTACATTTAAAGCAATCAGCCGGAAAGTTTTAGAAGAAACGAAAGTTCCCGATATTTCTTTAGACCAGCAACTACAGTATGCGGCTATACTGGAAAAAATCTATGCTATCATAAATGACCGCAAGCAGCAGCTCGCAAAGCTGGACGAACTTGTCAAAGCCCGATTTGTGGAGATGTTTGGGGATCCGGTTTCTAATCCACATAACTGGGAAAAGAAACCTCTTAGTGAGTTGGCTGAAATTAAAATCGGACCTTTCGGTTCGCTCCTGCACAAAGAAGACTATATCGAGAATGCTCACGCACTTGTTAATCCCTCACATATTTCCGAAGGTAAAATTGCTGTGGATTTTAAGCTCACTGTATCAGATGAAAAATATGCAGAGCTGAGTGCTTACCATCTATTCATTGATGATGTTGTAATGGGACGCAGGGGTGAAATGGGCAGATGTGCAGTTGTATCTGAGAATGGATTGCTTTGCGGCACTGGTTCCATGATAATTCGATCAAACGGGATATTGAAAGCAGATTTCATTCAGAAAATCATTTCATTCCCATCGTTTAAGAAGACAATTGAAGATATGGTAGTCGGCCAAACTATGCCGAATCTTAATGTGCCAATCGTCTCGAACTTCATGATTATTTGTCCGCCGCTTGAAGTACAAGAACAGTATTATTCATTTGCGGAACAAACCGACAAATCAAAA